>NZ_JBEZWO010000003.1:0-223750 GCF_040637515.1 Streptomyces sp. NPDC029041 | reverse complement strand
CGCCCTTCCGGGCCCAGCAGTCCCTGGCCGGCCGCGTCGCCCGTGCGCCCGGCGCCCGTTCGCCCTTCCGGGCTCAGCCGTCCTTGGCCGGCCGCGTCGCCCGTGCGCTCGGCGCCCGTTCGCCCTTTCGGGCTCAGCCGTCCTTGGCCGGCCACGTCGTCCGAGCACCCGGCTCCCGTTCGCCCTCCCGGGCCCAGAGGCCCCCGGCCCACCGCGTCGCCCGTGCGCCCGGAGCCCGTTCGCCCTTCCGGGCCCAGCGGCCCCCGGCCGACCGCGTCGCCCGGACGCCCGGAGCCCGTCTTTCCTTCCGGCCCCGCTTCGCCGGCCGTCGTCATCGCCGGGCCCAGGCCGCCGCGATCCGTGCCGCCAGGCGAACGCTCCCCCGGACCGCCGCCAGGTTGGCGCTCAGGGAGGCGCCGTCGGTGTGCCGCACCAGGTGGTCGAGCAGGAAGGGGGTGACCGCCTGGCCGGTGATGCCCTCCTGCGCGCACGCCTGCAGCGCCTCCGTGAGCACCCGCGCGTGCAAATCCGGGTCCAGCTGCTCGTCCTCGGGCACGGGGTTGGCGACGATCAGCGCCGAATCCGGCCCGTCGAGCGCGTCCTGGGCGCGCATGGCCTCCGCCACCTCCCCCGGCGTCTTGAGCGTCCAGTCCACCGGATGCCCGGAGTCCGAGAGGTAGAAGCCGGGGAACCGGCCGGTGCCGTAACCGGCCACGGCGACCCCCAGCGTCTCCAGCCGCTGCAGGGTCGCCGGCACGTCCAGGATCGACTTCACCCCGGCGCACACCACCGTGATGCGCGTGCGCGCCAGCAGCCCCAGGTCGGCCGACTCGTCCTGCGTCGCCGTCCACTCCCGGTGCACCCCGCCGAGCCCGCCCGTCGCGAAGACCCGTACCCCCGCCAGCGCCGCCAGCAGCGCCGTCGCCGACACCGTGGTCGCCCCGCTCGCCCCGGACGCCACCGCGAGCGGCAGGTCGCGGTGGCCGAGCTTGCGGATCCCGTCCTCGTTGGCGACCCGTTCCAGCTGCTCCTTGTCCAGGCCCACACACGGGCGCCCGTCCAGCACGGCGATCGTGGCGGGCACCGCGCCCTCCTGCCGTACGGCCGTCTCCAGCTCCAGTGCCACCTGGAGATTGCGCGGCCGCGGCAGCCCGTGGGCGATGATCGTGGATTCCAGGGCCACTACGGGCCGGCGCGCGTCGATCGCCTCCCGCACTTCTTCGGACACCACCAGCACCACGCGCCTGCCTCCTGTCAGCCGGTCAGTCGTCTTCCCTCATCTCTGGCGGGCGGCGGACCGGGCCAAACCCTTGCGGGCAGCCGGAGTCCTCACGAGCCTGGAGGGATGACCGACCGCACACCTCGCCTCGACCACGTCGTCCTCTGGGTGCACGACCCGCTCGCCGCCGCGGACTTCTATGAGAAGGCCGTCGGCCTGGAAGCGGTGCGGCTCGCGGAATTCGCGGCGGGTGAGGCGCCCTTCCCCTCCGTGCGCCTCAACGGCGAGACCATCCTCGACCTCATGCCGCTGAGCTACGCGGAGCGCATGACGATGCTGCCCGGCTCCGCCGACAGCGCGGGGCACCCGGTCAACCACGTCTGCCTGTCGTTGCCCCGTGGCGACTTCGACGCCCTCCTCAGCCGCCTGGAAGAACGTTCCGTGCCGATGTCGGACCTCGCGCAGGGCTCCTTCGGCGCCCAGGGCAAGGCCACCCGCAGCTTCTACTTCCGCGACCCGGACGGCAACGTCTTCGAGGCCCGGCACTACGACTGACCGAGCCCATCGGCTCGCACGGGAGCCGCCGTTCAGAAGAGCGGCTCGGGAAGCACACCCTCCAGGGCGAGCAGCCGCCGCTTGGTCTCCAGGCCACCCCCGAAGCCGCCGATGCCGCCGTCGCTCTCCACTACCCGGTGACAGGGCACCACCACCGGCAGCGGATTGGCGCCCATCGCCATGCCCACGGCCTGGGCGGCGCCCGGCTGACCGACGCGTCCGGCCAGGTCGCCGTATCCGACGACCTGGCCGTACGGCACGCCCGAGGCCAGTTCACGCAGGACCGCCCGGTTGAAGCCGGAGATCAGCGACCAGTCCAGAGGCAGGTCGAAGTCCCGCCGCTCACCCGCGAAGTACGCATCGAGCTGGCCTATCGCCTCGGCCAGCAGCGGCGAGCCGGGCGCCTCGACGGGCTCGGTGCCCAGCCGCGCCGCCAGCCGCTCGAGGGCCCGGTCCCGCACCGCGTCCGTGGCGTGGAACACGACGTTGACCAGCCCGTCCCGGCTCGCGGCCAGCAGCAACGGCCCGATCCCACTGTCGACGACCGCCCACACGATGTGCGGCTCGACCTGCTCTCGGCTGTCCATGCGCCCACAGTAGGACCCGCCACTGACAACGCCCTCCCGGGCGGAACGCCGATCAGTCGCCCACGGCCCTTCGCACCACGTCCGGCCTGTTCGTGATGATCCCGTCGACGCCGTAACCGGCGACCCGCCGGGCCGTCTTCGCGTCGTCGACCGTCCAGGCGAAAACCTTCATCGGCCTGCCGTGCGGTCCGTCGAACGCCTGGACGGAGGAGACGTAGGCCGGGGTGAGCGAGCTGTAGGAGGGGTTGATCTGGTCGGCGAACTCGGCGCAGTCGAGCAGGTCCGGCAGCCGTGGCGTCCCCAGGAGGCCGGTCTTCACACCGGGCTTCAGCTCGTGCACCGTCCGCACGCTGTCCGCGCTGAAGCTCTGCACGATCAGCCGGCCCGCCAGATGCGACCGGTCGAGCCAGCCCTCGTTGCTGAGGACCTTCAGCGTCTGCCGCTCGATGCCCGGATACAGCTCCGGATTCTTGATCTCCAGGAGCAGCTTCTGACGATGACTCTCCAGGCGGCGCACGAACTGCTCCAGCGTCGGCACGCGCACCCCCGCGTACGCGGGACCGAACCAGCTGCCCGCGTCCAGACGGGCGATCTCCGCGGCCGTGAAGTCCTCCACCCGCCAGGGTGCCCGGTCGGGATACACCTCCTCCGCGTCGGTAGTGCGCCGGAGGGTGTCGTCGTGGATGACGACCAGCTCTCCGTCACGTGTCCGCTGCACGTCGTTCTCCACCCAGCGGATGTCCAGCTCCGCGGCTGCGTCGAGGGAGGCCAGGGTGTTCTCGGGCGCATACGCGGAGGCCCCCCGGTGCCCGATGACCAGCGGGGACGGGTCACCACCCGCGGCCTGCGCGGGGGAGACGGGGAACAGGAGAGCGGCGGTCCCCAGGAGTGCGGTGGTCGAGGCGGCAACAGCGCGCGCGTGCATGCGTACTCCTCGCGACGAGCGAACGGCAACATCACAGACAGCACAACTCTGACAGCAGAGGGTCAACGCGAGAGGGGTGCGGGATGGCCACACGCTGAACGGGGAAGGCCCAACTCCGCTCACTGGTACCGCACAACTGCGGCAAGGCCGTGTTTCTTTGCCGGAAAGTCGTTCGACCATTCCGGTGGGGGTCATACTCTCTGCGTCAACCCTGACCGCTGGTGCGGTCCTGGGAGGGGGCGCACATCAGTAATTCCGGGACGTACGAGGGCGGGAAGGGCAGCCGCGCATGCAGGGCACGGTCGACGGATTCAGCTACGGCCTGGTCACACCCCTGGTGGCCTACTTCATGGCCTGCCTCGGCGGCGCGCTGGGCCTGCGGTGCACCACGAGATCCATGCTCGTCGCCCAGTCCTGGCGCCCGGGCTGGCTCGCCCTCGGCTCCGCCGCCATCGGCTCCGGCATATGGACCATGCACTTCGTCGCCATGATGGGGTTCACCGTCCGAGGCACCCCGATCCACTACGACAAGGCGATGACCTTCGCGAGTCTGGCCGTCGCGATCATCATGGTGGGCATCGGGATCTTCATCGTCGGCTACAAGGGCGCGCGCGGTACGGCCCTGTTCACCGGCGGCACCATCACCGGCCTGGGCATCGCTTCCATGCACTACCTGGGCATGGCCAGCATGAGCCTGGACGGGAAGCTGGAGTACAACACCGTCACCGTGGGCATTTCCGTCGTCATCGCCATGGGCGCCGCCACCGCCGCCCTGTGGGCCGCCGGCCAGATCAGGGGCTTCCTGTGGAGCGTGGGCGCCAGCCTCGTCATGGGGCTCGCCGTCAGCGGCATGCACTACACGGGCATGGCCGCCCTCAGCGTCCACCTGCACGGCACGGCCGAACCCACCACGGGGGACTCGCCCGCGACACTGCTCGGGCCCATGCTGATCGGCCCGCTCGCCTTCCTGCTCCTCGCGGGCGTCGTGGTGATGTTCGACCCGCTGATGGTCATGGGGAAGCTCACCGTCGTCCCCGCCGAGCACAAACCCGGCGTCCCCGCCCACACCCACGTCCGCCACTCCGCCCAGCGCCTGCGGTTCCGCCCTCGCCGCACCGTGGAGCACCGGGCTTCCCGCACCCCTCAGAACCGCTGATCAGAGCCCGTTGTCAGTGCCAGGTCGTACGGTGGAACCCATGCGGCCCGTTTCAAAGATCGAACGCACGGTGGCGCCCTTCGAGGTCGTCAGCCCCTACCAGCCGAACGGCGACCAGCCGACAGCCATCGCCGACCTGGCCCGGCGCATCGAGGCCGGCGAGAAGGACGTCGTGCTGCTCGGCGCGACCGGCACCGGCAAGTCCGCCACCACCGCGTGGATGATCGAGAAGCTCCAGCGCCCCACGCTCGTGATGGCGCCGAACAAGACCCTGGCCGCCCAGCTGGCGAACGAGTTCCGCGAGCTGCTGCCGAACAACGCCGTCGAGTACTTCGTCTCGTACTACGACTACTACCAGCCCGAGGCCTACGTACCGCAGTCGGACACCTACATCGAGAAGGACTCCTCGATCAACGAGGAGGTCGAGCGCCTGCGCCACTCCGCGACGAACTCGCTGCTCACCCGCCGTGACGTCGTCGTGGTCGCCTCGGTCTCCTGCATCTACGGCCTCGGCACCCCGCAGGAGTACGTGGACCGCATGGTCCCCCTCAAGGTCGGCGAGGAGATCGACCGCGACGAGCTGCTGCGCCGCTTCGTGGACATCCAGTACACGCGCAACGACATGGCCTTCACCCGCGGCACCTTCCGCGTCCGCGGCGACACCATCGAGATCTTCCCGGTCTACGAGGAGCTGGCCGTCCGCATCGAGATGTTCGGCGACGAGATCGAGGCGCTGTCCACCCTGCACCCGCTCACCGGCGAGATCATCAGCGACGACCAGCAGCTCTACGTCTTCCCGGCCTCCCATTACGTCGCAGGCCCCGAGCGCCTGGAGCGGGCCGTCAACGACATCGAGAAGGAACTGGCCGAGCGCCTGACCGAGCTCGAGAAGCAGGGCAAGCTGCTGGAGGCCCAGCGCCTGCGCATGCGCACCACGTACGACATCGAGATGCTGCGCCAGATCGGCAGCTGCTCCGGTGTGGAGAACTACTCGATGCACTTCGACGGCCGCTCGCCCGGCTCCCCGCCCAACACTCTGCTGGACTACTTCCCGGACGACTTCCTCCTCGTCATCGACGAGTCCCACGTCACCGTCCCGCAGATCGGCGCGATGTACGAGGGCGACGCCTCCCGCAAGCGCACCCTCGTCGACCACGGCTTCCGGCTGCCCTCCGCCCTGGACAACCGCCCCCTGAAGTGGGAGGAGTTCCAGGAGCGCATCGGCCAGACGGTCTATCTGTCGGCCACTCCGGGCACGTACGAGATGTCCCGCTCGGACGGCTTCGTCGAGCAGATCATCCGCCCCACCGGCCTCGTCGACCCCGAGGTCGTCGTCAAGCCCACCGAGGGCCAGATCGACGACCTGGTGCACGAGATCCGGCAGCGCACAGAGAAGGACGAGCGCGTCCTGGTCACCACGCTCACCAAGAAGATGGCCGAGGACCTCACGGACTACTTCCTGGAACTGGGCATCCAGGTGCGCTATCTGCACAGCGACGTCGACACCCTGCGCCGGGTCGAACTGCTGCGTGAACTGCGCGCCGGCGAGTACGACGTGCTGGTAGGAATCAACCTCCTGCGCGAGGGCCTCGACCTGCCCGAGGTGTCACTGGTGGCGATCCTGGACGCCGACAAGGAGGGCTTCCTCCGCTCCGGCACCTCCCTGATCCAGACCATCGGCCGCGCCGCGCGCAACGTGTCCGGCCAGGTCCACATGTACGCCGACAAGATCACCCCGGCGATGGAGAAGGCCATCGAGGAGACCAACCGGCGCCGCGAGAAGCAGATCGCGTACAACACGGAACGGGGCATCGACCCGCAGCCGCTCCGCAAGAAGATCAACGACATCGTCGCCCAGATCGCCCGCGAGGACATCGACACCGAGCAGCTGCTCGGCTCGGGCTACCGCAAGGCCAAGAAGGACGGCGGGGGCACCAAGGCGCCCGTGCCGTCCCTCGGTGGCAAGGCGGCGGGCCATGCCAAGTCCGCCAAGGGCAAGGGCAAGGCCACCGAAACCGTGCCGACGGACCGCCCCGCTGCCGAACTGGCCGGGCAGATCGAGGAGTTGACCGCGCGGATGCGGGCCGCCGCCGCGGAGCTCCAGTTCGAGATCGCGGCCCGGCTGCGCGACGAGGTCTCCGAGATGAAGAAGGAACTGCGCCAGATGAAGGAGGCGGGCCTGGCCTGACAGCGTGCCGCACACGCGCAGTGTTGCAAGACCGACACAAAGTGCGGAGCGGTCTACGTCACGGTCAGTGCCCCTGCGTAGGGTTCTGGTCAACCGCGACCACGCGGTAACAGGGGACGTTCGAGAGGGGAATCAGCGCGTGACCGTCAACATGACCAAGGGTCAGGCCATCAGTCTGCAGAAGAACGACGGTGGCAGCCTGACCGCGGTTCGCATGGGTCTCGGCTGGCAGGCGGCTCCCCGGCGCGGCCTGTTCGGCTCGCGCACGCGAGAGGTCGACCTCGACGCCTCCGCCGTCCTGTTCGCGGACAAGCAGCCGGTCGACGTCGTCTTCTTCCGTCACCTGGTGAGCGACGACGGCTCAGTGCGCCACACCGGTGACAACCTCGTCGGCGGTGTCGGCCAGGGCGGCGACGACGAGGCGATCCTCGTCGACCTGGCGCGGGTCCCGGTCCACATCGACCAGATCGTCTTCACCGTGAACTCCTTCACGGGCCAGACCTTCCAGGAAGTGCAGAACGCGTTCTGCCGGCTGGTCGACGAGTCCAACGGCCAGGAGCTGGCCCGCTACACGCTCGCCGGTGGCGGCCAGTACACGGCCCAGATCATGGCCAAGGTCCACCGCTCGGGTCAGGGCTGGACGATGACGGCCCTGGGCAACCCGGCCAACGGCCGCACCTTCCAGGACCTGATGCCGGCGATCCTGCCGGTGCTCTGAGTCCACCCGGGCCCTGGAGGCGAGGGCCCGGCGGGCAGCACCCGACTCCACACAACGACACAGGGGGACCAAGGCGATGACGGCCGAGCTGGTGCGGGGGCAGAACCACCCGCTCTCCCAGGCCCGTCTCGAGATCCGGATCTCGGCCGGTACGCCGGTCGTGGCCGTGGCCGCACTCGGTGACGAGAACGGCCGGATCCACGGTGTGGAGTGGGTGGCCCATCCGGGCGCACCCGCCCAGCCGGGTCTCGAGGTTCCCCGGCAGGCAGCCGCCGACCACCGTCTCGCGGTGGACCTCGACGCCGTCTTCGAGGCCGTCCACCGGGTCAGCGTGCTGCTCGCCCTGCCCCTCGGCGGGACGGGACCGGTCCGTTTCGGCGCCGTGGCCGCCCCCTTCGTCGCCGTCACCGGTCTCGACGGCGGGGAGGTCGCCAGCTACACCATCACCGGTCTGGAGGCCGAGTCGGCCGTCGTCGCCCTGGAGCTCTACCGGCGGCAGGGCGCCTGGAAGGTGCGTGCCGTCGGCCAGGGCTACGCGGGCGGCCTCGCCGAACTCCTCACCGACCAGGGCCTTCCGCAAGCCCGGCAGCTCGCCGGCAGCATCAACGACGCGGTCGCCCAGGGGCTGGCCCGCTCGGTACAGGCGCCACCGCCCCGCACGGCCGACGGCGACCGCTCCCGGCAGGCAGCGGCTCCCGCCCTCGGCCCGGACCAAGGCGGCACCGCGCCCCAGCCCGGTCCCGGCTCTCCGATGTCCCCCTACGGCGGTCAGACGCCAGGCGGTCCGTTGCAGCCCGGCCCTCAGCAGCCGTCGTATCCCGGCGCCACGCCGGGCCCCGACGCCGTCACCCAGCCGTCCGCGCCCACGACCGGCGGCCCGATCGACTACAGCCACCCGCGCCGCCAGAACGCCGCTCCGCCGCCGCCCCCGCCGACCGCGCCCCCGGCCGCGCCCGGGCAGCCCGCGCAGCCCGTGGCGGGCGACGCGACCGGCTGGTCCATGGAGGAGCGGCTCTACAACCAGGTGTGGGGCATGTTCGAGGACCTGGCCCGCACGACCGCCGCCTACCGCAGCGCCGTCGACTTCGCGGAGTCACGCATGGACAAGGAGCTGGAGCAGGTCCTGTCCGACCCGCGCAGCCGGATCGGCGGGCAGGGCGACGCCGCCCGCGAGGCGGCGCGGGCCCGGCACGCCGAGCTCGTCGTCCAGGCCCGAGAGGCCCTCGACCGGGACCTGACCCAGCTCGCCGCCGAGGCCGACGTCGTGGAACCGGCCCTGCCGCCGGCGTACGCCCGCTGGGACAACCCGGTGTGGCACGCCTACCGGGTGCCGATGGAGATACCCATGGCCCTGCGCCTGGGCGACCTCCACCTTCCGGAGGCCGACCGGATCCGGATCCCGATGCTGGTCCGGCTGCCGCTGGAGCGAGGCCTGTGGATCGACAGCGGAGCGGCCGGATCGTCCGACGGCTCGTTCACCGATGCCCACGCCATGAGCCGTCTCGCCATGGAGACGGCCGTCGCGCACGCGGCCCGGCTGCTCGCCGTCTACCCGGCGGGCGAGTTCACCGTCCACGTCATCGACCCGGCCGGTTCCGGGGCGCAGTCGCTGGCCCCCCTCGTGCGGACGGGCGTGCTCGCGGCTCCGCCGGCGCGTGGGGCCGCCGGCGTGGCGGACGTGCTGGGCCGGCTCACTCAGCGGGTCGACCTGGTGCAGATGGCGGTCCGGGGCGGCGCCGCCGACTCCCTCCCGCCCGGCTTCGACACCTCCCAGCAGCTCCTGATCGTCAACGACTTCCCGCACGGTTTCGACGACCGGGCCGTGAACCAGCTGCGCTACCTCGCCGACGAGGGCCCCGCCTTCGGCGTCCATCTGATGATGGTGGCCGACCGGGAGGAGTCCTCCGGGTACGGTCCTTTGCTCGACCCCCTGTGGCGTTCGCTGCTGCGACTGACGCCGGTGGCCGACGATCACCTCGCGGACCCCTGGGTCGGTCACACGTGGACGTACGAGCCGGCGCTCGTGCCGCCCGGCAGCCGGGTCCTCCAGCAGGTCCTCAGCCAGGTGGCCGCCGCCCGCACCAAGTTCTCGTAAAGCCCCTGAACAGGGGTTTTGGTCTTTCTTTTGCCAAGCGCTTTACCTGTTCTTGGTGATTGGGTACTGTTGGGGACACGGAGGGGAGTACTCCCTGTCTGCTGCGGCGTTCCCGTCAATACGGATCAGGCCAGATCCCGGGGCGTCGGCCCATCCTTGGGTGGAAGAGACCTCCGGCAGCGACGACGCTGACATTTGCCGTTACGACTGCCGGAGGCGCAGTGGATGTTTCCGTGACCCTATGGGTCCTGACGATCGTGGGCCTCGCCGCCCTCATCGCGGTCGACTTCTTCATCGGCCGCAAGCCGCACGACGTGTCGATCAAGGAAGCCGGAATCTGGACGGTCGTCTGGATCGTGCTGGCCGCGCTCTTCGGGTTCGGCCTGCTCCTGTTCGCGGGTGGCCAGCCCGCCGGTGAGTTCTTCGCCGGCTTCATCACCGAGAAGTCGCTCAGCGTCGACAACCTCTTCGTCTTCGTCCTGATCATGGCGAAGTTCGCGGTGCCGTCGCAGTACCAGCAGCGCGTCCTGCTGATCGGTGTTCTCATCGCCCTGGTCCTGCGAGCGATCTTCATCGCCGCCGGCGCGGCGATCCTCGCCAGCTTCTCCTGGGTCTTCTACCTCTTCGGCGCCTTCCTCATCTGGACCGCCTGGAAGCTCATCCAGGAGGCCCGGGCCGACGAGGAGGACGAGGAGTTCGAGGAGAACAAGCTGCTCAAGGCCGCCGAGCGCCGCTTCGGCGTGGCGGACCGGTACCACGGCACCAAGCTGTGGATCGAGGAGAACGGCAAGCGGGTCATGACCCCGATGCTGGTCGTGATGCTGGCGATCGGCACCACCGATGTGCTCTTCGCCCTCGACTCCATCCCCGCGATCTTCGGCCTGACGCAGGACCCGTACATCGTGTTCACCGCGAACGCGTTCGCCCTGATGGGTCTGCGCCAGCTGTACTTCCTCATCGGGGGGCTGCTGAAGAAGCTGGTCCACCTCAGCTACGGCCTGTCGATCATCCTGGGCTTCATCGGCGTGAAGCTGGTGCTGCACGCCCTGCACGAGTCCGGGGTGCACGTCCCCGAGATCAGCATTCCGGTCTCGCTCGGCGTGATCTGCTCTGTCCTGATCGTCACCACGATCACCAGCCTGCGCGCTTCCAAGAAGCAGGCGGCGGCCGAGGCGGCGCAGGGCGGGAGCGGAGGCGCTCCGAAGGACAGCATCGACGCCTGACCACGTCGGGCGTAGGAACAAGCATCACAGGGACCGGCGCTCCGCGAATTGCCGACCGCCGGTCCCGGTGCTTGCTTGTTTCCTGAGCGCGTTCCCCGGCCCGGGGGCGCGGTGGCCGGCTGGAGGCGCCATGAAGTTCGTGCAGATCATCGAGTTCGAGACCGAGCGTCTGGAAGAGATGCAGCAGGTGCTCGAGGAGGCGGGCCGGCGCAACGCCGACCGCACGAACGGCCCGACCCGCAGCATGCTCCTCAAGGACCGGGACAAGCCCAGCCGTTATCTGGCGCTGATCGAGTTCGACTCGTACGAGGAGGCCATGCGCAACAATGACGACCCCGAGACCAGCGCGATGGCTCAGCGGCTGGACGCACTCAGCTCGGGCGAACGGGTGTTCACCAACTGCGACCTCCTGGACGCGCGTGACCTCAAGTAGCTTCTCAGGACGCTCTCGGGGGCCCGGTACGACCGGGGTGCAGGGCCCCTGCCCGTCTGCGACGATCGCGTCATGATCGCTCGGCTCAGGCGGTTCGCGGCACGGTGGACGACCCTGGTGCCGCTGCTCGCGGTCGTGCTGCTGGTGCTGACCTGGGGGCGCGATCTGCCGGTCGCGGTCGTCGCCCTGGTGACCCTGGTCCTCGCGGGAGCCGTCCTGGCCGCTGTGCACCACGCCGAAGTGGTGGCTCACCGGGTCGGCGAACCGTTCGGCTCCCTCGTGCTCGCCGTCGCCGTCACGATCATCGAGGTCGCCCTCATCGTCACCCTCATGGCCGATGGCGGGGACAAGAGCGCGACCCTGGCCCGGGACACGGTATTCGCGGCCGTCATGATCACCTGCAACGGCATCGTCGGCCTGTGCCTCCTCGTCGCCTCACTGCGGCACGGCACGGCCGTCTTCAACCCTGAGGGCACCGGCGCCGCACTCGCCACCGTCGCGACCCTGGCCACGCTCAGCCTGGTCCTGCCCACGTTCACCACGAGCAAGCCGGGACCCGAGTTCTCCACCGTGCAGCTGACCTTCGCCGCGGTGTCCTCGCTCATCCTGTACGGCCTGTTCGTCACCACGCAGGCCGTGCGGCACCGGGACTACTTCCTGCCGATCACCCGGCACGGCGAGGTCATCACCTCCGAGGAGCACGCCGAGGCGCCGACCGCCCTCACCGCCCGGATCAGCCTGGCCCTGCTCGGCCTGGCCCTGGTGGGCGTGGTCGGCCTGGCCAAGGGCGTCTCGCCCACCATCGAGTCCGGTGTCGAGGCCGCCGGACTCCACCCTGCCGTCGTCGGTGTGATCATCGCCCTGCTGGTGCTGCTCCCGGAGACCATCGCCGCACTGCGTTCCGCCCGCCGCGACCGTGTGCAGACCAGCCTGAACCTCGCCCTGGGCTCGGCCATGGCCAGCATCGGCCTGACCATCCCCGCCGTGGCCCTCGCGTCGTTGTGGCTCTCCGGCCCGCTCGTCCTCGGCCTCGGCGCTACACACATGGTGCTGCTCGCCCTGACCGTGGTGGTGGCCTCCCTGACGGTGGTGCCGGGCAGGGCCACGCCGCTCCAGGGCGGGGTCCATCTGGTGCTGTTCGCGGCGTACCTGGAGCTGGCGATCAACCCGTAGGCGGGCGGCGCGGGTGTCCGCCGGGCGCTGCGACAGCACCTGCGGCTCATCCGGCAGCGGCCTCCGCGGCCGCGCCCACCCGCACCGGGCGCGTCTCCGGCAGCAACGCGAAGCACCCGAGGCTGAACAGCGCGATCGCCGTCAGATACGCGGCCACACCCCACGGCACCCGCCCGCCCTGCTCGGCGAGCGCCGTCGCCACGATCGGTGTGAGCGCGCCTCCTGCGACCCCGCCGAGGTTGTAGCCGACGGCGGCGCCGGTGCAGCGCACCCGCGGCTCGTACAGCTCCGGCAGATAGGCGGCGATCACGGCGAACATCGTGATGAACGCGAGCATCGCCCCGAGGAAACCGAGGAACATCGGCAGCGGCGCCCCGGTGGCGAGGAGCGCGACCATCGGGAACATCCACAGGGCCGCGCCCGCAGAACCGGCCAGGCACAGCGGGCGCCTGCCGTAGCGGTCGCCGAGCAGCGCCACCAGCGGCGTGAGAGCACCCTTCACGAGCACCGCGCCCATGATGCAGGTCAGCATGACGGAGCGGCTCACTCCGAGCCGCTCCGTGCCGTAGGCGAGGGACCAGGTCGTCACGGCGTAGAAGATCGCGTAGCCGATGGCGAGGCCGCCGCCCGTCAGCAGCAGTAGTCGCCAGTGGTCCCGGACGACCTCGGCGAGCGGCACGCGCGCGTGGTCGTCGATCTCGAGGAAGCTCGGGCTCTCGGTGAGGGGCGACCGCAGCCACAGCCCGGCGACGGCCAGGACCCCCGCGGCCCAGAAAGGCACCCGCCACCCCCAAGCGGCGAACTGCGCCTCCGTCAGGGCCGAGGACAGCCCCAGCACCACACCGTTGGCGAGCAGGAACCCCAGCGCGGGCCCGACCTGCGGGAAACTCGACCACAGCACCCGCCGCCGGGCCGGCGCGTGCTCCACGGCCAGCAGCACCGCCCCGCCCCACTCCCCGCCGAGCCCCAGCCCCTGCAGGAAGCGCAGGACCAGGAGCAGCAGCGGAGCGACCACACCGATCGAGTCGTACGTCGGCACGCAGCCGACGGCGACCGTGGAGGCCCCGGTCAGCAGCAGGGAGGCGACGAGGACCGGCCGACGACCGCGCCGGTCCCCGATGTGCCCGAACAGGATCGATCCGAGCGGCCGGGCCACGAAACCGACACCGAAGGTGGCGAAGGCGGCCAGCGTCCCGGCCATCGGAGAGAAGGTCGGGAAGAACAACGGCCCGAGGATCAGGGCCGCCGCGGTGCCGTAGACGAAGAAGTCGTAGAACTCGATGGCCGTGCCGGCGAGCGAGGCGGCCGCGAGGCGCGGCATGGAGGGTGCCCTTACGGTGCGTACGTCGTGCATGCCGCGTCAACTACCCACCGTGATCGCCGGTTACGGGGGCGCGCGGGGGGCCCGGGGGTTCTCAGTACGTGACCGTGATGCGCCGGGCGGGTCCGTCCACGCGCACGGTGCCGCCGTACGGGATCACCAGTTGCGGATCGGTGTGCCCGAAGTCCACGTCGAACACGACGGTGGTGCCGGGGGCGTAGGTCCGCATGGCGCGAAGGACGGCCTCGCGCTGGTCGGCCGCGTAACGTGCCGCCTCCTCGGGGTGTTGGGCCGCTCGAAGGACCATGTCTTGGGACGGCCCATCAGCAGGGCGGAGAAGCGCTCCAGCAGTCCGCGTTCGCCCATGCCGCGCAGGGTGCGGAAGACCTCCGTGGCGCTCGGCATGTCCTCCGAGGTCTCCAGGAGCAGCACGCCGCCGTCGTACGCGGACAGGTCGGGGGCGACCTCCCGGTCGGCCATCAGCAGCCAGGCGAGGATCTCCAGGCAGCCGCCCCAACTGCGGCCCTCGACCACCCGGCCGGGGTTCACCCAGGTCCAGCCGGTGCCGGGCCGGGTCTCCGGCTCGGCGTCGAAGGTCGCCGGGTCCGCCCAGTCGCGGTCGATGTCACGCCACCGCTCGGCGGGCCTCAACTCGTACGGTCCCGGAGAGAAGAGGGCTGCCCGCAGGGACTCCGCGGTGAGCGGGTGCATGGCCCCGGGACGGCCCAGCTCGCACATCACGCTCGCGCCGTGGAATCCGACGATGCCGCAGGTGTGCAGGAACGCGAGCAGGTTCGTGTTGTCGCTCATCCCGAAGAACGGCTTCGGGTTCGCGCGGATCAACTCCCGGTCCAGGTACCGGAGCACGGTGATCTGGTCGTCCCCGCCGATCGACGCGACGACCGCCTTGATCCCCGGTCGGCGAAGGCGGCGTGAAGGTCGTCGGCGCGCTCCCGGGGCGTGGAGCCCATGGTCCGGGTCGCCGGATACTCCACCGGCTCCAGCCCGAACTCCTTGCGTAGCCGCTCGAGCCCCAGCTCGTAGGGGAGCGGGAAGAGCCCCGGCAGGCCCGAGGAGGGCGAGATCACTGCGATGCGGTCGCCGGGGGACGGCTTGGGCGGATAGCTCGGGCTGGTCAGGCTCGTCATGCCGGGAGGCTACGACCGGGCGGGCCGCCGGCGCACCGTGTATACGCGGCGCGTACGAGGCGAGACCGGCGTGCGTACCGTGAGGAACCGGCGTGTGCACCGAGGCGAGACCGGCGTGCGTACCGTGGGGAACCGGCGTGTGCACCGAGGCGAGACCGGCGTGCGTACCGTGGGGAACCGGCGTGTGCACCGAGGCGAGACCGGCGTGCGTACCGTGATAAACCGGCTGTGAGCAGCGGTCCGCCACGGGCCGCACGACCCCGAACGGACCGGAGGAACCGTGCCCCGCACCCTGGCCCACGCCCCGATCATGATCCTCAACGGCCCGAATCTGAACCTGCTCGGCCGGCGCCAGCCGGAGATCTACGGCTCCGACACCCTCGCCGACGTCGAGGCTCTGTGCGTCAAGGCGGCGGCCGCGCACGGCGGCACCGTGGACTTCCGCCAGTCCAACCACGAGGGCGAGCTGGTCGACTGGATCCACGAGGCGCGGCTGAACCACTGCGGCATCGTGATCAACCCGGGTGCCTACTCGCACACCTCCGTCGCCATCCTGGACGCCCTCAACACCTGTGACGGCCTGCCGGTGCTGGAGGTCCACATCTCCAACATCCACCAGCGCGAGTCGTTCCGGCACCACTCCTACGTCTCGCTGCGCGCCGACGGGGTCATCGCGGGATGCGGCGTGCAGGGGTACGTGTTCGGCGTGGAGCGCGTCGCGGCGCTGGCCGGGGCGGGCAAGGCGGACGCGTGAAGGGGCGCCGGTAAGCCCCGCCGACCATGGCGGTCGCCCCTTACCACCCGTTTCCTACAGGCGCCCCGCCTCCACGATCCGCCGCAGGAAGCGCCGGGTGCGCTCCTGCCGCGGATCCCCGAAGACCTGCTCGGCGGTGCCGCGCTCCAGCACCACGCCGCCCTCCAGGAAGCACACCTGGTCGGCGACCTCCCGGGCGAAGCCCATCTCGTGCGTCGCCAGCACCATGGTCATGCCCTCGTCCTTCAGCCCGCGGACCACGGTGAGGACCTCGCCCACCAGCTCGGGGTCGAGGGCGGCGGTGATCTCGTCGAGCAGCAGCAGCCGCGGACGTACGGCCAGGGCGCGGACGATCGCCACGCGCTGCTGCTGGCCGCCGCTCAGCCGGTCCGGGTACTCGGCGGCCTTCCCGCCCAGCCCCAGCCGCTCCAGCAGCTCACGCGCGCGTGCCTCGGCCTCGGCCCGGGGCACGCCGTGCACGCGGCGCGGGGCGAGCGTGATGTTGTCCAGGACCGTCATGTGCGGGAACAGGTTGTACGCCTGGAAGACCACGCCGATCCGGCGGCGCACGGCGTCCTGGTCGGTGCGCGGGTCGGTGATCTCCTCGTCGTCGAGCCATATCGCCCCGTCGTCGATCTCCTCCAGCAGGTTCGCGCACCGCAGCAGGGTGGACTTGCCGGAGCCGGAGGCGCCGATCAGCGCGGTGACCGTGTGCGGGGTGACCTCCAGGTCGACGTCCCGCAGGACGACCGAGCCGCCGAAGGTCTTGCGGACGGACTCCATGCGCAGCACGGGCGTATCGCTCATGCGGTTCCTCCCTGGGCCTGCCGGCGGTCCATCCGTGCCGTCACCCAGTCCGTGAAGCGGGTCATGGGGATGGTCAGCGCGACGAAGACCAGCCCGGCGACGATGTAGGGCGTGTAGTTGAGGCTGCGGCCCACGATGATGTCGGCGGCCCGCACGGCGTCCACCGCACCGCCGATCGAAACGAGCCCCGTGTCCTTCTGCAGCGACACCAGGTCGTTCAGCAGCGGCGGCACCTGACGGCGCACCGCCTGGGGCAGCACCACGTACCGCAGCGCCTGGCGGTTGCTCAGCCCCAGTGAGCGGGCCGCGGCGCGCTGCGAGGGGTGCACGGACTCGATGCCGGCGCGGAAGACCTCGGCGACGTACGCCGAGTACGTCAGGGTGAGCGCGGCGCCGCCGAGCAGCACCGGATCGACGGTCACCCCCTGGAGCCGCAGCGCGGGGACGCCGAGGACCACGATCATCAGGTTGATGATGAGCGGCAGCCCCCGGAAGAAGTCCGTGTACGCGGCGGCCAGGAAGCGCAGCGGGAAGAACACCGGCCCGCGCAGCGTGCGGGCCACGGCGATCAGCATCCCGAGGACGAGCACCGCGACCCCGCAGATCAGCAGCAGCATGACGTTCAGCCACAGTCCTTCGAGCACCTTGGGGAACGCCTCGCGCGCGTAACCGGCGTCGAAGAACGTCTCCTTGGTGCGCGGCCAGCCCGGTGCGTTGACGACGACCAGGTAGAGGAGGACCGCCGTGACCAGGGTCGAGAACGCGCCGATCGCCGTCGCGCGCCGGGCGCGGGCGCGCTGGTGGCGCTCCCGGTCCAGGCGCCGCTGCGACGGGACGTAGCCGTCCGCGGCATCGTGCTCGCCCGGGCTCAGTTCCTCCTTGTGCACCGTCACTTGAGCACCGGCGCGTCGACGGCGTCCGACAGCCACTGCTGTTCGATCTTCGCGAGCGTGCCGTCCTCGCGCAGGGCGTCCACCGCCCGTGAGACGCAGGGGGTGAGCGCGCTGCCCTTGTCGAGCACGAGACCGAACTGCTCCGGGGCACCGCCCTGGTTCTCGAACTGGCCGACGATCGTCGCGTCGGTGATCTCGGCGCCGGTGATGTAGAAGGCGGTCGGCAGGTCGACGACGATCGCGTCGACCTGGCCGTTCTTCAGGGCGGACTTGGCCTGGTCGTTCTTGCCGTAAACAGCGGCG
This sequence comes from Streptomyces sp. NPDC029041, assembly GCF_040637515.1. Lineage (NCBI taxonomy): Bacteria > Bacillati > Actinomycetota > Actinomycetes > Kitasatosporales > Streptomycetaceae > Streptomyces > Streptomyces sp. NPDC029041. Next base: position 206,252 of record NZ_JBEZWO010000003.1, on the reverse strand, counting down.
GCCTGCCGGGGCTTCACCACGTCGTCGATGTAGTCGAGGCTGGTGGTGCCGACCTGTGCGCCCAGCTTCACACCCTTCAGGGCGGCGATGCTCTTCGCTTTCGCGGCCTTGGAACCCTTCAGCGCGACGACGGCCTGGCGTACGTCGTAGTAGCCGGAGGAGAAGTCCACGGCCTTCTTGCGCTCCTGGCTGATGGAGACCTGGTTGATGTCGAAGTCGAAGGTCTTCTCGCCGGGCGCGAAGGCCTTGTTGAAGGGGACGGTCTGCCAGGCGACCTTGTCCTTGCCGTAGCCGAGCCGCTCGGCGACGGCGTAGGCGACCGCCGACTCGTAACCCTTGCCGTTGGCGGGCTTGTCGTCCTCGAACCAGGGCTCGTAGGCGGGCTCGTCGGTGGCGATCGTCAGCTTGCCCGAAGTCCTGGTGGCCAACTTGCCCTTCTCGCAGGCGTTCGCTGCGGGCGAGGACGGCTTGCCCGCTTCCTCGGGCTGCGGAGCGCAGCCCATGGCGGCGGTGAGGAGGGCGACGGCGACGGCTGCGCGGCGCAGGGCACGCGGGACGGGTTGCATGGCGGGAGATTGACAGCCGGCGGTCCCGTTTGTCGAGGTCACGGCAACACCTGTCCGGATAGTGGGAACGGGTGTTGCGGTGGTGTGAACGGGCCCCGGCCGCCGTGGTGTCGGCCTGCGCCGGGGCCGCCGGCCGAGGGCGGGGATCGACAGGCCGGCGGCCCATCCGCCCAGGAGCCGTCATCCTGCGCGGGGCTGAGACCAGTTGACTGCGCAACTACGTACGGGGGGAGCGCGCGTGCGACACCGGCGCGTGCGAACGATTCACATGGGGCGCGTGCGCCGCCCACCCCTCCACGCGAAGGCGCCCGACGCGCAACGGCGAGGAGCCGCCCCGCTCACTGCTCACCACCCGCGCGCGTGCCACTCCGGCAGATGCGGGCGCTCCGCGCCCAGTGACGTGTCGTTGCCGTGTCCCGGGTAGACCCACGTCTCGTCCGGGAGGACGTCGAAGAACTTGGTCTCCACGTCGTGGATGAGACGGGCGAACGCCCCGGGGTCCTGGTACCGCGTTCCTCGGTGCGGTGTTCCTCAGTGCCGCCGCCCGCCGCTTCGACGCCGCCGAGCTCGTCGGCTGCCCCCGGATGCGGGCCTGGTGCATCCTCCTCGTCATCGCCGTACTGGCCGTCGTCGGCCTTGCCGTGACCCACGACGACGCTCGTTACGTCCACGACGGGCTGACCAGCGGAAGCGGTCCCGTCCTAGTCCTGGTCCCGTCGCCTGTGCGGGGCTCACCGCGGGGCTGCTGTACCGCGGTGCGACGGTGGGCGCGCGGTTCACCGCGGTCGGCAGCGTGGCCCTCGTCGTCGTGGCGTGGGGGCTCGCTCGGCGGTCCTGTCTGGACGCCCCCGCCGCCTCCCGGCGCAGCGGACCCGCGTACGGACCGCCGTCGGCCACCCCGGCGAGCACCCGTTCCGCTGAGCACCCGCCGCGGTGAACGGCCGATGAAACATCGTCGTGTGCCCAGGTGTTACCCGAGCATTCATGTGGGGCACGTCACTACTGGAGGGGCATCTGTGGATGCTCAGACAGCAAGCGGCAGCACCTTCGCTTTCCAGCATCATGAACGCGGCTTGACCCTGGTTTCGAAGGGGAACGCATTCCAAATCCGTTCGATAACGGCATGTGATTACCTTAGCCGTGCGTGATCGAATCGCGGAATTATTTAGTCCGCACCGCCCTCCAAGGATGATGTGAAGGTGCATCGGGGAATGCGTCTTTCATTCATGCGGCACCGAACCACGCTGGTTGTTCGATTCTGCATGCCCAGGGGAGGGATTCACGTGAAGCGTGCTCACCGGACGCTGTCGCTTGCGGCGGCAGGATTCGCAACGGTATTGGCGTGCGCGGGTACCGCGTCCGCGGGGACGGGGCCGACGCCGGCGGAGCGGCAGTCGCCCGTGTCATCTGTGCCGTCGGAGGCGGGTAATCCGCTGTCCGCACGTGCTCAGGCCGCAGGTGTGTGCTCGGACGCCTATCAGATCGGCACGACGTCGTACGCCTACCGGGGTACGGAGCAGATCGCCTCGGTCAAGCAGTTCTACTCGCCCGAGTGCAAGGAGAACTACGGCTACGTGTGGGTGTGGAAGTCGTTCCTGGACAAAGGGATCACCTTCGACCTCCAGGTCGGCGTGTGGTCCTACGACCGCGAGACGCTGCTCGGCGCTCGCACCGAGTTCGACACGCACAACCAGGAGTTCTGGGGCAACGGCGCCGACACGGTGGGTGACTGCACCTCCGGCGACGGCACCCTGACCATCGCCGACGAGCAGGGCGGCTATTCCGCCAGGACGTCCAAGCGCTGCTGACCCGATCGCGGCGCGGCTGCCCGTCGATTCCATACGCAGTGCCCGACCGCCGGCCCCGCGCTGATCCAGTGCGTCGTCCTGGGCCGGGGTCACCACGCAAGGCAGACACCGAGCGCGGGTGACAGCCGTCCACCGGCTGCCACCCGTCGAGGTCTGCCTCCCGTCAACCGGCTGTGAAGGCCCGAACGATCCAAGGAGAGACCGTCGTGCACCCTGCCATGCCCGAAAACAAGGCGCCCAGAAGCGGCACCAGACGCGGCAGACGTACCGCCTCCACCGCCGCAGTCGCCACAACAACCGGCGCGGCACTGTTACTTGCTCTGTTACCCATGCAGGCGTCAGCGTCGCCCGGCCTCGACGAACCGTCTCCGAAGCCGAACTCGTCCTCCCCCGTGGGGCAGACCAAGGCGCCCAGAAGCACGCCCATCGGGGTCGCGGGCAAGGACCGCGAGCTGGTGACGGCCGGCATCCTGCAGTCCACCTTCCAGGGCCTGGGCATCGGCCAGGTCCCGTGGTCGGAGTTCCACAAGGCGCCGTTATCGGACTCGGTGGGTGCGCAGGTCAACTACGGCAACGGCAACCTGCTGGTCAGCGTGAACGCCTTCGACATCGCCGACGCCGGCCCCGGCCTGTCGCTGGGGCATGCCTACAACGGCCTGAACACCAGCTGGAAGGCGACGACCGGCAGTGACTACCTGATCCACGAGCCCAACACCACGTCGGTCTATGTCCAGGGCCCCTCCAGCACGATCGCCGTGTTCGAGCGCGACGGCTCGAACTTCACCCCCGCCCCCGGCTACAAGCAGGACCTGACCCAGTCCTCGGACAAGAAGTCCTTCACCCTCACCTCCCGCAAGAACGGTCAGAAGACCACCTTCACCCGCTCCGGCACGACCGGGGACGCACGGGTGAGTAAGGTCGAGGACAAGAACGGCAACGCCACGACCATCAGCTATTCCGGCGCTTTCACCTCGAAGATCACCGCCGCCTCCGGCCGCACCCTGACCTTCACCAACGACGGCCGGCAGATCACCAAGGTCACTGACAACACCGGCCGGTTCGCCACCTACATGTGGTCCGGGGACGATCTGAAGACGTTCACCGACACCGACGGCAAGACCACCGTCTTCGACTACGACACCTCGCACCGCATGACGAAGGTGACCACCCCGGAGGGCCGCGAGACCCGCTTCACCTGGGACACCAACCGGCTCGCCTCGATCACCCGCGTCGTCGACAAGACCGCCGGAACCGGTGCCACCACCGCCTTCCGCTACATCCTCCCGCAGCCCGGCAGCGAGGGAGAGGGTGTCGTCCGGATCACCGATCCGCGCGGCAAGCACACCCAGAAGACGGTCGACGCCCGCTGGCGAGTCAAGAAGACCACCGACCCGCTGGGCCGTGAGCGCTCCAAGACGTGGGGGCCGGACAACAACGTCACCAGCGCGGTCGACGGGATGGGGGTCGGATCGACTCCGGGTAACACCGTCAAGTTCGACTACGACGACTCCTTCAATCCGAAGTCGGCGACCCAGCCCACCGGCGCGCAGTCCACGATGGCCTGGACCCAGAAGGCCGGCGGCCACTACCCCGAGACCCTCACCTCCGCCAGCGGCGACAAGGTCACCAATGGCTACGACACCTCGGGCAACATGATGTCGCAGACCGACGCCACCACCGGTTCCGACGGCGCGAAGTGGACCTACGACTACAACCCGAAGTCGGGAGCGATGGACTGCGGGGGGCTGCCCGGCCAGCGCTGCTCGGCCACCGACCCCGAAGACCACAAGACGTCGTTCACCTACGACACCAAGGGCAACCTGACCAAGGTCGACCGGCCCTCCGCACAGGGCGACCTCACCTACACGCATGACGATCTGGGCCGCACCGAAACCGTCACCGACGGCCGAGGCGTGAAGACGGTCTACACCTACGACAAACGCGACCGACTCAAGACCCAGACCAGTGACGGCAAGACCGCCACCTTCACCTACGACGCCGACGGCAACATCAAAACGCGCACCACCCCGGCGGGCACCAGCAGCTACACCTACGACGAACAGAACCGCGAACGCACCCGCACCCTGCCTGCCGGCGGTACCAGTTCGGTGACCTACGACGCCGCCGGCAACGTGAAGACCACCACCGACCCGGGCGGCACCCTCACCTACGACTACAACGACGCCAACCAGCTGGCCACCCTCACCCAGCCGGGCGGCGCGACAACCACCTACGACTACGACAAGAACGGCGACCGCACCACCACGACCTACCCCGGCGGCACGGTCCAGAAGACGGACTACGACAAGTCCAGCCGCGCCGAGAAGATCGAGGTCAAGAACGGCACGACCGTCCTGTCCACGATCACCTACGACTACAACAAGTCCGGCAAGGACACCGACAAGATCAACAAGCGCACCACCGACGGTGCAGCCACCGCCTACACCTACGACTCCAAGGGCCGCCTGACCAAGGCCGTGGAGACCAAGGACGGCTCCACCACCGCCGGCTGGGCCTACTGCTACGACAAGGCCGGTAACATGACCGGCCGTTCCATCGACACCAGCCTGCCCGCCTGCGACAAGGCCCAGTCCGTCCGCGAGTACAACAACGCGAACGAACTGACCTCACTCGGCGGCAACACCGGCTTCACCTACGACGGCGACGGCAACGAGACCTCCGCCACCTCCCCGACCGGTACCCGCACGGGCGGCGAGTGGACGTCCTTCACCCAGCTCTCCAGCCTGACGGCCTCCGGCATCGCGTCGACCTACAGCTACGCCGGAACCGACCACAACGACCGTCTCACGCGCGGCAGTTCGACCTTCACCAACGCCGCGACCGGCATGACGCGCGAGAACGCCACCGGTTTCGTCCGCGAACCTTCGGGCACCTTGACAGCCATGACCTCCGGCGGGGCGAGCCAGTACTACCTCACCGACGTACAGGGCAGCGTCATCGGCCTGGTCGACGCCTCCGGCAAGCGCACCGCGACCTACAGCTACGGCCCCTACGGCGAGGCCCGCACCACCACCGGCACCAACCAGCCCTACCGCTACACCGGCACCTACCTCGACCCGTCCGGCCTCTACAAGATGGGCGCCCGCTACTACGACCCCCAACTCGGCCGCTTCACCCAGCCCGATCCCTCCGGCAGGGAAAGCAACCTCTACGCCTACGCCGCCGGAGACCCCATCAACCGCAGCGATCAGAGCGGTCTTCTCTCCTTCGACATAGGTGGAGAGGGATGCTTCTGGCTCTGCATCGGCGGCGGAGTAAGCATCAATGAAGACGGAAGCCTGCACCCGTATGTGCAGTTCGGCGCCGGCACTCCCGGGCTCAGTGCCAATGCCAGCTTGGCGTCTGGCTCTGCAGACAGCGGCTGGACCGGCGAGGTGTCTTGTGGCATCGGCCCGGCGGAACTCTCCGTTGCCACCGACGGATCCGAGGGAGTAGGAACGGGAGGAAGTACGGGCAAATGCTCTGCATCGGCAAAGTACACATGGTGAAAAATAGACGGAGGACGCAGTGACCCCACTATTGCTTCTTGCGAACAACCGCCCAGATGGGCCGTCCTGGTCACCTTTCCTTGCGATTGGAATGGTTGTCCTGTTCGGTATCGGTGCATTTGTTCTCTACACGAGAAGCCGCCGCCGTAAATAAATTTCGCAGGGAGACGGCTGTATGCGCATTCTAGTCGGAATCATCATCGCGGTTATGGGCGTCACCATTGCGCTTCTGGGGCCACGGTTCGGGAGAGAAGTTGGCTCACGGTCAGGGCGCCGCTTTGAAGCGTCGAACTCGATTGCATTTCGCCTTGTTGGTGCAGCGATGTTGATTTTGGGAATCGTGTACGCCGCAGGGTGGTCAAGCTAGGATAAATTTGCCACCCACATTTGGGCGCTTTGTCTGGAATTTGACAAGGTGCCCAAATTATCATTGCCCTGCGAACACCACCGGTTTCGTCCGCGAAACCTCGGGCGCATGAGCCATGACTAGCGGCGGGGCGAGCCAGTACTACCTCACCGATGTCCAGGGCAGCGTCATCGGCCTCGTCGACGCCTCCGGCAAGCGCACCGCGACCTACCTCGACACGTCCGGCCTCTACAAGATGGGCGCCCGCTACTACGACCCCCCAACTCGGCCGCTTCACCCAGCCCGATCCCTCCGGCAGGGAAAGCAACCCCTACGCCTACGCCGCCGGAGACCCCATCCTGGTGGTTTCTCCGGTGTGGGGGTGCTCTCGGAAGAGGGCGTGGTCAAATTCCGCCCGCGCCCCAACGCCGGCCTGAGCACGCACATCACCTGCGCCGGATATCGCGGTCGAAGGCCGAGCGCGGCGTCCACCTCCACAACTGGCCCGCGTGGTGGGCCTACGGCAACACTCCGCCTGGAGGACCGGCGAGCCGCCAGGAGTTCGCCGGAGACGGGCGCTGGTGGTTCGCCGGCAGGGAGGTCACCTGGGACGAGGTGTTCGCCGCAGTTGACTTCATTGAGGCCGAGCACCCCCTCGCCGAAGAGCGCATCCCCGGCCGCATCGGCGTCCGGCCGACATTCCTGGGTATCAACTTCGCCCTCTCCCGCATGACCTTGAGGGCGGGCCTTCATGAGCACTCAGCAGCCGCATTCGTCGAATCGCGCGCATCGTCACGCCCGCCCTGCCCGCATCTGCGGCGGCGGGTGCCGATGCAGCGTCCAGGCGGCGATCGCGGCGGGTGCGGGGCCCTTCGGCCGACCGCTTTTGTGCGGTGGCTACCGGCTCCGGCCGACTGCCACAGACGCGGCTATGTCCTTGAGAGCACCGGGGCGGCGATGCCGCCGACCTACCAGCCCCGCTTGTGCCACTCCCCGAGGTGAGGCCGCTCGGCACCGAGCGTGGTGTCGTTGCCGTGGCCCGGGTAGATCCAGGTCTCGTCCGGGAGTACGAAGACCTTCGCCTCCAGGCCCGACATCAACGACGCGAAGTCCTCGGGACGTGTTGTCCGCCCAGGCCCTCCCGGGAACAGGCAGTCCCCGGTGAACACATGGGGGTGGCCGTGCGGATCGTCGTAGACGAGGGCGATCGAGCCGGGCGTGTGCCCGACGAGGTGGCGCGCGGTCAGTTCCACCCGCCCCACCCGGATGGTGTCGCCGTCGTCGACCGGCACGTCGGTCCGTACCGGGATGCCCTCGGCATCCTCCCGGCCCGCGTGGGTGCGGGCACCGGTGGCGGCCACGACCTCGGCGAGCGCCTGCCAGTGGTCGCCGTGCCGGTGGGTGGTGACGACGGACGCGATGCCGTCGCCACCGATCATGCCGAGCAGCGTGTCCGCCTCGTTCGCGGCGTCGATCAGCACCTGCTCGTCCGTGGCCCGGCAGCGCAGCAGATAGGCGTTGTTGTTCATCGGACCCACCGCGATCTTGGTGATCATCAGGTCCTTGAGCTCGTGCACATCGGCCGGTCCGCCGACCGTCACCTCTCCGCTGTACGTCATGTCCGCCAGCCTATAGCGGGGGCAGCGCCGGGAGCGGGCCGCCGGACGAGGCCAGCGCGGATCCGTCGCGGCGGCCCGCGAGCCAGCCCAGCAGATCGGCCACCGGACCCGTGACGGTCACCTCGGGCCCCTGCCCGCCCGGCTTCCGTCCGGTGCTCCACGCGCGCGTGCCGTCCGTGACGCGGGTGGCCGGGACGTCGGGGTGCCCGGTGAACCGGTCGGCCAGGAAGTCGATCTCCCGCTCGGTGAAGTCCTCCGGAAGATCCTCCAGCTCGTATCCGATCCCCAGGTCCACGTGGTGCAGCTCCACCTCCACCCACCGCCGGAACGGCACCCGGGACGCGGAGTCCGTGACCCCGTTGCGCAGCTCCACCGTGCGCGACCAGTCGGCGGGAGCGTCCCCGGCCTCCTGGAAGCGGGCCGCGCTCTCGCGCAGGTCGGCGAGCTGGACGTCGAGGGCGCGGGGGGCGTCCCGCTCGATGTCGGTGTCCCGGGCCTTGCCGGAGACGTACATGGGGCGCCCTTCGAGCACGTTCACCAGGGCATCGGCGTTGCGCGCCAGGTGGGCCAGGACATGGCCACGGCTCCAGCCGGGCAGCCGTGACGGCTGCGTCACAGACGCGTTGTCCAGTTTGCCGACTGCGGTCAGCAGCCGCTCCGTCGCGTCCCGTACAGACGCCAGGTCATGAGCGTGATCAATCATGGTGCTGACCCTAGCTTCGCCACTCCTTCGGGTGAAGGTGGTGAAGCAGTGCCGTAAATCGAAAGCACGTGCTATATGGTCGGGCGTGGCGTCGGGCATGCTGGAGAGCTGGGGTTTGTTGGCAACCCGTGAATCCGACCGGCGTTGTCAGTGGCTCCCCCTAGTCTGAGAAAGACGGGGGCCCCGCCCCTGTCACTTCTCTCAAGAAAGGTGCGGACCGGCGTGGCCGACCGTCTCATCGTTCGTGGAGCGCGCGAGCACAACCTCAAGAACGTCTCGCTCGACCTCCCGCGCGACTCGCTCATCGTCTTCACGGGCCTGTCGGGGTCGGGCAAGTCCTCGCTGGCCTTCGACACCATCTTCGCGGAGGGGCAGCGGCGCTACGTGGAGTCCCTCTCCTCGTACGCCCGGCAGTTCCTCGGCCAGATGGACAAGCCGGACGTCGACTTCATCGAGGGTCTGTCCCCGGCGGTCTCCATCGACCAGAAGTCGACCTCGCGCAACCCGCGCTCCACGGTCGGCACCATCACCGAGGTCTACGACTACCTGCGGCTGCTCTTCGCGCGCATCGGCAAGCCGCACTGCCCGCAGTGCCGCCGCCCGATCTCCCGCCAGTCGCCCCAGGCCATCGTCGACAGGGTCCTGGAGCTCCCGGAGGGCAGCCGCTTCCAGGTGCTGTCGCCGCTGGTGCGCGAGCGCAAGGGCGAGTTCGTCGACCTCTTCGCCGACCTCCAGACCAAGGGCTACTCCCGCGCGCGGGTGGACGGCGAGACGATCCAGCTGTCGAGCCCGCCCACGCTGAAGAAGCAGGAGAAGCACACCATCGAGGTGGTCGTCGACCGCCTCACGGTCAAGGACGGCGCCAAGCGCCGCCTCACCGACTCCGTGGAGACCGCCCTCGGTCTGTCCGGCGGCATGGTCGTACTCGACTTCGTCGACCTCCCCGAGGACGACCCCGAGCGCGAGCGCATGTTCTCGGAGCACCTCTACTGCCCGTACGACGATCTGTCCTTCGAGGAGCTGGAGCCCCGCTCCTTCTCCTTCAACTCGCCCTTCGGCGCCTGCCCCGACTGCACCGGCATCGGTACGCGCATGGAGGTCGACCCGGAGCTGATCGTCCCCGACCCGGACAAGAGCCTCGACGAAGGCGCCATCCACCCCTGGTCGCACGGCCACACCAAGGACTACTTCGGCCGGCTGATCGGCGCCCTCGCCGACGCGCTGGGCTTCCGCACGGACATCCCCTTCGGCGGCCTGCCGCAGCGCGCCAAGAAGGCCCTCCTGCACGGCCACAAGACCCAGGTGGAGGTCCGCTACCGCAACCGCTACGGCCGCGAGCGCCGCTACACCACGGCCTTCGAGGGCGCCGTCCCCTTCGTCAAGCGCCGGCACAGCGAGGCCGAGAGCGACTCCAGCCGTGAGCGCTTCGAGGGCTACATGCGCGAGGTGCCCTGCCCGACCTGTGAGGGCACGCGCCTGAAGCCGATCGTCCTCGCGGTCACGATCATGGACAAGTCCATCGCCGAGGTCTCCGCGATGTCGATCAGCGACTGCGCGGACTTCCTGGGCGAGCTGAAGCTCACCGCCCGCGACAAGAAGATCGCCGAGCGCGTGCTGAAGGAGGTCAATGAGCGGCTGCGGTTCCTGGTCGACGTCGGCCTGGACTACCTCTCGCTGAACCGCGCGGCCGGCACCCTGTCCGGCGGCGAGGCCCAGCGCATCCGCCTCGCCACCCAGATCGGCTCGGGCCTGGTCGGCGTGCTGTACGTCCTCGACGAGCCGTCCATCGGCCTGCACCAGCGCGACAACCACCGGCTGATCGAGACCCTGGTCCGGCTGCGCGACATGGGCAACACCCTCATCGTCGTCGAGCACGACGAGGACACCATCAAGACCGCCGACTGGATCGTCGACATCGGCCCCGGCGCCGGTGAGCACGGCGGCAAGGTCGTGCACAGCGGCTCCCTGAAGGAGCTGCTCGCCAACGCCGAGTCGCAGACCGGTCAGTACCTGTCCGGCAAGAAGGCCATCCCGCTGCCCGACATCCGCCGGCCGCTGGACCCGTCCCGGCAGCTCACCGTGCACGGCGCCCGGGAGAACAACCTCCAGGACATCGACGTCTCGTTCCCCCTGGGCGTCTTCACCGCCGTCACCGGCGTCTCCGGCTCCGGCAAGTCGACGCTGGTCAACGACATCCTCTACACGCACCTGGCCCGCGAGCTGAACGGCGCGCGGAGCGTACCCGGGCGGCACACGCGCGTGGACGGCGACGACCTCGTCGACAAGGTCGTGCACGTGGACCAGTCACCCATCGGCCGCACCCCCCGCTCCAACCCGGCCACCTACACCGGCGTCTTCGACCACATCCGCAAGCTGTTCGCCGAGACCACTGAGGCGAAGGTCCGGGGCTACCTGCCCGGCCGCTTCTCCTTCAACGTCAAGGGCGGCCGCTGCGAGAACTGCGCGGGCGACGGCACCATCAAGATCGAGATGAACTTCCTCCCGGACGTCTACGTCCCGTGCGAGGTCTGCCACGGCGCCCGCTACAACCGGGAGACCCTGGAGGTCCACTACAAGGGCAAGTCCATCGCCGAGGTGCTGAACATGCCGATCGAGGAGGCCACCTCCTTCTTCGAGGCGGTCCCGGCGATCGCCCGGCACCTGAACACGCTGAAGGACGTCGGCCTCGGCTACGTCCGCCTCGGCCAGGCGGCGACCACCCTGTCCGGCGGTGAGGCGCAGCGCGTCAAGCTCGCCAGCGAACTGCAGAAGCGCTCCACCGGCCGCACGGTCTACGTCCTGGACGAGCCGACCACCGGCCTGCACTTCGAGGACATCAGCAAGCTGCTGACGGTCCTGTCCGGACTGGTCGACAAGGGCAACACGGTCATCGTCATCGAGCACAACCTCGACGTGATCAAGACCGCCGACTGGATCGTCGACATGGGCCCCGAAGGCGGCGCCGGCGGCGGTCTGGTCGTCGCCGAGGGCACGCCCGAGCAGGTGGCCGGGGTCCCCGCCAGCCACACCGGCAAGTTCCTTCGGGAGGTCCTCGGCGCGGACCGCGTCAGCGACGCGTCCTCGGTGAAGGCGCCGCGCAAGACGACGGCCCGCAAGACGGTCGCGGCGGCCAAGACGGCTTCGGCCCGCAAGACCGCCACCAAGAAGGTCACGGACACGAGCGCCGCCAAGAAGACGGCGGCCAGGACCACCAAGACGGCCGCGAAGAAGACGACCCGGTCCAGCAAGGGCTGAGATCCACCACCGAGGGCCGTATGCGCCGAACGCGCCGGGCCCCGCAGGCAACGTCCTGCGGGGCCCGGCGCATTCGACGCGCCCTCAGGCGTTCTCCTTCGGTTCCACGAACTGCATGTCGAGCTGGATCTTGACCACGTCACCGAGCAGACCGGGGGCGAAGTCCAGTCCGAACTCCCCGCGCCGGATCTCGCCCGTCGCCTCGAACCCGGCGTGCCGGCTGCCGTCCATGGGCACCTCGACGAGCCCGCCGAACTCCACCGCGAGCGTCACCGGCCGGGTCACGTCACCGATCGTCAGCTCACCCTCCATGGTCCAGTCCTCACCCTCGCCCGACACCCGCGTCGAGCGGTACGTCATCGTCGGGCGCTTCGCCACGTCCAGCAGGTCGGAGGCGCGGACGTGCGCGTCCCGGTCGGCGTTGCCGGTGTCGATCGAGGCCAGGTCGACGGTCGCGGAGATCCGCACGTCCTCGACCCGCTGACCGACGGACAGTTCGGCGTCCAGGCGCTCGAAGCGCCCCCGCACCTTGGCGATGCCCAGGTGCCGGATGGTGAAGTTCACGGAGGAGTGGAACGGATCGAGGGTCCACAGACCCGGGGCCAGGGGCAGGGCGGTGAGAGCGGTGTCCTTCGTCATGCCCTCCACCCTGAGGGCCGGGCCGTCCGCGAGGGAGACCGGCCGGAGCCTGGTAGTGACGGGGCCACCCTCCACCCCCGCGCGCCCTGTACGTTCGGCGGGTGAGCGACAACGAGTTGGGCACGTTCCTGCGCACCTGGCGCGAAGCCGTCACCCCGGCCGAGGCGGGTCTGCCCGCAGGCCCCCGACGCCGCACCCCGGGCCTGCGCCGCGCCGAGCTGGCCACACTCGCGGGCGTCAGCGTCGAGTACCTCACCCGGCTGGAACAGGGCCGCGACCGCAACCCCTCGGCGCAGGTGCTCGGCGCACTCGCCGACGCCCTGAACCTCTCCCTCACCGACCGGATGCTGCTGCGCCGCGTGACCAAGGAGGCGGACGGCGGCGATCCGCTGGTCTGTGCGGCGGCCCCGCCGCTCAGCCGCGCGGCGCGTCCCACCGTACGGGCCGTGCTGGACCGCCTGGAGCCGGCTCCCGCGCTGGTGGTCAACTGGATCGGTGACGTCCTCGCCCACACGGCCGGGTACGAGCGCCTGGCCGGCCCGCTCGGCCTGCTCGACGACGAGCGGCCCAACCTGCTCCGGTACCTGTTCACCGACGAGCGGGCGCGCAGCGCCTACCGCGACTGGGACCGGGTCGCCGACGATCTCGTCGCCCGGCTCCGGCACGGTGTCCCGCTGCGGGACCCCTACCTCGCCGAGCTGGCCGACGAACTGGCGGTCACGGCCGGTGCCGACTTCACCGACCGGTTCGCCGACCTGGCCGCGACACCGCGGCGGACGGGATCCCAGCACATCGAGCACCCGCAGGCCGGTTCCCTGCGGCTGCTGAGCGAGACGCTCGCGCTTCCCGACGAGGGGCAGCACCTCGTCATCCACCTGCCCGCGGACGACGCCACGGCCACCGCCCTGGACCGCCTCAACGGCCGCCGTCCCGGAGCACTGCGCGCGGTGGCGGCGGGGGAGACCGGCTGAAACGCCCGGCCGGGCACCCAGGCGTCCCGCCCGTGTCAGCCCCCCAGCTCGTGGGCGTACGGCGGTTCCGCTCCGGCCCGTGAGCAGGTGATCGCCGCCGCGCGGGCCGCGAAGCCCAGCAGCTCGGTCCAGCCTTCCGGGCCCAGTGCGGCCAGGGCCCGTGCACTGAGGGCGTCGCGCTCCGCGAGCCCGTGGAGCAGGGCCGCGTTGACCGTGTCGCCCGCTCCGATGGTGTCCACGACCTCGATGCGTTCGCCCGGCACCGTGTACTCCCCATCGGCGGTGAAGGCGGTCAGCCCGTCGCCGCCCCGGGTGATCACCACCGCCGCCGGGCCGGACGCCAGCCATTCGCGGGGGGTACCCCCGAGCCACTCCGCGTCCTCCACGGACAGCTTGAGCAGCGACACCGAGGGAAGCCAGCTCTTGAACCGCGCCCGGTAGGCGTCCGCGTCCGGGATCAGCCCGGCCCTGATGTTCGGGTCCAGAGCGGTGAACACGCCCTGCGCGGCCGCGCGGCGCATCATCTCCTCGTACGCGCTCGCGCCCGGCTCCAGCACCAGCGAGCAGGTGCCGAAGGACACCGCCCGGGTGTCCGGCGGCAGCGTGGAGGGCGCCTCGAAGAGCCGGTCCGCCGTCCCGTCGACGTAGAAGGAGTACGCCGCCGAGCCGTCCGCGCCGACCGTGGCGACGGCGAGCGTCGTCGGCTCGGGGCCCCGTTGCACCGCGGACACGTCGACCCCGGTCGCGCTCAGCCGGCCCAGCAGAGCCTGTCCGAAGGCGTCGGACGACACCCTGGAGCAGAAGGCGGCGGGGGAGCCGAGGCGGCCCAGAGCCACGGCCGTGTTGTACGGGCCGCCGCCGAGTGCGGGCCGCAGCGCCGCCAGGGCACCCGTGCCCTGCGGTACCAGGTCGATCAGTGCCTCACCGGCGACGACGATCACGACGGGGTTCCTTCCTCGGACGGGCTGGGACAGCCGCACGATGTGCGGTGGACGAAGGTGCAGGGCAGACGCACGGTCCGGACGGCCCGGCCCGGCTCGGCGAGACGCTCCAGGAGCACGTGGACGGCCCGGGCCCCGATGTCCCTGCCGGGCTGGGCGATCGCGGTGAGCCGGGGCGAGAACAGATCCGCCCAGGCGAAGTCGTCGAAGCAGCACAGGGCGATGTCGTCCGGGACGGACAGGCCGTGCGCGCTCAGGGCACGCAGCACCCCGATGGTCATGGCGTTGTTGCCGGTGACCAGCGCGGTCGGCGGCACACCCAGCGACAGCAGCGCCTCGGTCGCCTGCTCGGCACCCGTGGACTCGGAGTCGCCGTGCACCAGCAGCCGCTCGTCGTACGCCAGCCCCGCGAACGCCAGGCCGCTGCGGTAACCGGTGATCCGCTCGCTCGTGGTGCTGAGCCCCGGCCGCCCCGCCACCAGACCGATCCGCCGGTGACCGAGCCCAGCGAGATGGGTGACCAGCCGGGACACCGGCTCGGCGTTGTCGGCGCACACCTGGTCGAAGAGCGGACCGCCGTCCGTGCCGGGCGTGTCCACCAGCCGGTCCAGGAACACGGCCGGTACGTCGTGCCGCCCCAGGTAGGCGAGCAGCCCGCGCGGATCGGCGGAGGGCGCGACGATCATGCCGTCGACCCGGCGCTCGTGCAGCAGCCGGACGACCTTGCACTCGTGCTCCGGGTCGTCGTGCGGGTCGGCGATCAGCAGGCTGTATCCGGCGTCCAGCGCGGCGGCCTCGACACCCTGGAGGATCTCCGTGAAGTACGGGTTGCTGATCGCCGACACCGCCAGCCCGATCGAGCGGGTGCGGGCCGTCACCAGGGAACGGGCCAGCGTGTTCGTGGTGTAGCCGAGCTCCTCCACGGCGTCCAGCACCGCCTGGCGGGTGTGCGGCAGCACCGGCCGGGTGCCGTTCAGGACATGCGAGACCGTGGCCACGGAGACACCGGCGCTCCGCGCGACATCGGCCATGGTCGCCATGGACGTTCCCTCCGGTGCTGCCACTGCTTTTGCTGCTTCCGGCGGGGAACGTATCGCACTCGGCGGCGCACGTAAACGTTTGCGCAATCGTTTACGCCGGTCCGCGGCCCGGGCCACCGCTACGGGACCCGCCCGGGGCCCGAACGGCCCCGCTCCCCGGCCTCGGGCCACCGCCCCGGGGCACCTCCGCGGCCCGGACGGCCGGCTACTCCCAGTCCCAGCCGATCCCGAGGAATCCCGTCCGTACCCGGGGCTCGACCAGGTGCACCGACCGGTGCCGGCCGCTCAGCGCCAGGTCCTGGCATCCGCTGCGCGGCGCCGCCGCGGAGGGCTGGGTGAAGCGGTGGCACCGCACCGGCAGGGCTGCCGCGTCGAAGCGCACCTGGAGGGCGTACTGGCCGCCGGGGCAGTCGAAGCCGCGCACGTACTCGCACGACGGCCCCGCCGTGCCGTCCTCGACGCCGTACCGGAACAGGAAGGTGTCGCCGGCCCGCAGCCGGGTGTCGAAGAGCAACTCGGCCGCGAGGACCCCGGTGTCACGGTGCCAACGGACTCGTCCGGTGCGGCAGTTCTCCAGGGCGTGCACCCGCATGTGCTCCGGCGCGGCCCCGAGGTCGCCGTGGTGGACGGCGACGAAACGGTCGATGCCGTCCCGGTGGGCGCGCACGATGTGGTGCGACTCCCGCTCGGCCAGCTCGCGCCGAGCTCCGATCCGCAGCCGTTCGTGGTGGCCGAGGGAGTGCAGGCCCCCGTCCGGCGGGCAGTCCAGCTCCGCCAGCAAACGGTCCAGGACGCCGGACGCCTCCACGAGGGAGCGGTAGGAGCGGGCGGCGGACCGCGACCCCGAAGGGTTCTCCCCGGATTCGGCGAGCAGCCGGATCAGCGACTCCTCGGGAAGCTGAAGGATCTCCTCCAGCGCGCGCACCGCCCGCAGCGACTCGGGGCGCTGCGGGCGCCGGGCCCCCTGCTGCCAGTAACTCAGGCTCGTGACGCCGACCTTCACACCATGGCGGGACAGATGGTGCTGCACGCGCTGCAGGGGCAGGCCGCGGGCGGCGATCGCGGCCCGCAGGGCGACGTGGAAGGGGCCGCCCCGCAGGGCCGAGTCCAGTTCCGCGGTGGCGACGTCCGCGTGCTGTGGGGCGTGCGGCATGCAGGGGCCTCTTCTCCGAGTCGGCAACGGCTGGTCAGACCGCTTGCGCGGGGCCCTCCCGCCGGCGCGGGGCAGGTCTTCACATCCGTACGCCGTCGTTCAGGGCCCGAGTTCCCCCGCATTGAAGCGTGTTGACCCGGCCCCGACAACACCTGATGCCGGACAGTGACCCACGTCCTGCCGGCCGGCTCGGTCCGGACATGCGAACGCCCGGGGCGTGCGCCCCGGGCGTTCGCAATGGACGTGTGCCGCTAGGAGTGGTCGCTTCCGCCCTGTTCCCTCAGGGCCAGGCGCTTGGCCCGCACGATGTCGGGATCGCGCGGGTCCAGGGCGTCGGGCAGCGCGAACGGGTCGTCCGCGTACCGGCGGGCACGGACCGTCCGCCGGGTTTTCTCGATCCGCATCCGCTTCATCTGCGCAGCCCTCCGACCCGTGGCCCGCCCGCTCCCCACCGGAAACGGCCGCTCCGCACCGACAACCTGTGCCTGCACCGGCACCGACTCCGCCCGCCGGGCGTCGCCGTGTGCCGTGGGTGAGCCACATTCCCGCTCCCGGAGGGCCGTAACCCCCGCACGGCCCATGCCGTTGGAAACTGCCTGCCGCCGGGTCCCTGATCATGCCCCTCCGCGGCGTCTGACTGTCGGTGCTCGCCAGTAGGGTGTGAGACATGGCCGACCCCTCCAGCTACCGCCCCAAACCGGGTGAGATCCCCGACTCGCCGGGGGTCTACAGGTTCCGTGACGAGCACCGCCGGGTGATCTACGTCGGAAAGGCGAAAAGCCTGCGCCAGCGCCTGGCGAACTACTTCCAGGACCTGGCGGGCCTGCACCCGCGCACCCGCTCCATGGTCACCACGGCCGCGTCCGTGGAGTGGACGGTGGTGTCCACGGAGGTCGAGGCGCTCCAGCTGGAGTACTCGTGGATCAAGGAGTACGACCCCCGGTTCAACGTCAAGTACCGCGACGACAAGAGCTACCCCTACCTCGCGGTGACGATGAACGAGGAGTACCCGCGCGTGCAGGTGATGCGCGGTCACAAGAAGAAGGGCGTCCGCTACTTCGGGCCCTACGCGCACGCGTGGGCGATCCGCGACACCGTCGACCTGCTGCTGCGCGTCTTCCCCGTACGCACCTGCTCGGCGGGCGTGTTCAAGAACGCCGCCCGCACCGGCCGCCCGTGCCTCCTCGGTTACATCGGCAAGTGCTCGGCCCCTTGCGTGGACCGGATCTCCGCCGAGGAGCACCGCGAACTGGCCGACGAGTTCTGCGACTTCATGACCGGCCGGACCAACACGTACATCCGCCGGCTGGAGAGGCAGATGGCGGAGGCGGCCGACGAGATGGAGTACGAGCGGGCCGCCCGGCTGCGCGACGACATCGGGGCCCTGAAGAAGGCCATGGAGAAGAACGCGGTCGTGCTCGCCGACGCGACCGACGCCGACCTGATCGCGGTCGCCGAGGACGAGCTGGAGGCGGCCGTCCAGATCTTCCACGTACGCGGCGGACGCGTGCGCGGCCAGCGCGGCTGGGTCACCGATAAGGTGGAGGAGATCACCACCGGCGCCCTCGTCGAGCACGCCCTGCAACAGCTGTACGGCGAGGAGACCGGCGACGCCGTCCCCAAGGAGGTCCTCGTCCCCGCCCTGCCGGACCCACTCGAGCCGGTCCAGGAGTGGCTCACCGGCCGGCGCGGCTCCGGCGTCTCGCTGCGCATCCCGCAGCGCGGCGACAAGAAGGCGCTCATGGAGACCGTGCAGCGCAACGCCCAGCAGGCGCTCGTGCTGCACAAGACCAAGCGCGCCTCCGACCTGACCACGCGCTCACGTGCCCTGGAGGAGATCGCCGACGCCCTCGAGCTGGACAGCGCCCCGCTCAGGATCGAGTGCTACGACATCTCCCACCTCCAGGGAGACGACGTCGTGGCCTCCATGGTCGTCTTCGAGGACGGACTGGCCCGCAAGAGCGAGTACCGCCGCTTCCAGATCAAGGGCTTCGCCGGGCAGGACGACGTCCGCTCCATGCACGAGGTGATCACCCGGCGCTTCCGGCGCTACCTCGCCGAGAAGGAGAAGACGGGGGAGTGGACGGACGGCGAGAACGCCGGGACCCCCGAGACCCCCGAGACCCCCGAGACCCCCGAGACCCCCGAGGCCCCCGAGGCCCTCGACACCCCCGAAATCGACGGCAGGGGCGAGATCGTCGGGTCCGGCCCCACCGAGGACGACGGCCGCCCCAGGAAATTCGCCTACCCGCCCCAGCTCGTGGTCGTCGACGGCGGCGCCCCGCAGGTCGCGGCCGCCCGGCGCGCCCTGGACGAGCTCGGCATCGACGACATCGCCGTGTGCGGCCTCGCCAAGCGCCTGGAGGAGGTCTGGCTGCCCGGCGACGACGACCCGGTGGTCCTGCCGCGCACCAGCGAGGGCCTGTATCTGCTCCAGCGTGTCCGTGACGAGGCCCACAGGTTCGCGATCACCTACCAGCGCGCCAAGCGGTCCAAGCGCTTCCGCTCCAGCCCCCTGGACGACGTTCCCGGCCTCGGGGATGCACGCAAGCAGGCACTTCTGAAGCACTTCGGTTCGTTGAAGAAACTGCGGTCCGCCACGATCGACCAGATCTGCGAGGTCCCCGGCATAGGCCGCAAGACGGCCGAGACGATCGCCGTGGCCCTCGCCCGCTCGGCTCCGGCCGCACCCGCCGTCAACACGGCGACCGGAGAGATCATGGAAGAGGAACCGGGCACCATGGGTTCCAGTGGGGAACCCGTGGCAGCGGGCGCCCCGGACGAACGACGGGGGCAGGAGACATGAATGTGAACGAGCACGACGGGCAACACGAGCAAGCCGGAGACGGAGCACAGGTGAGTACGGGCACCCCCAACGACAAGGCGCCGGTCCCGGACGCGGCCATCCCCGAGCTGGTGATCATCTCCGGCATGTCCGGAGCCGGTCGCTCCACGGCCGCGAAGTGTCTGGAGGACCTCGGCTGGTTCGTCGTCGACAACCTGCCGCCCGCGCTGATCCCCACCATGGTGGAGCTCGGCGCCCGCTCCCAGGGCAACGTGGCGAGGATCGCCGTCGTCGTCGACGTCCGCGGCCGCCGCTTCTTCGACAACCTCCGCGAGTCCCTCGCCGACCTGGAGGCGAAGAACGTCACACGGCGGATCGTCTTCCTGGAGTCCTCCGACGAGGCCCTGGTCCGCCGCTTCGAGTCGGTCCGCCGCCCGCACCCCCTGCAGGGCGACGGCCGCATCGTCGACGGCATCGCGGCCGAACGCGAGCTGCTGCGGGAGCTGCGCGGCGACGCCGACCTGGTGATCGACACCTCCAGCCTGAACGTCCACGAGCTGCGGGCCAAGATGGACGCCCAGTTCGCCGGCGAGGAGGAGCCGGAGCTGCGGGCCACGGTCATGTCGTTCGGCTACAAGTACGGCCTCCCGGTCGACGCCGACCTCGTCGTCGACTGCCGCTTCCTGCCGAACCCGCACTGGGTCCCGGAGCTGCGCCCGTTCACCGGCCTCAACGAGGAGGTCTCCGGGTACGTCTTCAACCAGCCCGGTGCCAAGGAGTTCCTCGACCGCTACACGGAGCTCCTCCAGCTGGTCGCCACCGGTTACCGCCGGGAGGGCAAGCGCTACGTGACCATCGCCGTGGGCTGCACGGGCGGCAAGCACCGCTCGGTCGCCATGTCGGAGAAGCTCGCCGCCCGGCTCGCCGCCGAGGGCGTGGAGACGGTGGTCGTACACCGGGACATGGGACGCGAATGACACCGCGTACACCGCGGCTGGGCCGGCTGCGCCGAGTGGTGCCCGAGGGCAAGGACGGCCCCGGCGGCAGGAGCGGCCGGCCGGCCGACGCCCGGGGCGGCAGACCGCGCCGCCGGGGCACCCAGCCCAAGGTCGTGGCACTCGGCGGTGGCATGGGCCTGTCCGCGTCGCTCGCCGCGCTGCGCCGGATCACCGGCGATCTCACCGCCGTGGTCACCGTGGCCGACGACGGCGGCTCCAGCGGCCGGCTGCGCGACGAACTGGGCGTGCTGCCGCCCGGCGACCTGCGCAAGGCGCTGGCCGCCCTGTGCGGCGACGACGACTGGGGCCAGACCTGGGCCCGGGTCATCCAGCACCGCTTCCAGTCCCAGGGCGACCTGCACGAGCACGCGGTCGGCAACCTGCTGATCGTCGCCCTGTGGGAGCAGCTCGGCGACCACGTCCAGGCCCTCGACCTGGTCGGGCGCCTGCTGGGCGCCCAGGGCCGGGTGCTGCCGATGTCCGCCGTGCCGCTGGAGCTCCAGGCCCTGGTCAAGGGCCATGACCCGGAGCGCCCGGAGGACGTCGACACGGTCCGGGGCCAGGCGACCGTCGCTCTCACCCCCGGCGAGGTGCAGTCCGTGCACCTCGTGCCGAACGACCCGCCGGCCGTGCCCGAGGCGGTCGAGGCCGTCCTGGACGCCGACTGGGTGGTGCTGGGCCCCGGCTCCTGGTTCTCCTCGGTCATTCCGCACCTGCTCGTGCCCGAGCTGCTGGACGCCCTCACGCAGACCAAGGCCCGCCGGGTACTCTCCCTGAACCTCGCGCCGCAGCCCGGAGAAACCGAGGGCTTCTCCCCGCAGCGTCATTTGGAGGTTTTGGGACGACACGCCCCTAAACTCGCCCTGGACGTGGTGCTGGCCGACGAGGCCGCCGTGCCCGACCGTGACTCCCTGACCGATGCCGCCAAGCGGTTCGGGGCCGCGGTCGAGCTGGCGCCGGTGGCCAGGCCCGACGGGACCCCGAGGCACGACCCGGAGCTGTTGGCCGCCGCGTACGACCGTATTTTTCGGATGCATGGAAGGATCGGCCCATGGCGATGACGGCAGCGGTGAAGGACGAGATCTCCCGGCTCCCCGTCACCCGGACCTGCTGCAGAAAGGCGGAGGTCTCCGCCATCCTGCGGTTCGCCGGCGGCCTCCACCTGGTGAGCGGTCGGATCGTGATCGAGGCGGAGCTGGACACGGCCATGGCGGCCCGTCGTCTCAAGCGGGACATCCTGGAGATCTTCGGCCACGGCTCCGAGCTGATCGTGATGGCTCCGGGCGGGCTGCGAAGAGGCTCGCGCTACGTGGTGCGGGTGGTGGCGGGAGGCGACCAGCTCGCCCGCCAGACCGGCCTGGTCGACGGGCGGGGCCGCCCGATCCGCGGCCTGCCCCCGCAGGTGGTCTCGGGGGCCACCTGCGACGCCGAGGCCGCCTGGCGTGGCGCGTTCCTGGCGCACGGCTCGCTCACCGAGCCGGGCCGCTCGTCCTCCCTGGAGGTGACCTGCCCGGGCCCCGAGGCCGCGCTCGCCCTGGTCGGCGCCGCCCGGCGCCTCCAGATCCCTGCGAAGGCCCGCGAGGTGCGCGGCGTGGACCGGGTCGTCGTCCGCGACGGTGACGCGATCGGCGCCCTGCTGACCCGCCTCGGCGCGCACGAGTCGGTGCTGGCCTGGGAGGAGCGCCGGATGCGCCGCGAGGTGCGCGCCACGGCGAACCGGCTCGCCAATTTCGACGACGCCAACCTGCGTCGCTCGGCCCGCGCGGCCGTCGCCGCCGGGGCGCGGGTGCAGCGCGCCCTGGAGATCCTCGCCGACGACGTGCCCGAGCACCTCGCCGCCGCCGGCCGGCTGCGCATGGAGCACAAGCAGGCCTCCCTCGAGGAGCTGGGCGCGCTCGCCGACCCGCCGCTGACCAAGGACGCCGTCGCCGGCCGGATCCGCCGCCTGCTGGCCATGGCCGACAAGCGCGCCTCCGACCTCGGCATCCCGGGCACGGAGGCCAACCTCAGCGAGGAACTGGCCGACAACCTGGTGGGCTGATCCCACACGACGTCAGAAAGCCGGTACCGGCGCCCACTCGGGTGACCGGCACCGGCTTTTGCGTGTCGCTGAGGCACCCTTGACTCGATCATGGTCTGTCATGAGCCTGGCATCTGTTCGCTGCTGTGGCGGACCCACGCTAGGGGGGTTCATGAGACGAAGAGCGAGATCGATCCTCGCTGTCGGCGCGCTCCTGATCGGCGGAGCGAGCTTCGCACCCATCGCCCAAGCACAACCGGTACGTCAGAGCTCGTCCGACCCGGACGAGGTCAAGGTGTTCCGCGCCGAGGTCACCCAGAAGCAGGTACCCCTGCTGCTGGCCGCCGGCCAGGACGGCCACGAACTGAGCGAGCGGGTGCCCGAGAAGGGCACCGCGACCGTCGAGGCCTATCTGACGGACCGGCAGGCCGAGAAGCTGGAGAAGCAGGGCGTCGACCTCACCGAGCACAAGGTCTCCGCCCGCGCCGCGGACCGCGTCGAGGACGCCGCCGAGGGCGTGTTCCGCCCGTACAGCGGCAAGGGCGGCCTGCGGGAGGAACTCCTGCGCACCGCCCAGGAGAACCCGGCCCTCACCAAGGTCGTCTCCATCGGCAAGACGATCAAGGGCCAGGACATCCTCGCGCTGAAGCTCACCAAGGGCGCGAAGAAGACGAAGGACGGCTCCAAGCCCTCGGTCCTCTACATGTCCAACCAGCACGCGCGCGAGTGGATCACGCCGGAGATGACCCGGCGTCTGATGCACCACTACCTGGACAACTACAAGAAGGACCGGCGCGTCAAGAAGATCGTCGACTCCACCGAACTGTGGTTCCTGCTGTCGGCCAACCCCGACGGCTACGACTACACCTTCGCGGACCCGGCCAACCGCCAGTGGCGCAAGAACCTGCGGGACGTCAACGGCGACGGAGCCATCACCACCGGCGACGGCGTCGACCTCAACCGCAACTTCGCCTACAAGTGGGGTTACGACGACGAGGGCTCGTCCCCCAACCCCACCAGCCAGACCTACCGCGGGGCGGGCCCGAACTCCGAGCCGGAGACCAAGGCCCTGGACGCCTTCCAGAAGCGGATCGGCTTCACCTACGGCATCAACTACCACTCCGCCGCCGAACTCATCCTCTATGGAGTCGGCTGGCAGGTGGCCACGCACACTCCGGACGACGTCGTGTACGAGGCGCTCGCCGGCACGCCCGGCAACTCCGCGGTCCCCGGATACCACCCGCAGCTCTCCTCCGAGCTGTACACCACCAACGGTGAAGCGGACGGCCACGCGGCCAACGTCAACAGCCTGGCGATGTTCACCCCCGAGATGTCGACCTGTCAGACGGTCTCGGACCTGGACCCGAACGACGAGTGGAAGGCCTCCGACTGCCAGTCGGTCTTCACCTTCCCGGACGACGAGAAGCTGATCCAGCAGGAGTACGCCAAGAACGTCCCGTTCGCGCTCTCCGTCGCCGAGTCCGCCGCACACCCCGACCGGCCGTCCTCGTCGGTCGGCCTGAGCGCCGCCGACTTCACCCCGGCCGCGTTCACCACCTCGTACTCCCGCGGCGCCGACCAGGAGGTCTCCGTCGTCGTACGGAAGTCTGTGCGCGACAAGGAGCTCAAGTACCGCGTCAACGGCGGCCGCACGTGGGACATGGCGCTGAGGCCCTGGGAGGGCGGCGAGACCTACGGCGGTGAGGACAACCTCTACTTCGACGAGTACCGGGCGAAGGTCAAGGACGGCGAGCCGGGCGACAAGGTCGAGGTGTGGTTCACCGGTGAGGCGAAGAACGGCAAGAAGCTCTCCAGCGAGCGCTTCACCTACACCGTCGCCGAGCGGCCCCGGGCGAACACCCTCGTGATCGCCGAGGAGGGTGCGACCGCCACGCAGGCACAGACGTACGTGGACGCGCTCAAGGCGAGCGGCCGCAAGGCCGTCGTCTGGGATGTGGCCCGGCAAGGGGCTCCGGACGCCCTGGGCGTCCTGAGCCACTTCGGCACCGTCGTCCACTACACGGGAGCGAGCGTCCCGGGCAACGCCACCCAGCTCCAGCTGCGGGCCTACCTCAACGAGGGGGGCCGGCTGATCGAGGCCGGTGAGCAGGCAGGCGGCAACGTCGACCTGGGCGGCGGCGCGCTGTCGAACGACTTCAGCCAGTACTACCTGGGCGCCTACACCCGCACCGCCACCGCCGGGGCCACCGGCTTCACCGGCTCCGGCGACCTGAGCGGCGTCTCCGGCCCGCTGGGCGCCGCCCCCGGCAACCCGCTGGACAAGGCCGGCACCTACGGCGTCACCTCCGACGAACTGCGCCCCGACACGTTCCCCCAGTTCGCGAGCAAGGGCGCCGGGCGGTTCGCCGGCGCGGCGAGCCCCTACGGCCCGTACGCGGGCTCGTCGATGGCCGCCGCCGTCCACACCGACGACGCCTACAAGCGCCTCACCCGCACCGTGGACCTCACCGGTGTCACCGGGGGCGACAAGCCCACCCTGCGTACCCAGCTGCTCTGGGACACCGAGCCCGGCTACGACCACGCCATCGTCGAGGCCCGCACCGCGGGCGCCGACGACTGGACGACCCTTCCCGAGGCGGGCGGCGCGACCAGGACCGTCGTGCCGACCGAGTGCGAGGGCGGGTTCTACGTCAACGAGCACCCCTGGCTGAAGCACTACCTGACCGTGGCGGCCGACGGCTGCACCGCGACCGGCACCACCGGCACGTGGAACAGCCTCACCGGCGCCTCCAACGGCTGGCAGCAGGTGAACTTCGACCTGAGCGCCTACGCCGGCAAGACGGTCGAGCTCTCCCTCGGCTACGTCACCGACCCGGGCAGCGGTGGTCGCGGCGTCCTCGCCGACGACGCCTCGCTCGTGGTCGGCGGCACGGCGAAGGAGACCGAGGGCTTCGAGACCTCGCTCGGGGCCTGGAAGGTGGCCGGACCGCCCCCGGGCAGCCCGGCCGTCCTCAAGGACTGGGCCCGCACCGGCGCCCTGTTCCAGACGTACGGCGCGGTCACCACGGACGACACCGTGCTGCTGGGCTTCGGCCTGGAGCACCTCACCACGGCGGCCGACCGGACGGCGCTGATGAGGAAGGCACTCGCTTCCCTCGACGGGTGAGTTCCCTGGTCAACGGGGAACCCGTGAGGGAGCGAAATCGAGTGATCTTGCTCGCGGCGGTGGGCGGTCCGTACCCCTACTGGCGGGTACGGACCGCCCTGCCGTGTATGAGGCATCTGGATGTCACCAGCGGCCCTCCAGGGAGGTAGGGTCGTAGGCGGTCGGGGACATCCCAAACAGAGCTCGCCGGCACTTCATGGCCGGCGTACCAACGAGGAGATCGGTTCGTGACGATCCGCGTAGGCATCAACGGCTTCGGCCGCATCGGTCGTAACTACTTCCGCGCGCTCCTGGAGCAGGGTGCAGACATCGAGATCGTGGCTGTCAACGACCTGGGTGACACCGCGACCACCGCCCACCTGCTGAAGTACGACACGATCCTGGGCCGCCTCAAGCAGGAGGTCACCCACACCGCCGACACGATCACGGTCGACGGCAAGACGATCAAGGTCCTGGCCGAGCGCAACCCCGCCGACATCCCGTGGGGCGAGCTGGGCGTCGACATCGTCATCGAGTCGACCGGCATCTTCACCAAGAAGGCCGACGCCGAGAAGCACATCGCCGGTGGCGCGAAGAAGGTCCTCATCTCGGCTCCGGCCAAGGACGAGGACGTCACCATCGTGATGGGCGTCAACCAGGACAAGTACGACGCGGCGAACCACCACGTCATCTCCAACGCCTCCTGCACCACCAACTGTGTGGCGCCGATGGCGAAGGTCCTCGACGAGAACTTCGGCATCGTCAAGGGCCTGATGACGACGGTGCACGCGTACACCAACGACCAGCGCATCCTGGACTTCCCGCACAAGGACCTGCGTCGCGCGCGTGCCGCCGCCGAGAACATCATCCCGACCACCACGGGCGCCGCCAAGGCCACCGCGCTGGTCCTGCCGCAGCTCAAGGGCAAGCTGGACGGCATCGCGATGCGCGTCCCGGTCCCGACCGGCTCGGTCACCGACCTGGTCCTGGAGCTCGGGCGCGAGGTCACCAAGGAAGAGGTCAACGCCGCCTTCCAGAAGGCTGCGGAGGGCGAGCTCAAGGGCATCCTCGAGTACACCGAGGACCCGATCGTCTCCTCCGACATCGTGAACGCCCCGGCGTCCTGCACCTTCGACTCCTCCCTGACCATGGTCCAGGAGGGCAAGAACGTGAAGGTCATCGGCTGGTACGACAACGAGTGGGGCTACTCCAACCGTCTCGTCGACCTCACGGTCTTCGTCGGTAACCAGCTCTGATCGAATAGTCAGGCACCACGGTGTGAGAGCAGGGCTCGGGCAGCGCGCGGTCGCGCTGCCCGAGCCCTGACGCACGTACAGATCAGAGCTGTTCGATCACGAGCGCTTACGAGCGATCACGAGCTCTTTCAGGAGTCCCCTTTTATGAAGACGATCGACGAACTCCTCTCCGAGGCAGTGGCGGGCAAGCGGGTCTTCGTCCGCGCCGACCTGAACGTGCCCCTGGACGGCACGCGCATCACCGACGACGGCCGCATCCGCGCCGTGCTGCCCACGGTCAAGGCCCTCGCCGACGCCGGCGCCCGGGTCGTCGTCGCCTCCCACCTGGGCCGCCCCAAGGGCGCCCCGGACCCGGCCTTCTCCCTCGCCCCGGCCGCAGCGCGCCTCGGTGAGCTCCTCGGGTCGGACGTGGCCTTCGCGACCGACACGGTCGGCGAGTCCGCCCAGGCCACGGTCGCCGGCCTGGCCGACGGCCGGGTGGCGGTCGTCGAGAATCTGCGCTTCAACGCCGGTGAGACGAGCAAGGACGACGCCGAGCGCGGCGCCTTCGCCGACCAGCTCGCCGCACTCGCCGACCTCTACGTCGGCGACGGCTTCGGAGCGGTGCACCGCAAGCACGCCTCCGTCTTCGACCTCCCGGCCCGCCTGCCGCACTACGCCGGCCACCTCATCGCCACCGAGGTCGGCGTCCTGAAGAAGCTCACCGACGACGTCAAGCGCCCCTACGCCGTCGTCCTGGGCGGCGCCAAGGTGTCCGACAAGCTCGCCGTCATCGACCAGCTGCTCGGCAAGGCCGACCGCCTGCTCATCGGCGGCGGCATGGTCTTCACCTTCCTCAAGGCCAAGGGCCACGAGATCGGCTCGTCCCTGGTCCAGGAGGACCAGCTCCCGGTCGTCCGGGAGTACATCGAGCGCGCCGAGAAGAGCGGCGTCGAGCTGGTCCTGCCCGTGGACGTCGTGGTCGCGCCGGAGTTCCCGGACCTCAAGACCAAGGCCCCGGGCCGGCCCAGCACGGTCGCCGCGGACGCGATGCCGGCCGGCCAGATGGGCCTGGACATCGGCCCCGAGTCCCGCAAGCTCTACGCCTCGAAGATCACCGACGCCGCCACCGTCTTCTGGAACGGCCCCATGGGCGTCTTCGAGCACCCCGATTTCGCCGAGGGCACCAAGGCCGTCGCCCAGGCACTCCTCGACTCGAAGGCCTTCACCGTGGTCGGCGGTGGCGACTCCGCCGCCGCCGTCCGCATCCTGGGCTTCGACGAGAACGCATTCGGCCACATCTCGACCGGTGGCGGCGCCTCCCTCGAATACCTCGAGGGCAAGACGCTCCCCGGCCTCGCCGCACTGGAGGACTGACCCCATATGAGCACGCGCACGCCGCTGATGGCGGGCAACTGGAAGATGAACCTCAACCACCTCGAGGCCATCGCGCACGTCCAGAAGCTCGCCTTCGCCCTGGCCGACAAGGACTACGAGGCCGTCGAGGTCGCCGTCCTGCCCCCCTTCACCGACCTGCGCTCGGTGCAGACCCTGGTCGACGGCGACAAGCTCAAGATCAAGTACGGTGCCCAGGACATCTCGGCGCACGACGGCGGTGCCTTCACCGGCGAGATCTCCGGCCCCATGCTGGCCAAGCTGAAGTGCACGTACGTCGCCATCGGCCACAGCGAGCGCCGCCAGTACCACGCAGAGACCGACGAGCTGGTGAACGCCAAGGTCAAGGCCGCGTACAAGCACGGTCTGACCCCGATCCTGTGCGTCGGCGAGGAGCTGGAGGTCCGTGAGGCGGGCAACCACGTCTCCCACACCCTCGCCCAGGTCGAGGGCGGCCTGAAGGACCTCCCCGCGGAGCAGGCCGAGACCGTCGTGATCGCCTACGAGCCCGTGTGGGCCATCGGCACCGGCAAGGTCTGCGGCGCCGAGGACGCCCAGGAGGTCTGCGCGGCGATCCGCGGCAAGATCGCCGAGCTGTACTCGCAGGACCTGGCCGACAAGGTCCGCATCCAGTACGGCGGCTCGGTCAAGGCCGGCAACGTCGCGGAGATCATGGCCCAGGCCGACATCGACGGTGCCCTGGTCGGCGGCGCCTCGCTGGACGCCGACGAGTTCGTCAAGATCGTGCGCTTCCGCGACCAGTGAGTATGCGGTAGCGGCGATCCGTCGTACCCTTGCGGGGTCCAGCGCTGTGCTGGGCCCCGCGTCGTCATCCGAATCCGAGGAAGTTGGTCCAGCCGTGGTTTTGGGGTTCTCGATCGCCCTGATCGTCTTCAGCCTGCTGCTGATGCTGCTGGTGCTGATGCACAAGGGGAAGGGCGGCGGCCTCTCCGACATGTTCGGTGGCGGCATGCAGTCCTCCGTCGGCGGCTCCTCGGTCGCCGAGCGCAACCTCGACCGGATCACCGTCGTGATCGGTCTGCTGTGGTTCGCGTGCATCGTCGTGCTCGGCATCCTGATGAAGGTGAACAACTGACCGAGCCGCAAGCCGCACGGAACTCGTACGTAGAGCCCCATGTTCGGTACGCGCAGCTGAGCGCGGCCTATCATGGGGCTTGCGTCCAGGTGTGAGGGTTGTAACTCCAATCACTGGACGCGCGTTGGGCCTTACGTAGACTGAGGCGCTCGCGGCGAAGCGGAACGCCGACTCGCTTCGCGGCACCATCACGCAGGGAGTTACGACCGTGGCAAGTGGCAACGCGATCCGGGGAAGCCGGGTCGGGGCGGGGCCGATGGGCGAGGCCGAGCGCGGCGAGTCCGCGCCGCGGCTGCGCATCTCCTTCTGGTGCTCCAACGGACACGAGACCCAGCCGAGCTTCGCCAGCGACGCGCAGGTGCCCTACACCTGGGACTGTCCCCGCTGCGGCTTCCCGGCGGGCCAGGACCGGGACAACCCGCCGGACCCGCCGCGCACCGAGCCCTACAAGACCCACCTGGCGTATGTGCGGGAGCGGCGCAGCGACGCGGACGGCGAGGCCATCCTCGCGGAGGCGCTCGCCAAACTGCGGGGCGAGATCTAGACGTCGAGACCGGCCGGGCACCAGCGGGTGCCCGGCCGGAACTGCCTCTCCGACTTCACCGCAGCCTGATTGTCAGTGGTGCCCTCTACGGTTTGTGCATCGGACGAACCATGAGGGGGAGCGGTGGCGACGGTCGAGGCTGGGGGAGTACGCGCCCCCGCGTGGCGCGGTGGCTTCGGGCGGCTGTGGGGGGCCGCCGTGCTGTCCAGCTTTGGCGACGCGCTGCGCACGGCCGCACTGCCCCTGCTGGCCGTCACCCTGACCGACGATCCGCTGCTCATCGCGTCCGTCACGGCGTGCGGTTATCTGCCCTGGATCGTCTTCGGCCTGCTCGGCGGGGCCGTCGCCGACCGAGTCGACCAACGGCGGGCCATGTGGACGGTGGAGACCCTGCGCGGGCTGCTGGTGGCCGTCTTCGCGCTGGCCGTCGCGCTCGGACATGCCTCGATCGGCCTGCTCATCGCGCTGGCCGTCGCGCTCACCACCCTCCAGACCCTCTTCGACAACGCTGCCACGGCGCTGTTGCCCGCCCTGGTCGACCGGGAGGCGCTGGGCAGCGCCAACGCCCGGCTGATGACCGGTCAGCGCATCGCCGGAGGCCTGCTCGGCGGCCCCGTCGTGCCCCTGCTGCTGGCGGCCGGGACCGCCGCGCCCTTCGCGGCCGACGCCGTGACCTTCCTCGTGGCCGCGGCGCTGATCGCCTCCCTGCCGGCCGCCGGACCCGACCGCGAGCCGAGACCCGCGGGCAGCACCCTGCGCCGGGACATCGCCGAGGGCCTGCGCACCCTGTGGCGGGACCGGGCCCTGCGCGCCCTGTGCACCGCCACGGGACTGTGCAACATCGGCATGGGCACCATGCTCGCCCTGCTGGTCGTCCTCGTCACCGACTGGCTGCGGGCCGGCCCCGCGGGATACGCGGCGGCGGGCACCGCCTTCACCCTGGGCAGCCTGGCCGGGGGAGTGGTGAACGGACGGCTGGTGGCACGGCTCGGCCGACTGCGGTCGGTGCTCCTCGCCGGCTCGGTGCAGACCGCCCTCCTCGTCGTCATGGGCACCGTGCGCAGCCTGACCGTACTGGTGGGCGCGCTGGCCGTGTTCGGGCTCCTGGGCATGGTGTGGAACGTCAACACGACGACGCTCATGCAGGAGCGCAGTCCCGCAGGGCTCCTGGGCCGGGTCAGCTCGGCCTTCCGGACCCTGGCCTTCGCCGGAGTTCCCCTCGGTGCCCTGCTGGGCGGAGCCGTCGCCGCCGCCTGGGGGCCCAGCACCCCGCCCCTGCTCACAGCCGCCTTCTTCGTTCTCGCCGTCATCGCGCTGATACCCGTGCGCACGGTGAACGTATCCGTTGCCGAGCCGGGGGACGGCGCCACGACAGCCGACGCCACGCGCTGATCAACTAGGTTGGGACCGGCAGCGGGGCAAGGTACGCAGGCAGGACAGGAAAGAAGGCTGAAGTCCGAGATGAACGCAGACGGCCGTACCAGACTCAATCAGATGCCCGAGTGGACGGCACTGGCCAAGCACCGCGAGGAGCTCGGCGACGTCCGGTTGCGCGAGCTGTTCGCCGCCGACGCCGGCCGCGGCACCGGGTACACCCTCCGGGTCGGCGACCTGTACGTCGACTACTCCAAGCACCTCGTCACCGACGACACCCTGCGCCTGCTGCGCGAACTGGCCGCCGCCACCGACGTCTTCGGGCTGCGCGACGCCATGTTCCGCGGCGAGAGGATCAACACCACCGAGAACCGGGCCGTGCTGCACACCGCGCTGCGCGCCCCGCGGGACGCGGTGATCGAGGTCGACGGCGAGAACGTGGTGCCCGAGGTGCACGCGGTGCTCGACAAGATGGCGGACTTCGCCGACCGGGTGCGGTCGGGCGAGTGGACCGGCCACACCGGCAAGCGGATCCGGAACATCGTCAACGTCGGCATCGGCGGCTCCGACCTCGGCCCCGCCATGGCCTACGAGGTGCTGCGCGCCTTCACGGACCGCTCGCTGACGGTGCGTTTCGTGTCCAACGTGGACGGCGCCGACCTGCACGAGGCGGTCCGGGACCTGGACCCGGAACAGACGCTGTTCGTCATCGCCTCCAAGACCTTCACCACCATCGAGACGGTCACCAACGCCACCTCCGCACGCACCTGGCTGCTGGACGCGCTCGGTGACGACGCCGCCGTCGCCAAGCACTTCGTGGCGCTGTCGACGAACGCCGATAAGGTCGCCGAGTTCGGTATCGACACGGCCAACATGTTCGAGTTCTGGGACTGGGTCGGAGGCCGCTACTCGTACGACTCGGCGATCGGCCTCGCCCTCATGATCGCCATCGGCCCGGACCGCTTCCGGGAGATGCTCGACGGGTTCCGCATCGTCGACGAGCACTTCCGGACCGCGCCCGCCGAGTCCAACGTGCCTCTGCTGCTGGGCCTGCTGGGCATCTGGTACGGCAACTTCCACGACGCCCAGTCGCACGCGGTGCTGCCCTACAGCCACTACCTGTCCAGGTTCACCGCCTACCTCCAGCAGCTCGACATGGAGTCCAACGG
Organism: Streptomyces sp. NPDC029041; assembly: GCF_040637515.1. NCBI lineage: Bacteria > Bacillati > Actinomycetota > Actinomycetes > Kitasatosporales > Streptomycetaceae > Streptomyces > Streptomyces sp. NPDC029041. The sequence continues at coordinate 173,980 of NZ_JBEZWO010000003.1, read as the reverse complement.
CAAGTACGTCGGCCGGGACGGGCGTGAGGTCGGATGGCAGACGGGTCCGGTCGTGTGGGGCACGCCGGGCACCAACGGGCAGCACGCCTACTACCAGCTCATCCACCAGGGCACGAAGCTGATCCCCGCGGACTTCATCGGTTTCGCCCGGCCCGTCGCGGAACTGAGCGAGCAACTGAAGGCGCAGCACGACCTGCTGATGGCCAACTTCTTCGCCCAGACGCAGGCGCTCGCCTTCGGCAAGACCCCCGAGGAGGTGCGGGCCGAGGGGGTGCCGGAGGAACTGGTGCCGCACAAGACGTTCAAGGGCGACCACCCGACGACCACGGTCCTCGCGCCCGAGCTGACGCCCTCCGTGCTCGGCCAGTTGGTCGCCCTCTACGAGCACAAGGTGTTCGTGCAGGGCGCCGTCTGGAACATCGACTCCTTCGACCAGTGGGGCGTGGAGCTGGGCAAGGTCCTCGCCAAGCGCGTCGAGCCCGCGCTGACCGGGGACGCCGGGGTCGAGGGCCTGGACGCCTCCACACAGGCGCTGGTCGCCACGTACCGGGAGCTGCGCGGCCGGCGGTGACCGCCGCCGCACGGGAAGCGGGCGGCAGCGCCCCGTCCGCTTCCCGTAGACTCCCGAGCGATCATCACGGCGAGTGCTCGGGGGAGCGCGAAGTGGCACGCACACGCGGCAGTTGGACGGGCGGCACCCTGACGGCGGGGTCCCTGCTGAAACCCCATGACGTGGCCCGGGCGGTGTTCCACCCCGCGTGGATCCCGCAGTCGCTCGACCCGTCCGTGGAGCGCCTGAAGCGGTTCCGCGTCGTCGCCGGGGCGGTCGCCTCGCTCGGTGTCTACACCTTCGTCGAGGGCGGCTTCGACCTCACGGAGCTGCTGGAGAACGCGATGACGGCCTCGGTCGTCCTGCTCTTCCTCACCCCGCTCACCGTCGGGGCGATGCTGTGGGTGTGGCGGCGTGGCGGCACGGTACGGCAGTTGCGGACGCCGCTGTTCAGGTCCCTCGCGCTGCTCGTGCTGTTCGTCGGCTGCGTGGCCGCCGTGCTGCTGCTGGTGCGGACGGTGAACGCGTCCGCGAACGTCGCCGGGATCATCGGGTTCGGCATGCTGATGCTCTGGCTGCTCGCCTTCACGGCCTCCGGAGCGGTACGGGTCTCGGGCAACTTCTTCGGCACGGCCGCCGTCCACCGCTGCCTGCCGCCGCTGCTCGCCCTGGTGACCAGTTGGCTGGTGGCCGTCCCGGACCTGGTGACCGGTGATCTGCACGGGCTCAGCCTCACCCTGGGCATCGTCTTCATCCTGGGCGCGCCCGTGACGGTCACCGCCATCGCGCTGCTGGAGATGCGGCGGCTGAAGCGCCGGTACGGAATCCGGCTGAACGCCCATCCGGCGACACACCCGCCCGTGTCCGGGCCGGTCCCGTCGATGCCACCGGCGGGCTCGCCCCACGTGCCGCCGCAGGCAAACCCGTACGGGCATCCCTACGCGCCGAGCGGGCAGCACCCGTACGCCGCGCACCCGCAACACCCCTACACCCCGCACCCCCAGCCGCCGTACCCCCCGCAGCACCCGTACGGAGGCTGACTCGGGGGCGGTAACGGCGTCAGGCGACCGCGCTCAGCGTGTCCGCGAGGCGCCGTCGGGCCGCGCGGGCCGCGGGGAGGGCCGCCAGGGCGGCGGCGCAGAGCACGGCCGCCGTCCCGAGCAGCACCATCAGGATCGCCGACGGGCTCTGGGCGATCCCGGAGCCGATGCCGCTGGACCGGCCCTGTGCGTCGATCAGCCACCGGGCCAGGGGCAGGCCCAGGGCGATGGCGGCGAGGACGGCCGCCAGGGCCGTGAGGCCGGTGGCCGTGACGGTGATCGCCGTGATCTGCCGGGGGGACAGGCCGATGGCCTTCAGGGCCAGCAGGTCCCGTTCGCTCTCCCGGACGGTGCCGCCGATCGCGGTCAGCAGTTCGATGAGCCCGATGAGGGCGAGGACGGCGATCAGCCAGGCGACGACCGCGCGCAACGGGGACAGTCCGTCCGCCGGGTTCGCCACCCTGTGCACGTCCAGATGGCCGCGCCCCGCGGCGGCGAGCCGGTCGGCGACCTGCTGCGGGTCGGCCCCGGGGTCCAGGCGGAGCTCGTAGAGGGTCGGCCGGAGCCCCGGGTTGTTCTCGCGGAGGGTGTCGAGGGACGTGGAGATGACCCGGCCGGCGTTGTCCGGCTCGATGCTGCGGCCCACGATGTGCAGGATCTGCGGCTGGTCGCCGACGGTCATCCGGACCCAGGCGCCCACGCGCACGTCCAGCAGGTCGAGCAGGCCCTGCCCGGCCACGGCCTCGTCGGTGCCGCGGGCCGGACGGCCCTCGGCGAGGGTGTAGGGGTAGGGGTCCTGCCGGGTGCCGAGGCCGCGCAGGGCGATGGTCGCGGTCTGGCTCGGACCCAGGGCGGTCGTCTCCACACCCGGGTAGGCGGCGGTCACCTCCGGGTCGCTCTCCAGGAGCGAGCGGGCCTGCCGTTCGCCCATCCCGGCGTCGGCGCGGACGCTGAGCGTGGTGGGCAGGCCGATCCGCTCGGGCTCGCTGTGGAAGCGGTCGAGGGTGGTCCAGGCGCTCACCGCCACGACGATCAGCAGCAGGGGCAGCGTGAGCCGGGCGACCGTGGCCAGGGACCGGGGGCGGCGCGTGAACGCCCGGTGCCACCCGAGCACCAGCGCGGGCGGAACCCGCACACCGAGGGCCCGCCGCGCCACCCCCGACAGCCGTCCCCCCTGCGTCGCGGCTGATCTCGGCACCGGCACCGGCGGCACGCGCCCGGCCCGCCAGGCGGCCAGCCCGGTGGTCGCGCCGATGAACAGCACCGCACCCACCGGCACCACGAGCAGCGCAGCGGTGTGGCCGGGCAGCCCCTGCCACACGCCGACCGCGTCCCCGAGCCGCCCGGGGATCCGGCTGCCCAGGGCCTCGGCGAGGGCGGCGGCGGCCAGGGCGCCCAGCAGGGCGTAGGCGAGGTGCTGGAGCAGGAAGATGCGGACCACCTGGCCGGGAGTGAAGCCGATGGCCTTCAGGACGGAGAGGTCGCGCAGGTGCCCGCGGATGCGCGTGCCGATCGCCCCGTGCACGGCGAGTCCGGCCGCGACCAGCGCACCCAGCCCGAACAGCCCCAGCACCTGGCCGAGCAGCCGGTTGTCGCCCTGTGCCTCGGCCCGCGCCTGCTGCCAGGTGGAGACCTCGCCGATCGCCCCGGAGCCCAGCACCGTCACCGCGCGCTGGACGATGTAGGACGTGTCGCCCGGGTCCGTCAGCCGCAGCCCGATCACCTGGCCGCCGGGGTCCGGCACGGCCGACGGCAGTGCCCACACCAGACCCGGCTGCTCACCGGGCCGGTAGCGCGGCTCGGCGCTGTCGGCGAGTCCCACGACGGTCAGCTCGCGGGCGGTGCCGGGCACGTCGAGGGTGTCGCCGGGCCCGGCCAGCAGGGCACGGGCCAGGCGGCTCTCCAGAACCACGCCGTTGGGATGCGACGGGTCCAGCCAGTGCCCGGAGACCAGTGGTGGGCGGCCGTCGGAGGACCCTTCCGGCATGCCGCGCAGTTCGACGGCGGCACGGCTGCCCCGCGCGGAGACGGTGGTGGCGGCGCTGGGATAGGGACCGACGAGGGATTCCACGCCGTCGAGACCGGCCAGCTTCCCGGTGTCGGCCGCCGTGTCGGTGTGCAGCCACACATGCGCGCCGTGCGACTGCGTGAAGACGCGCTGCCAGGGGTTGGTGGCGTATCCGAACAGGGCCGTGGCCAGCAGCAGGGAGGCGACGATGCCGGCGGTGGCGAGGACGAGGAACAGTGCCTCGCCGCGGTGCGTGCGCAGATCGGAGTGGGCCCAGCGCAGGGTGGCTCGCATCCGGGTCAGCCCTTCCGGGGGTCGTCGTGCACCCGCATGTCAGTCCTTCAGCTCCAGCACACCGGATATACCGGACCGGCGCGGCGGGGTGGTGCCGCCGTCGAGTGCCGCGTCGTCGGCGATCCTGCCGTCGAAGAAGCTGATGACCCGGTCCGCGGCGCTCGCCAGCCGGGCGTCATGGGTGACCAGCACGATCGTCTGGCCGCGCTGGTGGAAGCGGGACAGCAGCCGCATCACCTCGCGGGTGCCCTTGCTGTCGAGGCTGCCCGCGGGTTCGTCGGCCAGCAGCAGCGGCGGGTGGTTGACCAGGGCCCGGGCCAGGGCGACGCGCTGCTGCTCACCGCCGGACAGCTCGCCGGGCATGCTGCGCTCCTTGCCCGTCAGGCCCAGCTCGGCCAGCAGCGCCTCCCGCTCGGCGCGCGCCTGCTTCGGCGGGGTCCCGGCGAGCAGGGCGGGCAGCTCCACGTTGTCGGCGACGGACAGGTTCGAGACGAGGTTGAAGAACTGGAAGACGATGCCGATGCGCTTCCTGCGCTCCACCGCCCAGCGCGCCTCGCCGTAGGTGTCGGTGGACTCGCCGTCGAGCCAGATGCGGCCCGCGTCCGGCCGCTGGAGTCCGCCGAGCAGATGCAGCAGCGTCGACTTGCCCGCGCCGGACGGGCCGGTGATCGCCACGAACTCGCCCTGCCGTACGCACAGGTCGACCCCGCGCACGGCGTGGGCCGGGGCACCTTCGCCGTGGTGGGTCTTCACCAGCCCCTCGGCGCGCAGCACAGGAGCGGGACGGTCGTCGCTCACTCCAGCTCCTCCAGCTCTTCCTGGCACCGCTCCAGCCAGTCGAGGTCGGCCTGCAGGTGCAGCATCGCGCCCTCGATCAGCAGATGGGCGATGCGGTTGTCGCGGTTTTCGGCGGCGGCCAGCTTCGACAGCTGCCGCATGGTGTTCAGGTATTGGCGCCGCTGCTGGTTGATCAGGGTGATCTGCTCGGCGAGACCGGTCTGCGGAGCGAGCGCCAGCTTCATGAAGAACTCGTCGCGCACCCGCGGCTCGTCCTCGGGCTCCTCGAACCAGGCGCGCAGCTCCTCCCGCCCGGCGTCGGTGAGGTGGTAGACCTTTTTGTTGGGCCGGCTGGACTGCGCCACGTCCTCGCCCTCGATCAGTCCCGACTTCTCGAGGCGGCCGAGGGTCACATAGATCTGGCCGACGTTCGGCTGAGGGTACGCGGAGCCCAGCAGTTGCTCAAGGTCCTGCTTGAGCTCGTAGCCGTGGGCGGGCCCGCGGGCGAGGAGGGCCAGGAGGGGCAGGCGCACGCGTGCAGTCCTCCTGTCCGGTCCAATGTGCTCCAGGCCCTAGTATCGCCCATACCTAACAGGTATACATGGCCTCTGATTCCGGGCAAGGGTGCCCAGCGCCGGTGTACAGGGAGGAACCTATGCGGTGGATCCATGCCGCGGGTAGGGGCCTCCTCGTTCTCGTCGTGGTCCTGACAGGCTACGTCGCCGCCGGAGCGCAGGCGGGCGAGCCCTCCGAGGACGGGCGCGGGCCCCTCACGCTGGCCACCGCGGGGGACCTCACCGGCTATCTCGGCCCCCTGCTGGAGGGCTGGAATCGCACCCACCCCGGCGAGAAGGTGACCCTCGTCGAGCTGCCGGACTCGGCCGACGAGACCCAGGCGCAGATGATCACCGACCTGCGCGACGGCGACCGCAGCCGGTTCGACGTGCTCAACATCGACGTCAACTGGACCCCGGAGTTCGCCGCGGCGGGCTGGATCAGGCCACTGCCCCGGGACCGCTTCCCCCTGAAGACCTTCCTCCAGCCGGTCGTGGACACGGCGACCTACGACGGGCAGCTCTACGCCGTCCCGTACGTGACCAACGCCGGCCTGCTGCTGTACCGCAAGGACGTCCTCGCGAAGGAGGGCGTCGATCCGCCGCGCACCTGGGCGGAGCTGGAGCGATACGCCAAGACCATCGCTCCGAAGCACGGCCTCGACGGTTACGCCGGGCAGTTCCTGCCCTACGAGGGCCTCACCGTGAACGCGGCCGAGGCCGTCTACTCGGCGGGCGGATCGATCCTCGGCGACGAGGGCGAGCGCGTCACCGTCGACTCCTCGGCGGCCCGCGAGGGCATCGGGTTCCTGGCGCGCGGAGTGCGCGAGGGCTGGATCCCGAAGGAAGCGCTGACGTACAAGGAGGAGGAGTCCAAGCAGGCCTTCCAGGACGGCCGGCTGCTCTTCCTGCGGAACTGGCCCTACGCCTACGTCGGTGCCTCCGCCCCCGGTTCGAAGGTCGCCGGGAAGGTCGGTGCCGTTCCCCTGCCCGGACCCGACGGACCGGGGACCAGCGTCCTGGGCGGCTCCAACCTGGCCGTCAGCGCACTTGCCCGCCACCCCGACTCGGCGGCCCGCCTGATCGCGTACCTCACCAGTGAGGGCGTCCAGCGGCAGGTTCTCACGCGCGGTGCGCTGCCGCCCGTGCGCGCGGATCTCTACCGGGATCCCGAGCTCATCCGCAGGTTCCCCTACCTGCCGACCCTGCGGACGAGCGTCCTGGCGGCCGAGCCGCGCCCCAAGAGCCCGCGCTACGGCCAGGTGAGCCTGGTGGTGCAGGCGGTCGTGCACGACGCGATGGCGGGGCACCAGACGCCCGCCGCGGCGGTGCGACGACTGGCGCGCGAGCTCGCCGTCATCTCGCGCGGCTAGCGCTTTCCACGACCCGTCCTACTTACTTGTTAGGTAACGCGGGCATCTCATCTCCCTGACCCTTGCCCCGCTATGCCCGTATTTGGGCACCCCGGGCATGCGATACCTGCTGACTTTTCATTGACACCCTCTCGACACGCCTACTTAACATGCATGCATAACCGCTGCCCTCCTCAGAGACAGGTCGATGGGTTGAACAGGCACCACTGGTGGCGTGACGCAGTGATCTATCAGGTGTACGTCCGCAGCTTCCTCGACAGCACCGGCGACGGCATCGGCGACCTCGCCGGCGTCCGGGCCGGACTGCCGTACCTCAAGAAGCTCGGCGTCGACGGGATCTGGCTGAGCCCCTTCTATCCCTCGCCGCAGCACGACCACGGCTACGACGTGGCCGACTACTGCGACGTCGACCCGCTCTTCGGCGACCTCGACGAGTTCGACCAGTTGGTCGGGGCCGCCCGGCGGCTGGGCATCAAGGTGCTGCTGGACATCGTCCCGAACCACTGCTCCAGCGAGCACCCCTGGTTCCGCGAGGCGCTCGCCACTCCCGCCGGCAGTCCGGCCCGGGCCCGCTTCCACTTCGCCGACGGCCGCGGCCCGGACGGCGCCGAGCCGCCCAACAACTGGCACGCCATGTTCGGCGGCCCGGCGTGGAGCCGGGTCACCGAGCCGGACGGGACGCCCGGCCAGTGGTACCTGCACATGTTCACGCCCGAGCAGCCCGACTGGAACTGGCGCGACCAGGAGGTCGCCGCCGAGTTCGACCGGGTGCTGCGTTTCTGGCTCGACCGGGGCGTCGACGGCTTCCGCATCGACGTCGCCGCCGGCCTCTACAAGCACCCCGAGCTGCCCGACTCCGACGACCCGGAGGCCGACGCCCGCACCCGCGACTCGGTCAACCCGCTCGCCTGGAACCAGCCGGAGGTGCACGACGTGTGGCGCCGCTGGCGCTCCATATGCGAGGAGTACACCGAGCGCGACGGCTGCGAACGCCTCCTCGTCGGCGAGGTCTCCGTCCCGACCGCCCGCGAGCACGCCCAGTACGTCCGCTCCGACGAGCTGCACCAGGCCTTCTTCTTCGACCTGCTCAGCGCCTCCTGGGACGCCGACGCCTTCCAGAAGGTCATCTCCGAGGCCATGCAGGACATCGCGGGCACCGGCTCGACGGTCACCTGGGTCCTCAACAACCACGACCAGGTCCGCACCGTCACCCGCTACGGCGAACCCGCCACCGAGGGCAGCGGCCTCGGCGCCGCCCGCGCCCGCGCCGCCGCGTTGCTGATGCTGGCGCTGCCCGGAGCCGCCTACATCTACCAGGGCGAGGAGCTCGGCCTGCCGGAGGTCGTCGACCTGCCCGACGACGTGCTCACCGACCCGATCTTCCGCCGCACCGGCAGCCGCGCCCGCATCCGCGACGGCTGCCGGGTGCCCCTGCCCTGGTCGGGCCAGGCCTCACCGTTCGGCTTCACGCCCGGTGTGGAGAGCGCCAAGCCGTGGCTGCCGCAGCCGGAGTACTTCGCCCAGTACGCCACCGACCGCGCCCTCGCCGACACCCGCTCCTTCTGGCACCTGTACCGCGACGGCCTCCAACTGCGCTCCGCACTGCCCCAGTTGGGCGAGGGCACGCTGCGCTGGCTCGACGCCCCGCCCGGCGTGCTGGCCTTCGAACGCGGCGACGACCTGGTCTGCGCCGTCAACTTCGGCACGGCCCCCACCCCCGCGCCGGTCCCCGGCACCCCCCTTCTCGCCAGCGGCCCCTGCCCGTCCGGAGTGCTCTCCGGCTCGACGGCCGCCTGGTGGATCCGTTCCTGACGACCCACGAGAGCCCGCCCGCAAGCGAACGCCCCGCAAGTCAACCTCCCGAAGGGACATCGATGATGATGCGACGACGCACCACCCTCCTCACCGGCTGCACCGCCCTCGCCCTGGCGCTCGGCGCGACCGCCTGCGGCGGCGGACCCGTCTCGGCCGGCGGCGGCGACAAGGCCCTCGGCGGCCAGTCGGTCACCGTGGCCGGCGTCTGGTCCGGCACCGAGCAGAAGAACTTCCAGAAGGTGCTCGACGCCTTCACCGAGAAGACCGGCGCCAAGACCCAGTTCGTCTCCACCGGCGACAACGTCTCCACCGTCGTCGGCAGCAAGATCGAGGGCGGCAACGCCCCCGACGTGGTGATGGTCCCGCAGGTCGGCGTGCTCAAGCAGTTCGCGCAGAAGGGCTGGCTCAAGCCGCTGTCGAAGAAGACCGAGCAGGCCGTCGACGCCGGATACGCCCCCGTGTGGAAGAAGTACGGCAGCGTCGACGGCACCCTCTACGGCCTCTACTTCAAGGCCGCCCACAAGTCGACCGTCTGGTACAGCCCCGACGCCCTCGAACAGGCCGGCGTGAAGCCCCCGAAGTCCTACGACGAGATGCTCAAGGCCGGACAGACCGTGTCCGACTCCGGCCTCGCCGCGTTCTCCGTCGCCGGGCAGGACGGCTGGACCCTCACCGACTGGTTCGAGAACGTCTACCTCTCCCAGGCCGGCCCCGAGAAGTACGACGCCCTCGCCGCACACAAGCTGAAGTGGACGGACGCGTCCGTCGTCGACGCCCTCACCACGCTCGGCAAGCTCTTCAAGGACAAGCAGCTCATCGCGGGCGGCCAGAAGGGCGCACTGAACACCGACTTCCCCGGCTCCGTGGAGAAGGTGTTCGGCCCCGAGCCCGAGGCCGGCATGGTCTACGAGGGCGACTTCGTCGCCGGTGTCGCCAAGGACCAGTTCGGCAAGAAGGTCGGCCAGGACGCGAACTTCTTCCCGTTCCCGGCGGTCGGCGGCGGCGAGGCACCGGTCGTCAGCGGCGGCGACGCCGCCGTCGTCCTCAAGGACGGCAAGAACCAGAAGGCCGCCCAGGCGTTCCTGGAGTACCTGGCCACCCCCGAGGCCTCGGCCGTGTGGGCGGAGGCGGGCGGCTTCCTCTCCCCGAACAAGAAGCTCGACGTCGCGAAGTACGGCGACGACGTCACCCGTGCCACCGCCGAGTCCCTCGTCCAGGCCGGCGACTCGGTCCGCTTCGACATGTCCGACCAGGCCCCGGCCGCGTTCGGCGGCACCAAGGGCACCGGCGAATGGAAGCTGCTGCAGGACTTCCTGCGCGACCCGTCCGACCCGAAGGGCACCGCGGCGAAGCTGGAGGCCGCGGCGGCCAAGGCGTACCAGGACTGATACGCCGTGACAGCCACCCTCGTGAAAGAGACGAGTTCACCACCTCCCGGCCAGGTCGCAGACCGCACCCGGCGACTGCGCCGGCGCGGGAAGATCATCGCCCTGCTGTTCGTGCTGCCCGCGCTGCTGCTGCTCGGCGCGCTCGTCGTCTACCCGGTGCTGTTCAGCATCGGCCGCAGCTTCTTCGACGCCTCGGGGACGAGCTTCGTCGGCGGCGACAACTACGCCGAGATGTTCCGGGACCCGGCGACCCTCAAGGCCGTCCGCAACACGGCCATCTGGGTCGTCATCGCCCCGGCCCTGCTCACCGGTCTCGGTCTGATCCTCGCGGTGCTGGTGGAGAAGGTCCGCTGGGCCACGGCCTTCAAGCTGCTCCTCTTCATGCCGATGGCCGTCTCCTTCCTCGCCGCCGGCATCATCTTCCGGCTCGCCTACGACGAGGACCCCGACAAGGGAGTGCTCAACGCCGCGGTCGTCTCCGTCCACGACGCCTTCAAGGGGGAGTCCTCCTACCCCACGGCCCGGGCCCGTGACGCCCAGGGCCTGACGAAGGACAAGGACGGCTCCTACCGCACGAGCACCAGCGTGGCGCCCGGGGACGCGGTGGCGCTGGGTCTGGTCGGCGTACAGCCCGACGACCTGCCGGGCGGAGCCGAGCCGGCCTACGCGGCGGCGGCACGCAAGGCCGCCGCCGACGAACTGCGCGGAGTCGTCTACCTCGACTTCACGCCCGGCGGCGGAGGGGAACAGGGCAAGGTCGACCGGCGGGAGAGCGGGCTGCCGGAGATGAAGGTCGAGGCGGTCCGCGACGGCGAGACGATCGCCACGACCACCACGGCCGCCGACGGTTCCTTCCGCTTCGAAAGCCTCGCATCCGGCTCCTACGAGGTCAGACTTCCGTCGTCGAACTTCGCCCAGCCCTACGACGGCGTCTCCTGGCTCGGGCCGGCGCTGGTCACCCCGGCGATCATCGGCGCCTACCTGTGGATCTGGACCGGCTTCGCCATGGTGCTGATCGGGGCGGGCCTGTCGACACTGCCCCGGGACGCCCTGGAGGCGGCGCGGATGGACGGCGCGAACGAGTGGCAGATCTTCCGGCGGATCACGGTGCCGCTGCTGGCACCGGTGCTCTCGGTCGTGTTCATCACCCTCGTCATCAACGTGATGAAGGTCTTCGACCTCGTCTACATCATCGCGCCCGGCCCCGTGCAGGAGGACGCGACCGTGCTCGCGACGCAGATGTGGCTGGTGTCGTTCGGCGGCGGCAACAACCAGGGACTCGGCAGCGCCCTCGGCGTGCTGCTCCTGCTGCTGGTCGTCCCGGCCATGGTGTTCAACGTCCACCGCTTCCGAAGGAGTCAGCGATGAACGCGGTTCGGCGCGGACTGGGCAACGGCCTCGTCCAGGCCTTCCTCGTCCTGGTCGGCCTGGTGTGGATGACGCCGCTGGCCGGACTGTTCCTGTCCTCGCTGCGGTCCGCGGAGGACACGGCCAAGGGCGGCTGGTGGACGGTGTTCTCCAGCCCCGGGCAGCTGTCCTTCGACAACTACGGGTCGCTGCTGGGGAACGCCGGGATCACCCAGGCGTTCTGGAACACGGTGCTGATATCGGTGCCCACGACGGTCCTGGTCGTGGTGATCGCGGCCCTCGCGGGCTACGCCTTCGCGTGGCTGGACTTCCCCGGGCGGGAGACGATCTTCCTGGTCGTGGTCGCGCTGCTGGTGGTGCCGGTGCAGATCGGACTGCTGCCGGTCGCCAAACTGTTCGGGCAGCTGGGCCTGTTCGGCACGATCCCCGGTGTCGTCCTCTTCCACGTGGCCTACGGCCTGCCGTTCGCGGTGTTCCTGCTCCGCAACTACTTCGCCGAGATGCCGAAGGAGATGCTGGAGGCGGCTCGCATGGACGGGGGCAGCGAGTGGCGCATCTTCACGCGGCTGGTCCTGCCCGTGGGGCGGCCGGCGATCGCCTCGCTCGCCATCTTCCAGTTCCTGTGGGTCTGGAACGACATGCTGGTGGCGCTGCTGTTCGCGGACAGCACGTCACAGCCGCTGACCGTGGAACTCCAGTCGCAGATACGCCAGTTCGGAAGCAACATCGATGTTCTGGCGCCGGGGGCGTTCGTGTCGCTGGTCGTCCCCGTCGTCGTGTTCTTCGCGTTCCAGAGGCACTTTGTGCAGGGCGTGATGGCGGGCTCGGTCAAGTAGCCGCTGTACCAGGGGGCCCCACCCCTGGGCCTCCGCCTGTGCCCACCCACCACCCGAAGGCAGTTTCGGGTGGCGGGTGGGCGCAGGCACGGAGGTCCAGGGTGCGGAGCCCCCTGGCATGCCTAGGCCGAAGCCGGCGGGTACAGGGAACGCGGCAGTTGCGAAGCCGCCGGCCCGTCCAGCAGCCACAGCGTCCTGCTCCTGCCGTACGCCCCCGCCGCCGGGGCCTGGATCTCGCCCGCGCCCGAGAGGGCGATCGCGGCCGCCTGGGCCTTGTCCTCCCCGGCCGCGAGAAGCCACACCTCACGGGCCGCCCGGATCGCCGGCAGCGTCAGCGTCACCCGGGTCGGCGGCGGCTTGGGCGCGCCGTGGACGCCCACGACCGTACGCTCCGTCTCACGCACCGCCGGCAGCTCCGGGAACAGCGACGCCACATGCGTGTCCGGCCCGACGCCCAGCATCAGCACGTCGAACGTCGGCACGGGCCCGTGGTTCTCCGGGCCCGCCGCCGCTGCCAGCTCCTCCGCGTACGCGGCCGCCGCCGCGTCCACGTCGGTGCCGTGCGGCCCGTCCGACGCGGGCATCGCGTGCACCCGCTTCGGATCGAGCGGCACCGAGTCGAGGAGAGCCTCCCTCGCCTGGGTGATGTTGCGCTCGGGGTCGCCCTCGGGGAGGAACCGCTCGTCGCCCCACCAGAGGTCGAGCCGGCTCCAGTCGATCGCGTCCCGGGCGGGCGCCGCGGCCAGCGCGGCCAGCAGGCCGTTGCCGTTGCGGCCGCCCGTCAGGACCACGGACGCCGAACCCCGGGAGGCCTGCGCGTCCACGACCCTGGTGATCAGCCGGGCCGCCGCGGCCTGCGCCATCAGCTCCTTGTCGCGGTGGACGACCAGCTGCGGTGCCGTGGTCACTTCGTCGTCGCCTTCCGTACCGGCTCCAGCTCGGGCGGTTCCCGCCTCACCGGTGCCTGCGCCGTCGCTTCCGCGGCGGGTGCTTTCGCAGCCCTTTCAACGGGAGCGGGAAGGGCGAGTCCTGCTCGCCCTTCACTTTTGGGCACCGACTGCCCTGCCGGCGCCGACGACGGGGACTTCAGCCGGTCCACCCCATACCGCAGCGCCGACGCGTACGTGTCGTCCGGGTCGAGCCGCCGCAGCTCCTCCGCCATAAGCTCGGCGGTCTCCCTGCGCTTGAGCGCGACGGCCCGGTCCGGCTGGCCCTCGATGGAGAGCGTCGCCAGCGAACCGTCGGCACGGTCCAGCTTGATCGGGCCGCAGTTGGTGTCCATCCGGACGGCTGTCAGACCGGGGCCGCTGGACAGCGAGCGCTTCACGGGAACGTCCAGCCGGTCCGCGAGCCACATCGCCAGCAGCTCGCAGCTCGGGTTGAACTCCTCGCCCTCCACCTCGACGGCCCGCACCTCGCAGGCGACCTGGTCGAGGGCCGCCGCCAGCATGGAACGCCAGGGCGTGATGCGGGTCCAGGACAGATCCGTGTCGCCGGGGGTGTAGGTCCCCGAGCGGGTCGCCAGGTCGCGGACCGGCTGCTCGGAGGCGTAGGTGTCGGTGACGCGGCGCTGAGCGAGGGCACCCAGGGGGTCCTTCGCCGGGTCGAGCGGTGCGTTCACCGGCCACCACACCACCACCGGGGCGTCCGGCAGCAGCAGCGGCAGCACCACCGACTGGGCGTGGTCCGCGACCTCGCCGTACAGCCGGAGCACGACCGTCTCGCCGGTGCCCGCGTCCGCGCCGACCCGGACCTCGGCGTCCAGACGGGACTGTGTGCGGTCGCGGGGCGAGCGGGAGACACGCTTGATGACCACGAGCGTGCGCGAGGGGTGCTCGTGCGCGGCGTCGCTCGCGGCCTTCAGCGCGTCGTAGGCGTTCTCCTCGTCCGTCACGATGACCAGCGTGAGCACCATGCCGACCGCCGGAGTGCCGATCGCCCGCCGCCCCTGCACCAGGGCCTTGTTGACCTTGCTGGCCGTGGTGTCCGTGAGGTCTGTCTTCATGGCCGGCGCCAGCTCCGTCCGTGTCGCTCGAGCATTTCGTCCGCCTCGACGGGCCCCCAGGTACCGGCCGGGTACTGGGCGGGCTTGCCGTTCTTGTCCCAGTACTCCTCGATCGGGTCGAGGATCTTCCAGGACAGCTCGACCTCCTCGGTGCGCGGGAAGAGGTTCGAGTCACCCAGCAGAACGTCCAGGATCAGACGCTCGTACGCCTCCGGGCTCGACTCGGTGAAGGACTCGCCGTAGGCGAAGTCCATCGACACGTCCCGGATCTCCATCGACGTACCCGGCACCTTCGAACCGAAGCGGACCGTCACGCCCTCGTCCGGCTGGACGCGGATGACGATCGCGTTGGAGCCGAGCTCCTCGGTGGCCGTCGAGTCGAAGGGGGAGTGCGGGGCCCGCTGGAAGACGACCGCGATCTCCGTCACCCGGCGGCCGAGGCGCTTGCCGGTGCGCAGGTAGAAGGGGACGCCCGCCCAGCGGCGGTTGTCGATCTCCAGCTTGATCGCGGCGTACGTGTCGGTCTTCGAGGAGGCGTCGATACCGTCCTCGTCGAGATAGCCGATCACCTTCGCGCCGCCCTGCCAGCCGGCCGCGTACTGGGCGCGCACGGTGTCGCGGCCCATGTCCTTCGGCAGCCGCACGGCGCCGAGCACCTTCGTCTTCTCGGCGGCCAGCGCGTCCGCGTCGAAGGAGGCCGGCTCCTCCATCGCGGTCAGCGCCATCAGCTGGAGCAGGTGGTTCTGGATCACGTCCCGCGCGGCGCCGATGCCGTCGTAGTACCCGGCCCGGCCGCCGATGCCGATGTCCTCGGCCATGGTGATCTGCACATGGTCCACGAGGGACCGGTTCCAGATCGGCTCGAACATCGTGTTGGCGAAACGCAGCGCCAGGATGTTCTGGACGGTCTCCTTGCCCAGGTAGTGGTCGATGCGGAAGACCTGGTCCGGGGCGAAGACCTCGTGGACGAGCTTGTTGAGCTCCTCGGCCGACTCCAGGTTGTGGCCGAACGGCTTCTCGATGATCGCGCGCCGCCAGGAACCGCCCGTCTGGTCGGCCAGCTGGTGCTTCTTCAGCTGCTTGATGACCACGGGGAAGGCCGACGGCGGCACCGACAGGTAGAAGGCGAAGTTGCCGCCCGTGCCCTGTGCCTTGTCGAGCTCCTCGATCGTGGAGCGCAGCCGCTCGAACGCGTCGTCGTCGTCGAACGTGCCCTGCACGAAGCGCATGCCCTGGATGAGCTGCTGCCAGACCTCCTCGCGGAAGGGCGTGCGGGCGTGCTCCTTGACCGCGTCGTGGACCTCCTGCGCGAAGTCCTCGTGCGCCCACTCGCGGCGGGCGAAGCCGACCAGCGAGAAACCCGGCGGCAGCAGACCCCGGTTGGCGAGGTCGTACACGGCGGGCATGAGCTTCTTGCGGGACAGGTCCCCCGTGACGCCGAAGATGACCAGGCCCGACGGCCCCGCGATACGCGGGAGCCGTCGGTCCGCGGGGTCACGCAGCGGGTTGCTGCTCGACACCTGTTCAGCCCTCCGAGGGGGCGAGGCGCTGAAGCTCGGCCTCGGTCGACTTCAGCAGGTCGGTCCAGGAGTCCTCGAACTTCTGGACGCCCTCCTCCTCCAGCAGCCGCACCACGTCGTCGTACTTGATCCCGAGCCTCTCGACCGCGTCGAGGTCGGCGCGGGCCTGCTCGTACGTGCCGGAGACGGCGTTGCCGCGGATCTCGCCCTGCTCCTCGGTGGCGAACAGGGTCGCCTCGGGCATGGTGTTCACCGTGTTGGGCGCGACCAGCTCGTCGACGTAGAGGGTGGGCTTGTAGGCCTTGTCCTTCACGCCGGTGGACGCCCACAGCGGACGCTGCTTGTTGGCGCCCGCCTTCTCCAGGGCGCTCCAGCGGTCCGAGGAGAAGACCTCCTCGTACGCCTGGTAGGCCAGCCGGGCGTTGGCGACACCGGCCTTGCCGCGCGCGGCCTTGGCCTCGTCGGTGCCCAGCGCGTCGATCCGCTTGTCGATCTCGGTGTCCACACGGGACACGAAGAACGACGCCACGGAGTGGATCCGGGACAGGTCCAGGCCGCGCTCCTTGGCCTTCTCCAGGCCCTCCAGGAACGCGTCCATGACCAGGCGGTAGCGCTCCAGGGAGAAGATCAGCGTGACGTTGACGCTGATGCCCAGGCCGATGGTCTCGGCGATGGCCGGGATGCCCGCCTCGGTCGCCGGGATCTTGATGAGCGTGTTGGGCCGGTCCACCAGCCAGGCGAGCTGCTTGGCCTCGGCGACCGTGGCCCGCGTGTTGTGCGCCAGGCGCGGGTCGACCTCGATCGAGACCCGGCCGTCCTGGCCGCCGGTGGCGTCGAAGACCGGGCGCAGGATGTCGGCGGCGTCACGGACGTCCGCCGTCGTGATCATGCGGATGGCCTCTTCGACCGTGACCTTGCGGGCGGCGAGGTCGGTCAGCTGTGTGTCGTAGCCGTCGCCCTGCGAGATCGCCTTCTGGAAGATCGACGGGTTGGTGGTGACGCCCACGACGTGCTGCTGGTCGATCAGCTCGGCGAGGTTGCCGGACGTGATCCGCTTGCGCGACAGGTCGTCCAGCCAGATCGCCACGCCTTCCTCGGAGAGGCGCTTGAGTGCGTCTGTCATGGAAATTCCATCTCCTACGTGTCGTATATGAGCGTCAGCGCTGAGCTGCGGCGATCGATTCCCGCGCGGCGGCGGCCACGTTCTCGGGAGTGAAGCCGAACTCGCGGAAGAGGACCTTGCCGTCGGCCGAAGCACCGAAGTGCTCCAGGGAAACGATGCGGCCGGCGTCCCCCACGTACTTGTGCCACGTGAGACCGATACCGGCCTCCACCGCGACACGGGCCCGGACGGACGGCGGCAGGACGCTGTCCCGGTACCCCTGGTCCTGCTGCTCGAACCACTCCACCGACGGCATGGACACGACGCGCGTGGGCACGCCGGCGCCCTGGAGCTGCTCGCGCGCCTCGACGGCGATGTGCACCTCCGAGCCGGTGGCGATGAGGATCACCTCGGCGTCGCCGCCCTCGGCCTCGAACAGGACGTAACCGCCCTTGGCGGCGTCCTCGTTGGGCTCGTACGTCGGAACGCCCTGACGCGTCAGCGCCAGGCCGTGCGGCTGGCCCTTGCCGAACTCCTTCGTCCAGCGCCTGAGGATCTCGCGCCAGGCGACCGCGGTCTCGTTGGCGTCGGCCGGGCGCACGACGTTCAGGCCCGGGATCGCGCGCAGCGACGCCAGGTGCTCGACGGGCTGGTGCGTCGGGCCGTCCTCGCCGAGGCCGATGGAGTCGTGCGTCCAGACGTACGTCACCGGCAGGTGCATCAGCGCCGACAGCCGCACCGCGTTGCGCATGTAGTCGGAGAAGACCAGGAACGTGCCGCCGTAGATCCGGGTGTTGCCGTGCAGCGCGATGCCGTTCATCTCGGCGGCCATCGCGTGCTCGCGGATACCGAAGTGGATCGTGCGGCCGTACGGGTTCGCCTCCGGCAGCGGGTTGTCCGCCGGGAGGAAGGAGCTGGTCTTGTCGATCGTGGTGTTGTTGGAGCCGGCCAGGTCCGCCGAGCCGCCCCACAGCTCGGGGATGACCCCGCCGAGGGCCTGGAGGATCTTGCCGGAGGCGGCACGCGTGGCCACGCCCTTGCCGACCTCGAAGACCGGGATCTTCTCCTCCCAGCCGGTGGGCAGCTCACCCTGGGCGACGCGGTCGTACTCCGCGGCGCGCTCGGGGTTGTTGTCCCGCCACTGCTGGTACGCCTTCTCCCACACCGCGCGCGCCGCCTGGCCCCGCTCCAGCGCCTTGCGGGTGTGCGTGATGACCTCGTCGGAGACCTCGAACGACTGCTCCGGGTCGAAGCCCAGGACCCGCTTGGTCGCCGCGACCTCGTCGTCGCCCAGCGCCGAGCCGTGCGCGGCCTCGGTGTTCTGCGCGTTCGGGGCCGGCCAGGCGATGATCGAGCGCATCGCGATGAACGACGGCCGGTCCGTGACGGCCTTGGCCTTCTGAATGGCCTCGTAGATCGCGGCCGGGTCCAGGTCGCCGTCGGCCTTCGGCTCCACGCGCTGGACGTGCCAGCCGTACGCCTCGTACCGCTTGACGGTGTCCTCGGACACCGCCGTCTCGGTGTCGCCCTCGATCGAGATGTGGTTGTCGTCCCACAACAGGATCAGGTTGCCGAGCTTCTGGTGGCCCGCCATCGAGGACGCCTCGGCGGAGATGCCCTCCTGGAGGCAGCCGTCACCGGCGATGCAGTAGACGAAGTGGTCGAAGGGCGACTCGCCCTCGGCGGCCTCCGGGTCGAACAGGCCGCGCTCGTAGCGGGCGGCCATGGCCATGCCCACCGCGTTCGCGACACCCTGGCCGAGCGGGCCGGTCGTCGTCTCCACACCGGTCGTGTGCCCGTACTCGGGGTGACCGGGGGTCTTCGAGCCCCAGGTCCGGAAGGACTTCAGGTCCTCCAGCTCCAGGCCGAAGCCGGCCAGGTACAGCTGGGTGTAGAGGGTCAGGGACGAGTGGCCGGCGGACAGCACGAAGCGGTCCCGTCCGACCCAGTCGGCGTCCGCCGGGTCGTGCCGCATCACCTTCTGGAAGAGGGTGTAGGCGGCAGGCGCCAGGCTCATCGCCGTACCCGGATGGCCGTTGCCGACCTTCTGTACGGCATCGGCGGCCAGGACACGCGCGGTGTCGACGGACCGCTGGTCCAACTCGGTCCACTCGAGGTCTGTGGTGGTCGGCTTGGTGCTCACCCTGGGTCAGGGCTCCTCTCCACATGTCGGATGCCGGTGTATCGGGGCGCCCACCGGCCGCAGTCGAGCCTACCCCCGTGGGACGTGCGTTTTTTCGAGTCACTCCAGAGTGCCGGGACGGATCCCGATCCGCTTCCTGACTGGGCCGTACCGCATTCGACAGGTGAATACGGAGCCGCTCATCCGGGTGCTCAATCGAGCTCCGACGCGCCCTTCGGAAGGAGCCCGCCAACACGAGTCGACCCCCGCGAATGTCCGAGTCTGGGCAACGTCTAAAGTGGCGTGGTACGCGCGAGCCTTTACCGGGACTTCACAGCGGTGAGGCTTGCTGGGATGTCTCTGTAGGGGTGTGCGTGACGGCCGTTGAATCCCGTCCAGCGGGGATGACCGGGACGGACCTGGGCCCGGCCCACCGGCCGCTCGGGGCCCGTGTCATGGCTTTCGTGGCTCTCACCAAGCCGCGGATCATCGAGCTGCTGCTGATCACCACGGTGCCGGTGATGTTCCTGGCGCAGCAGGGCGTGCCCGACCTGACGCTGGTGCTGCTGACGTGTCTCGGCGGCTACATGTCCGCGGGCGGCGCCAACGCGCTCAACATGTACATCGACCGCGACATCGACGCGCTCATGGACCGCACCTCGCAGCGCCCGCTGGTCACCGGCATGGTGAGCCCTCGTGAGTGCCTGGCCTTCGGCATCACCCTGGCCGTCGCCTCGACGCTGCTGTTCGGCCTCACCGTGAACTGGCTGAGCGCCTGGCTCGCCCTCGGCGCGCTCCTCTTCTACGTCGTCGTCTACACGATGATCCTCAAGCGCCGGACCTCGCAGAACATCGTGTGGGGCGGCATCGCCGGCTGCCTGCCGGTGCTGATCGGCTGGTCCTCGGTCACGAACTCGATGTCGTGGGCGCCGGTCATCCTCTTCATGGTCATGTTCTTCTGGACGCCGCCGCACTACTGGCCGCTGTCCATGAAGGTCAAGGACGACTACGCGCGCGTGGGCGTGCCCATGCTGCCGGTGGTCGCCTCCAACAAGGTGGTCGCCAAGCAGATCGTGATCTACAGCTGGGTCATGGTCGGCGTCTCGCTCCTGCTCACCCCCCTCGGCTACACCGGCTGGTTCTACACCTCGGTGGCCCTGCTGGCGGGCGGCTTCTGGCTCTGGGAGGCGCACGGCCTGCAGAACCGCGCCAAGGCGGAGGTGACGGGCGCGAAGCTGAAGGAGATGCGCCTGTTCCACTGGTCGATCACCTACGTGTCGCTGCTCTTCGTGGCGGTCGCGGTCGACCCCTTCCTGCGCTAGAGCCCTGACGCAGGTCACAGGCCCCTGCCCTCGCCAGCTGATCTACCGGTGAGTAGCATCCTGGCCATGGCAGACACGCAGCAGGTTGACCCGAAGGCCGAGCGCAAGGTGGCCCGGCTGGCCAAGCAGATCTCCTCCTTCTCCCAGGCCCACGGCGGCGCCGAGGGCCAGGTCGCCTACCTCGGCGAGCGCGGCGCCCGCATCGTCCTGGTCGGCGAGGACGGCAACTGGGGCGACCTGGTGGCCCCCTCCTACGAGATCGCCGAGCAGGCCGTGGAGAAGTCGGGCATCACCCGCCACGAGTCCTTCGACGGCGAATTCGCGGCCAAGGTCAAGACCGGCCGCTACGAGTGGTCGCGCATGGCCGGTATCCAGGTCGGCGGCCCCAAGAACGACTGACCTCAAGGGGCGCGGGGAACTGCGCGACCAGCCACATCCGGTCCGCACCCGCCCCACGGCACCGGCCGCCCACTCCGGGACCGCGACCTCGAACCCGGTTCACCCGTTAGGACCCTTGATAACCACAGGGTCCACACCGGGAGGCCCGGATGATCGAAACGCCGTCCTTGGTGGACCAGTACTGCCACGGAGTACTCCGCACGGAGCTGGGCCTCGGCACCTTCGAGGCCCACCTCAGCCGCACCGAGGGCCCGCCCGCCCCCGGCACCACCCTCTTCGACACCCAGACCGGCTTCGCCGTGCGGCGCTGGTGCCCGCCCCTGCTCGGCCTCGAACCCCACTGCGCACCCGCCCGCTACCTCGCCCGGCGCCGGGAACTGGGCGTCCTGGAGTCCGGCCGCCGGCTGTTGCGCGGCAGCGGCATCACGACCTACCTGGTCGACACCGGCCTCCCCGGCGACCTGACGGAACCGGGGGAGCTGGCCAGCGCGGGAGCCGCCCGGGCCCGCGAGATCGTGCGTCTGGAACTCCTCGCCGAGCAGGTCGCCGACACCTCCGGAACCGTCGAGGCCTTCCTCGCCAACCTCGCCGAGTCGGTGCACGCGGCCGCCGCGACCGCCGTCGCCTTCACCTCGGTCGCCGGCCCACGGCACGGTCTCGCCCTCGCGCCGGAGCCGCCCGGGCCGGGGGAGGTGCGGGGCGCGGCCGGCCGCTGGCTCGCCGGGCGCGGGGTCGGCGGAGAGCTGAGCGATCCGGTGCTGCTGCGGCACCTGCTGTGGAGCGCCGTCGCCTCGGGGCTGCCGCTGCAGCTGCACGCGGGGCTCGGCGCACCGGGGCTGCGGGCCGACGGGACGGACCCGGTGCTCCTGACGGACTTCGTCCGGGCCACCGCCGGTCTCGGCACGGACCTGGTCCTGCTGCACGGCTACCCGTACCACCGGCAGGCCGCCCATCTCGCCGGTGTCTTCCCGCACGTCCACGTCGACTGCGGCGCGGCCCTGGTCCGCACGGGCGCCCGGGCCGCTACCGTCCTCGCGGAGATCCTGGAGCTGGCCCCCTTCGGCAAGATCCTCTTCTCCACCGGCGCCCAGGGCCTGCCCGAGCTGCACGTGGTGGGGGCCCGGCTGTTCCGCGAGGCCCTGGGACGGGTGCTCGGCACCTGGGTCGCCGAGGGCGCCTGGTCACCGGCCGACGCCCAGCGGGTGGCGGGCATGCTGGCGTCGGGGAACGCGAGACGGGTCTACGGGCTCGACTAGGCCTTGGTCAGGGTGGCCTCGGCGGCGGGCCCGGGCAGCTCCACGGCGTCCTCAGGCCGCTCGCGCAGCGACAGCACCACCCGCAGCACCCAGATCCACATCACGGCCGAGCCCAGCATGTGCAGGCCGACCAGGACCTCGGGCAGGTCCGTGAAGTACTGGACGTAGCCGATGACGCCCTGCGCGAGCAGGATCAGGAACAGCTCGCGGGTGCGGTGCAGCGGGTTCTTCGGCGCGTCGACCGCCTTGAGGACGAACCACAGGGCGAACGTCAGCGTCACCACGATCCACGCCAGCACGGCGTGCAGCTTGCTCACGGTCTCCCAGTCGACCGGCATCCGCTCGACCTCGCTGGAGTCGCCGGCGTGCGGGCCCGCGCCGGTGACGACCGTGCCGACCAGGATGAGCAGGACGGCCGCCGCGACCAGGAACCACACCAGCTGCTGCACGGCCTTGCCGACCAGCGCGCGGGGCACCGCGTCGCCCTCACGGGTGCGCTGCCACATCACGGTGGCCACCGCGATCAGCGCCGACGTCGCCACGAAGTGGGCCGCGACCGTGTACGGGTTGAGACCGACCAGCACCACGATGCCGCCGAGGATCGCGTTGCTCATCACGATCCAGAACTGAGCCCAGCCCAGCCGCACGAGGCTCCGCCGGTACGGCTTCTGCGAGCGCGCGGCGATGATCGCCCAGCCGACGGCCGCGCAGAGCACGTACGTCAGCATGCGGTTGCCGAACTCGATGGCGCCGTGGACGCCCATCGCGCTGGTGGCGGTGAGCGAGTCGTCGGTGCACTTGGGCCAGGTCGGGCAGCCCAGGCCCGAGCCGGTCAGCCGGACGGCGCCGCCGGTGACGACGATGATCACCGACATCAGCAGTGAGGTCAGGGCCGCGCGCCGGACCGTCCGGGGTTCCGGGGTCCAGCGCTCGGCGATGAAGGCGAGCGGGTTGCGCAGGGCGGCCTGGGCGTCGGCGCGGGTCACGTGTGGCACGCGAACCATCGTAGGCCGCCGCTTGTGCATGCGTTCACGAGGGTCCGTCACGGGACACCCTCCCTACTCCCAGCGGAAGAACTTTCCGGCCGCCGCCAGTCCCGCGACCGCCCAGACGGCCAGGATCCCGAGGTCGCCCCACGGCATCCCGGCGCCGTGCTGGAGCACGTCCCGCAGCCCGTCGGACAGTGCCGAGATCGGCAGCAGCCCCAGTACGTCCTGCGCGCCGGAGGGGAACTTGTCGAGCGGTACGACGACCCCGCCGCCCACCAGCAGCAGCAGGAACACCAGGTTGGCCGCGGCCAGCGTCGCCTCGGCCTTCAGGGTCCCGGCCATCAACAGGCCCAAGCCGGAGAAGGCCGCAGTGCCGAGGACCAGGAGCAGCAGGACGGCGACCGGATTGCCCTGCGGCGACCAGCCGAGCGCGAAGGCGATCACTGTCAGCAGGATCACTTGAAGCACCTCGGTGACCAGCACGGAGAGCGTCTTGGCTGTCATCAGGCCCCAGCGGGGCAGGGGCGAGGAGGCGAGCAGCTTCAGCACGCCGTAGCGGCGCTCGAAGCCGGTGGCGATGGCCTGGCCGGTGAACGCGGTCGACATCACCGCGAGCGCGAGGATGCCGGGCGCGAGGAAGTCGACCGCCTCGCCGGCGCCGGTGTCGACGATGTCCACGGTGCTGAAGAGCACCAGGAGCAGGGCCGGGATGACGACGGTCAGCAGCAGCTGCTCGCCGTTGCGCAGCAGCATCTTCGTCTCGAGGGCGGCCTGGGCCGCGATCATGCGGGGGAGGGGCGCCGCGCCGGGCTTCGGCGTGTACGTCCCGGTGCCGGTGGCGGTCACGAGCGCAGCTCCTTGCCGGTGAGCTCCAAGAAGACGTCCTCCAGGGTGTGCCGCTCGACGGAGATCCTCTCCGGCATCACGCCGTGCTGGGCGCACCAGGAGGTGACCGTCGCGAGCAGCTGGGGGTCGACCTTGCCGACGACCCGGTAGGAGCCCGGTGTCAGCTCGGCGGCCGAGCAGTCGGCGGGCAGGGCCTTCAGCAGCGAGCCCACGTCGAGGCCCGGCCGGCCCGTGAAGCGCAGCGTGTTCTCGGCGCCGCCCCGGCACAGCTCCTCGGGGGAGCCCTGGGCGATGACCCGGCCGGAGTCGATGATCGCCACGTCGTCCGCGAGCTGCTCTGCTTCGTCCATGTAGTGCGTGGTGAGGATCACCGACACGCCGTCGGCGCGCAGGTCCCGCACGAGGTCCCAGGTGGCGCGGCGGGCCTGAGGGTCGAGTCCGGCGGTCGGCTCGTCGAGGAAGACCAGTTCCGGTCGCCCGACCACGGCCATGGCCAGCGCGAGCCGCTGCTGCTGCCCGCCGGACAGCCGGCGGTACGTCGTACGGCCGCAGGAGCCGAGGCCCAGGCGCTCGATCAGCGCGTCCACGTCCAGGGGGTGCGCGTGGAGTCTGGCGATGTGGCGGAGCATCTCGTCGGCCCTGGAGCCCGAGTAGACGCCGCCCGACTGGAGCATCACGCCGATGCGGGGCCGCAGCTGCCCGGACTGTCTCACCGGGTCGAGGCCCAGGACGCGCACCGTGCCGGAATCCGGCTTCCGGTACCCCTCGCAGGTCTCGACCGTGGTGGTCTTGCCCGCCCCGTTGGGACCGAGCACGGCGGTCACGCCGGTCCGGGCCACCAGGTCCAGCCCGTCCACCGCGGTCTTCGTGCCGTACCGCTTCACCAGGGCCTGGACCTGGATCACGGGCTCACTTCGCATGGGTCCAGAGTCTAGGGAGGCGGGCCGCAGCTCAGACCGGCGGGTGGAGGAATTCCTCGTCCCGGGGCCGGTGGACCGCCAGCCACCGTTCTGCGTAGGCCACCGCGTCCGCCACCGGGAACAGCCGCGCCTCGGCCGCGCCGGCCTTTCCGCGCACGACGGGACGGTCGCGTTCGAAGTCGTAGCCCAGCTCGTCGAAACGGTCCGAGCTGATCGACACCTCCATGACGGTCTCCCAGCCCTGGGGCCCCGGCCGCCCCACGGCGACGCGCGGGGACGGTATCCGGTACTCGGCGAGGTGGAAGCTCGTGCAGGACGCGTAGCCGGCGCCGAGCAGCAGCACCCGGGCGCCCATCGCCTCCAGCTTCGCCAGCGGGCTTCGCTCACCGAGCCGGCAGTCGGGCGCGTGCCCCTCGAGCACCTCCGCCGCGCGGGGGCCGAGCGCCGCGAACGAGGTCTGCGGATGCGCACTGCGCCGTGCGCCCGGCCAGGTGCGCACGGTCTCGGGGACGACGCCGACCCCGCGGCTGGGTGTGATCCGCGGGTCGTAGGCGGGCATGGTGGCGCGGATGGCCGCCCACCATTCCGGGGGTACCGGCGGGTTGCTCCACAGGGCCGGGTCGGACAGGTCACCGGTCTGCGTGGGGACGACGAGCGTGCCCTTCGGGCCGAGCGCGTCGAGCAGCCCTCGCACCACCGCGACGGCGCCGCCGTTGACCCAGCCGAGGGCGCTGAGCGAGGAGTGCACGAGGAGGGTCTCCCCGGGGCGCACGCCGAGTTCGCCCAGCTGGGTCCGAAGCGTCTCGCGGGTGACAAGAGGGCCGGTCGGAGCGGGTGTGGGCATGGTTGTGGAGTGTCCCCGATACGGCTGTCGCATGCCACCGGTTTGATCGATCAGAGATCGTTTCCGCAGGTCGGATTAGGTATGCCTAAGTGACGCAGGGCACCGTCGGGTGCCGCGGGCGCGGCTTGCCCGGTCCGGAGGAATTACGCAACAATGGCGTTGTGAAAAACGTCGGCGAGGCACCCCAGGAGGAGCTGGCGACCGGGGAGCGGTCCACCCGCAACCGTGTCGCGCGGTCCATCCTGGACCACGGCCCCTCGACCGTCGCCGAGCTCGCCGAGCGGCTGGGCCTCACCCAGGCGGCCGTGCGCCGGCACCTCGACGCCCTCACGGGTGACGGTGTCGTGGAAGCGCGCGAGCAGCGGGTGTACGGCACGCGGACCCGCGGCCGGCCCGCCAAGGTGTTCGCCCTGACGGACTGCGGCCGGGACGCCTTCGACCAGTCGTACGACACGCTCGCCACGGACGCCCTGCGCTGGATCGCGGACCGTGAGGGCGGCAGCGAGGCGATCGCCGCCTTCGCCCGTGCCAGGATCGCCGCTCAGGCGGGCGCCTACCGCCGAGCCGTCGAGGGCGTGCCGCCCGAGAAGCGGGCCGAAGCGCTGGCCAAGGCCTTGAGCGCCGACGGGTACGCTGCTACGGCGCGCAGCGCGCCCCACCCGCAGCAGGGTGAGCAGCTCTGCCAGCACCACTGCCCGGTCGCGCACGTCGCCGAGCAGTTTCCGCAACTGTGCGAGGCGGAGACGGAATTTTTCGCCGAGCTGCTCGGTACGCATGTACAGCGGCTCGCCACCATCGCGCACGGCGACGGCGTCTGCACGACGTTCATCCCCAAGATTTCCCACAACGCATCTGCAAGCACGGCCGGGAGGAACCCCGCATGACTCTCCCCACGGAGACTGCCCACCCCGAGCTGGAGGGCCTGGGCAAGTACGAGTACGGCTGGGCCGACTCCGACACGGCCGGCGCCTCTGCCAAGCGCGGCATCAACGAGGACGTCGTCCGGGACATCTCCTCCAAGAAGAGCGAGCCGGAGTGGATGACCAAGCTCCGCCTCAAGGGCCTGCGCCTGTTCGAGAAGAAGCCCATGCCGAACTGGGGCTCGGACCTCTCCGGCATCGACTTCGACAACATCAAGTACTTCGTGCGCTCCACGGAGAAGCAGGCGGAGTCCTGGGAGGACCTGCCCGAGGACATCAAGAACACGTACGACAAGCTCGGCATCCCCGAGGCGGAGAAGCAGCGCCTCGTCGCCGGTGTCGCCGCGCAGTACGAGTCGGAGGTCGTCTACCACCAGATCCGCGAGGACCTGGAGGAGCAGGGCGTCATCTTCCTCGACACCGACACCGCCCTGAAGGAGCACCCGGAGCTCTTCAAGGAGTACTTCGGCACCGTCATCCCCGCCGGTGACAACAAGTTCGCGGCCCTGAACACCGCCGTGTGGTCGGGCGGCTCCTTCATCTACGTGCCGAAGGGCGTGCACGTGGAGATCCCGCTCCAGGCCTACTTCCGCATCAACACGGAGAACATGGGCCAGTTCGAGCGGACCCTGATCATCGTCGACGAGGGTGCCTACGTGCACTACGTCGAGGGCTGCACCGCCCCGATCTACAAGTCGGACTCGCTGCACTCCGCGGTCGTCGAGATCATCGTCAAGAAGAACGCCCGCTGCCGCTACACGACCATCCAGAACTGGTCGAACAACGTCTACAACCTGGTCACCAAGCGCGCCGTCGCCTACGAGGGCGCGACCATGGAGTGGATCGACGGCAACATCGGCTCCAAGGTGACGATGAAGTACCCGGCCGTCTACCTGATGGGCGAGCACGCCAAGGGCGAGACCCTGTCCATCGCCTTCGCGGGCGAGGGCCAGCACCAGGACGCCGGCGCCAAGATGGTCCACATGGCCCCGAACACCTCCTCCAACATCGTCTCCAAGTCGGTGGCGCGAGGCGGCGGCCGCACCTCCTACCGCGGTCTCATCGAGATCGGCGAGGGCGCCCCGGGCTCCAAGTCGAACGTCCTGTGCGACGCGCTGCTGGTGGACACCATCTCCCGCTCGGACACCTACCCCTACGTGGACGTCCGCGAGGACGACGTGTCCATGGGCCACGAGGCGACCGTCTCCAAGGTCTCCGAGGACCAGCTCTTCTACCTCATGAGCCGCGGCCTGAGCGAGGACGAGGCCATGGCGATGATCGTGCGCGGCTTCGTCGAGCCCATCGCCAAGGAGCTCCCCATGGAGTACGCGCTGGAGCTCAACCGGCTGATCGAGCTGCAGATGGAGGGCGCGGTCGGCTGACGCCCCGACCGCCGTCCCATCAAGCCCCTCCCGTAAGAAAGCGAGCACTACGACAGCCATGGCTGAGGCCCAGAACATCCCGGTGGGGTCCACCACCGCCGGCTCGATCGCGGTCGCCGCGGAGTCGACCGTCGCCACGCGCATGAGCGCGCCGCCGTCCTTCGATGTCGCGGACTTCCCCGTCCCGCACGGCCGTGAGGAGGAGTGGCGGTTCACCCCGCTGGAGCGCCTGCGCGGTCTACACGACGGCACCGCCGTCAGCACCGGCAACGGCGTGAAGGTCGAGGTCAAGGCCCCCGAGGGCGTCACCGTCGAGGCCGTCGGCCGCGACGACGCGCGGCTCGGCAAGGCCGGCACCCCGGTGGACCGCGTCGCCGCCCAGGCCTACTCGGCGTTCGAGAAGGCCTCGGTCGTGAGCATCCCCAAGGAGACCGTCCTCACCGAGCCCGTCCGCATCTCGGTGCACGGCGAGGGCGGCACCGCCTTCGGCCACCAGGTGATCGAGCTGGGCGCCTTCGCCGAGGCCGTCGTGGTCATCGACCACACCGGTGACGCGGTGCTCGCCGCCAACGTCGACTACCTCCTGGGCGACGGCGCCAAGCTCACCGTCGTCTCCGTCCAGGACTGGGACGAGAAGGCCGTCCACGTCGCCCAGCACAACGCGCTGGTCGGCCGCGACGCCTCCTTCAAGTCGGTCGTCGTCACCTTCGGCGGCGACGTCGTCCGGCTGCACCCGCGCGTGAGTTACGCCGGCCCCGGCGGCGAGGCCGAGCTGTTCGGCCTGTACTTCACCGACCAGGGACAGCACCAGGAGCACCGCCTGCTGGTCGACCACAACGTCCCGCACTGCAAGTCCAACGTCGTCTACAAGGGCGCGCTCCAGGGCGACGACGCCCACGCGGTGTGGATCGGCGACGTGCTCATCGAGGCCAAGGCCGAGGGCACCGACACCTACGAGATGAACCGGAACCTCGTCCTCACCGACGGCGCCCGGGTCGACTCCGTGCCGAACCTGGAGATCGAGACCGGCGAGATCGTCGGCGCCGGCCACGCCTCGGCGACCGGCCGCTTCGACGACGAGCAGCTCTTCTACCTCATGGCCCGCGGCATCCCGGAGCACGAGGCCCGGCGCCTCGTGGTCCGCGGCTTCTTCGCCGAGCTGGTCCAGCAGATCGGCCTCCCCGACATCGAGGAGCGCCTGATCGCCAAGATCGAGGAGGAGCTGGAGGCGGCGGTCGCATGACCTTCGTACGTGCCTGTGGACTGGGCGAGCTGGAGGAGGACACCCCGAAACGGGTGGAACTCGACGGCACGCCCCTGTCCATCGTGCAGACCGAGGGCGAGGTGTTCGCGATCCACGACATCTGCTCGCACGCGAACGTCTCCCTGGCGGAGGGCGAGGTCGACGACTGCCACATCGAGTGCTGGCTGCACGGCTCGCGCTTCGACCTCCGTTCCGGCAAGCCCGACGCCCTCCCGGCGACGCGCCCCGTCCCCGTATACCCCGTAAAGATCGATGGGGACGACGTGCTCGTCTCCCTCACCCAGGAGTCCTGAGGCATCCATGGCAACGCTTGAAATCCGAGACCTGCACGTCACCGTCGAGGCCGACAACGCCACGAAGGAGATCCTCAAGGGCGTCGACCTCACCGTGAAGCAGGGCGAGACGCACGCCATCATGGGCCCCAACGGCTCGGGCAAGTCGACCCTCGCCTACTCCCTCGCCGGTCACCCGAAGTACACGATCACCGGCGGCACCGTCACCCTCGACGGCGAGGACGTCCTGGAGATGTCCGTCGACGAGCGGGCCCGCGCCGGCCTGTTCCTCGCCATGCAGTACCCGGTCGAGGTCCCGGGTGTCTCCGTGTCGAACTTCCTGCGCACCTCCGCCACCGCCGTCCGCGGCGAGGCCCCCAAGCTGCGCACCTGGGTGAAGGAGGTCAAGGAGGCCATGGAGCGCCTCAACATGGACCCCTCCTTCGCCGAGCGCAACGTCAACGAGGGCTTCTCCGGCGGTGAGAAGAAGCGCCACGAGATCCTCCAGCTGGAGCTCCTCAAGCCGAAGATGGCGATCCTCGACGAGACCGACTCCGGCCTGGACGTCGACGCCCTGCGCGTCGTGTCCGAGGGCGTGAACCGCGTCCGCGAGACCGGCGAGGTCGGCACCCTGCTGATCACGCACTACACGCGCATCCTGCGCTACATCAAGCCCGACCACGTGCACGTCTTCTCCGGCGGCCGGATCGTCGAGTCCGGCGGCGCCGAGCTCGCGGACAAGCTGGAGAACGAGGGCTACGAGGCATATGCGAAGCACGACGGAGTCGACACGAAGGGTGGCGCATCCGCGTGACACAGCTGCCGGGCCTCCTCGACACCGAGGCGATCCGCAAGGACTTCCCCATCCTGGACCGCCAGGTCCACGACGGCCGGAAGCTCGTGTACCTGGACAACGCGGCCACCAGCCAGAAGCCGCGTCAGGTGCTGGACGCACTCAGTGAGTACTACGAGCGCTACAACGCCAACGTCCACCGCGGTGTGCATGTGCTCGCCGAGGAGGCCACGGCGCTGTACGAGGGCGCGCGCGACAAGGTCGCGGCGTTCATCAACGCGCCCTCGCGCGACGAGGTGATCTTCACCAAGAACGCCTCGGAGTCGCTCAACCTCGTGGCGAACATGCTGGGCTGGGCCGACGAGCCCTACCGCGTGGACTCCGACACCGAGATCGTCATCACGGAGATGGAGCACCACTCCAACATCGTGCCGTGGCAGCTGCTCGCGCAGCGTACGGGCGCCCGCCTGAAGTGGTTCGGCCTCACCGACGACGGCCGCCTGGACCTGTCGAACATCGACGAGGTCATCACCGAGAAGACGAAGATCGTCTCCTTCGTGCTGGTCTCCAACATCCTCGGCACCCAGAACCCCGTCGAGGCGATCGTGCGCCGCGCCCAGGAGGTCGGTGCCCTGGTCTGCGTCGACGCCTCCCAGGCAGCCCCGCACATGCCGCTCGACGTGCAGGCCCTGCAGGCGGACTTCGTGGCTTTCACCGGCCACAAGATGTGCGGCCCGACCGGCATAGGCGTCCTCTGGGGCCGTCAGGAGCTGCTGGAGGACCTGCCTCCGTTCCTCGGCGGCGGCGAGATGATCGAGACGGTGTCGATGCACTCCTCGACCTACGCCCCGGCACCCCACAAGTTCGAGGCGGGCACGCCCCCGATCGCCCAGGCGGTCGGACTCGGGGCGGCGATCGACTACCTCGAGTCGATCGGCATGGAGAAGATCCTCGCCCACGAGCACGCCCTCACGGAGTACGCGGTCAAGCGGCTGCTGGAGGTCCCCGACCTGCGCATCATCGGCCCGACCACGGCCGAGGAGCGGGGCGCGGCGATCTCCTTCACCCTCGGCGACATCCACCCGCACGACGTGGGCCAGGTCCTCGACGAGCAGGGCATCGCCGTCCGGGTCGGCCACCACTGCGCGCGGCCGGTCTGCCTGCGCTACGGAATTCCTGCGACCACGCGAGCGTCGTTCTACCTGTACTCCACGCCGGCCGAGATCGACGCACTGGTCGACGGCCTGGAGCACGTACGGAACTTCTTCGGCTGACGGGACGAGCGATCGCATGAAGCTGGACTCCATGTACCAGGAAGTGATCCTGGACCACTACAAGAACCCGCACGGGCGGGGCTTGCGGGATGGCGACGCCGAGGTGCACCACGTCAACCCGACGTGCGGTGACGAGATCACGCTGCGCGTGAAGTACGACGGCACCACGATCGAGGACGTCTCGTACGAAGGCCAGGGCTGTTCGATCAGCCAGGCGAGTGCGTCCGTACTGAACGACCTCCTCGTCGGCAAGGACCTCTCCGACGCGCGGAAGATCCAGGAGACCTTCCTGGAGCTGATGCAGTCCAAGGGGAAGCTCGAACCCGACGACGCGATGGAGGACATCCTGGAGGACGCGATCGCGTTCGCCGGGGTGTCCAAGTACCCGGCCCGGGTGAAGTGCGCCCTGCTGAGCTGGATGGCCTGGAAGGACGCGACGGCCCAGGTGCTGGGCGGAGCCGACGCCGAGAAGGAGACGACGGCATGAGCGAGACCGTTGAGATGAAGCCGGCCTCGGAGGAAGAGGTCCGTGAGGCGCTGTACGACGTCGTCGACCCCGAACTTGGCATCGACGTCGTCAACCTCGGCCTGATCTACGGCATCCACATCGACGAAGCGAACATCGCGACGCTCGACATGACCCTGACGTCGGCGGCCTGCCCGCTGACGGACGTCATCGAGGACCAGGCGAAGTCCGCCACGGACGGCCTCGTGAGCGAGCTGCGCATCAACTGGGTCTGGATGCCCCCGTGGGGCCCCGACAAGATCACGGACGACGGGCGCGAGCAGCTGCGGGCTCTCGGCTTCAACGTCTGAGGTCCATCGACGCCACGGAGGGCGGCACCCTGTCGGGTGCCGCCCTCCCGCGTGTTCGAGGTGCTCAGTCCAGTCCGGACACGATCTGGAACGACGCGTCCGAGTAGTACCGGTGACTGTTCTCGAAGGGGTCCAGGCGGAGCTGGAAGTTGCGGTGACGCAGGAAGCGGCCCGGGTAGTTGACCGACTCCAGCGACAGGGTTGTCGAGCGGGACCAGACCCGGGGGCAGAACGTGGCGTCCTGGCGGAACAGGGACGAGCCGTCGTTTCTGTCGGCGACCAGGACGAAGCT
This sequence comes from Streptomyces sp. NPDC029041, assembly GCF_040637515.1. Classification (NCBI taxonomy): domain Bacteria; kingdom Bacillati; phylum Actinomycetota; class Actinomycetes; order Kitasatosporales; family Streptomycetaceae; genus Streptomyces; species Streptomyces sp. NPDC029041. Next base: position 141,639 of record NZ_JBEZWO010000003.1, on the reverse strand, counting down.
GCGGTGGCGGAGGTAGCGGCCGTCCGCGGTGGTGAAGGAGTAGCAGGAGGGGTCGGAGAGGCCGGCGACGCGCTGGAAGGTGGCATCCTCGCGCTGCCCGGCGGCCGAACCGACCTGGTCCAGGCGCACATAGCCGTCCCGCACCCGCCAGTAGCGGTCGGGGAAGTTGACCGAGCGTATGGATATGCCGGTGGAAGCCGGGGGCTTCGGGCGCTTCGAAGGGGTGGTGGGGGACGCCTTCGGCGGCTTCGGGGCCTTCTTCTCGGGCTTCGGACTCGGGGTGGCCTTGGGAGCGCTGGTGGTGGGGGTGGGGGAAGGGTGACGGCGGTGCGTGCCGGGCTTGGGCGTGCCGGACTGGGAGGGGGTCGCGAAGGAGATCAATCCGCCCGGGGCCGAACTGCTGAGGGTGGTCGGCTCCGCCGCGCGGGATTCGGCCTGCTCGGCCTCGCTGTTCATCACGGTGATGGCCGTGACGCACGCGGTGATCGTCGCGAGGGCCAGCGCACCCGCCAGCCAGAGCCGTCGCGTCCCCGGTGCCCGGGTGGTGTCCGGGGCCCAGCCGCTCTCCCAGGGGCGGTCCTGAGGCGGCCGGGACTTGTCTGCTGACATGCGCTGTTCCTCCAGCGGGGCACCCTTGACGGCGGCGCAGTTGTGGTGGCCCGGTGTGTGATCGGTGACACCGTAGTGGACGCCTGGGGCGCCTGTGACGCGTTTGGCGAGAGCGGTTTCCCTCTGTTGCGAGAGTGGATTCTCCCCGTGATCCAACGCCGTTGTGTACGGGCGTACACATAGTCTGTACGCTTGTACATATGGGATATCTGCTGCTGGCCGGGGCCATAGCCGCCGAAGTCGGTGCGACCACCGCCATGAAGTACAGCGACGGATTCAGCAGGCTCGGCCCGTCGCTGCTCACGGTCCTCGGATACGTCGTGTCCTTCGCGTTGCTCGCGCAGACCCTCAAGACCGTCTCGGTCGGCACGGCCTACGCGATCTGGGCCGGGGTCGGCACCGCCGCCATCGCCACGATCGGGTTCGCGTTCCTGGGAGAGGGGATGACCGCCGCCAAGGCCGCCGGGATCGCTCTGATCATCGCCGGGGTCGTGGTGCTGAACCTGGGCGGGGCCCACTGATGGCCCGGCGTCACGACCCCGAGCGGCGGCAGCGGATCATCGACGCGGCGATCCGGGTCGTCGGGGCGAAGGGGATCGCCGGGCTGAGCCACCGCAGCGCGGCCGCCGAGGCCGACGTGCCCCTCGGTTCGACGACGTACCACTTCAAGACCCTCGACGAGCTGCTGGTCGCCGCGTTGCGGCAGGCCAACGAGGGCTTCGCCAAGGTGGTCGCCTCGCGCGGCGGCCTGGAGGACTCCCGCACCGACCTGGCCGCCGAGCTCGCCGCGTGGATGGGTGAGTGGCTCGCGGGCGACCGCACCGGGGTGGAGCTGGAGTACGAGCTGTACCTGGCCGCCCTGCGCCGTCCCGCCCTGCGGCCCGTCGCCGCCGAGTGGGCGGCGGGCGTCGCCGAGCTGCTGTCCCGCCGCACCGATCCGGAGACGGCCCGGGCCCTGGTGGCGGTGGTCGACGGCATCTGCCTCCAGGTCCTGCTGACGGGGGTGCCCTACGACGCGGAGTACGCCCGGGAGGTGCTGGGACGGGTGCTGGCGGGGGCGCGGGGGTGAGATCCGGCGGCAAGGGCGTCGAGAGCGAAAGCCGCGGGGTGGACGGGGTGCCTGCCCGGGCGCCGGAGAGGCCCGGGGCCGGGCGCCCACGGGGACTGTCCGTGCTGCTGAGGGATGTCTTCGCCGAGCGGATACCGCCCGTCCCGTGAGACGTCCTCGCACCGGTTCGCATCGATCGGTGTCCGCCGGTTAGGTTGCCCTCATGACCGACACGACTGCTTCTCGCACCACCGGCGCCGTGGCCGCCGGCCTCGCCACGATCGCCGCCGACGGTACCGTTCTCGACACCTGGTTCCCCGCGCCCGAGCTGGCCGACCAGCCCGGCCCGTCCGGCACCGAGCGGCTGTCCGCCGAACGCGCCGCGGAGCTGCTCGGCGGTGGCGCGACCGCGGCGATCGGCCCGGATGCCCGCCGGGGCGTCGAGGTGGTCGCGGTCCGCACGGTCATCGCCTCGCTCGACGAGAAGCCGATCGACGCGCACGACGCCTACCTGCGCCTGCACCTGCTCTCCCACCGTCTGGTCAAGCCGCACGGCCAGAGCCTGGACGGCATCTTCGGCTTCCTCGCCAACGTCGCCTGGACCTCGCTCGGCCCGGTCGCCGTCGACGACCTCGAGAAGGTCCGGCTGAACGCCCGGGCCGAGGGCCTGCACCTGCAGGTGACCTCCGTCGACAAATTCCCGCGCATGACGGACTACGTGGCCCCCAAGGGTGTCCGGATCGCCGACGCCGACCGGGTCCGCCTCGGCGCGCACCTCGCCGAGGGCACCACCGTCATGCACGAGGGCTTCGTCAACTTCAACGCCGGCACGCTCGGCACGTCGATGGTCGAGGGCCGGATCTCCGCCGGTGTCGTGATCGGCGACGGCTCGGACATCGGCGGCGGCGCCTCCACCATGGGCACCCTCTCCGGCGGCGGCAACGTCATCATCTCCATCGGCGAGCGCTGCCTGATCGGCGCCGAGGCGGGCGTGGGCATCGCCCTCGGCGACGAGTGCGTCGTGGAGGCCGGCCTCTACGTCACCGCCGGCACCCGCGTCACGATGCCCGACGGCCAGATCGTCAAGGCGCGCGAGCTGTCCGGCGCCTCCAACATCCTCTTCCGCCGCAACTCGGTCACCGGCACGGTCGAGGCCCGGCCGAACAACGCGGTGTGGGGCGGGCTGAACGAGATCCTGCACAGCCACAACTGACGGCCCCGGCACGGTCCCAGCACGGTCCCGGCACGGTCCCGTACGGATGACACTGCGTGACCTCGCGGTGGTTTCGGCAGATGAACGGGTGGACGCAGTGTCCGATCAGACGCCGAACCGACGAAACGAGGAGCGGGGCATGAGGAACGAGCGGGGGCGGGCCGTGATGCGCGGGCTGACCGGGGTGATCGCAGTGCTGGCGGTGTGCTGGCTGCCGGCGGGGGCCGCGCACGCCGACGAGACCAACACCGGCTCGCACAACGGCCACCGGGTCGGTCTGATCAACGTGAACACCGGTCAGATCGACGACCCGGCGGAGGACGTGCTGGAGCACACCCTGCTGTTCGGTGACGGGTACGCCTGGAACTGAGCGGGCGGAGCAGACGGGACGGCCCGTACCGCAGGTGACACCGCGGTACGGGCCGTCCCGTTCTCCGTTCGCGGAAGCGTGATCACCTGCTGATCAGGTCGTCGTGGAGGGCGAGCAGTTCGCCGGCCGTCCTGCGGTCGGCCGGCTGAAGGGGGCTGCGGACCGGGCCTGCCGGGAGGGCCAGGGCGTTCAGCACTGCCTTCGCCGTGACGGTGCCCGGCAGGCCCGCCGACATGATCGCCTCGATGAGGGGAGTGGCCTGCTGCTGGAGGCGGGCCGCCCGGGCCGTGTCGCCCGCGTCGAACGCGTCCAGGACCGCCCGCAGGTGGTTCGGGATCACGTTCGCGACCGTGCTGACGTAGCCCGTGCCGCCCACGGCGTACAGCGCGAGGTTGTGTTCGTCGCAGCCCGCGTAATACGCCAGGTCGGTGCGGGCCAGCACCTTCTGGGCGCCCAGGAAGTCGTGGGAGCAGTCCTTCACCGCGACGATCCGGGGGTGTTCGGCGAGGCGGAGGAGCGTCTCCGGTTCGATGCGGGTGCCGGTGCGGGCGGGGATGTCGTAGAGCAACAGGGGGAGTTCGGCCGTGTCCGCGATCTGACGGAAGTGGGCCTCGACCGCGTCCTGCGGGGGTCTGCTGTAGTACGGCGACACCACCAGCAGGCCGTCCGCTCCCGCCTTCTCGGCCTCCCGGGCCAGTTCGGCGGTGTGCCGGGTGTCGGGGGTGCCGATGCCGGTGATGACCCTCGCGCGGTCGCCGACCGCCTCGCGGACTGCTCGGACGAGGTCGGACTTCTCGGCGTCCGTGGTGGTCGGGGATTCGCCCGTGGTGCCGGAGAGGACCAGGCCGTCGCAGCCGTTCGCCACGAGGTGGGTGGCGAGCTGCTGGGCGCCGTCGAGGTCCAGGGCGCCGGACGGGGTGAAGGGGGTGATCATGGCGCAGAGGGTGCGGCCCAGGGGTGGGGTGAGGGGTGCAGGTGGGGTGACGGGTGCGGGTGCGGGTGCGGGTGCGGGTGTGGGTGGCGGTGGCGGTGGGGTCATGGGGGTAGTCTCGGCTCGGCTTTCATGTAGCTCCACTTAATTTTATTACCTGGTATCTATAAGCAATGCTTCAGAGTGGGTCCCTTTGGTAGCGGCGGGCCCGTCCGGGTACCCGGGTGTTCCTGACGTCGAGAGGAGGCACCGTGACCGGGACCATGGATCATCGGGCCGTGCACGACGAGCGCCGCTCCGTGGGTGAACTCGTGGGTCAGGCCACGGAGCAGCTCTCCACGCTCATGCGGCAGGAAGTGGCGCTGGCCAAGGAGGAGCTCGCCGAGAAGGGGCGGCGCGCGGGGCGCGGTGGCGGGCTGCTCGGGGCGGCGGGCGCCGTCGCGTACGCCGGGCTGCTCGTGCTGTCCGGTGCGGGTGTCGCCGCGCTTTCGCTGGTGCTGCCCGTGTGGGCCGCGGCGCTGATCGTGACCGGTGTGTTGTTCGTGATCGCGGCCGTGCTGGCGGCGACGGGGCGGGCGCAGCTGCGGAAGGCCACGCCGCCCACGCCCGAGCAGGCGCTCGGCAGCGTCAGGGCGGACATGGAGGAGATCAAGGAGAGGGCGCATCGATGACGGACGCGACGGGTGGGGCGAAGGGCCCCGATGAGCTTCGGCGGCAGATCGAGCGGACCCGGACCGAACTCGGCAACACGGTGGAGGAGCTGGCCGGGAAGGCGGATGTGAAGGGGCGTGCGCGGGCGCGGGCCGCCGATCTGCGGGACAAGGCCGGGGCGATGACGGTGCAGTTGCGCAGCAGTGCGGCGCAGGCGGGGCACACCGTTCACGATCGGGCGACGCACGCGGGGCCCCGTCCGGTGCGGACCGTTGTGCAGGCGGGGATGCGGCATCCGAAGCCGGTGCTGGTGGCCGGGGCGGCGGGGGCCGTGGTGGCTGTCGGGGTGTTGCGGTGGAGGCATGCGCACGGGCATCGCTGAGCGGTGTGTGCTGGGTGCGGCGGCAGTTGTTCGTCTGCGCCTGGTGCCGGGTGCGCGTCTTCGCCTGTCGCGGGGTGGGGGTCGGGGCCGCGCCGGGGGGTGTCCGTCCTCGGAACGTCGCGATGGGCTCGGACGCCGACTGACTCTTCGTCGACGCGACAACCGCTGCGGGCGGACACCCCCCGACACGGCCCCTTGCGTCCGACGGCGGGTGCGGGAGCGTCGGGGCTTCCGTCCTCGCTGCGGTATGCGTGCTGACTGGGGCGGCACGGGTGGGCGCAGTCGCACTGACCCACTTGACCTCAAGCTCGGTCGAGGTTGAAGAGTGGGGCTTGTTCGCGACCGGCGCTACGACTGGAGTGTTCATGAGCCGTCGAACCGAGCAGCACCCCGACCCCACAGACCCTCGCATCGGTGCTGCCTTATTCAGTACCTGGCGGGTCGGTACCCCCGAGCGGCAGCGGCAGACCGCGGAGGTGATCGGGCGGGTCTGGGAGCGGCGGCCCTGGCCGACCAGGGATCTGCTGGGCTACCACGTCTACGCGGGCCGGGACGGGTCCACGCTGATGCATTACTCGCAGTGGACCGGCGCGCGGGCGTACGAGTCCTTCGTCGGCACGCACCGGCAGGAGCGGGTCGACGAGATCGATACGGCCGTGCCGGGGATCGAACGGGTCGAGCTCGTGCGGTACGGGCGCTACCGGAGCCTGGAGCGCGCCGCCGGGGACACGCGCGTGCCGGGTCTGATCGTGACCGTGCGGATCGACTTCGAGGAGGGGGCGCAGGAGCGCCGGGAGGAGTGGGTCGACCTCGTGGTCAAGGCGCTGGGCGACGATCCGGCGGGGCATGCCGGGCTGGTGTCCGCGCACTTCCACCTCAGTACGGACGGCGGGCACGTGCTGAACTACGCGGAGTGGGAGAGTGCCGGGGCCTATGAGGCGGCGATCGCCGCGCCGTCGACGGACTCCTGGGAGCGGGTGCGGACGTATCCGGGGCTGCGGAAGGTCACCGGCAGCTCGTACGAGCACACGCTGGGGCTGGTTCCGGAGTGATCGACGCATGGGCCCGGCCGGAGGGACGTCCGGCCGGGCCCACGGGGTGTCACGGGCGGAAACGCAGGACCTGCGGGTCGTGGTCGCTGATCTGGTCGTTGAACTCCGCGTTGACGTGCACGCTGTCGTACTCGAAGTCGCAGTCGCGGCGGATCGACGGGCTGATCAGGATCTGGTCGAGGACCTGGCTGTTGCCCTGGTAGACGTACGAGTAACGCTCGTTGCGGGGGAGCGACTTGATCGCGGACCAGAGTTCGCCGCGGCCCTCGAGGAGCTTCGCGGTCTGCGAGAACTCGAAGTCGTTGATGTCGCCCAGCGTGACGACGTCCGCGTTCTTCTGGGTGTCGAGGATGTCCTTGACGAAGGCGTTCACCACGGTGGCCTGCCGGTGGCGCTGCGTCTCGGAGCTTCGGGACGGCGGCTGGTACTGGGAGGTCAGGCCCTGGTCGCCGCCCTTGGAATTGAAGTGGTTGGCGATCACGAAGACCGAGCGGCCGCGGAAGACGAACTCGCCGGCCAGCGGCTTGCGGCTGTTCTTCCAGGCCTCGTCGGCGGGGGCGATGCGACCGGGGCTGAGGGTGAGGTGGGCCTTCCCGCGGATCTTCGTCACGCCGGTGGCCGTCGTGGCGTCACCACCGGCGCGGTCCGCGAAGGAGACGCGCTCCGGGTTGAAGAGGAACGCCTGGCGGATGTTGCCGCCCGGCTCGCCGCCGTCGGTGTTGTTCGCCGGGTCGATCGAGCGCCAGTCGTACTGCGGGCCGCCGGCCGCCACGATCGCGTCTGTCAGCTTGGTGAGGGTCTGGTCGGCGGCGACCGTGCCGTCGTTCGTCGCGCCGTTGTTGTCCTGGATCTCCTCCAGGGACACGATGTCCGGCGACTGCAGGTTGTTCACGATCGCGGCGGCGTGCGCGGCGAACGTGTCGTCGGACGGGTCGAGGTTCTCGACGTTGTAGGTGGCGACGGCGAGTTCGGAGGAGCGCTGCTTGCGGGTCGTCTCACGTTCCAGGCCCGCGCTCTTCAGCGTGCCGAGCTCGCTCGCGACCAGGGTGTAACCGCCGAACTGGTTGTAGTCCAGGGGGCCCGCGGTGCTGCCGGTGAGGGTGTCGCCCACGTTCGCCTTGGGGAAGTCCGCCGTCGCGCCGAGGGACTGGATCTGCAGGCGGCCCGTGTTCTGGTCGTCGTAGGAGCCGTAGACCGTCCCGCCGTGGCGGTTGCGGTTCTCGTGCGGCTTCACCGTCACCCACAGCTCGGTGTACGGGTCGGTGGCGCCGACGACTCGGGTGTCAAAGACCCGGACGGACATGCCCTCCAGCGCCTCGTAGTAGTCCAGGGCGTACTTCGCGGGCTGGAGGGGGAGCGCGTTGACCGAGCCGCCGGCGGCGGTGTCGCCGGTCGGCGCGTAGGCGGCGGGGACCGAACGCGAGGTGATCGACGTGGCGGCGGGCAGCGCGTTGCCGCTGGAGACGACCGTGGTCGTCGGCTTGGTGATCTCCGTCACCGACTGGTTGCCGGAGGTCGCTCCGCCGGGGACGAACTCCGTGACCGTGCCGCCGACCGTGACGGAGTCACCGACGGCGACCCCCTTCGGCGCGGAGCCGGTGAAGACGAAGACGCCCTCGCTGGTGGCCGGGTCGGAGTCCGGGGTCGGGTCCTGGATCCAGAAGCCGCGGGACGAACCGTAGGTCCGGATGCCGGTGACGATTCCGGCCACGTCCGCGACCTGCTTGCCGGCGTACGGGGACATCCGGGTGCTGCCCTGGATGTCGTGAATGCGGACCGACTCCGCGTGCGCGGGGCTGGTGAGGACGATCGTGGAGGCCGCGGAACACGCGGCGGCGACGGTGAGCGCGGCGAGACGCGCGGACGACTTGCTCGGCAACGGGATTCCCTCCGGGGACGTGACAGGGCGCCGGGACGAGGGCGGAGACGTGTGGAAAGGCTGGACTGCCGCTACCTGTGGGGCGGATGCGGTGACGCGCGTAGACCGCGGTGGACGGGTGGGCCTGGTGGGGCCGGCCCGGTGAACAAGTGTCCGCCGACTTCTACGCGCGTCAATCTCCAGCCTGGCCACGGCACTTGTCAAGGTTTCGGCCATGTACGGCGGCTGACGGGGAGATGAAGTGGGCGGCATGGGTGGAAATCCGTCTAGGCTGAGCGGTTGAGTCACCTGAGGCGCGCTAGGAGAAACAGCCGATGTCAGACCGCTCCCCCCTGCCGCCGGTGCGGCTGCACCCCGAAGCGGAGCTGGCGCGCGACGCGCTGTCCACGCCGTTGCTGTCCCGGGCCGCCCGGCTCGCCCGCTGGGCCGGGCCGGACACCCGCGTCGACGCCGGGGGAGGGCTCGTCGACGAGCAGCTGCCCGCGGCCGCGGAGGCGCTCGGACTGAGTGGGGAGGACGCCGCCGCCGACGCCGGCGAGGCGTGGCGGGTCGCCGTCGACGCCGGGCTCGTCGAGGTCGTCGACGAGGAGCAGGGCACCGTGACGGCCGGTGGGGACCTGGCCCTGCTCACCGGTGGCTCGCCGCAGGACGTGCTCGCCGTGTGGCTCGCCGCTCTGGAGACCGTGCTCGCCGACGCGAGCGTGCCCGACCTCGACGGGCTCGTCGACGAGGACGGCGAGGTCGACCTCTCCGCCCTCGACTGGGACCCCGAGGGCGAGGCCGAGTTCCTCGACGGCGTGCTCGGCAACCTCTATCTGCTGACCGCCGGCGAGGACGCGCCCGAGGGCGCCCCGGTCCCGCTGCCGGCGCTGGCCGCCTCGGTGATCGTGCCCAGCGACATGGGTGAGCCCACCAACGACGTCCTGGAGCAGGTGTCCGACGCGATGATGCGGCTGGACGACCAGTTCCGGATGCTGGAGCCGGTGGGATTCGTCGCCTACCGGCCCGTGGACGAGGCGCTCATGGCCGACGCCGACGAGGAGCCCGCGGCGCCCGTCGACGACACCGACGTCTCCCGGTACGGCATGGTCCGGCTCACCCCGCTCGGGCTGTACGGCATGCGTGCGCGGCTGCTGGAGGCCGGGTTCGAGGCACCGGCCGTCGGGGACCTCGCCGACAAGGGGGCCGACGCGCTGCTCGACGGCACGGCCGGGTTCCCGCCGGGGGCTGCGCAGGCCGAGACCGAGCAGTGGCTCCAGCGGCGGGAATCGCTGGCCGCGGCACGAGAGTTGCTGGCGGCGGCCCGGGGCTCGGATGCCGGGGCGCCGTTGCGGCGGCTGAGGTGTCAGCAGGCCTTGTCGCTGGTGGGGGCCTCGGCCGAGCCCGCGCTGCGGGAAGTGCTCGACGATGCCGAGCTGGGCGGACTCGCCCGGGTGTGGCTGACCGAGCAGGGGGCGGTGGACGTGCCCGCGCCGTCCGAGGCGATGGTGTACTGGCTGACCATCGACACGGTGGCCGCGCAGCTGGCCGCGGAGGGGAACTCCGAGGAGTTGCGGGCGCTGGTGGAGGGGCTCGCGCGGCAGCACGGTGGGTTCTTCGAGGCCGTGTGGCGGGTCGATCACCCGGCGACCGCCGATGTGCTGGAGGCGATGGGGCGGTTGCATCCCGACAAGAAGGTGGCGAAGGAAGCGCGGAAGGCCGCGTTCAAGGCGCGTTCGCAGCAGGGGGGCTGAGCTCGGCCCGCGAGTGCGGGTGCGCTGTGGCTGGTCGCGCAGTTCCCCGCGCCCCTTAGGGCGGTGTTCAACTCGCGTTCACATGTGAGCGGGACGGTTTCGCCGAACGAGGTCCGCCACCTCCCACGGCATCCTCACCGTCACAGGAGACACCATGTCGCTCACCCGTAGGGACTTCGCCAGGAACTCCGCGATCACCGGTGCCGGTGTCGCGCTGGCGGGCAGTGTCGGCGCCCTCGCCACCGCACCGAACGCCCTGGCGTCCGACGACAGCGTCAGCGCGGGGGACGGGGCGAGCGCGGGGGACGGGTCGGCGGACGCCCGGCACGGCGTCGGCTACGGGCCGCTTGTCCCGGATCCCGAAGGCATCCTCGCCCTGCCCGCCGGATTCACGTACAAGATCATCACGTACAGCGGCAAGACCCGGCTGGAATCCGGTGAGTTCACGCCCTCCAACCACGACGGCACCGCCACCTTCGACGGCCCCCGCGGCACCACCCTGCTCGTCAACAACCACGAGCTGAAGGGCCCGCGCGCCAAGTGGGAGCACCCCGTGCCGCTCGCCGAGGGCCTCGTCTACGACCCGGCCGCGGCCGGCGGCTGCACGGTCGTCGAGGTGCGCCCCGACGGACGCGTCGCCGAATGGGTGGGCATCGCCGGCACCTCCACCAACTGCGCCGGCGGCCGCACCCCCTGGGGCACCTGGCTCACCTGCGAGGAGAACTCCGACAAGGCCGGCGTCAACGGCATGACCAAGGACCACGGCTACGTCTTCGAGGTCGACCCCTGTGACCGGCGCGCCAACCTCGCCCCCAAGCCGCTGAAGTTCTTCGGCCGCTACGACCACGAGGCCGTCGTCATCGACCCCAAGCGCGGCCACGCCTACCTCACCGAGGACGCCGCCGGCCCCAACGGCCTCTTTTTCCGCTGGACCCCGCCGAAGGGCTTCGAGTACGGCCACGGGAAGTTCCGTGGCCTCGCCGACGACGCCGGTGTCCTCCAGGCGCCCAGGTGCTTCGACTCCGGCGGCACGTTCGTCGACGACCTGTCGCGCGCGACGAAGACCGGCACGGTCTACGGCGTCGACTGGGTCGACGTCCCCGACCGCGACGCCCGCACCACCCCCGTGCGCAAGCAGTTCACGGACGGCCAGGTCACCCGCGCCCGCAAGCTGGAGGGCATGTGGTGGGGTGACGGCGGCGCCTACATCGTCTCCTCCTACGCCCGTGAGGAGAGCCCGGTCCGGCACGACGGCCAGGTCTGGTTCTACGACCCCAAGCGCCGGACGCTGACGCTCAAGGTCCTGCTCGGTGTGAACCCCGACCCGTCGAAGGACGGCGCGTTCGACGGCCCCGACAACATCACCGTCTCCCCGTACGGCGGCCTCGTCATCGCCGAGGACGGGGAAGGCGTACAGCACCTGTTCGGCGCCACCGACAGCGGACGTACGTACCCGATCGCCCGCAACGAGCTGAACATCGGCACTCCGGAGGAGCCGGAGTACAGCGAGTTCACCGGGGTCACCTTCTCGCCCGACGGCCGCACCCTGTACGCCAGCATCCAGACGCCCGGCATCATGCTCGCCATCACCGGGCCCTGGAAACGGCAGCGACGCTGACATCCGGGAGCCGGTGCCGACGCGTGCGTCCGGGGGCCGGCTCCGACCCGGTGGTCGGACCCGAGGTCAGGGCGTCACCGGCGCTCGTCAGGCGGGATCAGCAGTTGTTCCGCGGCAATCCTGACCAGCGGTACCTCACGGCCGAGGTGGAGATCATCGGTGCGAGGGGCCGGGAGCGCCACTGTGCGCCCACCTGGGCGGGCAGCCGGTTCTGAACGCGTACAGCGCGCTCTTCTGGCCGTCGGAGCGGCATGCCCGGGGGAATCTTCCGGCCCGCCGTCGGGTTGTCGCGGGTACCCGACACCTGAGGAGCCGTCATGTCCGACGAGCCAGCCGTTCGCGAACTCCGCCTCGTGGTCACCGCCGAGGACTATGACGCCGCGCTGCACTTCTACCGGGACGTGCTGGGTCTGCCCGAGCGGGGCGCCTTCGCCTCGGAGGACGGGCGGGTCACGATCCTGGAGGCCGGGCGGGCCACCCTGGAGCTGACCGACCCGAACCACGCGGCGTTCATCGACGAGGTCGAGGTGGGCCGGCGGGTCGCCGGGCACATCCGGGTGGCCTTCGAGGTGGACGACTCCGCCGCCACGACGGCGAGACTGGCCGCGGCCGGAGCGGAGGTCGTCGCCGAGCCGACGCGCACTCCCTGGAACTCCCTGAACTCCCGGCTCGAGGCGCCGGGTGCCCTCCAGCTGACGCTGTTCACCGAACTGGGTGACTGACGGAGTGGGGGCGCCGGGCGGTGCGCGTCGCCGGGTGCGGGTGCGTGGCCGGTTCGCCTTGCGCCGGGTGTGGGTCGGGGCCGCGCCGGGGGGTGTCCGTCCTCGGAACGTCGCGATGGGGTCTGACGCCGACTGACTGTTCGTTGACGCGACAACCGCTGCGGGCGGACACCCCCCGACACGGCCCCTGCTCGCCGTACGCGGGTGCGGAGCGGCGGGAGCGTCGGCCGTGGCGGGGGCCGGGCACCCGTCCCGCCGTCCCTGACGGGCCGGCTCCCGTGCCCGATACAGTGCTGAGCGTGCCGACGGACAATCAGCATGCGGAGCGGCCCGACCGTGCCCGGCGCCGGGCCACGATCCACGACGTCGCCCGCCTGGCCGGGGTGTCACGGCAGACGGTCTCCCGCGCGGTCAACGACAAGGGTGAGATCGACCCCGGCACCAAGGAGCGGGTCCTGGAAGCGGCGCGGCTCCTGGACTACCGGCCCAGCCGGTTCGCGCGGGGACTCGTGCAGAAGGGCGCGGTGACGGCGGGCCTGGTCATCCCGGACTTGCGCAACCCCTTCTTCCCCGAGGTGGCCGCCGGGGTGCTGGAGGCGGCCGAGCAACGCGGCTGGCAGGTCGTCGTGTGGGACTCCCGGATCGACGAAGCCCGGGAACGGGAGGCGCTGGACGTGCTCTCCCACCAGGCGGACGCGGTCGTGGGCTACTTCACGGACCCCGACGACGTCCTCGCGCGGCACATCGGGGGCGTGCCGCTGGTGCTGCTGGAGCGCGGCCCGCAGCAGACTCGCTTCGCGGCCGTGGGCATCGACGCCGCCACCGGTGTCGAGCAGGGCATGGCCCATCTGTTCGACGCGGGGCACCGCAGGATCGGCATGCTCGACGGGGTGCACGGCCCGGGCCCCCGCAGACAGGCCTTCCTCGAGCAGGCGCGGCGGCTCGGCCTGCCCGTCGACGAGGGATGGGTCGTGGTCTGTCCCGAGCACAGCGTGGCGGGCGGCGAGTCGGGCATGGAGCGGTTGCTGACCGCGCGGCCCGGGATCACCGCCGTGTTCGGCTTCAACGATCTGATCGCGGTCGGAGCGATGCGCGCCGCCCGCCGACTGGGCCGGAGCGTTCCGGACGGGCTGGCCGTGCTGGGCTTCGACGGTCTTGCCCTGGGGGAGCTGGTGGAACCCGCCCTGACCACCCTGCACATCGACAAGCGGCGACTGGGGCGGCTTGCCGTGGAACAGGTGGTCCGGCTGCGCGCGGGCGAGGAGCCGCTGCGGGGCGCGGACGCGTGGGTGACACCCGAACTCGTGGTGCGCGCATCCGCCTGACCTCCCGGTCGCCCCGCCTCTGCTCGGTGGATCGGGGGCGCCGGACGGGCGTGGGCGTGCCCCTTCCTTCCGGCCGGCAGGGGGACCGGGCCGTTCTCGGTAAGGTGCGCGGTAAGTCCCCGGTGGTGAGGAGTGGTCGCGTGGCGCAGGTCAGGCCCATGCGGGCGGATGCCCGGCGCAACTACGAGCGGTTGCTGACGGTCGCCGTGGAGGCGTTCGCCGAGCACGGGGAGGGTGCGTCCCTCGACGACATCGCCAGGCGGGCCGGGGTCGGCTCCGGCACGCTGTACCGGCACTTCCCGACGCGGCAGGCGCTGCTGGAGGCCGCCTATCTGGATCGTATCGAGGCGATCGCGGCCCGGGCGGACGAGCTCGCGGCCGAAGCCCCGCCCGGCGAGGCTCTGGCCGAGTGGCTGTACGAACTGGGTGCCGGGCTGATCAGGATGCGCGGCTTGCGGTCCCTGCTGGGTCCGGCGGTCGCGGACACCGGCTCCCCCGTGGGAGCAGCCTGCGGCGACTCGGTCAAGGGCGCGGCGGGGCGACTGGTCCGGGCGGCCCAGGAGGCAGGCGCGCTACGGCGTGACATCGAGCCGATCGATATCCTGCGGCTGGCCCATGGTGTCGCGGCGGCTGCGGAGCTGGCGGACGCGGAGTGCGGGCACATCCGGCGGTATCTGACGTTGCTGACGGAGGGGCTGCGCCCCCGGGACGGCCGGCCCCGGGCTCACGCGCCGTAGGAGTGCGGTCGGTTTGCGGGTGCGGCGGGTGTGTGGCTTGTCGCGCGGTTCCCCGCGCCCCCTCAGGGGGCGCGGGGAACCGGCGCGTCACAGCGCCTGGGCCGCCGGCTTCACCATGCCCCTGACCGTGCGGGACTTCACGAAGTCGCCCATGGCCGTCATCTCCCACTCGCCGGAGAACTGGCGGATCAGCTTGGCCATCAGCACGCCCGTCTGCGGTTCGGCGCCGGTGAGGTCGAAGCGGACCAGTTCCTCGCCGGTCGTGCCGTCCAGGAGGCGGCAGTAGGCCTTGGCGACCTCCGTGAACTTCTGGCCGGAGAAGGAGTTCACCGTGAAGACCAGGCCGGTGACCTCCTGCGGCAGGCGGCCGAGGTCGACCATGATGGTCTCGTCGTCACCGCCGCCCTCACCCGTGAGGTTGTCGCCGGAGTGCCGGATGGCGCCGCCCACGATCTGGAGCTTGCCGAAGTAGCAGCTGTCGATGTGGTTGCGCTGCGGCCCGTAGGCGATGACCGAGGCGTCCAGGTCGATGTCCTTGCCGCGGTACGCCGGCTCCCAGCCGAGGCCCATCCTGACCTGGGAGAGCAGGGGGCGGCCGCCCTTGATCAGGGAGACCGTCTGGTTCTTCTGGAGGCTGACGCGGCCCTTGTCGAGGTTGATCTTCCCGGCGCCGGGCGGGGGCGGGGGCGGTGTGGCCGGGGCCGGGGGAGCGGCGGGAGCGGCGACCGGCGGGGCCGCCGCGGGCGGCTGCACCGGGGCCGGCGGCGGGGTCACCGGCTGGGGCGGGGCGGCGGCGGCCGGCTCCTCCACCGTGACCCCGAAGTCCGTGGCGATGCCGGCGAGGCCGTTGGCATATCCCTGGCCGACGGCGCGGGCCTTCCACTGACCGTTGCGCAGGTAGACCTCCACGATCACCAGGGCGGTTTCGCTGCCGAGCTGCGGCGGGGTGAACGTGGCCAGGGCGGAGCCGTCGTCCGCGTTGCGGATCGTGGCCGTCGGCTCGATGCCCTGGAAGGTCTGGCCCGCGGCGTCCGGGCTGGCGGTGACGACGATCTTCTCGATGCCGGGCGGGAGGGCCGTCGTGTCGACCACGATCGCGTCCGGCGCACTGCCGCCGCCCGAGCGGTACGTCACGCCCGGGCCCGACGGCTGGTTGTAGAAGATGAAGTCGTCGTCGGAGCGCACCTTGCCGTCGGCGGTGAGCAGCAGGCCCGATACGTCGAGCCGCACCGGGGCGGCGACGTCCACCGTCACGCGGGCGGCGGACAGGGGGATGTTCGAGCCGGGGGTCATAGCTGTCATGCCGGGTGAACGAGCGAGGCGGTTTTGCCGTTCCCTTACCTTCGGGCCAATCGGGTCACCGGCGATTGCGCGGGTGGTTCCGGGCGGCGCGTTCGTTGCCGCGTTTGTAGTCGCCGGTCCAGCGGGCCATGACCAGCTGGGGGTCGCAGGCCTCGACCTCGGCGAGGAACTGTGCGGCCCGGGGGCCGTTCAGGGTGGTGGCGGGGCGGCCGTGGTGGCTGATGCGGACGGTTCCGCCCGCGTGCTGCTCGAAGGTGAAGCCGTGGGGTCGTGGCATGCCGTGAGCGTAGGGGGGCGGCGGCGGACGCCCCACCGAATTTCGTCCGCCCCCGCCTCACCCGCGGGGCCTACGGCACGACCACGATCTTCCGGCCGACCCCCGCCGCGAACTGCTCCAGCGCCTGCGGGTACTGCTCCAGCGGGATGCGGTCGCTGATGAAGACCTCCGGGTCGAGAACACCACCCGCGAAGAGTTCCGCCGCCCGCTCGAAGCTGTGCAGCACCGCCATCGAACCCGTGATGGTGATCTCCTGGTTGTAGATGCGGTACGGGTCGATCGTCACGCGGGTCGCGTAGTCGGCGACGCCGAACTGCAGGAACGTGCCCGCCTTGGCCACCCGGTCCAGCCCGTCCTGGATCGCCGCCGCGTTGCCCGTGGCGTCGACGACCAGGTCCCAGCCCTGCGGGCGGTCCAGTTCGTCGGGGGTCGCCGCCGACGCCGAGACGCCGAGGCGGCGGGCCGTCTCCAGGCGGGCCGGGTTCACGTCGACGACGTCCACGCTCGCCGCGCCCGTGCGCTTGGCCAGCTCCAGCATCATCAGGCCCATGGTGCCGGAGCCGTAGACCAGGACGTGCGCGCCGAGGCGGGAGCGGAGCACGTCGTAGCCGCGCACCGCGCACGACAGCGGCTCCACGAGCGCCGCGTCCTCGGTGCGCACGTGCTCCGGGAGCTTCACGCAGTTCGCCACCGGGGCCACCGCGTACTGTGCCGCCCCGCCGGCCGTCGTCACGCCGATCGCCGCCCAGCGCTCGCAGAGGTTGTTGTGGCCGGTGCGGCAGTAGCGGCATTCGTAGCAGTAGAGGGACGGGTCGACGGCGACCCGGTCGCCCACCGCCACCTCCGTGACCCGTGCGCCGACCCCGACGACCTCGCCGGCGAATTCGTGCCCGGGCACGATCGGGAGCTTCGGGGCGAACTCGCCCTGCAGGATGTGCAGGTCCGTTCCGCACAGCCCGCAGGCGGCGACCTCGACGACGACCTCGCGCGGCCCTGGCGTCGGGTCCGGGACCTCGGCGACGACGGCCTTGCCCACGGACTCGATGACGGCGGCCTTCATTTCACGGCTCCCAACGACAGACCCTGGACCAGCTTGTCCTGGGCGGCGAACCCCGCGGCGAGCACCGGCAGGGAGATGACGAGCGACGCGGCGCACACCTTCGCCAGGAACAGACCCTGGCTGGTGATGAAGCCGGTCAGGAAGACGGGGGCGGTCTCGGCGACCACACCCGTGAGCACCCGGGCGAACAGCAGCTCGTTCCAGCTGAAGATGAAGCAGATCAGCGCCGTCGCGGCGATGCCCGGGAGGGAGATCGGGGCGACCACGCGCGCGAGGACGGTGGGCAGCCGGGCCCCGTCCACCTTCGCCGCCTCGATCACCGCCACCGGGATCTCGGCGAGGAAGGACTGCATCATCCACACCGCGATCGGCAGGTTCATGGAGGTGTACAGGACCACCAGCAGCCAGATGTTGTCGAGCATCCCGGCGTTCTTGGCGAACAGGTAGATCGGCAGCAGGCCCGCCACGGCCGGCAGCATCTTCGTGGAGAGGAAGAAGAACAGCACGTCCGTCCACTTGCGCACGCGGTTGATGGACAGCGCGTACGCCGCCGGGAAGGCCAGCAGCAGGACCAGCAGCGTCGAGGCCGCGGACGCGACCGTGGAGTTGATGAGAGCCGGCCAGGGGCTCGCGCCGCCGCCCGCGCCGAAGAACTCGCGGTAGCCGTCCAGGGTGAGCGAGGCGGCGAAGGACGGCGGGTTGGTCGCGGCGTCGGACTCCGAGTGGAACGACGTCAGTGCCATCCACGCGATGGGCAGGAAGAACACGATCCCGGCCAGCCAGGCCAGCAGACCCATGCTGTTGCGGCGCAGGGCGGTCATGCGCGGGACACCTCCTCGCGGAACAGGGACGACACCACGCGCAGGGCGAAGGTCGCGATGACGATCGAGCCGATGACCACCAGGACGCCCGCGGCCGAAGCGAGGCCGTTCTCGTGGGCCTGGTAGAAGCTCTGGTAGACGGTGTAGGGGAGGTTGGCGGTGCCCAGGCCGCCGGACGTGATCGTGAAGACCGCGTCGAAGTTCTGGACGATGTGGATCGAGCCCAGCAGGGCGCCCAGTTCGAGGTAGCGGCGCAGGTGCGGAAGCGTCAGGTGGACGAAGATCTGCCAGTCGCTCGCGCCGTCGACCCGGGCCGCCTCGATCTGCTCGTGGTCGCGGCTCTGCAGGCCGGCGAGCAGGATCAGCATCATGAACGGCGTCCACTGCCAGACGAGAGACGCCTCGACCGCGAGCAGCGGGGCGCTGGAGATCCAGTCGGGCTGAGGGCCGCCCACATAGTGCGACAACCCGTTGAGCAGGCCGTATTCAGGGTTGTAGAGCACATGTTTCCAGAGCAGCGCCGCCGCGACCGGAACCACCAGGAACGGTGCGATCAACAGCGTCCGTACGATGCCCCGGCCGCGGAACCTCCGGTCCAGCAGCAGCGCGAGGAGCAGTCCCAGCACCAGGCCGGCCAGCACCACGGCCACCGTCAGCAGCACGGTCGTCCACACCGAGTGGCGCAGGTCCGCGTCGGTGAGGACCTCCTGGTAGTTGTCGAGGCCGGTGAAGTGCCGGGCGTCGGGATAGAGGGCGTTCCAGTCGAAGAAGGAGATCACCAGCGTCGCCACGAAGGGCAGTTGGGTGACGACGATCATGAAGATCAGGGCGGGCAGCAGCGGGGCCCGGGTGGCCCAGGCGCGCAGCCGGGCGGAGGGGCGGCCGGCCGGGGCGGCTGTGTCGGGGGAGGCCACGGGGGCCGTGGTCGTGGCGGTCATCGTCCCTCGTACTCCTCGGAGATCTTCTCGGCGAGCGCCTGTGACGTCTTCAGGGCCGACTCGACGGACTGGCGCCCGGCGATGGCCGCGCTGATCTCCTGGGAGACCTTGGTGCCGAGGTCGGTGAACTCGGGGATGCCGACGAACTGGATGCCGGGTGCGGGCCGCGGCTGGACACCGGGATCGTTCGGCCGCGCCTGCTCGATGGCCTCCCTGGTCATCTCCTGGAAGGCGCCGGCCTCCTTGCGGTAGGCGGCGTTGGCGTACGTCGACGCCCGCTTGCCCGCGGGCACGTTCGACCAGCCGACCCGGTCGCCGACCAGCTGCTCGTAGCCCTTGCCGGAGGCCCAGGAGACGAACGTCCAGGCGTCGTCCGGGTTGCGGGAGGCCTTCTGGATGCCCCAGGCCCAGGTGTAGAGCCAGCCGGATGACTTCGTCTTCTCGACGGGGGCGGGGGCGTAGCCGATCCTGCCCTTGACCGGGGACTTCGCCGCCTCCAGGGAGCCGGCCGCGGAGGTGGCGTCGTACCACATGGCGACCTTGCCCTGGGTCATGTTGTTGAGGCACTCGGCGAAGCCGGACTGGGCGGCGCCGGACTCGCCGTGCTCACGAACCAGGTCGACATAGAACTTCGTCGCCTTCTCGAAGGCCGGCGAGTCGAGCCGCGCCTTCCAGTCCTTGTCGAACCAGGTGCCGCCGAAGGTGTTGACGACCGTGGTGAGGGGGGCCATCACCTCGCCCCAGCCGGGCAGGCCGCGCAGACAGATGCCCTTCATGCCGGGCTCGGCGGCGTCGGCCCGGGCCGCGAGGTCCGCCACCTGCTGCCAGGTGGGGTGCGCGGGCATCGTCAGGCCCTTCTTGTCGAACACGTCCTTGCGGTACATCAGGAACGACGACTCGCCGTAGAAGGGCTGGCCGTAGAGCTTGCCGTCGTCCGCGGTGAGGGACTGGCGCATCGGCTTGAGCACGTCCTGCTCGTCGTAGGCCGGGTCCTTCGCCACATAGCCGCTCATCTCGCGCAGCCAGCCGTTGCGGGCGTAGATCGGTATCTCGTAGTTGGACAGCGTGGCGACGTCGTACTGGCCGGCCTGGTTGGCGAAGTCCTGGCTGATCTTGTCGCGGACGTCGTTCTCGGGCAGGACCGTGAAGTTGACCTTGATGCCCGTCTCCGCGGTGAAGTGGGCGCGGGTCAGCTTCTGCAGTTCGACCATCTGCGGGTTGTTGACCATCAGGACGTTGATGGCGTCACCGCCGGATCCGGCCCCGCCCGCGCCGACCCAGCAGCCGGACAGCATCGGGGCGAGCAGCGTCCCTGCGGCGGCCAGGGCGAGCGGGGCTCGCGGTGGCCGTCGTCGGCTCTGGGCTCGCATGGATCACTCCTGGGATGTATCGGGGTATAAGGGGCACGGCAGGGCGCGGCTGTACCCGGTGGGGGAGGAGGGGCGGGTCAGACGCGGAGGACCTGCGGTCCGAGCAGCGAGTAGCGGTGGGCCTCGGCGGCCGGGAGCAGCGTGCTCGTCACGATCGTCTCCAGCGCGCCGATGTCGGCGAACCGGCAGAAGCCGGCCGCTCCGAACTTGGTGTGCACGCCCGCGAAGACCACCCGCCGGGCGGCCCGGATCGCCTGGGCCTTGACCTCGCTGACGGCCGGGTCGGGGGTGGTGAGGCCGTGTTCGCGGGAGATGCCGTTGGCGCCGATGAACGCCAGGTCGAGGACGAAGCCGGCGAGCATCTTCGTCGTCCAGTGGTCGACGGTGGCGAGGGTGCCGCGCCGGACCCGGCCGCCGAGCAGCAGGACGCAGACGCCTTCGGCCTCGGCGAGGGCGCCGGCGACCGGCAGGGACGCGGTGACGACGGTCAGCGGCCGGTTCCGGGGGAGCGCCTCGGCGATGAGCTGCGGGGTGTAGCCCTCGTCGACGAAGACGGTCTCGGCGTCGCCCAGCAGGCCGGCCGCGGCAGCCGCGACCCGGCGCTTCTCCGGGACGTGGCTGGTGGCGCGGAAGGCGAGCGTGGTCTCGAAGCCGGCGCTCTCCACGGGGTAGGCGCCGCCATGAGTGCGGCGGAGCAGGCCGTGGTCCTCCAGGACGCGCAGATCCCGCCGTACGGTCTCCTTGGCCACGCCCAGTCCGGTGGCGAGGGCGGTGACGTCGACGGCGCCGTCCCGGCGTGCGGCCAGCACGATCTCGCGCCGGCGTTCCTCCGCGGTTCTGTTCACGGCCGTCACCCGCCTTCCAGTCGTGCTGCCCGTTCGGGCCCTCGGCCGGGCCACGGGGAAGTTCTACCGGGGGTGGTGTGCGGTGACCAGGCCTGTTCCGGGCCCGATACTGCCCGCGTGTGCCCGTTCGGGCGGGGCGGGCCCCATGATTCGGGGGGTGCGGTCAGAGGGCGGCAGCGGGCTTGTCGTGGCTGGTCGCGCGGTTCCCCGCGCCCCTGGTCGTGGCGCTGTCGCGCCGACGGCCACGGCACGGTTCGTGCCCGGACATGCCTGCGGGCGGGCCCGTTCTCTGCCCGCCCGTCTCATGGGCGACTGTTTCCGGTCAGTACGGCCAGATCGGCGGGTCCGTCACGAACTGGCCGCCCAGGTAGGCGTGTGCCTCGTTGCCGTCCTGCAGTTCGCCCTGTTCGGCGATGAGCTTCTCGGCGTACGGTTCGGAGTCGTCCTGCGGCTGGTAGCCGAGCGCCCGGGCGGTGCCGAGGTCCCACCACAGCCGGGTGTTGGCGGAGGAGCCGTGGACGACGGTGTGGCCGACGTGCTCGGCGGTCAGGGCCGCGTGGAAGAGGCGGGCGCCGTCGGCGGGGCTCATCCACACCGAGAGCATGCGCACGCTGGTCGGCTCGGGGAAACAGGAGCCGATCCGTACCGAGACGGTCTCCAGGCCGTGCTTGTCCCAGTAGAGCTGTGCGAGGTCCTCGCCGAAGCACTTGGACAGGCCGTAGAAGGTGTCCGGGCGGCGGGGGGTGCCGACCGGGATCAGGGGGTCGTCGCCGCGGGGGCGCGGGGTGTAGCCGACGGCGTGGTTGGAGGAGGCGAAGACGATCCGGCCGACGCCCTCCTCGCGGGCGGCCTCGTAGAGGTGGTAGGTGCCCTCGATGTTCGCCTTGAGGATCTTCTCGAAGGGGGCTTCCAGGGAGATGCCGGCGAGGTGGAGGATCGCGTCGACGCCCCGGACCGCCTCGCGCACGGCGTCCCGGTCGGCGAGGTCGGCGACGATCGCGTCGGGTTCGCCCTCGATCGGGCGCAGGTCCAGCAGGCGCAGGTCGTAGCCGTAGGCGGGGAGCAGGTCCCGCATCAGGGTGCCGAGGCCCCCGGCGGCGCCGGTGAGCAGGACGGTGCGGGGAGCGGGCATCCTCGGGTCTCCTTGATCGCCAACTGTGCACATGAGCGCACGGCATTCATATGCGTGGACACGCTAGGGATCCCGGGCGGAGCCCGTCAAGTATGCCGCGGAAGGGGTGAATCCGCAGGTGCGTCGGGGGTGTGCGTGCTTGACCGGCGCCAAGAGGGCGCCTTAGCGTGGAGTCGTTCAGAAATATAGACGTCAATCATGAATATGGAACCGGGAGAGCTTGTGACGCCAGCCCCTCTCGCCGCTCGACTCGACCTTCCCAGCGGGCCGCTGTTCTTCCCGGTCACCGCCTACGGCCCCGACGGCTCCGTGGACCTCGACACCTTCCGGACCCACGTCCGGCGCGGGGTGGAGGCCGGAGCCGCCGCCGTGTTCGCCTGCTGCGGCACCGGCGAGTTCCACGCCCTGACGCCCGAGGAGTTCCAGGCCTGCGTGCGGGCCGCCGTCGAGGCCGCCGAGGGGCGGGTGCCGGTCGTCGCCGGCGCCGGGTACGGCACCGCGCTCGCCGTGCGCTACGCCCGTCTCGCCGAGGCCGCCGGTGCGGACGGGCTGCTCGCCATGCCGCCGTACCTCGTCGTCGCCGGGCAGGAGGGGCTGCTGCGGCACTACCGCGAGGTGGCCGCCGCGACCGCCCTGCCGGTCATCGTCTACCAGCGCGACAACGCCGTCTTCACCCCTGACACGGTCGTCCGGCTCGCCCGCACGGACGGGATCATCGGCCTGAAGGACGGGCTCGGCGACCTCGACCTCATGCAGCGCGTCGTCAGCGCCGTCCGCTCCGCGGCCCCGGGCGACTTCCTCTACTTCAACGGCCTGCCGACCGCCGAGCAGACCCAGCTCGCCTACCGCGCCCTCGGCGTCACGCTGTACTCGTCCGCCGTGTTCTGCTTCGCGCCGGAGATCGCCCTCGCCTTCCACCAGGCCCTCAGGGCCGGTGACGACGCCCTGGTGGCGAAGCTGCTGGACGGCTTCTACCGCCCGTTCGTCGAACTGCGCGCCCAGGGCCGCGGTTACGCGGTCGCGCTGGTCAAGGCCGGTGTGCGGCTGCGCGGCCTGGACGTCGGGGAGGTGCGGCCACCGCTGCACGAGCCGAGCGAGGATCATGTGAAGCAGCTCGCCGAAGTGATCGAGCGCGGCTACGCGCTGCTGGAGGAGACCAAGTGAAGGCGTCGGCATTCGTCTATCCCTGGGACGTCAACGGGGACCCGGAGGCACCCGCCCGGATCGCCGCGCTCGGCGCGGAGCAGGTGACGCTCGCCGCCGCCTACCACTCCACGCGCGCCCTCACGCCCCGCCACCCGCGCCACCGCATCGTCACCGCCGAGCACGCCGCCGTGCTGTACCCGGCGGACGACCGCTGGACCGGGCGCGAGCTGCGCCCCTACGCCGCCGGCTCATGGGCCCCCGGGGACGCCTTCGGCGAGGCCGCCACCGCCCTCGCCGGGGCGGGCCTCGAGGTGCACACCTGGGTCGTCCTCGCGCACAACTCGCGCCTCGGTGCCGAACACCCCGGCACCTCGGTCGTCAACGCCTACGGCGACCGCTACCCCTGGGCGCCGTGCATCGCGCAGCCCGCCACGCGCGCGTACCTCGTCGACCTGGCGGCCGAGGCGGCCGTGCGGCCCGGGGCGAGCGGCACCGAACTGGAGTCCCTCGGCTGGTACGGCCTGGAGCATCTGCACGCCCACGACAAGACCGGCGGCGTCGGCCTCGGGGAGGCCGGGCAGTACCTGATGGCGCTGTGCTTCTGCCCGTCCTGCCGCGAGGGCTACGGCCGGCACGGCCTGGACGCCGACGAGCTGGCGGCCGCGGTACGGACCGCGCTGGAGCCGGTCTGGCAGGGGGCGCCCTCCGACGGCGGCTGGGCGGGCATCGAGAAGCTCCTCGGCGAGACGCTCGCCACCACCACGCGCGCGTACCGCGACGAAACCGCCCGCACACTCCAGGAACAGGCCGTCGCGGCGGTCCGGGCGGCGGCTCCCGACGGCTTCCAGGTGCTGCTGCACGCGGACCCCGTGTCGTACCACGTCGGCGCCAACCCCGGGGTCGACCCGGCGCACATCCTGTCCGTGGCGGACGGTGTGGTCGTGCCGTGCGCGGGCGGCACCGGCACCCTCACGCCGTTCGCGCGGCAGGAGCGCGAGGGCGCCGTCATCGCCGCCAACTTCACCGTCGTCTCGGGCATGGGCGGCAGCCCCGGCACCCTGGCCGCCGATGCCGCCGAGGCACGGCGGCTGGGCGCCACCGAACTGCGGCTGTACCACGCCGGGCTGGCGTCCGACGACGACCTGGACACGGTCCGTTCAGCCCTCGCCGGGCGTTGAGGCGGCGGGTTGGCCAGCACTGGTGCGGGGCGGCTCCGGCCCCGGCCCCGGCCCCGGCCGGGGGAGCGCACAACGCCGCCGCCGTCACCAGCAGGGCCGCGCCCAGGGCCACCAGCACCGGCCGGTGGCCCACCGGCTCGACCAGGGCCGCCCCGGCGGCCAGCCCGGCCACGTTCGGCGCGTACACCAGCGTGTGGGCGGTGGCCGTGACCCGGCCGAGCAGCACACCGGGCGTCTCGCGCTGCACGGACGTCAGCGCGGCGATCAGCACGGCGGGCAGTCCCGCGCCGATCGCCGCGCTGCACACCAGCGCCACCGGGTCGGACGGCACCGCCCGCAGCGCCACCGCGAGCGCCAGCAGGGCGATGCCGTACGCCCCGAAGCGCCGCGCCCCCAGCCGGCGCAGGGCGGCGC
The DNA here is from genome assembly GCF_040637515.1 of Streptomyces sp. NPDC029041. Taxonomy (NCBI): domain Bacteria; kingdom Bacillati; phylum Actinomycetota; class Actinomycetes; order Kitasatosporales; family Streptomycetaceae; genus Streptomyces; species Streptomyces sp. NPDC029041. Next base: position 116,886 of record NZ_JBEZWO010000003.1, on the reverse strand, counting down.
CGGACAGCAGCCCGGCCGCGACCGACCCGGCGCCCTGCACGGCGTACAGGACACCGGCGTACGCGGGGGAGTGCCCGAGGCCGTCGACGACGGCGTGGACCAGCGCGCCGTTCAGGCCGGCGCACAGCATGGTGGCGCCGCCCGCCAGGACCAGGGGGCGCAGCACCGGGTGCGCCCACAGGTGGCGGACACCCTCGGCCGTCCCCCGCCGGTGGCCGTCCCGGGGCGGTGCGGGCTTGTCCTCCCGCCCGCGCAGCGCCGCGTACAGGCCTGCGGCCAGCACGAACGTCGCCGCGTCCAGGAGGGCGACACCCGCGCCGCCGTACGCCGCGTACAGGCCCGCGCCCGCCAGCGGGGCCAGGAGTTTCATGCTTTCGGTGGCGGTCATGCGCAGGCCGTTGAAGTCGCCGAGCAGGGACCGGTCGACGGCGGTCGCGACCAGCGCCGACTCGGCCGCGTCGTGGACGACGCCCGCCGCCCCGTACACGAACAGCACCCCGTACAACAGCCAGAGGTCGCCCGGGGCATCGACGCCCACCAGGGTGAGCAAGAGGGCCCCGAGCAGCAGGTTCACGCCGATCAGCAGCGGCTTGCGGCGGCCCCGGTCGGCGAGAGTGCCCAGCAGCGGCCCGGCCAGGGTCGGCAGCCACAGGGCGAGCATGCACAGCGCCGCCAGGCCGTCGGAGCCGGTGAGGTCCTTGACCCACACGCCCGAGGCCAGCCACAGGGCGGAGGTGCCGAAGCCGGAGACCACCACGCCGGACAGGCAGAGGCCCGCGTCGCGGTCGCGCAGGACGCGCACGAGCGGCCAGGTCGTCTTGGTCGTCATGCCTGGTCATCGTGGGGCTAAGGACCGGTGGAGCGGATCGGGCAGGTTCCCTAGAAGTGGCCCCCTGGGGCGGGCCGGCGATGAGTTCCGCGGCCGGCGTCGGTCTACCTCCCAGGACCACACTGCTGAGGAGCCCGCATGACCGACACGACCGGTACGACCCTCGACCTTGGACCCCAGGCGGAGGAGCTGGCGCGGCTGGTCGCCGGCGTCACCGACGGGCAGTTGTCCGGCCCGACCCCCTGCCCCGAGTACGAGGTGCGCCACCTGCTCGGCCACCTCGCCGGGCTGGCCGTCGCCTTCCGTGACGCCGGCCGCAAGGACCTGGGCGTCACCACCGACACCAGCCCTCAGTCCGCGCTCCCGGACCTCGCGCCCGGCTGGCGCGAGGAGCTGCCCGAGGTCCTCGCCGAACTGGCCGAGGCCTGGCGCGACCCGGCAGCCCGGACCGGCATGACCCGGGCCGGGGGCGTCGACCTGCCCGGCGAGATCGCGGGCCTGGTCGCCACCGACGAACTGGTCGTCCACGGCTGGGACCTGGCCCGCGCCACCGGTCAGCGCTACGAGCCCGACCCGGCCGCGCTGCGGGTCTGCCACGACTTCCTCGCGGCATCCGTCGACGACCCCGCCCGCGGCGCCATCTTCGGGCCCGTCGTCCGCGTCGGGCCGGAGGCATCCCTGCTGGCCCGGGCCGTGGGGCTCAGCGGGCGGGACCCGGAGTGGGCACCCCAGTCGTAGAAAGCGATTGCTGTTTCTTTGCCGAAAGCATTGACGAAGCCCATGCGCCCTCCTACCGTCATCGCGTCGTACTTCATACGTCATATATGAGACGCGATACGCGAGATCCGATACGCGATCCACCGAGACGCGAGATCCGAGAGGCGCGCATGACCTCTGTGCCCACGCCGATCCCCTCCCGCACGCAGTACGTGCTGGAGGGGATCAAACACCGCATCCTCACCGGGCAGCTGACGCCCGGGCAGGCGCTGGTCGAGACCGAGCTCGCCGCGCAGTTCGGCGTGTCGAAGACCCCGGTGCGCGAAGCGCTCAAGACCCTCGCCGGCACCGGGCTGGTCGTGATGAGCCAGTACAAGGGCGTCACCGTGCGCCTGGTGGACGCGGAAATGGCGCGCGAGGTCTACGACGTACGGCTGCTGCTGGAGCCCGAGGCGCTGCGCCGGGCCGTGCGGCGCGGAGCCTCCCTGGACGTCGCCCGCGAGGCGCTGACCCGGGCCGACGCCGCCACCGACACCGCCGAACGCTCCCTCGCGAACCGGGAGTTCCACCGGGCCCTGTACCTGCCGTGCGGCAACCCGCTGCTCGGGCGGATGCTCGACGAGGTCCGCGACCAGGCCGCCCTGGTCTCCGCGGTCGCCTGGGCCGCCTCGCCCTCCTGGGAGCGGGAGGCAGGCGAGCACCGGGAGATCCTGCGGCTCGCCCTCGACGGCGACGCCGACGGCGCGGCGCGGGCCCTGCACGCCCACATCGCGAGCTTCGTGCAGCGCGCTTTCCCCGAGGCAGGTCTGGAACAGGAAGGTCAGCGATGAGCGGCGTGGCGTTCGAGACCCAGCGGGCGGCCCTGGCCGACGTGGTGGCGATCCCGGTGACCCCGTTCGCCGAGGACGGCTCCGTCGCGCAGGACACCCACCGGGCCCTGCTGCGCCGGCTGCTCGACGGCGGCATCACGACCCTCACCCCGAACGGCAACACCGGCGAGTTCTACGCCCTGACCCCCGAAGAGCGGCGGCTCGTCACGGAGCTGACGATCGACGAGGCCGGTGAGCGGGCCGTCGTGCTGGTCGGAGTGGGACACGACGTCCCGACGGCCGTCGCCTCCGCCCGGCACGCCCGGGAACTCGGCGCGCAGATGGTGATGGTCCACCAGCCCGTGCACCCCTACGTCTCGCAGACCGGCTGGGTCGACTACCACCGCGCCGTCGCCGAGGCCGTGCCCGAGCTGGGCGTCGTCCCGTACATCCGCAACGCGCAGCTCACCGGCGCCCGGCTCGCCGAACTCGCCGACACCTGCCCGAACGTCATCGGCGTCAAGTACGCCGTCCCCGACGCGGCCAGGTTCGCCGCGTTCGCGCGGGACGCGGGTCTGGAGCGGTTCGTGTGGGTGGCCGGGCTCGCCGAGCCCTACGCCCCCTCCTACTTCTCCGCCGGAGCCACCGGCTTCACCTCCGGGCTGGTGAACGTCGCCCCGGCCGTCTCCCTGAACATGATCGAGGCGCTGCGCTCCGGCGACTACCGGGCCGCCATGAAGGTGTGGGAGCAGATCCGCCGCTTCGAGGAACTGCGCGCCGCGAACGGCTCCGCCGACAACGTCACCGTCGTCAAGGAGGCACTCGCCTCCCTCGGGCTGTGCCGCCGCGAGGTCCGCCCGCCGAGCCGGGCGCTGCCCGAGAGCGAGCGCGCCGGCGTCGCCGCGATCGCCGCGGGGTGGTCGATATGACCGGCAGACTGCGTCCCGAGGAGCTCCGGAGCCACCAGTGGTACGGCGCCGAGGGGCAGTTGCGCACCTGGTCGCACAACGCCCGGATGCGCCAGCTCGGTTACGAGGCGGAGGAGTACCGGGGCCGCCCGGTGATCGCCGTCCTGAACACCTGGTCCGACATCAACCCCTGCCACGTCCACCTGCGCGAGCGCGCCGAGGCGGTCAAGCGGGGGGTGTGGCAGGCCGGTGGTTTCCCGCTGGAGTTCCCGGTCGCCACGCTCTCCGAGACCTACCAGAAGCCGACCCCGATGCTCTACCGCAACCTGCTCGCGATGGAGACGGAGGAGTTACTGCGGTCCTACCCGGTCGACGCGGCGGTGCTGCTCGGCGGCTGCGACAAGTCGACGCCCGCGCTGCTCATGGGCGCGGCCTCCGCAGACGTGCCGTCCCTCTTCGTGCCCGCGGGGCCGATGCTGCCCGGCCACTGGCGCGGGGAGACCCTCGGGTCCGGCACCGACATGTGGAAGTACTGGGACGAGCACCGCGCCGGCAACCTCACCGACTGTGAACTGCGGGAGCTGCAGGGCGGATTGGCAAGGTCACCCGGTCACTGCATGACCATGGGGACCGCGTCGACCATGACCGCGGCGGCGGAAGTCCTCGGTATGACGCTGCCGGGCGCCTCCTCGATCCCGGCCGTCGACTCCGGGCACGAGCGGATGGCCGCCGCCTCGGGACGCCGCGCCGTGGAGCTCGCCTGGACCGCGCTCAAGCCGTCCCGGATCCTCACCCGCGAGGCCTTCGAGGACGCCGTCACCACGGTGCTCGGGCTCGGCGGCTCCACCAACGCCGTCATCCACCTGATCGCGATGGCGGGGCGCTGCGGGGTCGAACTCACCCTCGACGACTTCGACCGCATCGCCCGCACCGTGCCGGTGCTCGCCAACGTCCGGCCCGGCGGACGGACGTACCTCATGGAGGACTTCCACTTCGCCGGCGGTCTGCCCGCCTTCCTCTCCCGGATCACCGACCTGCTGCACCTGGACCGGCCCACCGTCAACGGAACGCTGGGCGAACAGATCGAGGGCGCCGTCGTCCACGACGACGACGTCATCCGCACCCGCGAGAACCCGGTGGCCGCCGAGGGCGGAGTGGCCGTGCTGCGCGGCAACCTCTGCCCGGACGGCGCGGTCATCAAGCACATCGCCGCCGAGCCGCACCTGCTCCAGCACACGGGTCCCGCGGTCGTCTTCGACGACTACAGGACCATGCAGCGCACGATCAACGACCCCGGGCTGGACATCACCGCCGACAGCGTGCTGGTCCTGCGCAATTCGGGGCCCAAGGGCGGCCCGGGCATGCCCGAGTACGGCATGCTGCCGATCCCCGACCGCCTGCTGAAGCAGGGCGTACGGGACATGGTCCGGATCTCCGACGCCCGGATGAGCGGCACGAGCTACGGCGCGTGCGCCCTGCACATCGCGCCCGAGTCGTACGTCGGCGGGCCGCTGGCCCTGGTCCGCACCGGCGACCCGATCACCCTGGACGTCGAGGCCAGGACCCTCCACCTCAACGTGCAGGAAGAGGAGTTGGAGGCTCGTCGTAAGGAATGGGCACCCCCGCCCACTCGATACGAGCGAGGCTACGGCGCCCTCTACAACGACCAGATCACTCAGGCAGACACAGGCTGCGACTTCGAGTTCCTGGCACGCCCGGGCAAGGCCCCGGATCCCTACGCAGGCTGACTGCACCCACCCGAGGGGCGCGGGGAACTCCGCGCCCGGCCGCAGCGGACCGCACCCGCCACGCCACCTCCACTGGCACCCGCGCACAGCGAGAAAGCGCTTTCCGCACTACGAAAGCAAGCCGTACCGAGATCGGAGACCCTGTCATGGCCCAAGCCGCAGCCGTGGCGAAACCGCCCGCGCCACCCCGGCGGCGCCGGGCCTCCGCCACGCCGCGCAGGCTCCCGTACCTGCTGATCGCGCCGGCCGCCCTGCTCATGCTGGGGTTCATCGCCTACCCGGTCATCAGCGTCTTCTACTACAGCCTGCAGAACTACAACCCCACCAAGCCGTGGCGGAACGGCTACGCGGGCTTCGACAACTTCGTCCACGCCTTCACCAAGGACCCGGTGTTCTGGGACACCCTGGTCTTCAGCGCCAAGTGGGTCGTCGTCGAGGTCGGCCTCCAGCTGCTGTTCGGTCTCGCACTGGCCCTGATCGTCAACCAGACCTTCGTGGGCCGGGGCCTGGGACGTGCCCTGGTCTTCTCCCCATGGGCCGTCTCCGGCGTGCTGACCTCCGCGATCTGGGTGCTGCTCTACAACTCCCAGACGGGCATCACCCGTTACCTCGCCGACATGGGCATCGGCTCCTACGGCACGAGCTGGCTGTCCGACACCTCGACGGTGTTCCCGGCGGCGGTCGTGGCCGACCTGTGGCGCGGCGTGCCGTTCTTCGCGATCCTCATCCTCGCCGACCTCCAGTCCGTCTCCAAGGACCTGTACGAGGCCGCCGAGGTCGACGGCGCGAGCCGCATCAAGCAGTTCTGGCACATCACGCTGCCGCACCTGAAGGACGCCATCATCCTGTCCACGCTGCTGCGCGCGGTCTGGGAGTTCAACAACGTCGACCTGCTGTACACCCTGACCGGCGGCGGCCCCGCGGGCGAGACGACCACGCTGCCGCTGTACATCGCCAACACATCCGTCGACGCCCACAACTTCGGCTACGCGTCGGCCCTGACCACGGTGGCGTTCGTGATCCTGCTCTTCTGCTCGATGGTCTACCTGCGCCTGAGCAAGTTCGGAGGCGAGAGCAAATGAGCGTGAAGGAAGCCACCAAGACGGTGCCCGCCGCCGCGCCCGCCACCCCCGAACCCCCGCGCCCCGCCACGGGCAGACGCGCCTGGGACGAGGCACCCCGCTGGCAGATCTACCTGCCCCTGGGCATCTACCTGATCTTCACCCTCATCCCCTTCTACTGGATCCTGCTCTTCTCACTGCGCCCGGCCGGCTCGACCTCGCTCGTGCCCTGGCCGGTCACCTTCGACCACTTCGAGAAGGTCTGGACGGACCGCAGCTTCGGCACCTACTTCACCAACAGCGTGCTCGTCGGCGTCGCGACCCTGCTCATGACGACGCTCGTCGCGCTGGCCGGCGGCTACGCCCTCGCCCGGTTCGACTTCAAGGTCAAGCGGGCGTTCATGCTGGCCCTGCTGTGCTCCCAGTTCGTGCCGGGCGCGCTGCTGCTGGTGCCGCTGTTCGAGATCTTCGCCGAACTGCAGATGATCAACTCGCTGGGCAGCGTCATCCTCGCCGAGACGGTCTTCCAGCTGCCGCTGTCGATGATCCTGATCAGCAACTTCATCAAGAACGTGCCGTACTCCCTGGAGGAGGCGGCCTGGGTCGACGGCTGCAACCGTATGACGGCCTTTCGTATCGTGGTGCTGCCGTTGCTGCGGCCCGGTCTGATCGCCGTCGGCTCCTTCGCCTTCGTCCACTCCTGGAACCACTTCCTGTTCGCCCTGATGTTCCTGAACAACCAGGACAAGCAGACGATCCCCGTCGGCCTCAACTCCCTGATGAGCGCCGACAGCGTCGACCTGGGCGCGCTCGCCGCGGGCGGCATCATCGCCGCCGTGCCGGTGGTGATCGTGTTCGCCTTCATCCAGAAGTGGCTGATCACCGGGTTCAGCGCGGGGGCGGTGAAGGGATGAGGGGCAGACAGCCGGCCGCCGCGGCCGGGCTGCTCGGGGTCCTCTGCGTGCCCGCGCACGCCGAGACCCGGGACATCGGCCGCGACACCCTCCCGGCGAACGACGGCGACAGCGCCGCCGCAGCCGACCGGGCGGTGGCCCGCGGCGCGGGTGCGGGGAGGATCCGGTGACCGGACGCATGATCGACGCCATGAACACACCACTGCCCGTCGTCCTCGCCGGTGCCAGGGGCCACGGCCGCTGGCACGTCGAGAACATCCGCCGGCTCCAGAAGCAGGGCCTCGTGCGGCTCGTCGGCGTCTGCGAGCTGACGCCGCTCACCGAGGAGGAGCTCGGCGACCTCGGTACGCCCGAGCAGTCCGCCGACCTCGGCTCCCTGCTCGACTCCACCGGCGCGCGGATCGCCGTGATCTGCACCCCGATCCCGACCCACACCGACCTCGCCCTCGCGGCGGCCGAACGCGGCGTGCACCTGCTCCTGGAGAAGCCGCCCGCCCCCTCCTACGCCGAGTTCCGCCGGATGGCCGACGGGGTCGCCGCGGCCGGGGTCGTCTGCCAGATCGGCTTCCAGTCCCTGGGCTCGCACGCCCTGCCCGCCATCCGCGAGCTGCTGGCCGAGGGCGCGGTCGGAGAGCTGGTCGGCCTCGGCGGGGCCGGTTCATGGGTACGCGACGAGGACTACTTCCGCCGGGCGCCCTGGGCGGGCAAGCGGCGGCTGCACGGCGTCGACGTGATCGACGGGGCCCTGACCAACCCCCTCGCCCATGCCGTCGCCACCGCCCTCGCCCTGGGCGGCAGCACCCGCGCCGAGGACGTCACCGGCATCGAGACCGAACTGCTGCGCGCCAACGCCATCGAGTCCGACGACACCTCCTGCGTCCGGATCACCACCGCGCAGGGCCACCCGGTCACCGTCGCCGCGACCCTGTGCGCCGAGGAGGCGGACGAGCCGTACGTGCTCGTGCACGGCAGCAGCGGCCGGATCACCTTCTGGTACAAGCAGGACCGCGTGCTGCTCCAGCGCGCGGGACACGGCCCGCAGGAGTCCGAGCACGGCCGCACCGACCTGCTGGAGAACCTCGTCGACCACCTCACCACGGGCGCCGGACTGCTCGTCCCGCCGGACGAGACCGGCGCCTTCATGAAGGTCGTCGAGGCCATCCGCACCGCGCCCGACCCGGCGCCCCTGCCCGCCACCGCCTGGCACCGCATCCCCGGGGAGAACCGCCGGGTGGTGCCCGGCATCGACGGACTCGTCGCGGCCGCCGCCGACACCCTCTCCCTCTACTCCGAGCTCGGCGCCCCCTGGACGCCCCTGCCGAACGAGGTGAGCAACCGATGACCGGCGACGGCACGGCGGTCCTGCGGGTGGTGGGCCGGCCGGTGGGCCGGTACGTCACCCGGCCCGAACTGCCGGCCCGGCTCTCCCCGCGCCCCTACCTGCACCCCGTCACCACCCTGTCCGGCACGGCCGTGACCGAACTGGCCCCGGCCGACCACGCACACCACCTCGGCGTCGGTGTCGCCGTTCCCGACGTCGAGGGGTTCAACTTCTGGGGCGGACGCACCTACGTCCGCGACCAGGGCCCGACCGAGCTCGACAACCACGGCGCGCAGCGGCACGTAGCCTTCCAGCTGCGCGACCCGGACGGCTTCGTCGAGGAGCTGCGCTGGGTGGCCGCGGGCGGCGAACTGCTGCGCGAACGCCGTACCGTCGCGGCCACCGAACTCACCGACCGGGCCTGGGCACTGGACCTCACGTTCTCGCTCACCAACGTCACCGGCGGCCCGCTGTCGATCGGCAGCCCCGCGACCAACGGACGCCCGGGCGCGGCCTACGGCGGCTTCTTCTGGCGGGCCCGCAAGGAGTCCTCCGCGCCGGAGGTCTTCACGGCCGGAGCCGACGGGGAGGAGAAGGCCCACGGCCGGCCCGCCGACTGGCTCGCCCTGCGCGGCGGCACCTGGACGCTGGTCTTCGCCGGCGCCACCGAACAGACCCGGCGCGACCCGTGGTTCGTGCGCACCGAGGAGTACCCGGGCGTCGGGTCCTCCCTGGCCCACGACGAGCGGGTACCGGTCCCGGCGGGCGAGACCGTGGTGCGGAGGGTGGTCACCGTCGTCGCCGACGGCCGCCTCGACCGGGACGCAGCGGCTTTGCTGGTCCGCAAGGCGGTGAGCCCGTGACCTCCGCGACCTACCGCAATCCGATCCTGAACGCCGACTGGTCCGACCCGGACGTCGTCAGGGTCGGCGACGACTTCTACCTGACCGCCTCCAGCTTCGGCCGCGCCCCCGGCCTGCCGCTGCTGCACTCCCGGGACCTCGTCAACTGGACCCTGGTCGGTCACGCGCTCGACCGCCTGGAACCGGCCGGGGAGTTCGCCGTGCCCCGGCACGACTGCGGCGTGTGGGCCCCGTCCCTGCGGTATCACGACGAACGCTTCTGGATCTTCTGGGGCGACCCCGACCAGGGCGTCTTCCAGACCAACGCCCCGCAGATCAGGGGCCCCTGGACCCGGCCGCACCTGCTGAAGGCGGGCAAGGGCCTCATCGACCCCTGTCCCCTGTGGGACGACGAGACCGGCGAGGCCTATCTGGCCCACGCCTGGGCCAAGTCCCGCTCGGGCGTCAAGAACCGCCTCACCGGCCACCGCATGCGCCCCGACGGCACCGGCCTCCTCGACGAGGGCAAGGTGATCGTCGACGGCGACCGCATACCCGGCTGGTTCACCCTCGAAGGACCCAAGCTGTACCGCCACGACGGCTGGTTCTGGATCCTCGCCCCCGCCGGCGGCGTCGAGACCGGCTGGCAGGGCGCCTTCCGCTCCCGCGGCTTCTTCGGGCCGTACGAGGAGCGCATCGTCCTGGAGCAGAAGGACACCGACGTCAACGGCCCCCACCAGGGCGGCTGGGTGCGCACTCCGTCCGGCGAGGACTGGTTTTTGCACTTCCAGCAGCGCGGCGCCCACGGCAGGGTCGTGCACCTCCAGCCGATGCGCTGGAGTCCGGACGGCTGGCCGGTGCTCGGAGAGGAAGGCGCGCCCGTCGCCGGACACCGCCGCCCCGCCCTGCCGCCCCAGCCGCCCGCCGCGCCCGCCACCGACGACGACTTCCCCGGCGGGCGGTACGGCCGCCAGTGGCAGTGGACGGCCAACCCCGCTGACGGCTGGGCCACCCAGCACTCCGGGGACGGGCTGCGGCTGACCTGCGTCCGCTCGGCGAACGCCCACGACCTGCGGAAGCTGCCCCATGTGCTGACCCAGCGGCTGCCCGGCACCCCCTGCACCGTCGAGGTGGAACTGCGCCTCGACAGCGACGAGCCCGGGGCCCGGGCCGGACTCGCCGTCCTCGGGGACGCGTTCGGGTGGATCGGACTCCAGCGCGGCACGGACGGCACCGTTCACCTCGTGCACCGGTTCGCCGAGGCCGTCGCGGACGCCGAACGCGACGCCGCCCACGCCCGGCTCGCCCCCGAGGGCCGGGCCCGGCTGCGGATCGAGATCGACGCGGGGGCACGCTGCCGTTTCTCCGCCGACGCCGGCGACGGCTTCCGGCCATCGGGGCCGGTCTTCGCCGCCACCCCCTGGCGCTGGGTCGGCGCCCTGCTCGGCCTGTTCGCCCTCGCACCCGCCGGTCAGGGGCACGCCGGTGCGGCGGCCTTCACCCGGTTCCGGATCAGTACCCCGTAACGCACCTGAAGCCGTCAGCCTGTTGGGAGCCGCAATGACGCACCTCCGTAGCAAGCGCTTGTCGAGACCGGGGCGGCCCGGCACGGTCGTGACGGCCGTGCTCGGCCTCTTGGCCGCGCTGGGCCTCGGGTCGATCGGGGACGCCCGGGCTCAGGCGGCACCGCAGGCGCGGCCCGGTCCCGCCGCGGACCGCTGGACCGACCGGCCGCACGGCTTCGCCTCCCTCGCCGGAGGCACCACCGGCGGGGCGGGCGGCAAGGTCGTCACCGTCACCGACCAGGCCGCGCTGGCGAAGTACGCGGCGGCCGAGGAGCCGTACGTCATCCGCGTCAAGGGCACCCTGGAGATGGAGCCCTTCGGCACGGAGATACCCGTCGCCTCGGACAAGACCATCATCGGCGTGAGCGACACCGCCGAGATCGTGCACGGCGGCTTCACCCTCGACCCCGGCACGCACAACGTCGTCCTCCGCAATCTCACCATCCGCGACACCGCCGTCGAGGGCGACTGGGACTGCAAGGACACCGACTACGACGGGATCCGCCTGGACTCCGCCCACCACGTGTGGATCGACCACATACGGTTCTCGCGGATCTGCGACGGGCAGCTCGACATCCGCAAGGACAGCGAGTACGTCACCGTCTCCCACAACCGGTTCACGGACAACAACAAGACCTTCGGCATCGGCTGGACCCCGAACGTCAGGACGCAGATCACCGTCGACCACAACTGGTTCCGCGGCACCAAGCAGCGCAACCCCTCGGCCGACAACTGCGCCTACGCGCACCTCTACAACAACTACCTGTCCGCGCAGCTGTCCGACGGCGACCCGGTCTGGACGTACGGCAACTGGTCGCGCGGCCGGACGAGGATGGTCATCGAGAACAGCTTCTACGACGGCGTCCAGCACCCCTACCAGGCCGACGCGACGGCCGAGCTGGTCCAGCGCGGGTCGGTCCTGCGCAACACGACGGGCCGGCACGACACCTGGGGCACGGCGTTCGACCCGCGGGACTTCTACTCCTACCGGCTCGACCCGGCCGCCGCCGTCCCCGCGCTGGTGAAGCGGTTCTCCGGGCCGCAGAAGCGGATCGGCGGGCCGGTCACCCTGCACGTCCCGGGCGACCACCCGACCGTGCAGGCCGCCGTGGACGCCGTCCCCGACGGCAACGACCTCCCGGTGACCATCGCCGTAGCACCGGGCACCTACCGCGAGAAGGTGTTCATCCCCGCCAGCAAACCGCACATCGAGCTGCGCGGCACCGGGCGGGACCGCTCCGACACGGTCATCGTCTTCGACACACCCGCCGAGTACGGCGGGTCGACCGGCAGCGCCACCGTCCGCATCGCCGCGAACGACGTCACCGCACGCAACCTCACCTTCAGCAACGACTTCGACGAGGCCGCGCACGAGCTGAAGGGCGAGCAGGCCCTGGCGATGAAGACGACCGGTGACCGGATCGTCTTCGAGGACACCGCGTTCCTCGGCAACCAGGACACCCTGATGACCGACAGCCCCAAGCTGACCACCGTCAGCCGGGTCTACGTGCGCGACTCCTACATCGAGGGCGACGTCGACTTCGTCTACGGACGGGCCACGACCGTGATCGAGCGGTCCGTGATCCGGGCCCTGAGCCGCGGCTCGGACTCCAACAACGGCTACATCACGGCGGCCTCGACATGGAAGGGGAACCCGTACGGGTTCCTGATCACCAAATCGAGGATCGTCAGCGACGCCCCCGCCGGGACCTACCACCTGGGACGGCCCTGGCACCCCGGCGGTGAGCCGGACGCGGTCGCCCAGGTCCTGATCCGGGACACCTGGCTGCCCGCCGCGGTCAAGTCCGCGCCGTGGACCGACATGAGCGGGTTCTCGTGGAAGGACGCGCGGTTCACCGAGTACCGCACCCACGGCCCGGGTGCGTCCGTCACCCCGGACCGTCCGCAGATGAGCGACCGGGACGCGCGTTCCCACACCGTCACCGCCTACCTGGCGGGCACCGACGGCTGGGCGCCGCACGTCCGTCATTGACTCCCCACACCCTCGAGTTCCGCTGGATCCGGAAGAAGAGAGCCGACCAATGAAGATCAGCAATCGCACCAGCAGCAGAGGCGGGCGCCGGACCACGGCCGCCGTCGCCCTGGGGGCCGTACTCGCGCTGACCGCGACCGCCTGCGGCGACGACGGCAGCGGGGCGGGCGGTGACAAGGGCGCCGACGGGAGCGGCAAGGGCAAGATCGTCTTCTGGGACAACAACGGCGGTGTCCGCACCGAGATCTGGAAGGAGGTCATCGCCGACTTCGAGAAGGCCCACCCGGATATCGAGGTCGAGTACGTCGGGATCGCCGCGACGGAGTACCAGTCCAAGGTCGACACCGCCCTCCAGGGCGGCGGTCTGCCGGACGTCGGCGGTGTGGGCGCGGCGATGCTGGCGGGGTTCGCCGCGCAGGGCGCGCTGGAGCCGCTCGACGAGCGGCTCGGCAAGTCGTCGCTGAACGGCAAGCTCAACAAGGACATGGTCGAGTCGCTGAAGGCCGCCGGCGGCGGGGACGACAAGCTGTACTCGATCCCCACCTCCGCGAACAACGGTGTGCTGTACTACCGCACCGACCTGTTCAAGAAGGCGGGGCTCCAGGAGCCGACGACGTGGGACCGCTTCTACGAGGCCGCGAAGAAGCTGACGAACGCCGGCAAGAACGAGTTCGGCTACACCATTCGCGGCGGCGCGGGTTCCATCGCCCAGGCGCTGGACGCCATGTACGGGCAGTCCGGCATCACGTCGTTCTGGGACTCCAGTGGCGAGAAGACCACGGTCAACGACCCCGAGAACGTGGCGGCGCTGGAGAAGTACGCGGCGCTGTACAAGAAGGTCACCCCGGCCGCCGACCTCAACAACGACTTCACGAAGATGGTCGCGCAGTGGGACTCCGGCACGATCGGGATGCTGAACCACAACCTCGGGTCGTACCAGGACCATGTGAAGGCGCTCGGGGCCGACAAGTTCCGGGGCATTCCGCAGCCGATCGGTGCCGGCGGCAAGCGGGTGCAGGTGTCCAACCCGGTGGACGGGCTGGGGCTGTTCAAGAGCGGCAAGAACAAGGACGCGGCCTGGAAGTTCATCGAGTTCGCCATGTCCAAGGCGGAGAACTCGAAGTTCAACGAGGCGGCGGGGCAGGTGCCGTCGAACACGGACGCGGCGAAGGATGCGTGGGTCTCGAAGGCAGAGCCGACGAAACTGGCTGCTGACGCGTTGTCGGACGGGTCGACGACGATTGTGCAGCTGCCGTACTACCTGCCGGACTGGAACACGATTTCCAAGGCGGACAACGAGCCGAACTTCCAGAAGGTGCTGCTCGGGAAGATGAGTGCGAAGGAATTCCTGGACACGATGGCCGATCAGCTGAATGCGGCTCAGGAGGAGTGGAACCAGCAGAACGGGTAGTCCTGGATGTCGCCGTGGGGCGGTCTGTGGTGTGCAGGGTGCAGGCCGTCCCGTGGTTGTTCGCGCAGTTCCCCGCGCCCCCAGGTGACTTGCACACCCCTCTTTGAAAGGGACTCCGCGTGTCTCTCAGTCGTAGACAGGTTGCCGTTGCCGCGGCCACTGTGCCGTTGGTGTTCTCCATGGCGGGTACCGCTCGTGCCGGTTCGCGGCGTACGCCCACTCTTTTCATCGCCGGTGACTCCACCGCCGCCCAGAAGTACAAGGACGCCGCGCCCGAGACCGGGTGGGGCATGGCGATTCCGTTCTTTCTGCAGAGCTCCCGGCTCGCCGTGTCCCATCACGCCGTGAACGGGCGGAGTTCCAGGAGCTTCGTCGATGAAGGGCGGCTGAAGGGGATTCTCTCCGTGATCCGGCCGGGGGACCTGCTGCTCGTGCAGTTCGGTCACAACGACGCGAAGCGGGAGGACCCCACCCGGTACACCGAGCCCTGGACGACGTATCAGGAGTACCTGCGGATGTACCTCGACGGAGCCAGGGCCCGTGGGGCGCGGCCGGTGCTGGCGACCTCCGTGGAGCGGCGGCGGTTCGACGCCGCCGGAAAGGCTTCGCCGACGCACGGGGAGTACCCGGCGGCCATGCGGGCGCTCGCCGCCGGGGAGCGGGTCCCGCTGCTCGACGTCCAGGCGCTGTCGCTCGCCCTGTGGCAGCGGCTCGGGGCCGAGGAGACCAAGAAGTACTTCAACTGGACGGCGACCGAGCAGGACAACACGCACTTCAACCCGCCCGGAGCCATCGAGGTGGCCCGGCTCGTGGCGCGGGAGCTGCTCCGCACCCGGGTGCTCGGGCCGCGTGAGGTGCGGCGGCTGGACGAGCGGATCCCGGAGTCCTGGATCACCTGGCCCGAGTCCGCCGCGTAACCCCCCGACGAGGAAGGAAGAGAGCCGCACATGAACGTTCGTAAGTGTCATGGCCATGCCTTGGAGAGAGCGGTCCTGCTCATCGGCTGCACCGCGCTCGTGCTGTCCCTGAGCGGTCCCGGCGCGCAGGCCCAGCCCCGGGACCTGGCTCGTCAGGCCCTCGGGGCCGGCGACGGATGGGGCTCCCACGGCACCGGCACCACCGGCGGATCGAAGGCCGACGCGCGGCACGTCTACACGGTCACCACCTGGGAGCAGTTCCGGGCCGCCCTGAAGGACGGCGGGACCGCGCCCAGGATCATCAAGGTGAAGGGCGTCATCGACGCCGTCTCCCAGGGCTGCGACGCGTTCGCGGCCGAGGGGTACGACTTCCGGAAGTACCTCGCCGCCTACGACCCCGCCGTCTGGGGCCACGACAAGCCGGTCAGCGGGGAGCAGGAGGACCTGCGGGCCGCGTCCGCCGCCGCGCAGGACAGGACCATCAAGGCGAACGTGCCCGCCGACACCACCATCATCGGCGTGGGCAAGGGCTCCGGGATCCGCGGCGGCAGCCTGCAGATCAAGGGCGTCGACAACGTCATCGTCCGCAACCTCGCCTTCGAGGCCCCGATCGACTGCTTCCCGCAGTGGGACCCGGCCGACGACAACAAGACCGGCGCCTGGAACAGCGAGTACGACGGGATCGTGGTCCACGGCTCCACCCACGTGTGGGTCGACCACAACACCCTCACCGACGGCCGCTACCCCGACAGCTCACTGCCGTCCTACTTCGGCAAGACCTACCAGCAGCACGACGGGCTGCTCGACGTCGTGCGCGGCTCCAACCACGTGACGGTGTCCTGGAATTCCTTCAAGGACCACGACAAGACCATGCTGATCGGCAACAGCGACAGCGCCACCGCCGACGACACGGGCAAGCTCAAGGTCACGCTGCACCACAACCGTTTCGAGGGCATCGTCGAGCGGGCGCCCCGGGTGCGGTTCGGGCAGGTCGACTCGTACAACAACCACTTCGTCGTCACCAAGGGCCAGAAGTGGGGCTACGTCTACGGCATCGGCAAGGAGTCCCGGCTCGTCGCCGAGCACAACGCGTTCACGCTGGCGCAGGGCATCAGCCCGGCGAAGATCCTCAAGAAGTGGAACGAGGCGCCGGTCACCGCGGGTTCCAACATCGTCAACGGCAAGGCGACCGATCTGATCGCCGTGCACAACGCGGAGATCCCGGGGGAGACGCTCCAGTCGGGCGCCGGCTGGACGCCGTCGCTGCGCGCGCACGTCGACCCGGCGAAGGCCGTCCCGGGCCTCGTCGATGCCCGGGCGGGCGCCGGCCGCCTCTGCTGACCCGCCCCGCCCTCGACCTGCCCAGGGGCGCAACAGAGACGCCTGCAAGAGGAGCCGGTGAGTGATTCCGCGCCATTCGGCGGGTGATCGTGACAGCTCCGGCCCGCGGCTCCGCTACATATCTGGCACAAGACGTCGGAAAGGGGACCTCGGCTCGGTCCGAATCCCACACGCCGGGCTCGCCACTCCGGGGGCGGATACGGATGAAGACGTGACCGGAGCTCGGCCACGTCTTCACCGGCGCTGTGCAGGACGAGGTCGTCAGTCCGCTCGACGACGTCCCGTGGGACTCACCGCCGTACCGGCTCGACCCCCTCCAGGGTCGGTACCACGGGCTTGATGCCGCCGTCGGCCGCGAACTCCATGCGGTCGACGGTCGTCTCGCGGTGCATGCCGTCGCCGCCGGGCAGGCCGGGGCCGTTGAGGGCGAAGCGGTGGTAGACCATGTACCAGTCGTCGGTGCCGGGGGTGTTCACCACCGAGTGGTGACCGGTGCCGAGGATGCCGTACTCGGGCCGCTTCTGAAGGATCGTCCCGCGCTTGGTCCACGGGCCGAGCGGGGACGGTCCCGTCGCGTACGCCACGTGGTAGTTCTCGCTGCGGGTGTCGTCCTCCGACCACATGAAGTAGTACGTGCCCTTGCGCTTGATCACGAAGGAGCCCTCGCGGAAGTCGTCCGGGGTGATGTCCTTCACCTTCGAAGCGTCGAAGGAGACCATGTCGTCGTTCAGCGGCACGACGTACCCATGGCCGTTGCCCCAGTACAGGTAGGCCTGGCCGTCGTCGTCCGTGAAGACCGCCGGGTCGATCATCTGGCCCTTGAGCGAACCGCCCTTGGGGACCAGGGGCTTGCCGAGCGCGTCCTTGAAGGGGCCCGCGGGGGAGTCCGCCACCGCGACGCCGATCTGCTGCTCGGCGCAGAAGTAGAAGTAGTACTTGCCGTCGCGCTCGGCGATCGCGGGCGCCCAGGCGTTCTTGTCGGCCCACCTCACGTCGGGACCGAGGTCGAGGATGACGCCGTGGTCCTTCCAGTTCACCAGGTCCTTCGACGAGTACGCCTTGAACTTGGTGCCGCTCCAGCCCGGGAAGCCGTCCGTCGTCGGGTAGATCCAGTACCGGCCGTTCAGGTGGTGGACGTCGGGGTCGGCGTTCAGGCCGGGCAGCAGGGGGCTGCGGGTGGGCACCGCCTCGACCGTCCAGGTGCGCCTGGTGCCGTCGGCGGCCGTCACCGTGTACGTCTGCGGCGTGCGGAAGTCGCGCCGGGTGCCGGACCTCGGGCTGAGCCTCGCGCCCTCACCGACCCACAGCTTCGGGGCGAGGCCCCGCAGATCGGCGTCCGGCCGCATGGGCAGGACGACCTTCGAGGCGCTGTCCGTGACGATCGCGTAGCCCTTCTGGTGCTTGGCCGTCGCGTCCACGACCGAGGTGGGGGTGGACGGGTAGGCGGCCAGCAGACGGTCGTACTCCTGCTGGGTCACCGGGAGCACCGTGCCGTGCCGGGGGCTCGCCGGGAGCTGGTAGTCCGTCGAGGGGGTCCACTTGCCCGAGGCGAGGTCGGTGGTCTCGAAGGGCACGTAACCGCGGCCGCCGTACTCGTCGATGAACAGGTACCACTTCTTCTCGGTATTCGACTTGAACACCGTCGGACCCTCACCGCGGTCCATCGCGCCCTTGCCGATGCAGTCGGCCACGAAGTCGTACGTCGTCGAGGTCAGGGAGGCCGACTTCTCACCGGTGATGAACTTCGAGCAGGGGCTGGAGGAGCCGGGGTCCCGCTCGTCCTTGGTGTAGCGGTAGTACTCGTCCCCGTACTTCACGACGGTGGAGTCGATCACCGAGTAGCCCGGGTCGTTCCAGACCTTCGGCTCGCTGAAGGTGCGGAAGTCCTTCGTCGTCGCGTACAGCATCTTGTTGTACGTGTCGCCCTGGTGGCCGGGGTCGTCGTCGGCGTACAGCTTCGACGCCCAGAAGACGACGTACGCACCGAGCTCGTCGTCCCAGTAGGCCTCCGGGGCCCAGGTGTTGCCCGCGCTGTCCGGGGAGACCTTCACCAGGCGCTGGTCGGTCCAGTGGACGAGGTCCGTGGACTCCCAGACCATGATCGACTTGCTGCCGTGCCGCTGGACGTCGTCCCAGCTGCCGCTGGAGTTCTGGTACATCCGCAGGTCGGTGGCGATCAGATAGAACCTGTCGCCCTCGGGGGAGCGGATGACGAACGGGTCGCGCAGGCCCTTCTCGCCGGTCGTGGACGTCAGCACGGGCTTCCCGGCGTTCAGCTCACGCCAGTGCAGCGGGTCGTTGCCGCGGCTGAGGGCGTAGCGGATCTGTTCGCCGTCGGCGGTGCCCTCACCGGTGAAGTAGGCGAAGAGGTAGCCGGCGTACGGGCTGTGCTTCACAGGCGGGGCTCCGGGGTCTGCGGTGCTGGGCGGCGCCGCGAGGAGGGGCAGGAGAAGACCGGTCAGGGCCAGGACGGGGAGCAGGAGCGTGCGGGCGATGCGGGGGCGCATGACACTTCCTGTCGGAGTGTGGGGGGTTCTGTTGGATAACAGCCCTCGGAGTTTCACCGGAGGGACGCAGGGCGTCAACGGGTGTGCGTGAGGCAGGCGTTTCCGAAACTTTCGCCATGCCGGAGCCCCGGCGGGCGGACGGCTCCCTGCCCGCTACGGCGTTCCTGACGACCGGCTCCCCCGGCATCGGCTCGACGACGGGCCGGGCGCCCTCGCGTCGTCGCCGGTACAGTGACGCCCCCGTCGGTGCGAAGCGACGGGGGCGTCCTGCCGACCGGCCGAGGGGGGCTCGGCCGGTACCGTACGGCCGTCCGGAGGGGGGCTCCGGAGGGCCGAGGTGCCGGGACGTCCGGCTGGGGGGCCGGACACCCGGCGTCCCGGCCGGCCCAAGGGGGGACGAGGGCCGACCGGAGTCACTGGGGCGGAGGGGCTACCGGTAGCTGATGTCGGAGGCCTTGAACGTGCAGCTCCTGCCGTCCGGGCCGGGCGGTGTCAGCTCCTTGGGCTCCTTGCCGGTGTTGTTGCCCTCGAAGCGCACACACGTCTTGATCTTCTTCTTGCCGTCACCGTGGATGCGGCCTTCGACAGCGTCGCCGTGTCGCCGTAGTTGGCGTTCACCCCGGCGATGGAGTTCATCGGCGCGGTCACGTCGATGTCACTGAGCACGATCGTGCGCTTGTACTGCGTCTTGCAGTTGCCGCAGGAGCGGACCAGCTTGCCGGCGTGTCGCACCTGGAAGCCCGACACGTTCAGCGTGCCGGCGCCGTTGAACTGCAGCACCTTGTCGTCTGCGTTCTTCGCGCCGCCGCCGATCACCCTGTACACCGCGGAGGAGGACTTGCCCTTGAAGCTGGCCGCGTCCTCGCCGACGTCCGTCCACCACACGTTCTGCAGGGTGCAACTGCCCTTGCAGTGCACACCGTCCGCCGCCGGGGTGCCGATGACGACGTTCTTGAGGACGGCCCCGTCGGCCAGCTCGAAGAGCGGGTCCTGGTCCTCGTCCTGGTCGTCCCGGCCGAGTGCGCCGGTGCCGTAGAACATCTTCATCCCGCCGTCGCGCACGCCGGAGACCGGGATGGTCTCGGGCACGGGGGTCTTTCCCTTGTCCGAGGGCCAGGAGGACGCCGCGCCCGCCGTCGACAGCATCGACGTGGTGATGATCGCCGCGCCCGTGATGCCGAAGGCCGACACCGCGGCGATCACCGTCCGCCGCTGGGTGACGCGGCGGCGGTGGCGGACGCGCTGTTCTCCTGGTGCACTCATGTACCGATTCCTCAGGTGGGGGGTGGCCTTGCGCCTGGTGGTCGCCACCGGTGAGGAAAGGGTTGCCGCCTCTTCGGTGAAATTTTCACCAGGCGCCGTCACCGCCCGTCCTCGGCGGTGAAACCACCGCCCACCGACAGCTGCCGCGAACCGGCCGTGGCCGTCACCGCGTAGCGGTCCGCGCCCGCGTCGCGGCCGCCGCGGGCGTGGCCGAACTGACCGGCGAACACCCACTCGCCCACCGGGACCGTGCGGCCCTCCTTGAGGGTCCAGGTGTAGACGAGGAAGCCGTCCCGCTCGGCGACCGCGAGGGTGAAGTCGCCCTCGGGCAGGGAGCGCCAGGCACCCGCATCGGAGACCCCGCCGGTCTGGGCGACCTCCAACCGCACGGTCAGCGCGGTCAGTTGCTCGCGGGTCCTGAGCGTGATGTCGCTCTGCGCCCAGAAGTCGTTGCTGTGCGGGTCGACCGAGCCGTCCGACCACAACGGGCCGTCCTCGGCTGCGGTGCGCGGCCGCTCGCCGGCCGGAGCGCTCGGTGTTCCCGACGGCGGGGGCCCGGACTCACGGCGCTCGGACGGCCGGCTCGGTGCCGGTTTCACCGGCGCCGGGGGTTCGGGGGCCCGGCTCGTCGCCTCCGGGGACGGCGTGTGCTCCGGGGTCGCGGACGTCGCCACGTCTCGCTGGCGCGGGGCGGTCTCCTCCTGCACCGCGGACGCCACCGCATAACCGCCCACCGCCAGGACACCGGCGACCGCGGCGGTCGCCCCCGCCACCCGCATCCAGCCGACGACCGGCGGACGCGTCGCCCGATGGCCCGAACCGGCCGGACCGGCCATACCGCGCTCGATCCGGGCCAGCATGCGCTCCCGGTCGGGCTCGTGCGCCCCGGCCGCCTCGTGCAACCGGGCGCGCACCTCCTCGTGCACGTCCCGCCGCATGCTCATCGGTCCCTCCCTCCGCTCTCGCCGGTGCGCACGCCCTCCACGGCCGGCGAGCAGCGGGGGGCGCCCAGCGTCGCGTGCATCCGCTGCGGTACGCCCTGTGCCCCCAGCAGCCGCTGGAGTTCGGCCATGCCCTTCGAGGTCTGGCTCTTCACCGTACCCACCGAGACACCGAGCGCCTGCGCGGTGTCCTTCTCCGACAGGTCGAACGCGTGTCGCAGCACCACGCAGGCCCGCTTGCGGAACGGCAGCCTGCGCAACGCCTCCTGCACATCGACCACGCCCGCGACGTCCGGGTTCTCGGTGTTCTCCTCGCGCTGCGACCAGAACAGGGCGATGCGCCGCCGCTCGCGCACCGCGCTGCGGATGCGGGTACGGGCCAGGTTGGCGACCACACCGCGCGCGTACGCCACCGGATGGTCGGCCGCGCGCACCCGGTCCCAGCGGTGCCACATCGCCAGCAACGCGTCCGCCGCCAGGTCGTCCGCGGTGTCCGACTCGCCGGTCAGCAGGTGGGCGAGGCGGGACAGTTCGGCGTAGTGACGCTCGAAGAAGGCGTGGAACTCCACGGAGGCGGCGTCGTCGACGACCGTGCCCACGGGCGACCTCTCCTCCCAGCGGCTACGGGCGCTCCCGGACGGGGCGCCCTGTGGGTCCCATGTAGATGACATGTGATCATCCGGGGAAGGCCCCGGACGAGACCGGGAAGCGTAGCAGCGATCGTCGAACAGTTCGTACGGGGCTTCGAACGGCGTATGGCGGGCCGGACTCTGATTCCGTAACACGGCGAAAACCTGAACGGGGTTCGACCCGGGCACAATCCGGCCAGCATCCGCACACCGATCACCCAGGCACCGAGGAGCACGCGCCATGTCCGAACCCCAGCAGGTCACCGAGCGGCCACCCGTCGCGGCACCGCCGTCGAACGGCGTCGACCGGTTCTTCCGGATCTCCGAGCGAGGCTCCACCTTCGGCCGGGAGGTCCGCGGCGGCTTCGCCACCTTCTTCACGATGGCCTACATCCTCGTCCTGAATCCCATCATCCTGGGCAGCGCGAAGGACAAGTTCGGGCACCAGCTGGACACCGTCCAACTCACCACCGCCACAGCCCTGGTGGCCGCGGTCATGACGATCGTCATGGGCGTGGGCGGCAACCTGCCCCTCGCACTCGCCGCCGGACTCGGTCTGAACGCCGTGGTCGCCTTCCAGATCGCCCCGCTGATGAGCTGGGACGACGCGATGGGACTGATCGTCCTCGAAGGCCTGCTGATCTGCGTGCTGGTGGTGACCGGACTGCGCGAGGCCGTCATGCACGCGATACCCCAGCCGCTGAAGCAGGCGATCAGCGTCGGCATCGGCCTGTTCATCGCCTTCATCGGCTTCGTCGACGCCGGGTTCGTCAGCCGCATCCCGGACGCCGCGAACACCACCGTGCCCGTTCAGCTGGGCGGCACCGGCACCCTCGCCGGCTGGCCGATGCTGGTCTTCTGCCTCGGGGTGCTGCTGACGATCGGACTGCTCGCCCGGAAGGTCAAGGGCGCCATCCTGATCAGCATCGTCACCATGACCGCGCTGGCGGTGGTGATCAACTCCCTCGCCGGCATCAAGTCCTGGGGCCTGACCACCCCCGCCTGGCCCGACAAGCTCGTCGACGCCCCCGACTTCGGGCTCATCGGCCACTTCGACCTGCTCGGTGCCTTCAGCGCCCCCGGCGTCGGCGTCATCACGGTCGTCCTGCTGATCTTCACGCTGATCCTGTCCGACTTCTTCGACACCATGGGCACGGTCGTCGGCATCAGCGCCGAGGCCGGCCTGCTCGACGAGGAGGGCAAGGTCCCGAACCTCGGCCGGGTGCTGCTCATCGACGGTGCCGCCGCGGTCGCGGGCGGCGCTGCCTCCGCCTCCTCGGCGACCTCCTACATCGAGTCCGCCGCCGGAGTCGGCGAGGGCTCGCGCACCGGCTTCTCCAACCTCGTCACCGGCGGCCTGTTCGGCCTCGCGCTGTTCCTGACCCCGCTGCTCACCATCGTCCCGCTCCAGGCGGCCGCCCCGGCCCTGGTCGCCGTCGGCTTCCTGATGATGACCCAGGTCAAGCACATCGACTGGGACCGCTACGACATCGCCATCCCGGCGTTCCTCACCATCGCGGTGATGCCGTTCACCTACTCCATCACCAACGGCATCGGCGCCGGTTTCCTCGCCTACGTCGTCATCAAGACCGTGCTCGGCAAGGCCAGGGAGGTGCACTGGCTGCTGTGGGGGACCTCGGCGCTGTTCCTCGTGTACTTCGCCATCGACCCGATCGAGCAGCTCCTGGGAGCGAAGTGACACCGGGCCCGCGCTGACATGAGGACGGGCCGCCCCCGGGGGGAAGGGGGCGGCCCGTCTCATCCGTACAGACGGCGTATCGGCGGCCGGGGTTCAGTCCTCGAGCGCCGCTTGCATCATCGCCTTGGCGACGGGCGCCGCCAGGCCGTTGCCGCTGACCTCCGAGCGGGCCGCGTCCGACTGCTCCACGACGACCGCCACGGCGACCTCCTTGCCCGACGAGTCGGACTTGCCGTACGAGGTGAACCAGGCGTACGGCACCTGGCTGTTGTTCTCGCCGTGCTGGGCCGTGCCCGTCTTGCCGCCGACGGTCGCGCCCGGGATCCGGGCGTTCGTGCCCGTGCCCTTGTTCACGACCGTCTCCATCGCCGACTGCAGTTGCCGGGCGGTCGAGGAGCTGACGATCTCCTTCGTGCCGGCGTCGTCGTCGTAGTCCTGCAGCACATCGCCACCGCTGTCGGTGATCTGCGAGACCATGTGCGGCGACACCAGCTTGCCGCCGTTGGCGATCGCCGCCGACACCATGGCCATCTGCAGGGGGGTGGCCGTGACGTCGAACTGGCCGATGCCCGACAGGGCCGTCTGCGACGGGTACATGTCCGACGGGTACACGCTCGTGTAGGCCCGGACCGGCACGTCCAGCTTGTCGTCGTCGAAGCCGAACTTGTCGGCCATCGCCTTCACCTTGTCCTGGCCGAGCTTCACGGCCATCCTGCCGAAGACGTTGTTGCACGAGTACTCCAGCGCCGTACGGATGGTCGCGTTCGTACAGGGCGCGTTCGGGTTCTCGTTCGTCAGCTCCCGGTTGGTGCCCGGCGGCGTGTACGGGTCCGGGCTGTCCGTCCGCTCGTCCACCGATGTGTAGAGCCCGTCCTCCAGCGCGGCCGCCGCCACCACCAGCTTGAACGTCGAACCGGGCGGCAGCGGCTGCCGCAGCGCACGGTTCACCAGCGGCTTCTCCGGGTCCTTGGTGAGTTTTTCCCAGGCCGCGCCCGCGGTGTTGGCGTCGGTCAGCGAGGAGGGGTCGTACGACGGCGTCGACACGACCGCGAGGATCTTCCCGGTCTTCGGGTCGATGGCGACGGCACCGCCCTTCTTGTCGCCGAGCGCGTCGTAGGCGGCCTTCTGCACGTCGGGGTCGATGGTCGTGACCACGTTGCCCGGTTCGGCCCGCTGGTTGGTCAGCGTGTCCATCACGGACTTGAGCCGGCTGTCCGTGCCGTTCAGCAGATCGGTGTAGATGCCCTCCAGCTGGGTCGGGGCGTACGCCTGCGACGCGTAACCCGTCACCGCCGCGTACAGCGGGCCGTCCGTGTACGTCCGCTTGTACTTCAGGTCGCCCGTCTTCGTCGGCGTCGATCCGGTGACCGACCGGCCGCCCACGATGATGTTCCCGAGCGGCGCCGAGTACGTCTCGATCGCGTTCCGCCGGTTGTCCTTGTCGTCTGCCAGCGCCTGGCCCTCGTAGAACTGCACCCAGGTCGCCCTGACCAGCAGAGCCAACACCAGGAGCAGCGAGAAGACCGAGGCGCGCCTGATCGTCTTGTTCATCGCGGACAGGAGGACGAGCCACGCCGGGCGGATCGTTCCCGTCCGTCCTGCTTTCTCATCCGGCGGGCCGGTTTTCTCATCCGCCGTTCAGAATGCCGGCCTCGTACGCGGCGATCACCGCCTGCGTGCGGTCGCGGCTGCCGGTCTTGGCCAGGACCGCCGCTACGTGGGACTTCACGGTGGCCGGGCCGACCTCCATCCGGCGGGCGATCTCCGCGTTGGTCAGGCCCCGCGCCATGTGCCGCAGCACCTCCCCCTCGCGTCCCGTGAGCTTCGCCACCCAGGCGGGCGGCGCCGGGTGTGCGCGGGCGTGCTCGGTGGCAAGGGTGCGCACGGCCGCGGGGAACAGCAGGGTGTCGCTGCGGGCCAGCAGCCGGACCGCCTGCACCAGGGCGTCGGCGTCGGCCCGTTTCAGCAGGAACCCGGCGGCTCCGGCGCGCAGCGCGTCGTACACGTAGGAGTCGTTCTCGAAGGTCGTCACCACGATGATCCGGGGCGGCTCGTCCAGGGTGGCGAGGATCTGCTCGGTGGCGCGGATCCCGTCGGTCTGCGGCATCCGGACGTCCATGAGGACGACGTCCGGACGCAGCTCCCGTACCGCCGACACCGCCTCCGCGCCGGTGGCGGCCTCGCCCACCACCGCCAGGTCCGGCTCGGCGGAGAGGATGGCGCGCAGCGCGGTGCGCACCATGCGCTCGTCGTCGGCGAGGACGACACGGATCGGGTCCGGGCGGGTCACGCGGGTCCTCTCATCGGCGGTCGTGTCATCGGCAGTCGTGCGTACAGCCGCCAGGTCCGTGCCGGGGTCGGTCCCGCCGTCGCGGTCCCGCCCAGCAGCCTGGCCCGGTCGGCGATGCCCCGCAGCCCGTGGCCACCGCCGGTGCGGGAGGGGGCGGGGCCGGTCACCGGATTCTCCACGGTGATCTCCAGGTCCCCGTCCGTCACCGTGATCCGCACCTCCACGGCGGCCCGCTCACCGGCGTGCTTGAGGGCGTTGCTCAGCCCCTCCTGCACGATGCGGTAGGCCTCACGGGACAGCAGCGGGGGCAGCGCCTCCGGGTCGGCGTCCAGGGCGGCGCTCACCCGCTGTCCGCCCGCCCGGGTGCGCCGCAGCAGTCCGTCGAGGTCGGCGGCGAGGGTCGGCGCGGCGGCCGTGCCGGGGGCGTCGCCCTCGCGCAGCACGCCCAGCACGGCGTCGAGTTCACCCACCGTGCGCCGGGTCGTGTCCTCGATCGCGGCGAGAGCCTCCCGGACGAACCCGGGGTCGGAGTCCAGGACCCGGCGGGCGGCGCTCGCCTGCAGGGTGACCGCGCTCAGGGCGTGGCCGACGGAGTCGTGCAGCTCCCGCGCCAGCCGGTTGCGCACGGCGAGGTCGGCCGCCCGTGCCTCGGCGGCGGCGAGCCGCTCCCGGGGCGTGGGGCCGAGCAGCAGGGGCGCCCAGCGGGCCAGCAGCGCTCCGCAGCCGGCCGCGCAGCCGGCGAGGGCGACGAGCGACACCGCGCCCGCGACGGGAGCCAGCGCCAAGGCCCAGGCCTGGTCGAGGACGCCGGGCAGTCCGAGCAGGTCGCCGCGCACCGCCGCGAGGACCGGCAGCAGGATCAGCGTGACGGCGAACGGCGGCAGCGCCAGCGACATCCCCGCGATGATCCCGCCGAACCCGAGATGCAGGGTGAACCACGCAGCCGTACGGCCCTTCTCGCCCCGCGTGCGCGCGGGCCCGGGGGCGAGCCGGTCCGCGTCCACACCGCACAGCCAGCGCACGGCGGCCGACTCCAGGGGCCGGGTCAGCGGGAACAGCGAGGTGACGGCCGCGAGCGGCAGACCCAGGCCGAACGAGCCGAGTTGGAGGGGTAAGGAGCCGAAGACGTCGTCGGCTCCGATGGCCGGGCCGAGAACCACCGAGCCGACCAGGACGTAGGGCATGGCCAGCGCACCGCCGAGGATCAGATGGATCCAGCGCAGCCGCGCCCGCCGGCCGAACAGCAGCCGGGCGACGTCGCTCACGCCGTCCGCCGGGCGGCCCCGGCCGAGCGCTCCGCGAAGTGGTACACGCCGATGGCGGCGACGAGCAGACCGACGAGCATCTGGCCAGCGTAGGCGAGGTGCATCAGCGGTGTGGGGCGGTCGGCGAGGTCCGCCGTGCCGGCGACGGAGGCCAGCGACAGCCACCCGCCCCAGCACACCACGGCACCGGAGCCGACCCAGGCGAGACCGAGCGGCACCGACACGGGCAGGGCCCGGCCCCGGCGGAAGGCCGGCAGCGCCGAACCGCTGACCGCCGCGAGCAGGAACAGGACGAACAGGGCCTCCAGGACACGGAACTCACCGCCCCGGTCCGCGTGGCCCTCGCCCAGTCCCGCGGAGACACCGGCGGCCCAGAGGGCGTGCAGCGTGAGCGGCGGCAGCGCGAGCACGGCCGCGGCCACGGCGAGGGCCCGGTGGGCCGGACCGACGCCACCGACGGGCAGGTCTCCCACCCGCCCGCGCCACAGGTGCCCCCAGCGGCCCTGCGCGTAGAGCACGAACAGGCCGCCCAGAGCGAGCCCTTGCGCGATGAACCCCGTGTACACGACGGTGAACACCCACTCGTCCAGGAAGGCCTCCCGCCCCGCGGACGAGGCGCCGCCCGCGCCGAACGCCTTCACCACCAGCTGCGCCGGGAACCCGGTCATGATCGGCGCGAGCAGCCCGGTCGCGACCCACACGGGGAACGCGAGCAGCCACGCGGGCACCCGCAGCCCCCACGGCCGGGTCAGCAGCAGCGCCAGCACGATCACCGCGCTGTCCAGCAGCATCGACAGGCCGTTGACCACGGCCAGGGCGAGACGGTCGTCGAGCAGCGGGCTCCCTTCGGGAATCCCGAGATGACTCCCGGCGATCCAGGCGGCCTTGAGAGCGAGGTACGGCACACAGGAGACGACGGCGACGGTACGGAGGATCCGCCGGGTGCGGCCGGGACCGCCGACGGGGTGAGGGGCGGGGGGAGCGGGCGAGTGCGTCATGCGAGCAGGCTCCCGCGGGGGAGGCCGCGGGCACCTCCTGCCCGGCGACGATCCGCCTCCGCCGGGCGGGGGAGGGGCCGTGAGGCGATCAGCCCTCCAGGATGAGCACCGTCTCGTCGATCTCGGCGCCGCGGGCCGGGGCGTACCCCCGGGCCGCCGCCACCACCCGGAACCCGCACTTCTCCAGCACGCGCAGCGATCCCGTGTTGTCCGCCGCCGCCCGCGCGTACAGCGGACGCTCGGTCACCTCGGCGAGCAGCGCCCGCAGCGCCTGGGTGGCGATGCCCTTGCCCCAGTAGGCGCGGTCGACCCAGTACGTCACCTCGCGCTCACCCGGCACCCCGTACACCCCCGCGCTGCCGACCACGTCACCGTCGGCCAGGACCGTGCGGACGACGACATCGGGAGAGGAGCGCATCCGGGACCATCGGGTGTCGAAGGCGGCCCGGTCGGTCGGATCCTCCGGGGTGAAGGCCGCCATGGTCAGGGACTCGGGGTCGTTCATCTGCCGGAAGAAGACCGGCAGATCGCTGTCGTGGACCGCGCGCAGCTCGACGTTCATGTCTCAGAGCCTACGGGTGGCCAGTGTCAGCCGGTCCCTCGCGTCGAAGAGGGCGTCCTTCACCAACTGCTCGTGCGCGGGGGTCAGCCGGGCCACCGGCACCGAGCAGCTGATCGCGTCCCGCGCCGGGGTGCGGTACGGGATCGCCACGCCGAAGCAGCGCAGCCCCAGCGTGTTCTCCTCGCGGTCCACGGCGAAGCCCTGCTCCCGCACCTGGCGCAGCTCCCCGATGAGCTTCTCCCGGTCGGTGATGGTGTGCTCGGTCAGCGCGGGCAGCGTCTCCGGGAGCATCTTGCGGACCTGCTCGTCGGAGTACGTGCTCAGCAGCGCCTTGCCGAGGGACGTGGAGTGCGCGGGCAGCCGGCGGCCGACCCGGGTGAAGGGGCGCAGGTAGTGCTGCGACTGGCGGGTGGCCAGGTACACGACGTTCGTGCCGTCGAGGCGGGCGAGGTGGATCGTCTCGGTCGTGTCGTCCGAGAGCCGGTCCAGTGTCGGGCGGGCCGCGGCGACGACCTCGTCACCGTCGATGTACGACGTGCCCACCAGCAGGGCCCGCACCCCGATGCCGTACCGCGTGCCCGTCGCGTCGGTCTCCACCCAGCCTAGCTCGACCAGGGTGCGCAGCAGCATGTAGAGGCTGGACTTGGGGTATCCGACGGCCTCCTGGACCGCCGCGAGGGAGTGCATGCCGGGGCGTCCGGCGAAGTATTCGAGCAGTTCAACCGTTCGCACCGCGGACTTGACCTGCGCCCCGCCGCCCGACTCGCCAGCCGACATCGCCCTTGACCCCTTCGTTGGACGGGAAATAGTCTCCACAGCATATTCATCACCGGAGACAGCGTTCAGTATATCGAACGCCCCTGGTGGATGACCCAGTACTGCGGCATTACATGTGTGGAGGGACCCGCGGTGGCAGCAGCACCAGTCTGGAGTGTCGACCCCCGAACCGGGAAGCAGCGTGAACAGGTTGCGGTGGAGGCCACAGCCCAGGAGGTGGACGCCGCCGTCCGGGCCGCACACGAGGCCCGCGGCGCCCTGGCCGACCGCACGGTCCGCGCGGCCTTCCTGCGCACCGCCGCCGACGAGCTCAAGGCGGCCGAGGAGTCTCTCGTCGAGACCGCCGACGCCGAGACCGCGCTCGGCCCGGTCCGGCTGACCGGCGAACTCGCCCGTACCTGCTACCAGCTGCGCGCCTTCGCCGACATCGTCGACGAGGGCGCTTTCCTCGACGTCGTCATCAACCACCCCGACGACACCGCGACCCCGCCGATCCCGGACCTGCGCCGCTACAAGGTGGCGCTGGGCGTCGTCGCCGTCTACTCGGCTTCCAACTTCCCCTTCGCCTTCTCGGTCGCGGGCGGCGACACCGCGAGCGCCCTCGCGGCCGGCTGCCCGGTCGTCGTCAAGTCGCACCCCGACCACCCGGCCCTGTCCGAGTACGTCGCCAAGGTGCTGCGCCGCGCCGCCGCCCGGCACGACATCCCCGAGGGCGTCGTGGGCCTGGTCCACGGCTTCGAGGCGGGCGTCGAGCTGATCAAGCACCCGCTGGTCGCGGCGGCCGGCTTCACCGGCTCCGTGCGCGGTGGCCGGGCGCTCTTCGACGCGGCGGCGGCCCGCCCGGTCCCGATCCCCTTCCACGGTGAGCTGGGCTCCCTGAACCCGGTCGTGGTCACCGAGGCCGCCGCCGCCGAGCGGGCCGAGGCGATCGGCGCCGGTCTCGCCGGTTCCATGACGCTGGGCGTCGGCCAGTTCTGTGTGAAGCCGGGCCTCGTCCTCGCACCGGCCGGTGCCGCGGGCGACGCGCTGCTGAAGTCCCTGACGGACGCCGTCAGCGACACCGACGCCGGGGTCCTGCTCGACCACCGCATGCGCGACAACTTCGTCGCCGGCGTCGCCGAGCGGGCCGGGCTGCCCGACGTCGACTCCCCGGTCACCCCGGGCGCGGGCGGCGAGCACACCGTCAGCGCGGGCTTCCTCACGGTGCCGGCGAGCAGGCTGGCCGCCGAGGGCGAGCACGACCTGCTCCTGGAGGAGTGCTTCGGGCCGGTCACCGTGGTGGCCCGCTACGAGGACGACACCGAGGTGAAGGCGGTGCTGTCGCGGCTGCCCGGCAACCTCACGGCGACGGTGCAGCTGTCCGAGGAGGAGGCGGCGGGCCAGGGCCGCGGCGCGGAGATCCTCGCGGAGCTGACGCCGCTGGCCGGGCGCGTGCTGGTGAACGGCTGGCCGACGGGGGTCGCCGTCGCGCCTGCGCAGCATCACGGTGGGCCGTACCCGGCGACGACGTCGACGTCCACGTCGGTGGGCGGGACGGCGATCGAGCGGTGGATGCGGCCGGTCGCCTATCAGAACGCCCCCGAGGCGCTGCTGCCGGCGGAGCTGCGGGACGAGAACCCGCTGGGGCTGCCGCGGCGGTTCAACGGGCGTTTGGAGCGCTGATCGCCATAGGGGTGCGGTGACTGTCGGCTTGCGGTCCGTTGTGGTTGATCGCGCAGTTCCCCGCGCCCCTTGAGGACGGAGCTGGAAGAGTGGGCTGAATGGATCTCCAACTTCCCGAACTCCCCTTCGGCCTGCGTACGTACGGGCCCGATGGCCACTGGTCCCATGAGGACGGCGTGCTCACCGGGTGGGCCGGGGCGCGGCAGGACCGGTTCGTGCCGCCCACCGGTGAGGCGCTGGACCCCGCTTCCGACGCGCCCCGGCTGCTCGGGGCGCCGGAGGGCGACTTCCAGCTGATCGCCAAGGTCACCGTCGGGTTCGGCGCGGCCTTCGACGCCGGGGTGCTCTACGTCCACGTGGGGGAGCGGGCCTGGGCCAAGCTCTGCCTGGAGTACTCCCCGGACGTCCCCACCGTCTGCACGGTGGTCACCCGGGGCCACTCCGACGACGCCAACTCCTTCACCGTGGACGGCAGTTCCGTCTGGCTCCGGGTGAGCCGCACCGGCCGCGCGTTCGCCTTCCACGCCTCGCGCGACGGTGAACGCTGGACCTTCATCCGGTTGTTCACCCTCGGCGACGAGAAGGAGACGGACGCGGCCCTGGTCGGTTTCATGGCCCAGTCCCCGATGGGGGAGGGCTGCGTGGTGACGTACGACCACATCGAGTTCAGGCCGTCCTGGCCCGATGACCTGCGGGACGGCAGCTGAGCTCGTGCCGGGAACCGCCCCCGCCACGGGCACGTCGTCCTTTCCATGATCAGGGACCGAGTGACCCCAGGCCGTGTGATCCGTACCGTCCTGCCCGCCGAACTGGCGGACGTCGTCGCGCTGCACGCGCGGGCCCGGGCGACGTACTACCCCGGCGGGGTGCCGCAGGACGGCACCGACTGGACCGAGGCCTGGCGCGGTGCCCTCACCCGGCCGGACGGGCGGGTGCTGTGCGTGGCGGAGGCGGGCCGCCTCATCGGCCTGGCCTCCTTCCGCACCCCCGAGGGCGCCCCGGCGGAGACGGTGAAGCTCTTCCAGTTCCATGTCGACCCCGGGCACTGGCGCCTGGGAGTCGGCAGCGCGCTGCACGCGGCGTGCGTGCAGGAGTGGCAGGCCGACGGCCGGCGTACGGCCGTGCTCGACGTGCACGTCGGCAACGCGCGGGCGCAGGGGTTCTACCGGCGGCAGGGATGGACCCCGGAGCCGGCCGGGCCGGGGGATCACCATCTGCGGATGCGGTTCGTCCTCTCCGGGGAATGAACGCCACTGCTTGAACGTTCATCCATCCGGCGGAGGGAGTCTCCGTACCGTACGACCTGGAGAGAGCCGAGACATGCGCGTCGAGATCTGGAGCGACATCGCCTGCCCCTGGTGCTACGTGGGCAAGGCCCGCTTCGACAAGGCGCTGCGGGACTTCCCGCACCGCGACGACGTCGAGGTGGTGCACCGCTCCTTCGAGCTGGACCCGGGCCGCGCCAAGGACGACATCCAGCCCGTGATCACGATGCTCACCAAGAAGTACGGGATGAGCGCCGCGCAGGCCGAGGCCGGCGAGGACAACCTCGGGGCCCAGGCCGCAGCCGAAGGCCTCGACTACCGCACCCGCGGCCGCGACCACGGCAGCACCTTCGACATGCACCGCCTGCTGCACCTCGCCAAGGAGCAGGGCCGCCAGGAGCACCTGCTCGACCTGCTCTACCGGGCCAACTTCGCCGAGGAGCGCTCCGTCTTCAACGACGACGAGCGGCTCGTGGAGCTCGCCGGGGCCGCCGGCCTGGACGCGCAGACCGTACGCGCGGTGCTCGCCGACCCGGACGCGTACGCCGACCAGGTCCGCGCCGACGAGCGCGAGGCCGCGCAGCTCGGGGCGAACGGCGTGCCGTTCTTCGTCCTCGACCGGAAGTACGGCGTCTCCGGCGCCCAGCCCGCCGAGGTCTTCACCCGGGCCCTGACCCAGGCGTACGGCGAGCACGCTCCCCTGACGATCGTCGACGGCGGCGAGGACGCGGACGCCTGCGGCCCGGACGGCTGCGCCGTGCCCCAGCACTGAAACGCCCAGCTCGGAGCACATCCATAAGCGCTCCTTGGCGACATCACGCAGAAATCGGCAATGGACGGGGAGATCCGGGGGACGCAGAGTGGTTCCATGGAGACCTTCGAGAACCTCGTCCGTGCCGAGTTCACCCCGAAGCACACCTACCTCAACACCGCGAGCAACGGGCTCCTGCCCGCCCGTACCGTGAGCGCCGTGCAGCAGGCGGTGCGGATGCGTGCCGAGGGCGTGCCCCTGGGGCCCCTGTACGAGGACGTGGAGGTGGCCCGTGCGTGCTTCGCCCGGCTGGCCGGGGTTCCGGCCGAGCGGGTCGCGACCGGTGCCTCGGTCGCCGAGTACGGCGGCCTGATCGCCGCCTCGCTGCCCGCCGGTGCCGAGGTCCTCACGGCGGAGGCCGACTTCTCCTCCCTGGTGAACCCGTTCCACGTGCGCGGCGACCTCAAGGTGCGTGCCGTGCCCCTGGAGAGGCTCGCCGAGTCCGTCCGTCCCGGCACCGCGCTCGTCGCGGTCAGCGCCGCCCAGTCCGCCGACGGCCGTCTCGCCGACCTTCCCGCGGTGCGCGAAGCGGCCCGGGCGCACGGCGCCCGGACCTACGTCGACGCCTCCCAGTCGGCCGGCTGGCTGCCGCTGGAGGCCGACGCCGACGACTACGTCGCCGCCGTCGGATTCAAGTGGCTCATGGGCCCGCACGGAGCCGCGTTCTTCGTCGCCCCGCGGGACTTCGGCGGGCTCACACCGCTGCTCGCCGGCTGGGTCGCCGGGGAACGCCCCTGGGACAGCTGCTACGGCCCCGTCGAGGAGCTCGCCCGCTCCGCACGGCGGTTCGACGTCAGCCCCGCCCTGTCCACCTACGCGGGACTGCGCGCCTCCCTGGAAATGCTGGAGGAGATCGGCGTCGACGCGGTGCACGCCCACGACGTCGGCCTCGCGGACCGCTTCCGTGCGGGGCTCGCGGAGCTGGGCCACGAGGCGATCGCCTCGCCCGGCTCGGCGATCGTGTCGGTGCCGGGGCTCGGCCACCGGCAGGGCGAACTGAGCCGCCGGGGCATCGAGGTGTCCGACCGGTCGGGGAACCTGCGGGCCGCGTTCCACCTCTACAACACGCCCGCGGACGTGGACCGGCTCCTGAAGGCGCTCGCGGCATGACAGAACCGGGCGGGGCCTCCCGTCCCACACGAGGAGGCCCCACCCGGCAGCTCTGTCACACCTTCGTCTCACCGCCGACGGCGGTCACGGCACCGGCGTGAAGTCCCGCGCCCCGATGCTGTGTTCTTCCGGGGGCAACCCCCGGACCCCCGGCCGGGGGAGGGCGGTTCACGGCACCGGCGTGAAGTCCCGCGCCCCGATGAACTCCGGTCGCCGGACCGGGGCCGCGAACGGTTCCACCGCCGTGTTCTCCACGCTGTTGAACACGATGAACACGTTGCTGCGCGGGAACGGCGTGATGTTGTCGCCCGAGCCGTGCATGGCGTTGCAGTCGAACCAGGTCGCCGAACCGGCCTTGCCGGTGAACAGCTTGATGCCGTGCTGCGCGGCCATCTGCGTCAGCGCCTCGTCCGACGGCGTGCCCGCGTCCTGCATCTGCAGCGACTTCTTGTAGTTGTCCTTCGGCGTCTCACCCGCACACCCGAGGAACGTCTTGTGCGACCCCGGCATGATCATGAGTCCGCCGTTGGTGTCGTAGTTCTCGGTCAGCGCGATCGAGACCGACACCGTGCGCATCCGCGGCAGACCGTCCTCGGCGTGCCACGTCTCGAAGTCCGAGTGCCAGTAGAAGCCACTGGCGCCGAACCCCGGCTTGACGTTGATCCGCGACTGGTGGACGTACACGTCGGAGCCGAGGATCTGCCGCGCCCGTCCGACGACCCGCTCGTCGCGGACCAGCCGGGCGAACACCTCGCTGATCTTGTGCACCTCGAAGACCGTGCGGATCTCCTTGGACTTCGGCTCGACGATCGACCGCTCGTCGGCACGCATGTCCGGGTCGTTCACCAGCCGGTTCAGTTCGTTCCGGTAGACGGCGACCTCGTCATCGCTGATGAGCTCGTCGATGGCCAGGAAGCCGTCGCGCTCGAAGGACAGCAGGTCGGCCGGGACGATCGGGCCCGGGGCGTCGGGTGCGCCCCAGACGACCGGGTCCTGACGCGGAGTCAGCGCCTCGGCGGCACCGCGGCTGGGATAGAGGTCCGGGACACCGGTGGTGGTGGTGTCGGTGGTGGCGGTCATGGAAACGTCACACCTCCTCGGTGAGCAGCGGGTAGACGCCGTTCTCGTCGTGGTCCTCCCGTCCGGTCACGGGCGGGTTGAACACGCAGAGGCAGCGGAAGTCCTGCTTGACCCGCAGCGTGTGCCTCTCGTGCCCGTCCAGGAGGTACATCGTGCCGGGCGTGATCGTGTGCGTCAGCCCGCTCTCGTGGTCGGTCAGCTCGGCCTCGCCCTCCACGCAGACCACGGCCTCGATGTGGTTCGCGTACCACATCGACGTCTCCGTACCCGCGTACAGGATCGTCTCGTGCAGGGAGAAGCCGACCTTCTCCTTGGCGAGGACGATGCGTTTGCTCTCCCACGTACCGGACGCCGCCTTCACGTGCCGGTCGGTACCTTCGATCTCCTTGAACGAACGGACAATCACGGTGCTGCGATGCCTCCTAGGTGAGTGGTGCTCGGTTCGGTGTCAGGCGGTCTCGCGGACGGCGCGGGCCAGCGTGCTCAGGCCCTCGTCCAGCTCCTCGGGCGTGATGGTGAGCGCCGGGAGCAGCTTCACGACCTCGCTCTCCGGGCCGGACGTCTCGATGAGCAGTCCGAGTTCGAAGGCGCGCTTGGCGACCTTGCCGGCGCGGGCCTTGTCGTGGAACTCCAGGCCCCACACCAGGCCGCGGCCCCGGTACTCCTTCACGTCGGCCAGGTTCTCCTCGGTGATGGAGATCATCGCCTGCTCGACCTGCTCGCCGCGCTTGCGGGTCTGCTTCTCCATCGCGGAGCCGTCGGCCCAGTAGGTCTCCAGGGCCGCGGTGGCCGTGACGAACGCGGGGTTGTTGCCGCGGAAGGTGCCGTTGTGCTCGCCGGGCTCCCAGATGTCGAGCTCGGGCTTGAACAGGCACAGCGACATGGGCAGGCCGTAACCGCTGATCGACTTGGAGACGGTGACGATGTCCGGCGTGATGCCCGCCTCCTCGAAGGAGAAGAACGCGCCGGTACGACCGCAGCCCATCTGGATGTCGTCGACGATCAGCAGCATGTCCTGCCGCTCGCACAGCTCGGACAGAGCCCGCAGCCACTCGGGCCGAGCCACGTTGATGCCGCCCTCGCCCTGCACGGTCTCCACGATCACGGCGGCCGGCTTGTTCAGGCCGGACCCCTGGTCCTCCAGCAGCCGCTCGAACCACAGGAAGTCCTCGACCGTGCCGTCGAAGTAGTTGTCGAACGGCATGGGCGTGCCGTGCACCAGCGGGATGCCTGCGCCGGCCCGCTTGAAGGCGTTGCCGGTCACGGCCAGCGAGCCCAGCGACATGCCGTGGAAGGCGTTGGTGAACGACACGATCGCCTCCCGGCCCTTCACCTTCCGCGCCAGCTTCAGCGCGGACTCCACGGCGTTGGTGCCGGTCGGGCCGGGGAACATGACCTTGTACGGCAGGTCGCGCGGGCGCAGCAGCAGGTTCTGGAAGGCCTCCAGGAACGTGCGCTTGGCCGTGGTCGACATGTCGAGCCCGTGCGTGACGCCGTCCCGCTCCAGGTAGTCGATCAGCGCGCGTTTGAGGACCGGGTTGTTGTGCCCGTAGTTCAGTGACCCGGCTCCGGCGAAGAAGTCGAGGTACTCATGGCCGTCCTCGTCGTACATGCGGCTGCCCACCGCACGGTCGAAGACGGTGGGCCAGCCGCGGCAGTAGCTGCGCACCTCGGACTCGACGGTCTCGAAGACGCTCAGGTCGGGCTGGGTGATGGTCACGGCTAATCGCTCCTCGGTGCGTGGGGAAAGTCTGTGGGACGGGAGTGGGGTGGGGAGGGAAGTCTCAGTGGGGCAGCGGGCCGATGCGGTACAGGACCTCGGGGTCGTGCGGCCCGTCGGGGAACACGGCCGTGTCGAACAGCACCTCGCGCTCCAGCCGCGCGCCGTGACGCTCGGCGAACGACGTGAACAGGCGCTCCGAGGCGGTGTTGCCCGGGGTGATGGTGGTTTCCACCGTCGTCACCCCGAGGTCGGCCACGGTCCGCGCGACCAGGCCGTCGAGCAGCGCGGCTGCCAGTCCGCGCCCGCGGTGGGCCTCGTCCACCGCCACCTGCCAGACCAGCAGGGTGCGCGGGCTGTCCGGCCGCACGTACCCGGTGATGAAACCCATCGGCTCGCCCTGCTCGTCACGGGCGACGGCCGAGGTGGCGGCGAAGTCCCGGCACCACAGCAGATAGCTGTAGGACGAGTTCAGGTCGAGAACCTTCGAGTCCTTCGCCATCCGCCAGAGTGCGGCTCCGTCGGCCACGGTGGGGCGGTCGATTTGCGGATCTGCTTGTACGGCGGTCATGCAAATTGAACTTACCCAGCGAAATTCAAAATTGCATCGCCGATCGGGGTTACATATGGACCTCGTCTGTGTTATCACGCGAGCGCGAGGGATCGCGCTTTGTGGGGATGATATGCCCAGTATTGTCCGGGTAATACCGGGCAAAGCGGTCACAGTGTGTAACGCGTCACAGCCGTGTAACCCGTACGAGATCTGCCAGAATTTCCCCTCCGAGTGTCCTCAAAATCTGCGCGTTTAGGACCAGGAAAAGCGGGCAGAAGAATACGGGAAGCTTTTCTTGAGGGAATTCTTAATTGTGTGCCAGCTTACATATGGGGTCTCGCGGAATGCACGTGCAATTCAGGCCCCGGTCACTCCGTCGATGCGTTCCCGCAGGAGATCGGCGTGACCGTTGTGCCGTGCGTACTCCTCGAGCATGTGGAGGAGCACCCAGCGCAGGCTGACCTCCATCCCGGGCACCGGCCCCTCGGCCACCCGACCGACGTGGTCCAGCGGCAGCCCGGCGCACAGCTGCCGCCCCCGCGCGATCTCCCGCCGCCAGATCCCGAGCGCCTCGTCCGTCCCGCGCGCCGGATCCAGCGCGTAGCCGGTCGCGTCCTCGTACACCGGCGGCACGTCGAGTCCGCACGCCACCCGCTGGAACCAGTTCCGCTCGACCTCGGCGAGGTGCTGCACCAGCCCGAGCAGGGTCAGCGACGACGGCTCGGCCGCGGCGACGCGCACCTGCGTGTCGTCCAGCCCCGCGCACTTCAGCTCCAGCGTGGCCCGGTGGAAGTCCAGCCAGCTCTCGAGCATGGCCCGCTCATCCCCCGTGAGGCGGGGGACGGGGCGGCCGTCGGGGAGGACGGGAGTGCCGGACGGTGTGTTGGCGGTCATACGGGGAGCATGGCACGGGGCACCGACAACGGTGCCCCGGGTGCGTCCCCGCCGACGGCTACCGCCACGCCTCCTCGGCGGCGCGCAGCGCGCCCTGCACATCCACCGGCAGCCCCTGCTCGGACAGCGCGGCGCCCAGGGCCGCCAGACTCGCCCGCACCGCCCCCGGCGTCGCGTCCCCGCCGTAGTGGTTGACCCGGATCATCTCCTTGGCCAGGGCGCCCCCGCCGGCGGCCAGCGGCACCGCCGGATCCGCCTCCAGCGCCCGCACTACCAGCTCCGACGCCACCACCTGGGACGGCGCCCGCAGCGTCGTGGCGACGGGCGCCGCGTCCCGCGCCTCGTACACGTACGGCTCCAGACCGCCACCGAGCGCGACCGCCCCGGCCCGGGTGGCCGCCGCGGCGGAGGCGTGCCGGGCCATCACCGCGTCGAGACCGGCCGCCTCGATCCGCTCCACACAGGCCTCCAGCGCCAGCATCTCCAGCTGCGCCGGCGCGTGCAGCAGCGCCTTGCGGCCGCCGTCGATCCACCGCTCCTTCCAGTCGAGCAGCGACAGGTACGACCGGCGCGGCGCCCTCGGGTTGGCGGCCATCCGAGCCCAGGCCCGCTCGCTCACCGACACCGCCGAGACACCCGCCGGACCGCCCATCGCCTTCTGCGCCCCGATCACGCACAGGTCCACGCCCCACGCGTCCGGCAGCACCGGCTCGGCCCCGATCGACGCCACGGCGTCCAGGTAGAACAGCGCCCCGTGCGCCCGTACGACCTCGCCGATCTCCGCGACCGGGTTGGTGTTGCCCGTCGCCGCCTCCGCGTGCACCAGGGACACGAAGTCGATCTCCGGGTGCTCGGCGAGGGCCTGCCGGATCTGCTCGGCCGTGACGGCCGTGTGGAAGGGCACCGCCAGGTCGATCACCGTGGCCCCGCAGTCCCGCAGCCAGTCGCCGAAGGTCTGGCCGTACGGTCCCGTGATGACGTTCAGCGCCGTCGTGCCCGGACCGGCCGTGGCACGGATCGCGCCCTCCAGCGGCAGCAGCGCCTCACCCTGCATGATCACGACGTCCTGCCCGGTGCTCAGCAGCCCCGCCACACGGTCCTCGATCGCGGCGAAGCGGTCCGCGCCGAGCGGGGCCAGGTCCAGAAACGGATGCGTCACGGCAATGCTCTCTTCACTCACAGCAGGTTCGGCCGCATCGAGGGTAACCGGCCCCCCTCGGCCCGCCGCGCGGCGAGTGCCGTGCACACCGGCCCCCGTCGATGTGCCGCGACCGGCTGATTAAGGTGCGGTACATGAGCGATCAGGTGGTGCTGCACGTGAAGGGGCGGGTGCTCGTCGGGCCTGAGGACGTCCGGGACGAGCTGTGGGTGGTCGGCGGCCGCGTCTCCTACGACCGTCCCGCCGGGGCCCGCGACATCCGCACGGTCGTCGGCTGGGCCCTGCCCGGCCTCGTCGACGCGCACTGCCACGTCGGACTCGACCGGCACGGGCCGGTCCCCGAGGACGTCGCCGAGAAGCAGGCCCTGACCGACCGGGACGCGGGCACCCTCCTCATCCGCGACGCCGGCTCGCCCTCCGACACCCGCTGGATCGACGACCGCGAGGACCTGCCGAAGATCATCCGAGCCGGGCGGCACATCGCCCGCACCCGCCGGTACATCCGCAACTACGCCTGGGAGATCGAGCCGGAGGACCTCGTCGCCTACGTCGCCCGGGAGGCCCGCCGCGGCGACGGCTGGGTCAAGCTGGTCGGCGACTGGATCGACCGCGACCTCGGCGACCTCTCGGCCTGCTGGCCCCGCGGGGCCGTCGAGGCGGCCATCGCGGAGGCCCACCGCCTGGGCGCGCGCGTGACCGCCCACTGCTTCGCGGAGGACTCCCTCCAGGACCTCGTCGAGGCGGGCATCGACTGCATCGAACACGCGACGGGCCTGACCGAGGACCTCATCCCGCTGTTCGCGCAGCGCGGCGTCGCCATCGTCCCGACCCTGGTCAACATCGCCACCTTCCCGCAGCTCGCCGACGGCGGTGAGAGCAGGTTCCCCCGCTGGTCGGCCCATATGCGCCGGCTCCACGAGAACCGCTACGACACCGTGCGCAACGCCTACGACGCCGGGATCCAGGTCTTCGTCGGCACCGACGCCGGCGGCGGCCTCGCCCACGGTCTGGCCGCGGCCGAGGTGGGCGAACTCGTCACCGCGGGGATCCCGCCCGTCGAGGCCCTCGCCGCGGGCACCTGGACCGCCCGCACCTGGCTCGGCCGCCCCGGCCTGGACGAGGGCGCCCCGGCCGACCTCGTCGTCTACGACGAGGACCCGCGGGCCGACGTACGGGTGCTGACGTCACCGCGCCGCGTGGTGCTGAACGGGCGCGTGGTCGGGTAGGGCCGTGCCCGGACGGCGGTCACGGCGTCGGCCCCCGGGGTGACGGCGGGGAACGCCTGTGCCGTGGGAATCGAATGGATCCGCGGTCTCTTCACGTAGGAGTGAAGCGGCGTCGGATCGCTGACGTCGCGTGCGTGGTGCGGCGATTCTCTCCGGGGCTCGGGGTCCAGGTGCGCCGAGCCCGCGGAACCCCGGCTCAGCGGTTCGGGTCCGCGGACGTCCCGGCGGGGCGCCAGGGCCCTGCCCGGCGCCCGTTCGAACCCGGCCCTCAGCCCTCCAGCGCCCGCCCCAGTGCCTCCAGGAACCCGTCGGTCGTCCTGCGGTCCCGTACCGCCAGTCGCAGCCACTCCTCGTCCAGGCCGGGGAACGTGTCACCACGGCGCACCGCCCAGCCGAGGTCGCGCAGGCGTCGGCGGACGGTGGACGCCCGGGGCAGGCGGATCAGGACGAAGGGGCCCTCGGCGGGCCCGGCGACCCGCAGCCCGGCCGGGGCGAAACGGGCGAGGCCGGTCAGCAGATGGGCGCGGTCCGCGGCAATGCGGTGCGCCGCGTGGGCCGCCTCCGCCACCGCCCGGGGCCCCACGCACGCCTCGGCCGCGGCCAGCGCCGGGGTCGACACCGGCCACAGGGGCTGGGCCCGCTGGAGGTCCTCGACGATCTCCGGCGCCGCCAGCACGTACCCGATCCGCAGCCCGGCCAGCCCCCACGTCTTGGTCAGGCTGCGCAGCACCACGAGGCCGGGCACGTCGACGCGGCCGGCCAGGGCCTCGCTCTCGCCCGGCACCGCGTCCATGAACGCCTCGTCCACCACCAGCACCCGCCCGGGCCGGGCGAGTGAGGCGATCGTGTCCGCCGGGTGCAGCACCGACGTCGGGTTCGTCGGGTTGCCGATCACCACCAGGTCCGCGTCCTCGCGGACGGCCGCCGGGTCCAGCCGGAATCCGTCCTCCTCACGCAGCAGCACCCGGCCGACCGTGTGCCCGGCGTCCCGCAGCGCCGCCTCCGGCTCCGTGAACTGCGGGTGCACGACCACCGGCCGCCGCACCTTCAGCTCCCGCGCCAGCAGCACGAACGCCTCCGCCGCGCCCGCCGTCAGCAGCACCCGCTCCACCGGCAGCCCGTGCCGCGCGGCCACCGCAGCCCGCGCGGCCCGCCCGTCCGGGTAGGCCGCGAGCCCGCCCAGGGACGCGGCGATGTGCTCACGCAGCCAGACGGGCGGCGTGTCCGCGCGGACGTTCACGGCGAGGTCGACGAGCGAGCCGCCGTCGTCCCGGACCTCCGCGTCCCCGTGGTGACGCAGATCGTGCCCGCTCTCAGTGCGCATGCGAGTGAGCACCGTGATGGTGCCCGTGACCGTGACCGTGGTGGTGGTCGTCGTCGTCCGGGTGGAAGTGCGGCTGCTGCGGCATGCCCACCTTGTCCTCGAAGCCCGGCAGCGCGATGCGGTACACGCACGAGTCGCAGTTCATCCGCAGGTCGCCCTTGACGGCCTCCTCGTACCGCTCCCACACCAGGTCCAGCAGCTCCGGCTCCGGCCCGATGACGTCGGCCGACAGCACCTCCACCTCCGGGTGCGCGGCAGCCCAGCCCTCCGTCTGGTGCCGCACCCGGTCCGGCAGGATGCCCGTGAACAGGAAGTAGGGCAGGACCACGATCCGCCGCGCGCCCAGCCGCACGCAGCGGTCCAGCCCGCTCGGCACGTCAGGCGCCGCCAGCGACACGAACGCCGTCTCGACGCCCGCGTAGCCGCGCCCCTCCCACAGCAGCCGGGCCGCCTTGTGCACCTCGGCGTTGGCGTCCGGATCCGTGGAGCCGCGCCCCACCAGCAGCACCGTCACGTCGGAACGGTCACCCGGCGTGCGGCCCGCCGACCCCAGGGCCTCGTCCAGCCGCCGCTCCAGGACGTTCAGCAGCGCCGGGTGCGGGCCGAGCGGACGCCCGTACGTGTACGAGATGCCCGGGTGCCGCTCCTTCTCGCGGGCCAGGGCCGCCGGGATGTCGCCCTTGGCGTGCCCGGCGGACACCAGCATCAGGGGGACGGCGGCGAAGCGCCGCACGCCCTGCTCCACCAGCTCGGTGACGGCCTCGCCCAGCGGCGGCGGGGACAGCTCGATGAAGCCGCCCGCGACGGGCAGTCCGGGGTGCCGGGCTCCCAGCCGCCGTACGAAGTCGCGGAACGCCTCGGCTCCGGCGTCGTCCCGGGTGCCGTGGCCGGCGATGAGCAGGGCGGGCGGGGTGGTCACAGTTTCTCCTCGGCGGAAGTGGGGTGGTACAGCAGGGCGTTGAGCGCGGCGGCGGCGACCGCCGACCCGCCCTTCTCGGACACGTTGCTCACGGCGGGCAGCCCGCTCTCGCGCAGCGCGGCCTTCGATTCGACGGCGCCGACGAAACCGACGGGCAGCCCGATGACGAGCGCGGGGTCGGCGTCGAGCCTCAGCAGCTCCTCCAGCGCGGTCGGCGCGTTGCCGATCACCCAGAGGGCACCGGGGCCGACCTGCTCGTGGGCGAGCCGGATGGCGTGCGCGGAACGGGTCAGCCCCGGCCCGGACTCGGCGTCCCCGAGGCGGCAGACGGTCTCGCGCCGGGTGATGCCGGCGCCGACCATCGCCACGTCCACGACCACGGGCGCCCCGGCGTGCAGGGCCGCGTGCGCCTTCTCCAGGTCGGCCTCGTCCATGACGAGATCGGTGGCGTAGTCGAGGTCGGCGGCGGAGTGGACGACCCGCTCCACGACCGCCCGGGTCAGTGGCGGGAAGTGCGAGGTGTCCAGCCGGGCGCGCATGCGCCGGTAGGACTCCACCTCGATGGGATGGACGACACGGTTCACTCGGAGCCCTCCTGCGCCGACTGCCAGCGGTAGCCGCGCGGCGTCACCATGCGCCCCGCGATGTCCCGGGTCGCCGTGTTGCCCACGGTCACGACCGTCATCATGTCGACCGTCGCCGGGTCGAGGGAGCCCAGGGTGGTGAGCCGGCTCGACTCGTCCGGACGCGAGGCGTTGCGCACGACACCCACCGGCGTCTGCGGTGTCCGGTGCTCGGCGAGGATGCCCAGTGCCTTGGGAAGCTGCCAGTCGCGGCCCCGCGAACGGGGGTTGTAGAAGGTGACCACGATGTCCGCCTCGGCCGCCGCCCGCACCCGCCGCTCGATGACCTCCCACGGCGTGTGCAGGTCGGACAGGCTGATCGACACGTGGTCGTGGCCCAGCGGGGCGCCCAGGATCGCACCGGCCGCGAGCGCCGCCGTCACGCCGGGCACACCGACCACGTCGATGTCGTCGGAGGCCTCGGCCAGCGCCGGGGAGGCCATGGCGTAGACGCCCGCGTCCCCACTGCCGATCAGCGCGACGGCCTGGCCCTTGCGGGCCTCCGCGACGGCCGTGCGCGCCCGCTCCTCCTCGGCGCCGAGTCCCGACTCCAGGATCCGGGTGCCGGGCCGCAGCAGATCGCGGATCTGGTCGACGTACTGGTCGAGTCCGACGAGCACGGAAGCCCGCCGCAGTTCGGCCCGCGCACGCGGCGTCAGCAGGTCCCGGGCGCCGGGCCCGAGCCCGACCACCGCGAGCCGCCCGCGCCCCGGCCGCCGTACGACGGCACAGGTCGCCATGGCCGGGCTCGCGTCGGACTTCCGCTTGGGCACGAGCAGTTCACCTCCGCCGACGAGCGCGGCGGCCTCCGCCACGGACGGGGTGCCGACGGCGGCCAGCGGCGCGTCGGACGGGTTGGGCACGTCCACCCCGGCCAGTTCCTCGGCGGAGTACGTCACCAGGGGCACCCCGAGCCGCCGCGCGGCCTCGACGATGCCGGCCTCCTCGGCCTTGGCGTCGACGGTGGCCAGCTCCGCGACGGAGGCCACGGACAGCCCGGCCTCCCGCAGGGCGCCCTCCACCAGCCCGAGGACCTCGTCCGTGGGGGCACCCTTGGACGCCCCGACGCCGACGACCAGGGTCGGCGGACGCAGCACGACCTCGCGCTCGGCCGCCGCCACGAGCCGGTCGGTGAGCCGGATCGAGTACGGCCCCTCCTCCGTCACCGGCAGCGGCGGCAGCGGCCAGGCCACCTCGGCCCGCAGTGCCACCGCCTCGCCGTCCAGCAGCGCCCGCG
Source organism: Streptomyces sp. NPDC029041 (assembly GCF_040637515.1). Classification (NCBI taxonomy): domain Bacteria; kingdom Bacillati; phylum Actinomycetota; class Actinomycetes; order Kitasatosporales; family Streptomycetaceae; genus Streptomyces; species Streptomyces sp. NPDC029041. Next base: position 71,996 of record NZ_JBEZWO010000003.1, on the reverse strand, counting down.
ACACCCCGGCGACGTCGCCCTCCACGGGCAGGCCGAGGGTGTCCAGGCCCGGCAGGTCCACCGCGTCCGTGGCCGTCGTCACCACCGGCTGCGCACCCAGCAACCCGCCCACCTCGCGGGCCAGTTCGTTGGCGCCGCCCGCGTGCCCGCCCAGCAGGGACACGGCGAAGCGCCCGCCCTCGTCGACGCACACCACGCCCGGGTCCTCGGTCTTGCCGGACAGCAGCGGTGCCACCAGCCGCACCACCGCCCCTGTCGCCAGGAAGCACACGAGCTGCTCGCACTGCGCGAACGCGGTCCGTACGGCGTCCCCGACGGGACCCTCGTACACCCGGGTGCGGTCCGGCCACGCGGCGGCCAGCCGGTCCCGCGCGGCAGCTCCCGCCGCCGTGGCGGAAATGAGGCCGATCACTGAGCGACTCCTTCTTCGACGGCTGCCGGAGGCCGGACGCCCCACAGCAGGAAAACGGGGTTGGTCGCCGCGAGCCGGGTCACGTCCCCGGGCAGCGGCGCGAGCCGCGACGACTGCAACAGCACGCCGTCGCAGGTGAGACCGGCGCTGGTCAGGGCCTCGCGCGCGGCCGGAACCCGGTCGAGCGCCGCCATCGCGACGACCACCGTGCGCCGGGCACGCCGCGCGCACGCGGCGACGATCGCGGGCAGTTCATGCCCGCCTCCCCCCACGAACACGGCGTCGGGTTCCTCGGCGAGTTCCGTCAGCGCGTCCGGTGCCGCGCCGCGCACCACGTGCACGTCCACACGGTGCGCGGCGGCGTTGGCGCGGACCCGCTCCACCCCGTCCGCGGTCTTCTCCACGGCGGTCACGGCCGCACCCAGCCGCGCGCACTCCACGGCCACGGACCCGGAGCCCGCGCCCACGTCCCACACCAGGTCACCCGGGCGCGGCCCCAGCCGGGCCAGGGCCAGCGCCCGCACCTCGAACTTGGTGATCATCGAGTCCCGGTGGGCGAACTCCGCCTCCTCCAGGGCCCAGCCGGCGGGCCGCTCACCGGGTCCCGCGACCGTCCGCACGGGCCCGAGCGCCCGCGCCTCGTCCAGGCACAGCACCACGTTCACCGCCGTACCCCAGTCCCGGGCGGCGGCCTCGGCGGGCGTCACCCGCTCCACGCGCTCCGCCTCCGAGCCGAGCCCGGACGCGACGACCAGCACCCGCGCCGCGTCCCGCAGCGCGGCACCCAGCTCCGCCGGGCCCGCGCCCGGCCCGGTCAGCACGGCCGTCTTCGCCTGCGCCCGGCACACGTGGACGGCCGTCCGCAGCTCCCGCCCGTGGGCGCTGACCACCACGGCGTCGTCCCACGGCAGCCCGATCCGCCCGAACGCGGCCGCGACGGACGACACCCCGGGCCGCACATCCAGCCGCTCCGGCCCGAACCGCTCGGCCAGCACCCGCACGATCCCGAAGAACCCGGGGTCGCCCGAGGCCAGCACCACAACGGGACGGTCCTTCGCGACGTATGCGCCGATGGTGTCCAGGGCCGGCGCGAGAGGCCCGAGCACGACCCGCTCCGCCGTCTCCGGCAGCCGTACGGCGTCGAGATGCCGCCGCCCGCCCACCACCAGCCCGGCACCGGCGAGGACGTCGTCGCAAGGCGCCGCCCCCGTCCCCGTGCCGACCACCGTGATCACGTACTCGCCCCCCGCTCGCGCAGCGCCCGCCGGGCCTCCGGGTCGGCCTTGCGGTAGCCGTGGAAATGACCCGGGTGGTACAGGTGCGAGCGCGTGCCGTGCGCGTCCAGCGCCGGGCCGACCAGGAACAGGGTGTGCTTCCAGAGCTTGTGCTCCTTGACCGTCTCCTCCAGCGTGCCGATCGTGCACTTCACGACCAGCTCCTCCGGCCAGGTCGCCTGGTAGGCCACCACGACCGGCGTCGTCGTCGGGTAGCCGCCCTCCAGCAGCTCCCGCACCAGCTGCCCGCTGCGGGCGGCCGAGAGGAACACCGCCATGGTGGTGCCGTGCTTGGCGAACTCCCGGACCTCCTCGCCGGGCGGCATGGGCGTCTTGCCGCCGCCGAGCCGGGTCAGCACGACCGACTGCGCGACCTCCGGGATGGTCAGCTCGCGCTGCGCGAGGGCCGCGACGGCCGAGAAGGAGGACACCCCGGGCACGATCTCGGTCGCGATGCCGATCTCTGCACACCGGTCGACCTGCTCCTGCGTGCCGCCCCACAGGGCCGGGTCGCCGGAATGGATCCTGGCGACCTTCAGCCCCTCGCCGCGGGCCCGCTCGTACACGGCGACGACGTCCTCCAGGGACATGGTCGCCGAGTCGAGGATCTCCGCGTCCTCACGGGCGTGCTCCAGGACCTCCTCCTGGACCAGGCTGGCCGCCCAGATCACGACGTCGGCCTCGGCGATGGCGCGTGCGGCGCGGAACGTCAGCAGGTCGGCGGCGCCGGGGCCGGCACCGACGAAGGTCACTTTGCCGGCAGGGGCGTCGGCCATGGGATGGGTCCTCTCGTACAGGGGGTGGAACGGGGGAGGGGCGGCGGGGGACGGGCGGGTCAGAGCTTTCCGCCCCGCCCGCCCTCGCGCCGGGCGGGTGCGATGAGCGTCGACAGATAGGGCAGGGGTGCCTCGTCGAGCTCGGCGGCCCGGCGTACGGACTCCTCCGGCAGGCCGAGCGCCGAGCCCCACACGGCGTCCCCGAGCCGCCCGGTCTCCCGCAGCGCCTCGGCGACCTCGTGCGCCTGCCGCCCGAACTTGTAGGCGACCACGGTCCCGGGCCCCGCCAGGGCGTCCTTCAGCACGGCCGACCCGGCGGTGACGGGCACGAGCGTGAGCGGCTCGGTCCCCTCGGTCAGCACGGCACCCGACCGGGCGGCGAGGTCCTGCATGGCCGTGATGCCGGGCACCGTCTCGACGACGGTCCCCGGCACGAGCTCGGCGACGGTCTGCGCGAGATAGGTGAACGTCGAGTACACGTTGGGGTCGCCGATGGTCGCGAAGGCCACCGACGGGTGCCGCCGCAGCAGGTCGGCGACCCGCTCGCCGGCCGCGTCCCAGGCGGCCTCGCGCCGGGCCCGGTCGCTGCGCTCGTTCAGCGCGAACACGACCCGGACGACCTTCTCCTCGGGCACGTAGTGCAGCACGGTCGCCTCGGCCCGGCCGCGCTCCCCGCCGTCCTTCCCGTCGGGCGCGGCCATCACGGGCACCACCACGACCTCGGCTTCCCGCAGGGCGTTGACGCCCTTGACGGTCACCAGCTCCGGGTCCCCGGGCCCGACCCCGACCCCGATCAGCCTGCTGCTCATGACGTCCGGCACCTCTCCACGAACCGACGGGCGACACCGGGCTCGGACGCCCAGTGCGTGTGCAGATAGCTCGCGTGCACACCGCGCTGTACAAAACCTTCGACCCGCGGCCGGGGGGTGCGGACCCCCCAGGCGGGCTGCGCCCCCGAGCCGGGCTCCACGACGGTCCGGTGGAACTCGTGCCCCCGCATCCGCGTCCCGGCCGCCGCGAGCACACTGTCGCCCACGGCCACGGCGTCCCGGTAGCCCAGCGTGAGCCGCTCGGTCATCCGTGCCGAGGCGTCCAGCACCCCGCACATCGGCAGCCCGTCCAGCTCCCGGCTCAGATACAGCAGCCCGGCACACTCGGCGGCGACGGGAGCGCCGCTCGCCGCCAGCTCCCCAACGGCCTTGCGCAGGGGTTCGTTGGCGGACAGCTCGGCGGCGTACACCTCGGGGAACCCGCCCCCGATCACCAGCCCGGCGGTCCCCTCGGGCAGTTCCTCGTCCCGCAAGGGATCGAAGACGACGACCTCGGCCCCGGCGGCGGCGAGCAGTTCGGTGGTTTCAGCGTAGGAGAAGGTGAACGCCTTCCCGCCGGCAACAGCGACAACCAGCCTGTCCGGCGTTTGAGGACGAGGCCGTTCAGGCCGACCGGGGGTCCGGGGGGCGGAGCCCTCCGGCGGGGTCGAAGGGGCGGAGCCCCTGGAGGACGGGAAGGGTAGGGGCGGCGGGGGCGAGGAAACGGCCTCGGCCGCATCCCAGGCCGCCCCCGGCAACGCACCCGCACTCCGCGCCAGCCCCGCCAACGCGTCCAGATCACACCCCTCGGAGACCTGCGCCCTCATCGCCGCAACCGCCTTCACCGCGGCGGCGTGCCGCTCGGCGACCGGCACCAGCCCCAGATGCCGCGACGGCGTGTCCACCTGCGGAACGCGCCGCAGCACCCCGAGGACCGGCACCCCCGCCTGCTCCAACGCCTCCCGCAGCAGCTCCTCGTGCCGGTCCGAGGCGACCTTGTTCAGGATCACGCCCCCGACCCGCACCTCCGGATCCCAGGAGGCGAAACCGTGCACCAGGGCCGCCACCGACCGGGACTGCGACGACGCGTCCACGACCAGCACCACCGGCGCCCCGAGCAGCTTCGCGACATGAGCCGTGGAGGCGAGTTCCCCCTCGCCCCCGGCCCCGTCGTACAGCCCCATCACGCCCTCGACGACGGCGATGTCACACCCTCGCGCCCCGTGCAGGAACAGCGGCCCGACCAGCTCGGGCCCGCACAGGTACGCGTCGAGGTTCCGTCCCACCCGCCCGGTCGCGAGCGCGTGGTACCCGGGGTCGATGTAGTCCGGCCCGACCTTGTGCGGGGACACGGTGAGCCCCCGCGCGGCGAACGCGGCCATCAACCCCGTGGCGACGGTGGTCTTGCCACTGCCCGAGGAGGGCGCGGCGACGACCAGCCGTGGGACGGAAGCACTCACCACTCGATGCCCCTCTGGCCCTTCTGGCCTGCGTCCATGGGGTGCTTGACCTTGGACATGTCGGTCACGAGATCGGCGAAGTCCACCAGCTTCTCCGGCGCGTTCCGCCCGGTGATGACGACGTGCTGCGTCCCGGGCCGCTCGCGCAGCACGGAGATCACCTCGTCCGTGTCCACCCAGCCCCAGTGCATCGGGTAGGCGAACTCGTCGAGCACGTACAGCTTGTACGTCTCGGCCGCCAGGTCCCGCTTGACCTGCTCCCAGCCCTCCCGCGCCTTCTCCTCGTTGTCCATCTGGGCATCGCGCTGCACCCAGGACCAGCCCTCGCCCATCTTGTGCCAGTCGACGGACCCGCCCTCGCCGGAGGCGCCGAGCACCCGCAGCGCGTTCTCCTCGCCGACCTTCCACTTCGCCGACTTGACGAACTGGAACACCCCGATCGGCCACCCCTGGTTCCAGGCCCGCAGCGCGAGCCCGAAGGCGGCGGTGGACTTGCCCTTGCCGACGCCCGTGTGCACGACGACCAGCGGCCGGTTCCGGCGCTGCCGGGTCGTCAGCCCGTCGTCCGGCACCACACTCGGCTGTCCCTGCGGCATTACGCGGCCCTCCTCTGCACGTCCTTCACGAGCCCGGCGATGCTGTCCGCGCGCAGCTCGTCCAATGTCACGGCCGTTCCGCCCAGTTCACCGGCGAGCTGCCCGGCGAGCCCGAGCCGTACCGGCCCCGACTCGCAGTCCACGACGACGGAGGCGACCCCGTCGGCCGCGAACAGCCGGGCCGCACGCCCGGCGAGGGCGACCGGCTCGGGGCCACCGGTGGCCCGCCCGTCCGTCACCACCACGACCAGCGGCCGCCGCGCGGGGTCGCGCAGCCGCTCCACGCGCAGCACGTCGTGCGCGCGCAGCAGCCCCGCGGCGAGCGGCGTCCGCCCGCCGGTGGGCAGCGTCTCCAGCCGGGCCGCCGCCGCGTCCACCGACGAGGTCGGCGGCAGCGCGACGTCCGCGTCCGTGCCGCGGAAGGTCACCAGGCCCACCTTGTCGCGCCGCTGGTAGGCGTCCAGCAGCAGCGACAGCACGGCGCCTTTGACGGCGCTCATCCGCTGCCGTGCCGCCATCGACCCGGAGGCGTCCACGACGAACAGCACGAGGTTGCCCTCGCGCCCCTCGCGGGTGGCCTGCCGCAGATCGTCCCGGCGCACCACCAGGCCCGGCCCGGACCGCCCGCGCGCCCGCTGGTGCGGCGCCGCCGCCTGCACGGTCGCCGCCAGGTGCAGCTTGGTGAGCGCGCCCCGGGGCCGCCGGGCCCCGGTCGTCCGCCCGTGCTCGGTCCGCGCCCGGGACCGCCGCCCGGCGGACCCCTCACCGATCCCGGGCACGCTCAGCACCTTGGTGCGGAACGGCTCCGAGGCCCGTACGGCCGACTGCTCGCCGGCGCCCGAGGGCTGCGGCTGCCCGCCCTCAGCGGCCTCGGGCCGGGCCGCGGTGTCACCGTCGCCCTGAGGCGCGTCGTCGGGTTCGGGCTGTCCGCCGCCTCCGCCGGGCCCGTCGGGACCGGGGTCCGGGTCCGGGTCGTCGTCGTCCGAGCCGCCGAACTCCTCCAGGGTCTCGTCGAGCTTGTCCTCGTCGAGCCCGGGCGCGTCGAAGGGGTTGCGCCGCCGCCGGTGCGGCAGCGCCAGCAGCGCCGCCTGCCGGACGTCCTCCGCGAGCACGTCCGTGCGCCCGGCCCAGGCCGCCAGCGCGGTGGCCGTCCGCGCCATCACGATGTCCGCGCGCATGCCGTCCACCTCGAAGGCCGCGCAGGTCGCCGCGATCTGCCGCAGCGCCCCGTCGCCCAGCCGCACGGACGGCAGCAGCTCCCGCGCGGCGACGATCCGCTCCCGCACGGCGGCCTCGTCCTCGGCCCAGCGCGCGGCGAAGGCGGCCGGGTCGTCGTCGTAGGCCAGGCGCCGCTTGACGACCTCCACCCGCTGGTCCGGCTCCCGCGAGGCCGCGACCTCGACGGTCAGCCCGAACCGGTCGAGCAGCTGCGGCCGCAGCTCGCCCTCCTCCGGGTTCATCGTTCCCACCAGCAGGAAACGGGCGGCGTGCCGAACGGAGACGCCCTCCCGTTCCACGTACGAGGCGCCCATCGCGGCGGCGTCCAGCAGCAGGTCGACCAGGTGGTCGTGCAGGAGGTTGACCTCGTCGACGTAGAGGATCCCGCGGTGCGCGTCCGCGAGCAGGCCCGGCTCGAAGGCCTTCACGCCCTCGGAGAGCGCCCGCTCGATGTCCAGCGCGCCCACCAGCCGGTCCTCGGAGGCGCCGACGGGCAGTTCGACCATGCGCGCGGGCCGCTCGGCACCGCCACCGGCCTCGTGGGGCCCGTCCGGGCACCCCGGGTCCGGGGAGGCGGGGTCGCACGAGAAACGGCAGCCGGGGACGACCGGAACCTCCGGCAGCAGCGCCGACAGCGCCCGCACCGCCGTCGACTTGGCCGTGCCCTTCTCGCCGCGCACCAGCACTCCGCCGACGGCGGGGGACACGGCGTTCAGCAGCAGCGCGAGCCGCAGGTCGTCCTGGCCGACGACGGCCGTGAACGGAAAGGGGGTGGTCACTTCTCGTCGCCCTCCAGGTCGCCTTCGAGTTCCAGGTAGGTGGCGCGCAGCCGTTCCAGCGTCTCCGCGTCCGGCTCGGCCCACAGGCCGCGCTCCGCGGCCTCCAGCAGCCGTTCGGTGATGCCGCGCAGCGCCCAGGGGTTGGACTTCTTCATGAAGTCCCGGTTCTCCGGGTCGAAGACGTACTCGGCGCTGAGCTTCTCGTACATCCAGTCGTCGACGACCCCGGCCGTGGCGTCGTACCCGAACAGGTAGTCCACGGTCGCCGCCATCTCGAAGGCGCCCTTGTAGCCGTGCCGCCGCATGGCCGCCATCCAGCGCGGGTTGACCACCCGGGCGCGGAACACACGGTGCGTCTCCTCGCCGAGCGTGCGGGTCTTCACCTGGTCGGGGGTGGCCGAGTCGCCGACGTACGCCTCGGGGCTGGCACCCGTCAGGTGCCGGACCATGGCGACCATGCCGCCGTGGTACTGGAAGTAGTCGTCGGCGTCGACGAGGTCGTGCTCACGGGTGTCGACGTTCTTCGCGGCGACGGCGATCCGCTTGAACGCCGTCTCCATGTCCCCGCGCGCGGCCCGCCCGTCGAGGCCCCGGCCGTAGGCGTAGCCGCCCCACACCGCGTACACCTCGGCGAGGTCGGCGTCGGAGCGCCAGTTGCGGGCGTCGATCAGCGGCAGCAGACCCGCCCCGTACGCGCCCGGCTTGGAGCCGAAGATGCGGGCCGTGGCCCGGCGGCGGTCGCCGTGCTCGGCGGTGTCCTGGTCGGCGTGGGCCCGGACGTAGTTGGACTCCGCCGGCTCGTCCAGCTCGGCCACCGTGCGCACGGCGTCGTCGATCAGGCCCACGACGTGCGGGAACGCGTCCCGGAAGAAGCCCGAGATGCGGACCGTCACGTCGATGCGCGGCCGGGCGAGTTCCGCGAGGGGGATCACCTCGAACCCGGTCACACGCCGCGAGGCGTCGTCCCACACCGGCCGGCAGCCCAGCAGCGCCAGGATCTCGGCGATGTCGTCGCCCTGGGTGCGCATCGCGGAGGTGCCCCACACGGTCAGGCCGACGGACGTCGGGTACTCACCGGTGTCCTGGAGATACCGCTGCACCAGCGAGTCGGCGAGCGACTGCCCGACCTCCCAGCTCAGCCGGGAGGGAATGGCCTTGGGGTCGACGGAGTAGAAGTTGCGGCCCGTAGGCAGGACGTTGACGAGTCCGCGGGTCGGCGACCCGGAGGGACCGGCCGGGACGTAACCGCCCCGCAGCGCCCGCAGGATGTGCCCGATTTCGTCGGTGGTCTTCTCCAGCCGGGGCACGACCTCGGTGCAGGCGAACTCCAGCACGGCGACCGCGTCGGGCAGTTCGGTGCCGAGGACCTCCCGGACCAGAGGCGCGCTCTCGGCGACCGCCCAGCCGCGCTCCTCCATGCCCTCCGCGATCCGCCGGCACAGCTGCTCCAGCAGGTCGATCGCGTCGGCGGCGCTGCGCGAGGGCCCGTCCACCAGGTCCGTCAGCTCGACGGGCACCTTCACCGGAGCGCCCGGCTCGGCCAGCAGCTCCTTCTCCACCAGCCCGAAGTGCTGAGCCAGCGACGCCCTCAGCCCCGGCAGCGCGTTGGCCTGCCCGCCCCACACCTGCGAGGCGCGCAACACGGCCAGCACGAGGTTGACGCGCGGCTCGCCGACCGGCCCGCCGCCCAGGATGTGCAGGCCGTCGCGGATCTGCACGTCCTTGATCTCGCACAGATAGCCGTCGATGTGCATGACGAACTCGTCGAACTCCTCGTCGTCCGGCTGCTCGTCGACGTGCAGGTCGTGGTGGAGTTCGGCGGCCTTGACCAGCGTCCAGATCTGGGCGCGCACGGTCGGCGCCTTCGCCGGGTCCAGGTCGGAGACGAGCGCGTACTCGTCGAGGAGCTGCTCCAGCTTGGCCAGGTCGCCGTAGGCGTCGGCGCGGGCCATCGGCGGCACGAGGTGGTCGACGACCGTGGCGTGCCCGCGCCGCTTGGCCTGGGTGCCCTCGCCCGGGTCGTTCACGATGAACGGGTAGACCAGCGGCAGGTCCCCGAGGACCGCGTCCGGGGCGCAGCCGCCGCTGAGCCCGAGCCCCTTGCCGGGCAGCCACTCCATGGTGCCGTGCTTGCCCATGTGGACGATGGCGTCGGCACCGAAACTGTTCTCCAGCCACCGGTAGGCCGCCATGTAGTGGTGGGACGGCGGCATGTCCGGGTCGTGGTAGATCGCGATCGGGTTCTCCCCGAAGCCGCGGGGCGGCTGGATCATCACGACGACGTTCCCGAACTGCAGGGACGCCAGCACGATGTCGTCGCCGTCGACGTAGAGGCTGCCCGGCGGCTCGCCCCACGCCTCGGTCATGGCGTCCTTCAGCTCCGGGTCGAGCTTCTCGAACCACGCCCGGTAGTCCGCCAGCGGCACCCGTGCGGGCGCGGCGGCCAGCTGCTCCTCCGTCAGCCACTCCACGTCGTGCCCGCCGGCGTTGATGAGCCGGTGGATCAGCTCGTCACCCTCGTCCGGATGACCCTCGACGACGTACCCGGCGTCCCGCAGCGCGTCCAGCACCCGCACGGCCGAGGCCGGGGTGTCCAGGCCGACCGCGTTGCCGACCCGCGAGTGCTTGGTCGGGTACGCGGTGAAGACCAGCGCGAGCTTCTTCTCGGCGTTGTCCTTATGCTTCAGCCGCGCGTGCCGGACGGCGATACCGGCGACGCGCGCGGCCCGGTCCGGGTCGGCGACGTACACCGGCACGTCGTCCGGGCCCTGCTCCTTGAAGGAGAACGGCACGGTGATCAGCCGCCCGTCGAACTCCGGGATCGCCACCTGCATCGCGGCGTCCATGGGGGAGAGGGCGGCGTCCGAGTCCGCCCAGGCCTGCCGCGAGGAGGTCAGGCACAGGCCCTGCAGCACGGGGATGTCCAGCTCGGCGAGGGCGCCGATGTCCCAGGCCTCCTCGTCACCGCCAGCCGAGGCCTGCGAGGCGTGGGTGCCACCGGCGGCGAGCACGGTGGCGACCAGGGCGTCGGCCTGCCCGAGGATCTCGTACAACCCCTCGTCCGCCCCGCGCAGCGAACCGCAGTACACGGGCAGCGCGTTGGCGCCGCGCGCCTCGATGGCGTCGCACAGGGTGTCGACGAAGGCGGTGTTGCCGCTCAGTTCGTGGGCCCGGTAGAAGAGCACGCCGACGGTCGGACGGACCTCCACGCGGGCGCGCTCGCCATGGACGCCGTACTCCGGCATCTTCCGCGGCTCGTCGAACCCCTCACCCGTCAGCAGCACCGTGTCGGAGAGGAAGCGGGCGAGTTCGGTCAGGTTGTCCGGGCCGCCCTCCACGAGGTACCTGAGCGCCTCGGCGACGACACCGGCCGGGACGGACGACTCGGCCATCAGCTCCGCGTCCGGCACGGCCTCACCGCCCAGCAGCACGGTCGGGACGCCGGAGGCCTTCAGCGCGGCGAGGCCGTCCTCCCAGGCCCGCTTGCCGCCGAGCAGCCGGACGACGGCGACGGACGCCCCGTCCAGCAGGGCGGGCAGCTCCTCCCGCACGTCCACGCGGGTGGGGTTGCCGATCCGGTAGTCGGCTCCGGAGGCGGCCCGGGCCGCCAGCAGGTCCGTGTCGGCGGTCGACAACAACAACACAGTGCTCATGCGGGTGCTCCCGGTGGAATGAAGGGCAGTCCTTGCGGCGCGCCGGACTCGATGAGCCGCCACAGCGCGTCGGTGTCCGCGTGCTGTTCGATCAGGTCGCCGAGCCGGTCGAGCTGCTCCTCGCGCAGCGCGGCGAACGAGGTGTCCGGCGCGGGCACGAAACGGCGGCCCGCGGCGGCCGCCACCTCGCGCAGAAAGGCCCGCCGGAAGCCGTCCGACTCCAGCGAACCGTGCCAGTGCGTGCCCCAAATCTGGCCGACCCGGCAGCCGTCCAGGAAGGGGACTCCGCCGGTGACATCGGCGACCCCGTGGTGGATCTCGTAGCCCTCGACGTGCTCCCCGAGGGCCTCGCCGGCCGGTCTGGTGAGGGTCTTCTCGCGGGCGAACCGCACCCGCACGGGCAGGATCCCGAGCCCGTCGACGTGCCCCCTGCGGCTCTCCACGTCGTCCTCGATGTGCTCGCCGAGGATCTGGAAGCCGCCGCAGACGCCGAGCACGGGCCGCTGTTCGGCGGCCCTGCGGACGAGGGCGTCGGCGAGCCCGCGCTCCCGCAGCCAGTCCAGCGCGCGGACCGTGCCACGGGTACCGGGCACGACGACGAGGTCGGCGTCGGCCAGTTCCTCCGGCCGGTCCACGAACCGCACCACGACGCCCGGTTCGGCGGCCAGCGCGTCCACGTCGGTGAAGTTGGACATCAGCGGCACGGCACAGACCGCGACGCGCAGCACGTCCTCGCCGACGGGCGGGGCGACGACGGACTCCCGCACCGCTCCCCGCAGGGAGACCCTGAGGCCGTCCTCCTCGTCGATGCCCAGCCCGTGCCGGAAGGGGAGGACGCCGTACGTCTTCCGCCCCGTGAGCCCGTGCAGCATCTCCAGGCCCGGCTCCAGCAGGGAGACGTCACCGCGAAACTTGTTGACGAGGAACCCGGCGACACAGGCCTGGTCCTCGGGGGACAGCAGCGCCACCGTCCCGAAGAACGAGGCGAACACCCCGCCCCGGTCGATGTCGCCGACCACGAGCACGGGCAGCCCGGCGTTACGGGCGATCCCCATGTTCACGATGTCCGTCCGCCGCAGATTGATCTCGGCGGGGGAACCCGCCCCCTCACAGATCACCGCGTCATACGTGCCCCGCAACTGTTCCAGGCAGTCCAGCACCGTCCCGAGCAGCCGCTGCTGCCGGCCGCCGTGGTAACCCCGCGCACTCATCTCCCCGACCGGCTTGCCCAGCAGCACGACCTGGCTGCTCTGCTCACCACCGGGCTTGAGCAGCACGGGATTCATCAACGCGGTCGGCTCGACGCGGCAGGCCTGCGCCTGCATGGCCTGCGCCCGCCCGATCTCGGCGCCCTCCGTGGTCACGAAGGAGTTCAGGGACATGTTCTGCGCCTTGAAGGGCGCGACCTTGACGCCCTGGCGCACCAGCCACCGGCAGATCCCGGCGGTCACGACGCTCTTGCCGGCGTCGGAGGTGGTACCGGCGACGAGAAGCCCACCGCTCATGTCATGTCCCCCTCTTCAGCGACCGCGCGCCCTTGAGCGCCGGCGCACTCCCGAATGACCGTGCGTTCCTGAACAGCCGCGCACTCGCCAGCAGCCGCGCGCCCGCGCACACCCCGAGCGCGAGCCAGGTGACGCGCTGCGACAGCCGCACGGCCCGTTCGACGTCGTGCGTGCCGACGGCACGCCCTTGCGTGTTCAGCACGGGCCGGTGCTCCACCCGCCCGCCGTAGGAGAGCGTCCCGCCGAGCCGCACCCCGAGCGCTCCCGCGAACGAGGCCTCCACGGGCCCGGCGTTGGGACTCGGATGCTTCGCCGCGTCGGTCCGCCAGGCCCGCACGGCCTCCCGCGGGTCCGGCCCGGCCAGGGTGGCGAGCACGGCGGTCAGCCGCGCTCCCGGCCACCCCGCGAGGTCGTCCAGCCGTGCGGAGGCCCATCCGTAGCGGCGGTAACGGGCCGACTTGTGCCCGACCATGGCGTCCAGGGTGTTGACGGCCCGGAAGCCCAGCAGCCCCGGCACTCCACCGACGGCCCCCCACACCAGCGCCCCCACGACCGCGTCGGAGGTGTTCTCGGCGACGGACTCGACCACGGCCCGTGCCATGCCGTCGGCGTCGAGGGCCTGCGGGTCCCGCCCGCACAGATGCGGCAGCCGCGCCCGGGCCGCCTCGACGTCCCCGGCCTCCAGGGCACGCCCGATGGTCCGCGCCTCCCTGGCGAGTGAAGTCCCCCCGACGACGGCCCAGGTGGCGGCTCCGGTCAGCGCGACCGAGGCGACGGTGGACGTCCGCACGGCACGCGCGGCGACGGACCCGAGGGCGACGGCCCCTCCGGCACACACGGCGGTGTGCAGCGCGCCCCACCCGCGGTGGTCCCGCCACAGCACCCGTTCCACGGCACCCGCGCCCCGTCCGAACGCGGCGACCGGATGTCCTCGGCGAGGATCACCGAGCAGCAGGTCACCGATCAGACCGGCGGCGGCGCCGTACGCGAAGACGCGACCGGCACCCATCGGCTCAGCCGGCCTGGGGGGCGGGCAGGGGTGGGGTGTTGAACCTCGATCGGCAGCCGCGCATGGCGATGTGTGTCCTCACTCAGGGTGTCCACGCCCTGGTTCGACGAGACCGGCGGTGAGAGTTCCTGGCTCCCGGGGATTGCTACCCCGGTGACAGTGGCGGGACCGCGCCGGACTCGCACCGGCTTCCTCTCCTGCCGCCGTACTGGCCCCGGCAGTCCACCACGGCCGCGAACCGCCGTCAACTTGCCGTTGACCTGCGCGGGGAGAGTGTGGAGAACCCCACACCGCCCCTGCCCCCACACGACAACCGGGCGGCACGGGACCGAAGTCCCGTGCCGCCCGGCGGACACGACGTGCGATCGGTCGGGCCGTCAGGCCACGATCAGATAGATGCCGTACCCCACGGCCGCCGCACACGCCGCGAAGCACGCGTACGCGCCGGTGACGGCGAGGCTCGCGGACCCGCCCTGCGCCACCGCCCGCTCGCGGCGCGACAGGCCGGTGATGCCGAGGGTGAACAGGCCGACGAGGGCCACGGTGACCACAAGGCTGACGCCGAAGACGGAGCCGAGGGCCGCCCAGTCGATCTTCATCTCAGTAACTCTTCCTTGTAACCGGTGGCGGGTCAGACCGTGGTGGTCGTGGTCGGCGTGCGCTCGGCGGTGGCCTGCGACGGGAACGAGGGGACCGGGTCCTCCGACGCCGTGGCCGTGCCACCCACCGGCGGCGGTGTCACCGCGGCGATCGCCGTGGTCACCACACCGGCCGGCTCCGCCTCCACGGTGTCGTCGGTGTCGTTGACGTTGGTGTGGTCGACGACCTCACGCCGCGAGAGCTTCCAGATCGCCGCGCTGGAGGCGACGAGGAAGACGGCCACCACGGCGGTGCCCCAGCTGCCGAAGCCGGTGACGTACTCGGCGAGAGCGCCCACCAGGGCCGCCGCCGGCAGCGTCAGACCCCAGGCGACGAACATCCGCGTCGCGGTGGACCAGCGGACCACGCCGCCCTTGCGGCCGAGCCCGGCACCCATCACCGAACCGGACACGGAGTGCGTCGTGGAGAGGGAGAAACCGAGGTGCGAGGAGGCAAGGATGACCGTGGCCGCGGAGGTCTGGGCGGCGAAGCCCTGCTGCGGCTGGAGGTCGGTCAGTCCCTTGCCCATGGTGCGGATGATGCGCCAGCCACCCAGGTAGGTGCCGAGCGCGATGGCGAGACCCGCCGAGAGGATGACCCACATGGGCGGGTCCGAGTCGGGCGCCACGGTGCCGCCGGCGACCAGGGCGAGGGTGATGACACCCATGGTCTTCTGCGCGTCGTTGGTGCCGTGCGCCAGGGAGACCAGGCCCGCCGAGGCGATCTGGCCGGCCCGGTAGCCCTTCTTGGACGCCTTGTCCTCGGCCTTGCTGCCGAGGGAGTAGGTCAGCCGCGTGGCGAGCATCGCCGCGATGCCCGCGACCAGCGGGGCGGCGATCGCAGGGATCAGCACCTTGGTGACCAGCACGTCCCCGTGCACCGCGCCGACGCCCGCCGAGGCGATCGTGGCGCCGATCAGACCGCCCATGAGGGCGTGGGAGGAGCTGGAGGGCAGACCGACCAGCCAGGTCAGCAGGTTCCAGAGGATCGCGCCGACCAGGGCGGCGAAGATGACCTCGGGACGGATGCCGGCCTCGTCGACGAGGCCTTTGGAGATCGTGTTGGCGACTTCGACGGACAGGAAGGCGCCCACCAGGTTGAGGACCGCGGACATGGCCACCGCAGCCTTGGGCTTCATGGCGCCCGTGGAAATGGTGGTGGCCATCGCGTTCGCGGTGTCGTGGAAACCGTTCGTGAAATCGAACGCGAGTGCGGTGACCACCACAATCGCGAGGATCAGCGAGAAGCTTTCCATTTACCCAGGCAATCGTTCGAGGTTGTTGGCTCGATGAACGTAGGGAACCTGGGTGAACGGAAGATGAACTGGGAGGGGCGCAGGGGTGACCGCAACAGGGGGTCGGTATTCCGCCACGGGGCGGCCTCCCGGGGCCCCGGGGCACAGCCTCCGCGGGTGAACCACTTCACCCCTTCGAGTGACCCGTCGAACAGGCTCCGGTCACCCGCCGGGGTGCCGCCGCCGTTGTGTACGAAGTCCCCCGCTTCCGCGACGCAGGAAAGCGCAGCCTGGCAGGATCGCGGCATGGCTGAGCAGCGAGGCGACGAGCGGCGCACGGCGGACGCACAGGGGAGCGCGGGGGTGCGGGGGAGCGCAGAGGGGCTGGGGAGCACAGAGGGGCTGGGGAGCGCGGCGGGGGTGCACAGGGGCCCAGGAGGGCAGGGGAGCCCAGGGGGGCAGGAAAGCGCGGCGGGTCCGGGGGAGTCGCGTGGCGGGGCCGCGCGGCCCGAGGAGGCCCGCGCCTGGGACGACCTCGTCACCACGGCCCTCCGGACGGTCTCCGACGGACTCGTCGTCGGCACGTCCGGCAACGTCTCGGTGCGGGTCGGGGACACCGTCCTGGTCACGCCGTCCGGCGTCCCCTACGACCGGCTGACGCCCGACGACGTGACCGGCGTCGACCTCGACGGCCGGCAGGTCCTCGGCACCCTCGTCCCGACCAGCGAGCTGCCCATGCACCTCGCCGTCTACCGCACGACCGACGCGCTGGCCGTCGTCCACACCCACGCCGTGCACGCGACGGCCGTCTCGACGCTCGTGACCGAGCTCCCGCTGATCCACTACATGGCCGCCGCGCTCGGCGGCCCCGTCCGGGTCGCCCCGTACGCCCCGTACGGCAGCGACGAGTTGGCGGAGAACATGCTCCGGGCCCTCGCCGGCCGCTCCGGGTGCCTGCTGCAGAACCACGGCACCCTCACCCACGGAAGCACCCTCGCCCAGGCGTACGACCGCACCGCCCAGCTGGAGTGGATGTGCCGCCTGTGGCTCACCGCCTCCTCGGTGCCCGGCCTGGCCCCGAGCCTGCTGTCCCGGGAGCAGCTGACGGAGGTGGAGGAGCGCCTGCGCGGCTACGGCCAGCGCGGCTGAGCCGTCCCCACGCCCGGCCCGCGCCGGCGCCCGGCCGCGGGGCTCACCCCCGGCTCCCTCCCACTGGTCGCCCGCGCCGTCCGCCGGGACACTGGAGCCGTGCGCCCTGCCAAAGCGACGGCCGCTGCCGTCACCGCCGTGATCGGGGCCGGTGCCGCCGCGGTGGCCGCCGGCCGGCTTGCCAGCGACGCCGCGCTCAAGGCGCCCCCCGGCAGGCCCCTGCCCACCGAACCCCGGCTCACCGTGCACGGCACCGCCGCCGGGCAGATCCGCCTCACCCGGGACCTCGCCGCCCTGCGCCCCGGCCGCTACGGCCTCTCCGGCGACGGCTCCCACGCCGTCGTCGGCCCCGTCCTGACCGGCGTCCAGCACCCCGCCGACACCGTCGTGCGCCGCCTGGAGAGCGTCACGCACGGCACGCTGAGGTCCGGGGACAAGGTGTGGCTCACGCCGAACGTGTACGTCGGCAACCCCGGCACGGCCCTCGGACTCGAACACGCCGACGTCGACGTCCCCGGCGATCTCGGCGCGCTGCCCGCGTGGTTCGTGCCGGGCAAGCGGACCACCTGGGTGATCGCCGTGCACGGTCTGGGGACCACCCGGGAACTGGCCCTGAACGTCATGGGATTCCTGCAGCGCAGCCACTTCCCGGTGCTCGCCCTCGCCTACCGCGGCGACCTGGGCGCGCCGCGCCCGCCCGACGGCCTGAACCACCTCGGCGAGACGGAGTGGCGCGACGTCGACGCGGCGATCCGCCACGCCGTGCGCCACGGGGCCCGGCAGGTCGTCCTGCACGGCTGGTCCACCGGCGCCACCATGGCCCTGCACGCCGCAGCGCAATCAGAGCTGCGCGACCGCGTCTGCGGGCTCGTCCTGGACTCCCCGGTGCTCAACTGGGAGACCACCCTGCGCGCCCTCGCCTCGGCCCGCCGTACCCCGGGCGCGCTGCTGCCCCTCGCGGTCCGCGCCGCCCAGGGCCGCACCGGGCTGGGCGGCGACCGCGCCGCGGGCACGGCCCCGGCCGACGGGCTGCGCGTCCCGGCGCTCGTCCTCCACGGGCCGGGTGACACCGTCGCCCCCTGGCAGCCGTCGCGCCGGCTCGCCGCCGCCCGCCCCGACCTGGTCGCCCTGCGCACCGTCGCCGACGCTCCGCACGGCGCCATGTGGAACGCCGACCCGGACGGCTACGAGGAGGCGCTGCGACGCTTCCTGACGCCCTTGGTGTGACGCCTCGGGGGACACACGCCGCCGCGCCTCCTCCGGCGGACTCCCGCACACCCTCCGTTCAGACCCCCGTCACCCCGGCGCAACCAGCTCTCCTCCCGCTCCCCGCGGACCGGTCGCCATGATTCCGTTTA
The DNA here is from genome assembly GCF_040637515.1 of Streptomyces sp. NPDC029041. Taxonomy (NCBI): domain Bacteria; kingdom Bacillati; phylum Actinomycetota; class Actinomycetes; order Kitasatosporales; family Streptomycetaceae; genus Streptomyces; species Streptomyces sp. NPDC029041. The sequence continues at coordinate 54,125 of NZ_JBEZWO010000003.1, read as the reverse complement.
GCGTCGTACCACTGGCCGGTTCCCGGCCCTCAGCACCTCCCGGGAGCCGGTGCGTTGGCCATCCCCGTCGCCCGCCGTGACATTCCGTTTGGGTTTTCGGACCGTCAACCGGAAGACTGCCCCCGTGACGTCCCGTATCCCGCGCGACTCCAGGCTTCGACTCGTCCGCCCGCGACCCCTGGCCGCCGCCCCTCCAGCGATGAACCAGCGGCGCTCGCGCCGCCCCGCGCCGCGCCCCCCGGAGGGCACCCCGGCACCGGCGGAGCTGGCCAGAATGGCTCGCTCAGGCCTTGCCGGCGCGGCCCGCGTCGCCCGCTGGGCGGACGCCGCGCTCGGCCCCGGCCGGGACAGCGCCACCGACGACGGCAAAGCCACCCTCTCCGACGCGACCGCCGAACGGGCCGCCCGCGATCTGGGCCTGAGCCCGGCTCAGGTCAGAGCCGACTGGGACACCGCGCGCCTCGCCGGCCTCGTCGAGGTGCACGGCGACAGCGCCCGCCCCGGGTGGCGGCTGCGCGCCTGGAACCGTGACGACAGTGCCGTGCTGCGCGGCTGGGTCGCGCTCTTCGACGCCTGGTCGCTCGCCCACCCGGAGCCGGCCGAGCACGAGCCCGCCGCCGTCGCCGAGGTCGTCTCGGCCATGCCGCAGGCGCTCTCCTTCCTCCAGCTGTCCGCCGGGCCCGTCCCCGTGGAACAGCTCCTCGATCTCCTGGAGCAGCGGGTCACCGAGCTGCGGACCGCCCGCTGCGAGATCCCCTACGGCCCCCGGCCCGAGCCGCCGGCCGAACCGGAGCCCACCGACGCCCCGCTCGCCCCGCTGCTCGACTGGGCCCTGCGCGCCCTCGCCTCCGTCGGCGCCCTCACCTACGGCGACGGCCAGGCCACCCTCACCCCGCTCGGCAGCTGGGCCGTCTGGGTCAAGCTGGAGCAGATCTGCGTCGCCGCGCAGAGCCCCGCCGGGAACATCGAGCAGGCCGCCGAGGACATGCTCCGCGGTTGCGCCCAGCTGCGCCCGAACGCGGCCCGCGCCGAGTACCGCGCCTGGCTCGCCGCCCGTCCGGTCGGCAGCGCCGTCACCGAACTCCTCGATGCCGCCCGCGGCGAGGACGCCCTGCTGCGCGGCCTCGCCTTCGAGGCGCTGCGCGTGGTCGGCGCCCCCGCCGAGCCGGACGTCCGCGGCGTGCTGGACGAGCCCACGCTGAGGCCGTACGCGTTGCTGTGGCTGGCCGAGCACGACGGCGCCGACCCCGAGGACGCCCACGAGGTCCTCACCCGCGAGGAGGCCACGTGGCTGTGGGTGGACACCGCCGCCGCCGTCGCCGACCACGGTGAGGCGCCGCTGCTGGTGCGCCACCTGGAGTCGGCGGTGCAGCCGACCGTCCCGAGGCTCCTGGACGAGGTACGCGCCGTGGGACACCCGCGCACCGTGCAGGTGCTGGTCGCCCTCGCCGCCGCACACCCCGACCCGGCCCTCGCCAAGGCGGTCCGCAGGGCCGCCTTCCAGGTGCACACCGGCGGCAGCTAGGGCAGCCGGATCCGGGGGACGTCAGCCCGTCGTGATCTCCGGCGCGTACGTGCCGAAGCTCCACACATTGCCCTCGAGGTCGCGGGCCATGTAGTCCCGCGAGCCGTAGTCCTGGTCCGTCGGGGGCATGAGCACCTCCACGCCGTGCTCCACGGCGTGGCGGTGGTGCCCGTCCACGTCGTCCACCACCACGTACACCCCCGTGGTGCCCGCGTTCTTCATCGCCGTGTCGAACAGGCCGCCCCGGCCCCTGCTGCCGACCATCACCGCGCCGTTGCCCTGCGCCAGCTCGGCGTGCAGCACCGAGCCGTCCTCGCCCTCGTACACCGACAGCTCCGTGAAGCCGAAGGCCTCCGTGAGCTGCCGGATCGCCGCCTTCGCGTCCGTGTACAACAGCGTCGGGTAGACGCTCGGACGCCCGCCGGACGTGCCTGCCATGGCGATCACTTCCTCGGGACTCGCGGGGCTGTCGCCCTCAGTGTTCCACCGGTCCCCGGCAACGGCCCCGCGCCCGGCCGCCGGTGATCGAACACCCGCACACAGAAAAAGTGGTTGCACGCCCCCGTTAGACTGTCCCCCATGGCCATTCTCCTCGCGCATTAGACGGCGGGAACGCCCGCCCGTCGCCCGCCACCGCCCTTCCAACGGCGCGCTACGCGCGGCACCCCCTGATTCGTCCATCCCGCCCCCGTATCCGCCCTGGAGTCTGTCCGTGATCTCCGCCTCCGGTATCGAGCTGCGCGCCGGTGCCCGCGTCCTCATCGAAAACGCCTCGTTCCGCATCGCTAAGGGCGACCGCATCGGCCTGGTCGGCCGCAACGGCGCGGGGAAGACCACCCTCACCAAGTGCCTGGCGGGCGAGGGCATGCCCGCCGGCGGTTCCATCACCCGCTCCGGTGAGGTCGGCTACCTCCCGCAGGACCCCCGCACCGGCGACCTCGACATCCTCGCCCGCGACCGCATCCTCTCCGCGCGCGGCCTGGACGTGCTGATCCGCAAGATGCGCGACAACGAACAGCGCATCGCCAACGGCCAGGGCGCGACCCGCGAGAAGGCGCTGAGGCAGTACGAGCGTCAGGAGACGGAGTTCCTCACCAAGGGCGGGTACGCCGCCGAGGCCGAGGCCGCCACCATCGCCGCCGCGCTGAACCTGCCCGACCGGGTCCTCGGCCAGCCGCTGCACACCCTCTCCGGCGGTCAGCGCCGCCGTATCGAGCTGGCCCGGATCCTCTTCTCCGACGCGGACACCCTGCTGCTCGACGAGCCCACGAACCACCTCGACGCCGACTCGATCGTCTGGCTGCGGGACTACCTGAAGACCTACCGCGGCGGCTTCATCGTGATCTCCCACGACGTCGACCTCGTCGAGACGGTGGTCAACAAGGTGTTCTACCTGGACGCCAACCGCGCTCAGATCGACATCTACAACATGGGCTGGAAGCTCTACCAGCAGCAGCGCGAGGCCGACGAGAAGCGCCGCAAGCGCGAGCGGCAGAACGCCGAGAAGAAGGCCTCCGCGCTGCACTCGCAGGCCGACAAGATGCGGGCCAAGGCCACCAAGACCGTCGCCGCGCAGAACATGGCCCGCCGGGCGGACAAACTGCTGGCCGGCCTGGAGGCCGAGCGGAAGTCCGACAAGGTCGCCAAACTGCGCTTCCCCGAGCCCTCCCCGTGCGGCAAGACCCCGCTGATGGCCGAGGGGCTGTCGAAGTCCTACGGCTCGCTGGAGATCTTCACCGACGTCGATCTGGCCATCGACAAGGGCTCGCGCGTCGTCATCCTGGGCCTCAACGGCGCCGGCAAGACGACCCTGCTCCGCCTGCTCGGCGGCGCGGAGCAGCCCGACACCGGCAAGGTCATCGAGGGCCACGGCCTCAAGCTCGGCTACTACGCGCAGGAGCACGAGACCCTCGACCCGGAGCGCACGGTGTTGGAGAACATGCGCTCGGCCGCCCCCGACCTGGACCTGGTGGAGGTCCGCAAGACGCTCGGCTCGTTCCTGTTCTCCGGCGACGACGTCGACAAGCCGGCCGGGGTGCTCTCCGGCGGCGAGAAGACCCGCCTCGCCCTCGCCACCCTCGTGGTGTCCTCCGCCAACGTGCTGCTCCTCGACGAGCCGACCAACAACCTCGACCCCGCCAGCCGCGAGGAGATCCTCGGCGCGCTGCGCACCTACAAGGGCGCGGTCGTCCTCGTCACGCACGACGAGGGCGCGGTCGAGGCGCTCCAGCCGGAGCGGATCATCCTGCTGCCGGACGGCGTCGAGGACCTGTGGGGCGCCGACTACGCGGATCTCGTCGCCCTGGCCTGAGCGGCGACGGCGCTTGATCGAATGCGTGATCAACGGCGTATGGATCATTCGGCCCAACGGTGATCCATCATCTGTGTGAGATCTCCTCGTACCGAGGTGTGTCCTACATCGATATCGCGGCCGAGCCCCCGATCCTTCCGGGCTCGGCCGCGCCGCCTTTCTGACCTGGCCTTTTCCTCCACCATCCGTTCGGCCGTACGGACGGCACTCTTCGGAATTCCGCATTCCGTATGTGGGGAGGTGCTCCTGTCGTCACAACCTTGTCTCACGGACCTTGCCGAATGGGTGGCCAGGAAGGCCCGGAGGGGTGATCATGAGGAGACCAGAGCGCACTTCCCATGAGGAGGCACGGGTGGCCGAGACTCTGAAGAAGGGCAGCCGGGTGACCGGCGCCGCGCGCGACAAGCTCGCGGCAGACCTGAAGAAGAAGTACGACGCCGGTGCGAGCATCCGGGCGTTGGCCGAGGAGACCGGCCGCTCGTATGGCTTTGTGCACCGCATGCTCAGTGAGTCGGGCGTCACGCTGCGAGGGCGTGGCGGGGCGACCCGGGGCAAGAAGGCCACGGCCTGACCCCGGGTGGCCCCTCGGCTTCGATGGTGGCCACCCGGTCGGTCGACTGATCGGCCGGGTGGTTACTGTGCAGTCACTTAGCTGACCGCACACATCGGAGGCGTTCCATGGCTTCGCCCGACAAGGACCTCGTTCCCGTACTCGACAAGGACGGCGTACGGCTCACCGTCGACGACGCGATCGCCACGGTGACGCTGACCAACCCGGACAAGCGCAACGCGCAGAGCCCCGCTCTGTGGCGGGCATTGACCGAGGCCGGGCGCCGGCTGCCGGGCTCCGTCCGCGTCGTGGTGCTGCGGGCCGAGGGCAAGTCCTTCTCGGCCGGGCTCGACCGACAGGCGTTCACGCCCGAGGGCTTCGACGGCGAGCCGTCGTTCATCGACCTCGCGCGCGGCGCCGACGCCGAGTTGGACGCGACCATCGCCGAATACCAGGAGGCGTTCACCTGGTGGCGGCGCAGCGACATCGTCTCCGTCGCCGCTGTCCAGGGGCATGCCATCGGGGCGGGCTTCCAGCTCGCCCTCGCCTGCGACCTGCGCGTCGTCGCCGACGACGTGCAGTTCGCCATGCGCGAGACCAGCCTCGGACTCGTGCCCGACCTGACGGGCACGCACCCGCTGGTGGGGCTCGTCGGATACGCCCGCGCGCTGGAGATCTGCGTGACCGGGCGCTTCGTCACGGCCGAGGAGGCCGTGAACAGCGGTCTCGCCAGCCTCGCCGTGCCCGCCGGCCAGCTGGACGACACGGTCCGCGACCTCGTCTCGGCCGTGCTGGCCGCGCCCCGCGACGCCGTCATCGAGACCAAGGCCCTGCTGCGCGGCGCCCAGGACCGCACGTACGAGGAGCAGCGCGCGGCCGAGCGCCAGTCCCAGGCCCGCAGGCTGCGGGACCTCGCGGGCATCGAGGACTGAGCCCGCCGGACACGACCCGAGCCGCCGCCTTCGCGCCCGCGAGACGCCACGGCGGGGCCTGAAGCGCGGTCAGCCGAGCGCGCTCGCGTCGGCGCGGCGCGGCCGGATGGGAGCCAAAACGCGGTCAGCCGACCACCCTCCCGCCCGCCCCGCACAGCCGGGCGGAGCCGGAGGCGCGTTCAGCCGATCGCGCGGCCAGCCGACCGCCCTGGCTCCCGCCCCGCGGGCCGGGGGCGGGAAGGGCCGGCAGCCGACCGCACTCGGGCCCGTGCGGCATCTCCGGCGGAGCCGGAAGCGCGGTCAGCCGATCGCGCTCACCACGACCGCCACCGTCGGGTGATCCGACAGCGTCCGCCTGACCGCCGTCCGGACCTCGCGGGCCACGTCCCGGGCCCGCCGGTCCGAGCCCACCGCCAGCTCCAGCCGGACATGGCGGTGGGGCAGTGCTGCACCCTCGGGGAACAGCAGCTCGATGTGCACGGGGTGGCCCAGCGTGCCCGTCAGATGGAGGGCCCCGGGGACGCCGACCGCGGCGGCGGCCACCCGGGCCTCGTCGGAGCCCTTGACCTGCGCGGCAACCGGCAGTTCGGGGAGGCCCTGGGTGGGCTCCGCAGGCCCCTCCTCGTCCTCGTCCAGCAGCCCCGTCACCCGCAGGTCCACCTCCGCCACCGTCAGGCCGAGCCGCCCGCTCGCCGCGGTCGCCAGCGTCTCCCGCAGCAGGGTCGCCGTCGCCGGCAGGGGCTGCGAGGCCGTCGCGGCGAACTCCGCCGTCACCCGCAGCGGCCCGGGCGGCAGCGCACTCGGCGGAGCCGGCACGGCCGGCTCGGCCGTGTCCGCCGTGTCGGCGACCGCGATCCGGAGCATGCCGAGGCGCACACCCGGCGCGTCCCACACCGCACGCCTCAGCACCTCCTCCGCGGCCCGCTCCGCGATCCACGCGCCGTCCCGCGCGTCACCCAGCGGCAGAAGCCTGCCGATTCCCAGCTGATGTCTCACTGCCTGCGTCCATCGGTCGGCCGTCATTACCCCAGCCTGCCGCATCAGAGGCGCGCTCCCGCGTAACCGTGCTTACGGTGGTCCAAGGACGACGACCGAAAGGGACGTACGGCGATGACTGACATGACCGAGAACCGGGGCGGGGAGTCCGACACGCCGGCTGCGCGCAGGAGCCCGCTGGTGAAGCGCGGGGGAGGAGACCCGGGCTCCCGCGGACGGACGACCATCGCGGACGGCGTCGTGGAGAAGATCGCCGGGCTCGCCGCACGTGACGTCGACGGCGTGCACGCCATGGGCAGTGGTCTGTCCCGGACCTTCGGCGCCGTGCGCGACCGGGTGCCCGGCGGCGCGAAGTCGGTGACGCGCGGGGTGAAGGCCGAGGTCGGTGAGGTGCAGGCCGCCCTCGACCTGGAGATCGTCGTGGAGTACGGCGTGTCGATCGCCGACGTGGCGCGGGGCGTACGGGAGAACGTCATCACCGCCGTCGAGCGGATGACCGGGCTCGAGGTCGTCGAGGTCAACATCGCGGTGAGCGACGTGAAGCTGCCGGACGAGGAGGAAGAGGAACCGGAGCGCCGGATCCAGTGAGGCACGGGCCATCGGACAACACAGCGGCTGAGGAGCTGAGGAGCGCATGAGCATGGCCGTGGTCGGCATGATCGCCGGCATGGCGCTGGCCTTCGCCGGATACTTCGGCGGGTTCGGTGCCTTCGTGCTGGTGGCGGCGCTGGGCGCCGTCGGCTTCGTCGTCGGCCGGTTCCTGGACGGGGACATGGACTTCGGCGACTTCTTCCGTGTCCGTGAACGGCGGCGGTGACGCCGGTGAGTACGGGGGCCGGTGAGCTCGACAGAGCCCTGAGCGTCGTCCCGCCGGGCGAGCGCGGCGGAACACGGATCGCCGACCGGGTCGTCGCGAAGATCGCCTCGCAGGCGGCCCGCGAAGCCGTCGGCACGCTGCCGCCCGGCGCCGGCCGGCCCTCCGCGTCCGTCGTCGTGCACCACGACGTCGCCCACGTCCGCGTCCACGTCGAACTCGACTACCCCAGCGACATCGGCGCCCGCTGCCGCACGGTGCGCCGCCACGTGGTCGAGCGGGTGGGAGACCTGGTGGGCATGCAGGTGCCGGAGGTCGTCGTCCAAGTGGAGCGGCTGCACCTGGCCGGGCCCGGCCTACAGGGGAGGACGCGATGAGCGAACCCCACGGCGCACAGCCGCCCGAGGGCACCACACAGCGTCTTCCCGTCCTCGACGAGCAGAAGACGGATGCGCGGGAGACGAAGAACGGCGGCGGACCCGGCCGGTCCGACGCCTCGGACGCCCACGAGCCACCGCCCGGATCCGGGGCCGACGGCGGCCGCGAGGGCCGCTTCTGGTCGGCGCGCCGCGTCCCCGCGAGCGTCGTCGCCCTGCTGCTCGTGGGCCTGGCCGGACTGTTCCTCTACGACATCGTCTCCGTGCGCGCCGGCCGGCCCGGCATGTACTGGCGGCGCGAACTGGCGCGGCAACTCGCCGAACGCCCCCTCGACGACACATGGGTGCTCGTCGGCGCCGGGGTCGCCGCCGTCCTGGGTCTCTGGCTGCTGATCCTGGCCGCCACACCCGGCCTGCGGGACGTCCTCCCGATGCGGCGCACCCACACCGAGGTCCGTGCCGGACTGCACCGGGACGCCGCCGCCACCGCGCTGCGGGACCGGGCCATGGAGGTGGCCGGCGTGCAGTCGGCACGGGTACGGGTCCGCCGGCGGCGGGCCGACGTGCGCGCGACGGCGCACTTCCGGGAAGTGGACGACGTGAAAACCGATCTGGACGGCGTGCTCGCCGACGCGGTCGGGGGATTGGGGCTGTCCCGGCCGCCCGCGCTGTCGGTGCGCGTCCGGCGGCCCGGCCGGAAGGGGTGAGCGAAGGTGCTCAGGATCGTCAACCGTGTGTTCCTCGGCCTGGTGGGCCTGGTCCTGCTGGTGCTGGGCGGCTCCGTCCTGGCCGTCGGCCTGGGCGCCCCCGTGCCCTCGTGGTGGATCCACGACAGCAAGCACGACGTGCTGCTGAGCAACGCCGAGCGCACCCGCTGGCGTGACGAGGGCTGGTGGTGGCCGGTCGTCATCGCCGCCCTCGCCGTCGTGCTGCTGCTCGCCCTGTGGTGGCTCGTCGCGGCCCTGCGCCGGCGCCGCCTCGCCGAGGTGCTCGTCGACACCGGTGACGGCGACGGCGCGCTGCTGCGGGGCAGGGCCCTGGAGAATGTCCTCACCCAGGAGGCGGCCCACGTCGACGGTGTGGACGCGGCTCACGCCCGCCTGAGGGGCCGCCGCAGCACCCCCGAGGCCCACGTACGTCTCGCGCTGGAGCCGCACGTGGACCCGGGGACGGCCCTGACCGACTTCACGGCCGGCCCCTTGGCCCACGCGAAGACGTCGGCGGGTCTGCCGTCACTTCCGGCGGAGGTACGCCTACGGGGCGTCAAGCACGGTGCGGAGAGAGTGAGTTGACGGCGCACTCCGGGAATGCGCCCCGAGGGGCGCGGGGCTGATCGATGTGCGGCTCCGCCGCGCGGGCGCGACCAGCCCCGCGGCCGGCACCGGGTCAGAACCCGTGGCGTGCTCCCCCGTCGACGGGCACCATCACACCGGTCAGGTAGGAAGCGGCCGGCGACAACAGGAACGCCGCCACCCGCCCGAACTCTTCGGGCGCCCCGTACCGGCGCAGCGGAATCCGCGACTCCGACGCGGCCCGGGTCGCTTCGGGGTCCGCCGACAGCGCGTCCAGCTGCCGTACCCGGTCGGTGTCGATGCGCCCGGGCAGGACACCGACCACGCGGATGCCCCGAGGCCCCAGTTCGGCGGAGAGCGACTTGGCGAATCCCGCGAGCCCCGGCCGCAGCCCGTTGGAGATGGTCAGCCCCGGGATCGGTTCGTACACGGACCCGGACAGCACGAACCCGATGACGCCCCCGGCCTCCATCTCGGCGGCCGCGGCGCGGGCCAGCCGTACCGCACCGAGGAACACGGACTCGAACGCCGACTGCCACTGCTCGTCCGTGTTGTCCGCGACGAACCCGGCCGGCGGCCCGCCCACGCTGACGAGGACACCGTTGAAACGGCCGAAGTGCTCCCGGGCGGCCCCGATCAGCCGGGCCGCCGCCTCCGGGTCGGCGTTGTCGACGGCCACCCCGACCGCGTTCGGTCCCAGCCCGGCCGCCGCTTCGGCGACACTCTTCTCGTCACGCCCAGAGACGACCACCTTCGCCCCGTCCGCGACGAGCTCACGCGCGGTGGCGTTGCCGAGGCCCCGGGTGGCCCCGGTGACGACGTACACCCGGTCCTTCAGTCCAAGATCCATGGTCCCTATCCTGCCCCGTCCCCACCGAACAGGGCGAGGGCGGTGTTCACCAGCCCGATGTGACTGAACGCCTGCGGGAAGTTGCCGAGGTGCCGGCCGGTCACCGGGTCGAACTCCTCGGACAGCAGCCCGACGTCGTTGGCGAGCCCGGCCAGCCGCTCGAACAGCTCCCGGGCCTCCTTGGTGCGGCCCGTCATGGACAGGGCGTCGGCGAGCCAGAACGAGCACACCAGGAAGGCGCCCTCGCCGCCGGGCAGCCCGTCGACGTGCCCGTCGTCCGTGCTGTAGCGGCGCAGGAAAACACCGCCGTGGGCCAGCTCCTCGCGGACCGCGTCGATCGTGCCGATCACCCGCGGATCGTCCGGCGGCAGGAAGCCGACGCGCGGGATGAGCAGCAGAGCGGCGTCCAGTTCACGGGATCCGTAGGACTGCGTGAAGGTGTTGCGCTCCGCGTCGTAGCCCTTCTCGCACACCTCCTCGTGCACCTCGTCGCGCAGCGCACGCCAGCCGTCGAGGTCGCCGTCCAGCTCCGGATGGAGCTCCAGGGTGCGTACGGCACGGTCGGCGGCCACCCACACCATCACCTTCGAGTGCACGAACTGCCGCCGGCCGCCGCGCACCTCCCACAGTCCCTCGTCCGGCTGCTGCCAGTGGGTGCGCAGGAAGTCCATCAGGGCCGTCTGCAGCGCCCACACGTCCGGCTGCGGGGACAGGCCCGACTCGCGGGCGAGCGACAGGGAGTCCATGACCTCGCCGTAGACGTCCAGCTGGAGCTGGTTCACGGCGTCGTTGCCGACGCGTACGGGGGCGGAATCGACGAAGCCGGACAGCCACGGCAGTTCGAACTCGGGCAGCCGGCGCTCGCCCGCCACGCCGTACATGATCTGCAGATCCGCCGGGTCGCCCGCGACCGCGCGCAGCAGCCAGTTCCGCCAGGCCTCCGCCTCGTCCTGGTAGCCCGCGGCGAGCAGCGCGTTCAGGGTGAGGGTGGAGTCGCGCAGCCAGCAGTAGCGGTAGTCCCAGTTGCGCACCCCGCCCGGTTCTTCGGGCAGCGAGGTGGTGGGGGCGGCGACGATGCCGCCCGTGGGGGCGTAGGTGAGCGCCTTGAGGGTGATCAGGGAGCGGACGACGGCGTCCCGGTGGGGGCCGTCGTAGCGGCAGTGCGACACCCAGGACCGCCAGTCCTCCACGCTGTGACGCAGTGCGTCGTAGGGGTCGACGAGCGGCGGGCGCGGTTCGTGGGAGGGGTGCCAGGTCAGGACGAAGGCGACCTTTTCCCCCTTCTTGACGGTGAACTCGGCGTGCGTGCCGAAGTCCTCGCCCCAGCTGGTCACCTCCGGCTCGCTGCGCAGCCAGGCCGAGTCCGGGCCGGCGACGGCGACGCGGTGGCCGTCGGCCTTGCGCACCCAGGGGATGATCGAGCCGTAGTCGAAGCGCAGCTTGAGGACGCTGTGCAGCGTCACCTCGCCGTCGAGGCCCTCGACGACGCGGACCAGGTCGGGGGCGCGGTCGCGCTGGGGCATCAGATCGGTGACGCGGACCGCCCCTTGCCCGGTCTCCCACTCGGTGTCGAGGACGAGGGTGTCGCGGCGGTAGGCGCGCCGGGTGCAGCGGTCCGCCCCCACGGGGGCGAGGCGCCAGAAGCCGTTGTCCTCGTCACCGAGCAGTCTCGCGAAGCAGGCGGCCGAGTCGAAGCGGGGCAGGCACAACCAGTCGACGGATCCGTCCGTACCGACCAGGGCCGCGGTCTGTTCGTCGCCGATGAGCGCGTAGTCCTCGATGCTGGGCACCCAGTGCGAGTTCCCGGCAAGTCGCCGCGGCAATCAGGGCGGCGGCCGGGGGAGTGGCGCGCCGTCGCCGACCGGGGCGCGGCGGGGGCCGAGGCGACCGGATCCACGCAGCCCGCGTCTAGTGCCGTGGCAGGCAACGTTCGCCCCGTCGCGACGCCCGGCACGCACTCTCGCCGCACCGGCCGAAAGCCCAAGTACATCCAGTACGAGGGCTCCCGGCCGGCGCGCCGAGAGCACGCACCGGACGCCGCTCCTCACCGGGCGAACGTTGCCTGCCGCGGCACTAGACCGCCGCCGGCTCGGTCTCCGGCGTGTCGGATTCCTCGGCTGCCTTCTGGGCCCGCTCCCGGGCTTCGCGGCGGGCCAGGACCACCCAGCCGACCGGGACGGCCGCCGAGAAGAGCCACCACTGGACGGCGTACGCGTAGTTCAGCGCCGCGTCCTCCTTGCCGGGGTCGCCCAGCAGCTCGGGGACGTCGCCCTGGGGCTCGGGGGCGGTCTGGGCGATGTAGCCGCCCAGCACCCGGGCGTCCAGGCGCCGGGCCTGCTGTTCGCTGTTGATCAGCATGATCTGCCGGTCCGGCAGGCCCTGGAGGTTCTTGATGCCGCTAGACGCGGTCGTCTCGTCGGGCATCAGCCGCCCCTTGACGGTGACCTCGCCGCTCGGCGGCGCCGGAATCTTGGGGAACGTCGTCTGGCTCGGGCCGTCGGAGGGGATCCAGCCCCGGTTGACCAGCAGCACCTTGCCGTCGTCGAGGACGAACGGGGTCAGGACGTGATAGCCGACCTCGTCGTCGGAGTTGGTGCGGCGCCGGACGACGACCTCGTCCTCCGTGTCGAAACGCCCCTTCGCCCTCACCGTGCGGTACCGCTCGGCGCTGGTCACGGTGTGCCCGGGCGCGGTCAGCTTCTCCACGGGCACCGGATCGGCCGCCAGCGCGTCGGTGACCAGCTGGTTCCGGGCGGTGCGCTCCTCGTAGCGATGCATCTGCCAGATGCCCAGCCTGATCATCGTGGGGATGAGGAGCAGGGCGATCAACGAGAGGATCACCCACTGCCGGGACATCAGGAAGCGGTACACCCCACGACCGTACAACTCGGTCGTGGGGTGCATTCGGCCGGGGAGGGGTTCAGACCTTGTCGACAATTCCTGCCTTTCCCTCCGCGCGGGCGCAGTGGGCGCCGCAGTACCAGTGGCCCTCCACCTCGACACCCTGGCCGATGATCTGCACCCGGCAGTGCTCGCAGATGGGGGCCATGCGGTGGATCGCGCAGGAGAAGCAGTCGAAGACGTGCACCGCGCCCTGCGCGTGCACCTCGAAGGTCATTCCGTACTGATTGCCACATACCTCACAGGTCGCCATGCGCCACAGGGTGAGCCGTCGTCCCCGTGCGAGCGAGCGGGTGCCGGGCGAGTCGCCCGGCAATCACCCGTCCGTACGGTCACCTCGTGAGGCGGGCCACCCCGGCGGCGCGGCCCGCCCCTTTGGTGCGGCTCACCCTTCCGACGCCGGCTCCACGTCCGCGAGCAGCTGCCCGAAGGCCGCCTCGTCCACGACCGGCGTGCCGAACTGCCGGGCCTTGACGACCTTGGAGGTGCCCGAGTCCGGGTCGTTGGTGACGAGCAGGCTGGTGAGGCGGGACAGGCTCGTGGCCACATGCAGCCCGGCCTCGGTCGCACGGTCCTCCAGCAGGTCCCGCTCGGTGGAGGTGTCGCCGGAGAAGGCGACCCGCATGCCCTGCTTGAGCCGCCCGCCCGCCTCGTAGCGCCCGGGGTTGGGGTAGGGGCAGGCGGGGCGCTTACGGGACGGGCGCCAACTGCTCGGCCGGTAGCCGCCGTAGCCTCCGGGGCCCGCCTGCTGCCCGATGCGGGGCGTGGCGGGACGGTCCGTCCACTCCGTCAGCGGCCGGCACTCGTGCAGCGGCAGCCGTACGTTGTTCGCCGCCGCCGCCCGCAGGCTCGGCCGGAACGCCTCCGCCAGCACGCGCGCGTCGTCCAGGGCGTGGTGCGCCCGCTGCTGGACGACGCCGAAGTGCGCCGCGAGGGACTCCAGCTTGTGGTTGGGCAACGGCAGCCCGAGCTCCTTGGAGAGCGCGATGGTGCACAGCCGCTGCCGGACCGGGGCCTCGCGCTCGGCACGCGCGTACTCCCGGGCGATCATCTGCCAGTCGAAGACGGCGTTGTGCGCGACGAGCACCCGCCCCGCGAGCCGGGCCGTGAACTCCTCGGCGATGTCGGGGAAGAGGGGCGCCCCTTCGAGTGCCTCGCTCGTCAGTCCGTGGATCCACACCGGGCCCGGGTCGCGCTCGGGATTGACCGTCGTGTACCAGTGGTCCTCGACCTCGCCGCGCTCGTCCAGCCGGTAGACCGCCGCGGAGATGATGCGGTCGTCCCGGGCCAGGCCCGTGGTCTCCACGTCAACGACCGCGTACCCCTTGGGATACGCGGCCGGCCACGGCGTGGCCGAGAACACTGCGGTCGTCAGGTCTTCCAGCATGGTCATTGAGGATACGGGCCACGACTGACACCACCGTCCGCCAGGTGAGCGGGCCGGGCTCTTCCGACACGCCCTCAGGCCGGTTGTCCGGCTTGTCCGTTCGAGAGGGGTACGTCTGATCGGTCCTCAGTCGATCAGCCGGGCGTCCCGTCCCGCGAGGTCTGAATCCGCCTCGTGCCGGATTGGCGGAGATCGCCAAGAAGCAAGCGCGTACCGTCGGTAATACTTGTCGGTAACAACGTCTGGCCGGGGCGGGCCGCCGGTCCTACGGTGCTTGCATGCCGAACCTGCCCGATGTCGTGCTGTGGTCCGTCCCCGCCTTTGTGCTGCTCACCGTGGTCGAGATGGTGAGTTACCGCCTCCATCCCGACGAGGACGCGGAGGGTTACGAGGCGAAGGACGCCGCGACGAGCGTGGGCATGGGGCTCGGCAGCCTCGCCTTCGACTTCGTATGGAAGATCCCGATTCTGGCGATCTACACGGCCCTCTACGAACTCACGCCGCTGCGCGTGCCGGTGCTGTGGTGGACCATCCCGCTGATGCTGCTGGGGCAGGACTTCTTCTACTACTGGTCCCACCGCGGCCACCACGTCATCCGCATCCTGTGGGCCTGCCATGTCGTCCACCACTCCAGCCGGAAGTTCAACCTCACCACCGCGCTGCGCCAGCCCTGGACGTCCCTGACCGTGTGGCCGTTCTACGTCCCCCTCGTCGCCGCCGGCGTGCACCCCGCCGCGCTCGCGTTCTGCTCCTCGGCGAACCTCGTCTACCAGTTCTGGATCCACACCGAGCGCATCGACAAGATGCCCCGCTGGTTCGAGTTCGTCTTCAACACCCCCTCCCACCACCGCGTCCACCACGCCTCCCAGGGCGGCTATCTGGACCGCAACTTCGGCGGCATCCTCATCGTCTGGGACCGGCTGTTCGGGTCGTTCGTCGCCGAGACCGAGCGGCCCCGGTACGGACTGACCAAGAACATCACCACGTACAACCTGCTCAAGGTGGCCACGCACGAGTACGTGGCCATCGCCAGGGACCTGCGGGCGGCCCGCAGTTGGAGTGAGCGCGCGGGACGCGTGTTCCGCGGACCGGGCTGGGGGCCGGGACCTGCGGCTTCCGCACCGGCTCCGACCCCGACTGCCGCACCGGCCCCGGCCGACGCGACCACGCCGGTGACTGGGGGCACGGCAGTGCCTGAGGACACGTCGGCTCCCGGGAGCGGGCCGGCTTCCGACAGCGCCCCGGCCCCCGGGACCCGGTCCCTCGCCCAGGCCGTGCCGGCCGCCGACGCCGGGACCGCCCCGGCCGGGAAGAGCGCCCCGGCGTGAACCTCTCACGTCTCCTCGCGGCCGCCTTCGGCCTCGCCGCAGCCGTCGACCTCGTCTGCCTCGCGACCGGTGCCGACGCCGGTCACACCGTCGCCAAGCCCCTGCTGATGCCGCTCCTGGCCCTGTGGGCGGCCCTGCGCAAGGCGCCCCGGCCGCTCCTGGCCGCCCTGCTGTTCGGCTGGGGCGGGGACGTCCTGCTGCTGTCGGACGCCGAGCCGGCCTTCCTGGCGGGGATGGCCTCCTTCGCGGCGGGCCACATCTGCTACCTCGTGCTCTTCTCGGCGTACGGCAGCCGGAACACGGTCCCCCGCGCGCGTGCGGGCGCCCTGGCCCTCGGCTACGCCACCGCCCTCGTGACGACCGTCGCACTGCTGTGGCGGGACCTGCCCGCGGACCTGCGCGTGCCCGTCGCCGGCTACAGCCTCCTGCTCACCGCCATGGCCTACCGGTCCGCCCTCCGGCTCGGTCTCTTCGCAGGGCTCGGCGGGGCGCTGTTCCTGCTGTCCGACACGCTCATCGCCACCGGTGTGGCCGAGTGGCCGCAGCCGCCCGCGCCGGACTTCTGGATCATGCTCACGTACATCGCGGCGCAGACCCTGCTGACGGCCGGCACGCTCGGGGCGCTCGAC
The DNA here is from genome assembly GCF_040637515.1 of Streptomyces sp. NPDC029041. Lineage (NCBI taxonomy): Bacteria > Bacillati > Actinomycetota > Actinomycetes > Kitasatosporales > Streptomycetaceae > Streptomyces > Streptomyces sp. NPDC029041. The sequence continues at coordinate 38,233 of NZ_JBEZWO010000003.1, read as the reverse complement.
GCGCGCAGGGCGCCGGCCGCCACGTACGGCGAGATGCGCGCGGTCTGAGACCTGCCGGCGCAGGGCCGCGCCACCGGCGAGGAAGAAGTCGGCTCCGAGGGGCAACCGGGGTCAGCGGCTCGGCGCCGACGGCTGTGGCGATGTTCCCCGAGGCCTCGGACGCACCGGCGTCACCAGCGGATGGGCACCGGAAGCGCCGTCAGGACCCCGGACACCGCGACCGCCAGGCCCAGGGCGACGACCTCCGCCCGGGCCGGAGCACACGCGGTCAGCGGATCGGCAGCCCGGCGCAACCGCCGCCGGGCCCCCACCGCGAGGGCGGCGGCGACCGCCACGAGCAGCACCTTGGCGAGCAGGGCGCGCCCGTACGCCGTCCCGGTCAGCTGCTCCAGGATCGTCTCCGGCGGCATCCGGCGCAGGGAACTCCACACGCCCGTCGCCGTGACGGCGGCGAGCAGGACGAACGCCACGCGCGCGTAGAGGCCCAGCAGGGCCGCGCCCGCCGCCGGATCGTGACGGCCGGACCACAGCCGCAGGACGCGCAGCGCGTGCAGCAGGCCGCCCGCCCACAGTGCCGCGCAGGTCAGATGAACGAGCGTCAGCCCGGTCCCGGTCAGCGGAGCGTGCTCGGCCGTGGGGTGGGCGCGCAGCGCCTCGGCGACGACCACGGCGGCCAGTGGCCAGACCTGCGTGACCGGCCGGCGCGACGCGGCGCACAGCCCCGCCACCAGGAACGCGTTGACCTCGAGCAGGGCGAGCCTGCCGTCCCGGGAGGCGTAGAGCCCCCCGAGGTCGATGTCCGCCCCCTGGCCCGGTACGCGGTTGCCGGTGGCCACGACCGCGGCGAGACCGAGGGCGGCGAGGAAACCGGCGCCGGCCGCGAGCCGGGACCAACTGCGGGGCAGACGAGCGGGAGGGGTCTCCCTGCCGGGCAGCGACCGCGCCAGGCGGTTCACGAACAGTTCGCCGACGGGTACGCACAGCGCCGCGAACAGCACCGTGCGCAGCAGGGCGATCCCGCCGGCGCCGGGCGCTTCGGCCTCCCCGGTGCCGTGCAGCGCGGCGGACGGGCCGAGCAGGGGGATCAGCGCGGCCGATGCCACCAGCACCAAGGCGGCGACGGCCCGACCGGCTGCGCTGCGCCGCGCGGACCCGTGCCGATCGGCCGGCCCGGGCGGGGGTTGTGTCTGGGTCACCCCAGGATCTTCACCAACCTTCACACGGCCGGGCAAGCCGGCGGAAAGTCATCCGACCCCGGATGCGGCCGACCACCACAGCCGCACCTCCTTGTCCTCGTCCGTCGGCCTCGGTTCCCAGCCCTGCGCGAGCGCGACTTCGGCGACGTACCACCCGCCGACTCCTCGGTAGTCCCGCAGCGGTATCGCGCACTCCACGGGCGGCCTCGGCTTCTTCGGCCGGGCCGGTGCGGAGGCCCGGGCGGTCCACTTGCCCACCGCCTTCTCCACGCGCGCCTTGTAGTACGGGACGTCGCCCTCGTGACGCAGCTCCCGCCAGGACACGCACCAGGAGGCCAGACGCATCACAGTGCCGAGCGCCCGGTCCGTGACCTTGAGGAAGCGGCCTTCGAAGGAATTGCTGAAGGGGGTGACGGCATCGGCGAACAGGCTCAGTACGAGAATCACGGCGAACATCGCCGCCCACATCACACACACCACCGGGAACCACACCACACTCCCGGCGAACCGCAGGGCCAACTGCCACCGCGGCCGCACGGGCCGGGCCGTCCAGGTCGCCGGATTCTCGTACACGTCCATGACGAGGAATCCTGCCGCAGACGCGAAGCGGGCCGGACGGGTGTCCCGTCCGGCCCTGATCTCCTTCACACGAGCTCTACTTGGTCACCGCGTCCAGCGCGTCCGCGATGCCCCAGCCGTAGAAACCGTTGCGGTTCTTGGAGCCCTCGCACACCGCGTCGACCTTGCCGTCGCCGTTGATGTCGTACGGGTCCGTGCACGGCGTGGCGTCGGCCTCCGCGTACAGCAGGGCCTTCACCAGGGCCGGAGAGGCGTGCGGGTGCGTCGACTTGATGAGGGCGGCGACGCCCGCGACGTGCGGGGACGCCATCGACGTACCGGCCATGTAGCCCCACTTGCCGCCGGGCAGCGTGCCCAGGATGAGGCCGCTCGTGGCCGGCGCCTCCGGCTTCTGGTAGGCGGTCGAGTCACCGCCCGGGGCGGCTATGTCCGCCACGCCCAGACCGTAGTTCGAGAACGACGACTTGATGCCCTTCGCGCCCGTCGAGGCGACCGTGACGACACCCGGCAGCTGGGTCGGGATGTCGAGGCACTTCGAGGGGTCGACGACCCGGTCGCCCGGCGTGGTGTCGTTCGGGGACGACGGGTCGGTGATCTCGTCCGAGGCGAGGTCGTAGTTCTCGTTGCCGGCCGCGGCGACGTTGACCGCGCCCTTCTTCTCCGCGTACCGCGAGGCCCGGGTGACGGCGTCCACGAGCGCCTTCTGGTCCGGGTCGTTCTTGCAGTTGAAGTACCAGGGGTCCGTGTAATAGCTGTTGTTCGTCACGTCGACCCCGTGCTCGGCCGCCCACACGAAGCCGCACACCACGGCCTCCGTGTAGAAGAAGCCGGCTGTGGTGGACACCTTGATGCCGGAGACCTTCACCCCGGGCGCGACACCGGTCATGCCGATGCCGTTCTTGGCGGCGGCGATCTCACCGGCGACGTGGGTGCCGTGCGGGCTCTCCTCTGCACTCGGCCGCCAGGCCCCGTCGGCCGTGTCCGGCTTGCCCGACACGCAGTTGACCGATGCCTCGCGGTCGAAGTTGGGCGCGATGTCGGGGTGGGTGTCGTCCACGCCGGTGTCGATCACGGCGACCGTGACCTTCTTGCTGCCCAGGGTCTTTTCGTGTGCCTTGTCCGCCTTGATGGCGGGCAGGTCCCACTGCTGGGGCTGCAGCGGGTCCTGTCCGGCCGGGGCATCGGCCGCGGCGACCTCGGCCGCGCTCAGCACCTTCGGCGCACCCAGGTCGCCCGTCGACGCCGAGGGCAGCGGCGCGGTGCGGGTGGCCCCCGCCGACTGCACACCGCGCACCGTGCGGATCGTCTTGGCGAAGTCGGCGTTCGAGGAGTGGACGACGATCACGCCGATCTGGTCGTACGACGTCACGATCGTGCCGCCCGCCTTGGCGACGGCCTTCTTCACGTGCGCGGAAGTGCCGTGCCCCGGCTTGACGTTGACGACGTAGCTGAGCGGGGTCGCCTCGGCCGCGGTGGGGGCCGGGGCGTCCTCCGCGGCCGTGGCCGCGGTGTTCGGCAGGAAGGCGAGGGCCGTGGCCATGGCCATCCCGGCCGGGATCGCGACGGCGCGACGGTAGCGCGCGTACGGCGCAGTCATGGTGTCTCCAGTTCGTTCACGGTACGAGCTGATGGTGCGGAGGTCTCGGTGGCGGGCCGGGTCACTTGACCGCGCGCAGCGCGTTGACGATGCCGTGGCCGTAGAAGCCGTTGAGACGCTTGCCGCCCTTGCAGACCGCGTCCTGTGTGCCGTCGCCGTCCTGGTCGTAGGAGGCGGGGCAGGCGGTCTCGTCGGCCTGCGCCTTCAGCAGCGCCTGCAGCCGGGCCGGAGACGCCCCGGGGTGCTTGGACTTCAGCAGCGCGGCGACGCCCGAGGCGTGCGGCGAGGCCATCGAGGTGCCCTGCAGGAAGCCCCACGCGCCGTTCGGCAGGGTGGAGAGGATGCGGCCGTCCTTGGACGGCGTGTCCGGGATCTGGTAGCGGCGGTCGCCACCCGGCGCGGCGACGTCCACGACGCCCTTGCCGTACGTCGAGAAGTACGACTTGACGTTGTCGACGCCCGTCGAGCTCACCGTGACGACACCCGGCAGCTGGTTCGGCACGTCGAAGCACTCGTGCGGGTCGATGGTGCGCTCGACGGGGGTGGAGTCGTCCGGGCTGGAGTCGTCGACGATCGCGTCCGAGTCCAGGTCGTGGTTGGAGTTGCCCGCCGCGGCGACGTTCAGCGTGCCCTTCTTCTGGGCGTACAGCTGCGCCCGGTTGACCGCGTCGACGATGGCCCGCTGGTCCGGGTCGTCCATGCAGTTGTACAGCCACGGGTCGACGTAGTAGCTGTTGTTCGTGATCTCCACGCCATGGTCGGCGGCGAACACGAACGCGCACACGACGCTCTCCGGGTAGAAGAGGCCGTTCGCCCGGTCGGTCACGTTGATGCTGGACACCTTCACACCGGGAGCGACACCCGCCACGCCCACGCCGTTGCGGGCAGCGGCTATCTCACCCGCGACATGCGTGCCGTGGTAGTCCTCGGCGGTGTACGGCCGCCAGGCGCCCTCAGTGGTGTCGGGCTTGCCGCCCGCGCAGTTGGCGGACTGGGAGGCGGAGAAGTTCGGGGCTATGTCGGGGTGGGTGTCGTCCACACCCGTGTCGATCACGGCGACGGTCACCTTGCGGCTGCCCGGGTTGATCCGCGCGGCCTTGTCGGCGCCGATCGCGCGCAGATCCCACTGGTCCGCTTCGAGGGGCTCACTGTCGGGCGTCGTCGCCGAGGCGGCCTCGGTGCGCTTCGCCTGGGCGGCCGTCAGGTACTCGACCGCGCCCTCCTCCTTCGTCCCCGCGGGGGCCAGCGGCGTGGTCCGCGTCGCGCCCGCGGACTGGACCCCGCGCACCGTGCGGATCGTCTTCGCGAAGTCGGGGTTCGAGGAGTGGACGACGAGCACGCCTATGCGCGCGTACGTGGCCACGACCGAGCCGTCGGCCTTCCCGATCGCCTTCTTCACCGAGGCGATCGTGTGGCGGTCCGTCTTGGTGTTGACGACGTACGCCAACTTCGGCGCGTCGTCCGTCCGGACGGCCGACTCCGCCTGCGGGGCAGCCGACGCGGCGGCGGGCAGGAAGCCCAGCGAGGCCGTCAGGGACAGCACGACGGGCACGGCGAGAGCGAGCCGGCGTCTGGAACGCAAGTGCGACATGGGGTCTCCACATCTCCGGAAACGAAACCGGCCCGGGGCACAGATGGTGCCCGGGCAGGTACATGACGTGGTGGTGCAGGGTGAAGCTATCCCGGCCTCTCGCTGGCCAGCAACGCTTTGTCGAAACGACTTCGGAAACAACGCCGGGTGTTTGAACCGGTTCTCACGCGCCGCCGTGACGTTGAACAAGGAGCGCGAGGACACGCGCCTCCGCCCACGTTCACAACCGCTGCCGTCCTTGCGAGGAGACTTTCGTGGCCACCGACGCACCGCCCCCCTCGAAAGAGCAACACAAGCTCCCCTCACCCGAGGAGTTCGCCGAGGTGCACGAGAGTGCGGAGTTCGGTGAACTGCGCCGCTCCTACCGCTCCTTCGCCTTCCCGCTGACCGTCGGCTTCATCACCTGGTACCTGCTGTACGTCCTGCTCTCGAACTACGCGGGCGGCTTCATGGGCACCAAGCTGTTCGGCAACATCAACGTCGCCTTCGTCCTCGGCGTCGCCCAGTTCGTCACCACGTTCCTCATCGCCTGGTGGTACTCGCGGCACGCCGCCGCGAAGCTCGACCCCAAGGCCGAGGCCATCAAGACCCGGATGGAGAGCGGCGCATGAGCCCCGTACAGCAGACCTTCCTCGCCGCGAACGAGGCCAGCGAGCACCGCCCGCTGATCATCACCCTGTTCGCGCTGTTCGTCCTCGCGACCCTCGGCATCACCATCTGGGCGGGCCGCCAGACCAAGGACGCCGCCGACTTCTACGCCGGCGGCCGTCAGTTCAGCGCCTTCCAGAACGGCCTCGCCGTCTCCGGCGACTACATGTCCGCCGCCTCGTTCCTCGGCATCGCGGGCGCGATCGCCATCTTCGGATACGACGGCTTCCTGTACTCCATCGGTTTCCTGGTCGCCTGGCTCGTCGCCCTGCTCCTGGTGGCCGAGCCACTGCGGAACTCCGGCCGCTACACCATGGGCGACGTCCTCGCGTACCGCATGCGCCAGCGCCCCGTGCGCACCGCGGCCGGCACCTCCACGATCGTCGTGTCGATCTTCTACCTGCTCGCGCAGATGGCCGGAGCGGGCGTCCTCGTCTCGCTGCTGCTCGGCATCACCTCCGACGCCGGCAAGATCCTCATCGTCGCCCTCGTCGGCATCCTGATGATCGTCTACGTCTCCATCGGCGGCATGAAGGGCACCACCTGGGTCCAGATGGTCAAGGCCGTGCTGCTCATCGGCGGCACCCTCCTGATCACCTTCCTGGTGCTGCTGAAGTTCGACTTCAACATCTCCGACCTGCTCGGCACCGCCGCCGAGAACAGCGGCAAGGGCGCAGCCTTCCTGGAGCCCGGCCTGCAGTACGGCGCGACCGGCACCTCCAAGCTGGACTTCATCTCCCTGGGCATCGCCCTGGTGCTGGGCACCGCCGGCCTGCCGCACATCCTGATCCGCTTCTACACGGTGCCCGACGCCAAGGCCGCCCGGAAGTCCGTGAACTGGGCGATCGGCATCATCGGCGGCTTCTACCTGATGACGATCGCGCTCGGCTTCGGCGCCGCCGCGCTCATCTCGCAGGAGGAGATCATCGCCTCCAACCCGTCCGGCAACACGGCGGCACCCCTGCTCGCCCTGCACCTGGGCGGTGTCGACTCCACGTGGGGCGCGATCCTGCTCGCCACCATCTCGGCGGTGGCCTTCGCGACGATCCTCGCCGTCGTCGCCGGCCTCACCCTGGCCTCGTCGTCCTCCTTCGCGCACGACATCTACGCCAACGTCATCCGCAAGGGGAAGGCCTCCGGCGCCGAGGAGGTCCGCGCGGCCCGCTGGGCGACCGTCTTCATCGGTGTCGTCTCCATCGGCCTGGGCGCCCTGGCCCGCGACCTGAACGTGGCCGGCCTGGTCGCCCTCGCCTTCGCGGTCGCCGCCTCCGCCAACCTGCCGACGATCCTCTACAGCCTGTTCTGGAAGCGCTTCACCACCCAGGGCGCGCTCTGGTCGATCTACGGCGGCCTGATCGTCGCCGTCGGCCTGGTGCTGTTCTCACCCGTCGTCTCCGGCGACCCCAAGGCGATGTTCCCCGAGGTCGACTTCGCCTGGTTCCCGCTGAAGAACCCGGGCATCATCTCCATCCCGTTCGGCTTCCTCATGGGCTGGCTCGGCACGGTCCTGTCCAAGGAGGAGCCCGACGCCAAGAAGTACGCGGAGCTGGAGGTCCGGTCGCTGACCGGCACCGGAGCCCACTGAGCACGACCCCTCCCGCGCGGCCGCGTCGTAGGAACCTCCAGGTCCCTGCGGCCCGGCCGCGTTCCGCGTCGTGGGATCGGGTCTGTGGCGTTGCCGGTCCGGTCACGTAGGCTCGCGGTGTCGGAGAAAAAGTGCCGCACGCACGATCCGCGACGAGGGAGGGGGCCCACGTGCTCATCGACACCTACGGCCGGGTGGCCACCGACCTGAGGGTCTCGCTGACCGACCGGTGCAATCTGCGCTGTACGTACTGCATGCCCGAGGAGGGTCTGCAGTGGCTGGCCAAGCCGGATCTGCTCACGGACGACGAGATCGTCCGCCTGATCGACATCGCCGTCACGTCCCTCGGGATCGAGGAGGTCCGCTTCACCGGCGGCGAGCCCCTGCTGCGACCGGGCCTGGTCGGCATCGTGGAGCGCGTCGCGGCGCTCGGCCCCCGCCCCCAGATGTCGTTGACCACCAACGGCATCGGCCTCAAGCGCACGGCGGCGGCCCTGAAGGAGGCGGGCCTGGACCGGGTCAACGTCTCCCTGGACACGCTCCGCCCGGACGTCTTCAAGACCCTCACCCGCCGCGACCGCCACAAGGACGTCATCGAGGGCCTGTACGCCGCCCGCGACGCCGGCCTGACCCCGGTCAAGGTCAACTCGGTCCTGATGCCGGGGCTCAACGACGACGAGGCCCCCGACCTGCTGGCCTGGGCCGTGGAGCACGACTACGAGCTGCGCTTCATCGAGCAGATGCCGCTCGACGCCCAGCACGGCTGGAAGCGCGACGGCATGATCACGGCCGGCGACATCCTGGCCTCCCTGCGCACCCGCTTCGAGCTGACCGCCGAGGGTGAGGAGAAGCGCGGCTCGGCTCCGGCCGAGCGCTGGCTGGTGGACGGCGGCCCGCACGTGGTGGGCGTCATCGCCTCTGTCACGCGCCCCTTCTGCTCGGCGTGCGACCGCACCCGCCTCACGGCCGACGGACAGGTCCGCACCTGCCTGTTCGCCCGGGAGGAGACGGACCTGCGCGCCGCGCTGCGCTCCGGCGCCCCGGACGAGGAGATCGCCCGGATCTGGCGCCTGGCGATGTGGGGGAAGAAGGCGGGAGCGGGTCTGGACGACCCGAGCTTCGTACAGCCGGACCGCCCGATGTCGGCGATCGGGGGTTAGGACATCGCCCCCAGGGGGCGCGGGGAACTGCGCGACGAGCCAAAGACGGCCCGCGGACGACAGGGCGACGTCAGTCGTCGCTCTCTTCCCAGTCCTTCAAGAGAACCACGTCCTTCAAGAACCCCCGCACCCCGAGGAACTGCGACAGATGCTCGCGGTGCTCCTCACAGGCCAGCCAGGTCTTGCGCCGCTCCGGCGTGTGGATCTTCGGGTTGTTCCACGCCAGCACCCACACGGCGTCGGCACGGCAGCCCTTCGCGGAACAGATGGGCGTCTCGTCACTCACAGGTTCGTCTCACCACAGCACACAGAAAAGGCGACGCCGAGCAGCCACGGGGGGAGCTGCCCGGCGTCGGTCCGTCGCTCCGACGGGGGATGCGGAGCGCGTACGAAGTATGTCACGGGTAACCCCGGCCCCGGCACTGGAACAACATGATTGATCTGAGCTTTTCTTGAGCTTGGCGGGAAGCTGACTTTCCCTTCCCGCTCCGCCGCGATCTCCCGCGGAACCGCCCCGGGTCGTACCTACCGCTCGTGCGATTCGCCCGGCGCACCCGCCCCCGGCCCGGGCACGGCGTCTTCCGCAACCGATTCCCCCGGCCCTCCACCCGCACCAGGCGGGCCGATCATCGGACGCGCATGCGTCACCACGAACGTCGACGGCAGGGACGGCGCATTCTCACGCCCCGCGTTGGCGATCACCACCGCGATGTACGGCAGCACCAGCCCGAGCACCAACGCCACGATGGCGACGTGCCGTTCGACGTTCCACAGGGTGGCCGCGAGGATCACGGAGATCGTGCGGACCGTCATCGAGATCACGTACCGGCGCTGCCGCCCGCGTACGTCCTCCTGGAGTCCCGTCCGGGCGCCGGTGATCCGGAAAACCTGGACGTTGCCGCCGCCATGCTGCTTCCGCATCGCATTCCACCATCCGCCCGTATCGGACTCTCCCCGCCCCGTAGCCGTCCCCGGCCGGCCGGGGAACCAGGCCGGGACAGCTCTTACGTTACGCCGCGGCCGGCAGGGCCACGAGACCGGGTTGCGCCCCGCCCGGACGAGGCGTCTGCGCCGTCCTGCGTACTGCGCCCGTCGGCATGCGGCCTAGGGCACCTGGGCCGACACTGGCCGTAGTGCTCATGTCGAGCCGTGCGAGGAGGCAGTGATGGGCTGGTTGTGGGCGATCATCGTGGGGCTGGTGCTCGGCCTGCTCGCGAAGGCGATCATCCCGGGCAAGCAACACCTCCCCCTGTGGCTGACCGTCATCCTGGGCATCATCGGCGGCATCGCCGGCAACGCCATCGCCCGGGCGGCCGGTGTCGACGCCACATCCGGGATCGACTGGTGGCGGCACGTCTTCCAGCTGGTGATGGCGGTCATCCTGGTCGGTCTGGGCGACAGGGCCTGGACCGCCGCCCGGGGAGAACAACGCAGGGCATGACCGGTACGGCGAAGGGGGCGGCCTCCGGTACCGGAGACCACCCCCTTCGCCGGGATGCTCAGCCGCCCGTGACCTCGACGGCGGCCAGATTCTTCTTGCCCCGGCGCAGCACCAGCCAGCGGCCGTGCAGCAGGTCCTCCTTCGCGGGGACGGCGTCCTCACCGGCGACCTTGACGTTGTTCACGTAGGCGCCGCCCTCCTTGACCGTGCGGCGCGCGGCGGATTTGCTCGCCACCAGACCGACCTCGGCGAACAGGTCCACGGTCGGACCGAGCTCGGCGACCTGGATGTGCGGCACCTCCGACAGGGCCGCGGCCAGCGTCCGGGCGTCGAGCTCCGTCAGGTCGCCCTGCCCGAAGAGGGCCTTGGACGCGGCGATCACGGCGGCCGTCTGGTCGGCGCCGTGCACCAGCGTCGTCAGCTCCTCCGCCAGCGCCCGCTGCGCGGCCCGGGCCTGCGGACGCTCCTCGGTCTGTCGCTCCAGCTCCTCCAGCTCCTCGCGGGAGCGGAAGGACAGGATGCGCATGTACCGGGAGATGTCCCGGTCGTCCACGTTCAGCCAGAACTGGTAGAACGCGTACGGCGTCGTCATCTCCGGGTCGAGCCAGACGGCGCCGCCCTCGGTCTTGCCGAACTTGGTGCCGTCCGCCTTGGTCATCAGCGGCGTGGCCAGCGCGTGCGCGGTGGCGTCGGGCTCCAGGCGGTGGATCAGGTCCAGACCCGCCGTGAGGTTGCCCCACTGGTCGCTGCCGCCCTGCTGGAGCGTGCAGCCGTAGCGCCGGTACAGCTGCAGGAAGTCCATGCCCTGCAGGAGCTGGTAGCTGAACTCCGTGTAGCTGATGCCCTCGGAGGACTCCAGGCGCCGGGCCACGGAGTCCTTCGTCAGCATCTTGTTGACGCGGAAGTGCTTGCCGATGTCGCGGAGGAACTCGATCGCGGAGAGGTTCTCCGTCCAGTCGAGGTTGTTGACCATGACGGCCGCGTTGTCGCCCTCGAAGTCCAGGAACGGCTCGATCTGGGCGCGCAGCTTGGCGACCCAGCCGGTGACCGTCTCCGGGTCGTTCAGCGTGCGCTCCGCGGTCGGGCGCGGGTCGCCGATCAGGCCCGTGGCACCGCCGACCAGCGCCAGCGGCCGGTGACCGGCCTGCTGGAGCCGGCGCACGGTGAGCACCTGCACCAGGTGCCCCACGTGCAGCGACGGCGCCGTGGGGTCGAAGCCGCAATAGAACGTGACGGGACCGTCCGCGAGCGCCTTGCGCAAAGCGTCCTCGTCGGTGGACAGGGCGAACAGCCCGCGCCACTTCAGCTCGTCGACGATGTCCGTCACGGTTCTCGTATCTCCTCGGATGATCCTCGGGCAGTCGGGTGACAGCCGCCTACGAGGTTATACGCCCTGACTGACAGAGCTCATATTGAAATCGGGGACGCGCAGCGCGGGCATCGCCGCCCTGGTGAACCAGTCGCTCCACTCCCGGGGCAGCGTCTTCTCCGTCCGCCCGGCCTCCGTGGCCCGGCCCAGCACCCCGACCGGCGACTCGTTGAACCGGAAATTGTTCACCTCGCCCGTCACCTCGCCGTTCTCGACGAGGTAGACGCCGTCCCGGGTCAGGCCCGTCAGCAGCAGCGTCGCCGGGTCGACCTCGCGGATGTACCACAGGCAGGTCAGCAGCAGCCCGCGCCCGGTGTTCGCGACCATCTCCTCCAGGGAACGGTCCTCGCCGCCGTCCAGGACGATGTTGTCGATGCCCGGCGCCACCGGCAGGCCGGTCAGGCCCGCGCTGTGCCGGCTGGTCGTCAGGTGGCGCAGCACGCCCTCGCGCATCCACTCGGTCGGCGCGAGCGGCAGCCCGTTGTCGAACACCGACTGGTCGCCCCCGGAGGAGTGCGCGATCACGAAGGGCGCCGACTCCAGGCCCGGCTCGTTCGGGTCGCTGCGCAGGGTCAGCGGCAGGTCGGTCAGCCTCTCGCCGACCCGCGTGCCCCCGCCCGGCTTGGAGAAGACCGTGCGGCCCTCGACCGCGTCCCGGCCCGACGCCGACCACATCAGGTAGATCAGCAGGTCCGCCACGGCCGTCGGCGGCAGCAGCGTCTCGTAGCGCCCGGCGGGCAGCTCCACGCGCCGCTCGGCCCACCCCAGGCGCACCGCCAGCTCCGCGTCCAGGGCCGCCGGGTCGACGTCCTTGAAGTCCCGCGTGGAGCGGCCGGCCCACGCGGACCGGGTCCGGTCCGGCGACTTGGCGTTCAGCTCCAGCGTCCCGTTCGGCTGGTCGTGCCGCAGCCGCAGCCCGGTGGACGTGCCGACGTACGACGACACCAGCTCGTGGTTGGCGAAGCCGTAGAGCTCCCGCCCGCCCGCCCGCGCGCGGGCGAAGGCCTCGCCGAGCGCGGGGGCGAAGTCGGCGAACACGGCGGAGGAGGTCTCGACGGGCGCCTCCGTGAACTCCGGCGACTGCGCCACGCCCGCGACCAGCGGCTGCGCGTCCTCGGCGGGGCCGGCGCCGCGCGCGGCGGCCTCGGCGGCGCGCACCAGGGGCTCCAGCTCGTCCGGGGTGACGGCGGAGCGTGACACGACCCCGGAGGCGGTGCCCTCCTTGCCGTCGACGGTGGCGACCACGGTGAGCGTGCGCCCGCGCGTGACGCCGTTCGTGGTCAGCGCGTTGCCCGCCCAGCGCAGGTTGGCGGTGGACTGCTCGTCGGCGATGACGACACAGCCGTCCGCCCGGGACAGTTCGAGGGCCCGCTCGACCACTTCGTGCGGCTTGCTGGTGCGAGGGCTCATCGACCGGCCTCCTGGGTCGTGTTCAGAATGTTGACGCCCTTGAAGAGGGCCGAGGGGCAGCCGTGCGAGACGGCCGCGACCTGGCCCGGCTGGGCCTTGCCGCAGTTGAAGGCACCGCCGAGCACATAGGTCTGCGGCCCGCCCACCGCGGACATCGACCCCCAGAAGTCGGTGGTCGTCGCCTGGTAGGCCACATCGCGCAGCTGCCCGGCGAGCCGCCCGTTCTCGATGCGGTAGAAACGCTGCCCGGTGAACTGGAAGTTGTAGCGCTGCATGTCGATCGACCAGGACCGGTCGCCGACGACGTAGATGCCGCGCTCCACGCCACCGATCAGGTCCTCGGTCGACATCCCCGCCGGGTCCGGCCGCAGTGACACGTTGGCCATGCGCTGCACCGGCACGTGCCCGGGGGAGTCGGCGTAGGCGCAGCCGTTGGACCGTTCGAAGCCGGTCAGCTTCGCGATCCGCCGGTCCAGCTGGTAGCCGACGAGTGTGCCGTCCTTGACCAGGTCCCAGGACTGGCCGGCGACGCCCTCGTCGTCGTACCCGATGGTGGCCAGGCCGTGCTCGGCGGTGCGGTCGCCGGTGACGTTCATCAGCTCGGAGCCGTAGCGCAGCCTGCCCAGCTGGTCGAACGTGGCGAAGGAGGTGCCGGCGTAGGCGGCCTCGTAGCCGAGCGCCCGGTCCAGCTCGGTGGCGTGCCCGATGGACTCGTGGATGGTCAGCCACAGGTTGGACGGGTCGACGACCAGGTCGTACAGGCCCGGGCGCACGCTCGGCGCGCGCATCTTCTCGGCGAGCAGCTCCGGGATCCGCTCCAGCTCGTCCTCCCAGTCCCAGCCGGTGCCCGTCAGGTACTCCCAGCCGCGTCCCACCGGCGGCGCGAGGGTGCGCATGGAGTCGAACTCGCCGCTCGACTCGTCCACCGACACCGCGTTGAACACCGGGTGCAGCCGCACCCGCTGCTGCGTGGTCACGGTCCCGGCGGTGTCGGCGTAGAACTTGTTCTCGTGGACCGTCAGCAGCGAGGAGTCCACGTGGTCGACTCCGTCGGCCGCCAGCAGCCGCGCGCTCCACTCCGCGATCAGGCCGGCCTTCTCCTCGTCGGGCACGGAGAAGGGGTCGATCTCGTACGACGAGATCCACGTCCGGTCCGCGTGCACCGGCTCGGGGGCCAGCTCCACGCGCTCGTCCGACCCCGCCGCCTTGATCACCTGGGCGGACAGCTTCGCCATGGCCACGGCCTGCCCGGCGACCCTGGCGGCGGCGTCCAGGGTGAGGTCCACGCCCGACGCGAAGCCCCACGTACCGCCGTGCACCACCCGCACCGCGTACCCGAGGTCGGTGGTGTCCGACGACCCGGCGGGTTTGGCGTCCCGGAACCGCCAGGAGGCGCCCCGCACCCGCTCGAACCGGAAGTCCGCGTGCTCGGCGCCGAGCGCACGCGCGCGTGCGAGGGCCGCGTCGGCGAGGGGGCGTAGGGGGAGGGCCGTGAAGGCCTCGTCGATGGTATGAGGCACCGCCGTCTCTTTCTGTCGAGGTGACCGTGGTTGCCGTGCGTGGTGACTGCTCCGATCATGTCGCCCATCCCTCGCGCGGGCCACGACTTTCCCGAGCCGGCTTCGTGGCTTTCTGTAGGGACCCGACAGGTAGTCCCCTACGCCACTGTCGGTGCCCGATTGTCCGCGGGCCTGCCCGGACCGATAGGTTTTCGAGGAAGCCGCCTGTCATCACCGCCTGTCGTCCAGGCGCCCGGGCGGGGTATTCAGACCGCTATCGAAAGGGTGATCCGTTGAGCCGCTCGGTTCTCGTCACCGGAGGCAACCGGGGCATCGGCCTCGCCATCGCCCGCGCTTTCGCCGATGCCGGCGACAAGGTCGCCATCACGTACCGCTCGGGTGAGCCGCCGGCCGCCCTGACGGACCTGGGCTGCCTGGCCGTCAAGTGCGACATCACCGACGCCGAGCAGGTGGAGCAGGCCTACAAGGAGATCGAGGAGGCGCACGGCCCCGTCGAGGTGCTCGTCGCCAACGCCGGCATCACCAAGGACCAGCTCCTGATGCGCATGTCCGAGGAGGACTTCACCTCGGTCATCGACACCAACCTCACCGGCACCTTCCGCGTCGTCAAGCGCGCCAACCGCGGCATGCTGCGCGCCAAGAGGGGCCGCGTCGTCCTCATCTCGTCGGTCGTGGGTCTGTACGGTGGTCCCGGCCAGGCGAACTACGCCGCCTCCAAGGCCGCCCTGGTCGGCTTCGCGCGCTCCCTCGCCCGTGAGCTGGGTTCGCGCAACCTCACCTTCAACGTCGTCGCACCCGGCTTCGTCGACACGGACATGACCAAGGCGCTCACCGACGAGCAGCGCGAGACCATCGTGAAGCAGGTCCCGCTCGGCCGGTACGCCCGGCCCGAGGAGGTCGCCGCGACGGTGCGGTTCCTCGCCTCCGACGACGCCTCGTACATCACTGGAGCCGTCATCCCCGTAGACGGCGGACTGGGAATGGGTCACTGATCACCATGAGCGGAATTCTCGAGGGCAAGCGCATCCTGATCACCGGCGTGCTGACGGAGGCGTCCATCGCCTTCCACACCGCGAAGCTGGCCCAGGAGCAGGGCGCCGAGGTCATCCTCACCGCCTTCCCCCGGCCCACGCTGACCGAGCGCATCGCCAAGAAGCTCCCGAAGCCCACCAAGGTCATCGAGCTCGACGTCACCAACGACGAGCACCTCGCGCGGCTGGCCGACATCGTCGGCGAGGAGCTCGGCGGTCTCGACGGTGTCGTGCACTCCATCGGCTTCGCCCCCCAGGACGCCCTCGGCGGCAACTTCCTCAACACGCCGTTCGAGTCGGTCGCCACGGCCATGCACGTCTCGGCGTACTCCCTGAAGTCGCTGACCATGGCCTGCCTGCCGCTGATGCAGAACGGCGGCTCGGTCGTCGGTCTGACGTTCGACGCGCAGTTCGCCTGGCCGCAGTACGACTGGATGGGCCCGGCCAAGGCGGCCCTGGAGGCCACCAGCCGCTACATGGCCCGCGACCTGGGCAAGCAGAACATCCGCTGCAACCTCGTCTCGGCGGGTCCGCTCGGTTCCATGGCCGCCAAGTCCATCCCGGGCTTCAGCGAACTGGCCTCCGTGTGGGACTCCCGTTCCCCGCTGGAGTGGGACCTGAAGGACCCCGAGCCGGCCGGCCGCGGTGTCGTCGCCCTGCTGAGCGACTGGTTCCCGAAGACCACCGGCGAGATCGTCCACGTGGACGGCGGTCTGCACGCCATCGGAGCCTGATCTCCCGCACGTCCTCGACGCCCCGTCTCCCGCAGCGCGCGGGGAGCGGGGCGTCACTCGTTCGGCTCAGCCGGCCGGGCGGACGGGGCCCGCGACCAGGCACTCTTGAGTACGCGTCCACCACGCGAGCCCCTCCCCAGCACGGCCGAGGAGGTCCCCTTGTGCGCTTGTCCCGCCGAACGGCCTCAGTGTCCCTCGCCGTCTCGCTCGTGCTGGTCCCGGCGTACGAGGCGGTGCCCCACGCGCGCGTGCCCGTCGGCGAGCGGGAGGCCGCGGACCCCTTCGGCGCCGCGTGCCGGATCCGTGTGACCGGCTCCACGGTGACCGCGTACTGCCACAACCCCTACCCGGAGCCCGACCGTGTGAGCCTGCACGTGGAGTGCGCCCGCTGGTGGGACATCGACACCGACAGCTCCCCGATCGAGGCAGGTCCCGCGCAGACCGTGCGGCTGACGGGACGGTGCTGGAAAGAGGTCGGCGACGTGTGGGTCAGTCACCGGCGGACGAGCTGACCCTGCCCGGGCGGCACAGGAACGGGTAGCGGGCGGCCTCCGTGGCGGCCGTGTCCGCCTCGCCCGCGCGGATCGCCTCCAGCAGCCGCCCGTGCTCCATGTAGGTCTCCGGCGTCAGCTCCTCGCCGACGTCCCCGCGCAGCCAGTCCCGCAGCACCTCGCCCAGGTCCGCGTACATGGCCGTCATGACGTCGTTGTGGGAGGCGGACACCACGGCCAGGTGGAACGTCGCGTCCGCGGTCACGAACGCCTCCTTGTCGCCCGACTCCCAGGCCTCCTCGCGCCGCAGCAGCAGCGCGTCCAGCTGCTTGAGGTCCTTCTCCGTGCGCCGCTCGGCGGCCAGCCGGGCGGCGGCCGACTCCAGCGTGGAGCGCAGCTCGGCGATGTGCCGGGGGTCGGCCTCGGCGAACCGCCGCTGCATCACGCCGGCCAGCTCGCTCGTCGCCACCACGTATGTGCCGGAGCCCTGGCGGATGTCCAGCAGACCGTTGTGCGACAGGGCGCGTACGGCCTCACGGACCGTGTTGCGGGCGACACCGAGCTGCTCGACCAGTTCCGGCTCGGTCGGGATCCGCGAGCCGACCGGCCACTCGCCCGAGGTGATCTGGGCCCGCAACGCGGCGATGACCTGCTCGGACAGGGCCGAGCGACGGGGATGGCTCAGGGGCATGGCACACCTTCGCACGACCGGGGCGCCCGTGGGCAGCCGAGGAGTGGACAGTCAATCATCCTATGATTCTATGATGGGTCTCATGCATCGTGAGGAAACCCGGACGACGACATCCCCGACCGTACGCAGCCCCGCCGCGCACGAGCCCGGGACACCGGGTGGCGCCTCCCCGCGCGCGTGGACGATGCGACTGCTCGTCCTCGGCATCGTGCTGTCCGCGCTGAACCTCCGTCCCGCCATCACCAGCCTCGGCGCCCTCCTGGAGGAAGTCCGCGACGGGCTCGGCATGAGCGGCAGCGTGGCCGGGCTGCTCACCTCGGTGCCGCCGCTGTGCTTCGCCGTCTTCGGGGTCACGGCCCCGCGGCTCGCCCGCCGCTTCGGACCCGGTGCGGTGGTGTGCGCCGGCATGGCGGCCATCGCCACCGGCCTGCTCATACGCCCGTTCGCGGGGGGCACGCCCGGCTTCCTGGCCGGGAGCGCCCTGGCCCTCATGGGCATCGCGGTCAGCAACGTCCTGATGCCGGTCATCGTCAAGCGTTACTTCCCCGACCGCGTGGGTTCCATGACCGGCCTGTACTCGATGGCCCTCGCCCTCGGCACGGCCCTCGCGGCCGCCGTCACGGTGCCCCTGACCGACGCCCTCGGCGGCCGCTGGCAGACCGGCCTGGCCCTGTGGGCGGGGCTCGCCGTCGCGGCCGTCCTGCCATGGCTGCCCTTCGCCCGGAGCCGCGTCACACCGCCCGGGGCGGAGGAGAAGGCCGCCGAGACGGCGACGCCGACGCAGGGCCCGGCTCCGGCCGCCTCGGAGCACGCCCACGGGGAGGCGCCCCGGCTGCGCATGGCGCGGAGCCGTACCGCCTGGGCCCTGGCCGTCTTCTTCGGGCTCCAGGCCACCGCCGCCTACATCACCATGGGCTGGATGGCGCAGATCTTCCGGGACGCCGGTGTGCCCGCCGGCACCGCGGGGCTGCTGCTGGCGGTCACCATGGTGATGGGCGTGCCCCTCGCGTTCGTCATACCCCGGCTGGCCACCCGGCTGCCCCACCAGGGCCCGATCGTGATCGCGCTGGGTCTGTGCGGGCTCGCCGGCTATGCAGGGCTGTACCTCGCGCCCGCAGCCGGGGCCTGGGCCTGGGCCCTGCTGCTCGGCGTCGCCAACTGCGCCTTCCCGCTCGCCCTGACCATGGTCGGCATGCGGGCCAGGACCGGCCCGGGCGTGGTCCGGCTGTCGGCGTTCGCGCAGAGCACCGGCTACCTGATCTCCATCCCGGGACCGCTCCTGGTGGGCGTCCTCTACCAGCACAGCGGCGGCTGGGGCCTGCCCATCGCGCTGATGAGCGCCCTGATGATCCCGCAGATGGCCGTCGGTTTCCTGGCCGGCCGCGACCGCACGGTGGAGGACGAGGCGGCCCGCTGAGCCACGCCCCGGGGAGAGGGCACCCCGGGGCGTCCGGCAGGCACGGGGGGTGGGACACTTTCCCCATGCCAGTGCTCGACCCGAATCCCCAGCACGGTCAGAAGAAGATGCTGCTCGTCTTCGGCGCCTTCTTCGCGATCTTCATCGTCATCGCCGTCATCGCGACCATCGCCTCGCCATGACCGGCGCTCGCGCGGCCCGTGGTGGGGGTAACCCCCCTGTCCCCTAGGGGGTGAGGGTCAGGGTCAAGTGGGTGGATCACCGGATGGGTGGGCAGCCGCTGATTCCGTAGCTTCGAGTGTGTGACCGCGAGACGGTCACCGACCACTCGAGGAGCGGAGGCAACCATGTCGGCCCCTACGCACACCCGGCCCCATCCGGCGACCCGGGCCGGTGCCGCCGGCCGGCTCCCCTGGTGGGCTCTCGCCCTGCCCGTGCTCGCCTTCACCGCACTGCTCACCCTCATCCTGAACCCGTCCGAGGCGCACGCGGCCGCCGGTGAGCCGGTGATCAGCCACCTCTTCGAGCGTATCCAGCAGCTGACAGCCCGCTGATCACGGCGGAAGCCGGTGGTCAACTCCCTGCGCCAGGTGGCGTGTTTCATGCGAAGCTGGATCTCATGAGCGTCGCAGAATCCCGCAGGATTGTCCTCTTCCGCCATGCGAAAGCCGACTGGCCACAGGTCACCGATCACGAGCGTCCCCTCGCCGACCGGGGCCGCATGGACGCGGCCGAGGCCGGGCGCAGGCTGACCGACACCGGTATCGCCTTCGACCTGGCGCTGTGCTCCACCGCGGTCCGGACCCGGGAGACATGGAAGCTCGCCGTCCAGGAGTTTCCGCAGCGGCCGAAAACCGTCTACGAGGAGCGGATCTACGAGGCCTCGCCGGGCGAGCTCATCGCGCTTCTCAACGAGACCCCCGACGACGCGCAGAACGTCCTCATGATCGGGCACAACCCGGGCATCCAGGGACTCGCCGACATCCTGGCGGGCTCGGGCGAGGACGACGCCAGGGAGCGCATGACCCGGCGCGGCTTCCCGGCCGCCGCCTTCGCCGTGCTGTCGTTCGGCGGCACGTGGAAGAGCCTCGAGCCGGGCGCGGCCACGCTGCGGGACTACTGGGCACCGGCCGAGTGACGACCTCCGCCTGACCACGTGACAGAGGGGCCCGGCGCCGGTGCGGCGCCGGGCCCCTCCTGGTCGGATCGACGATGCCGGGAAGACGGTTCAGGCGATGCCGAAGGGCGTTGCGGGCGATGTCGTGAGGGCGGATCAGCCGATGTCGAGGGTGTCCGCCGCCTCGACCTCCTCACGCGTGACGCCCAGCAGGTACAGGACCGTGTCCAGGAAGGGGAAGTTCACCGCGGCGTGCGCGGCCTCGCGCACCACCGGCTTGGCGTTGAAGGCGACACCGAGCCCCGCCGCGTTCAGCATGTCCAGATCGTTGGCCCCGTCACCGATCGCCACCGTCTGCGACAGCGGCACACCCGCCTCGGCCGCGAACCGGCGCAGCAGCCTGGCCTTGCCCGCGCGGTCGACGATCTCGCCGGTGACCTTGCCCGTCAGCCTGCCGTCGACGATCTCCAAGGTGTTGGCGTGGGCGAAGTCCAGCCCGAGCCGCTCCTTCAGATCGTCCGTGACCTGGGTGAATCCGCCCGACACGACGCCCACTTGGTAGCCGAGCCGCTTCAGCGTACGGATCAGTGTGCGCGCGCCCGGCGTCAGCCGCACCTCGCTGCGCACCTTGTCCACGACCGAGGCGTCCAGTCCCTCCAGCAGCGCCACGCGCGCGTGCAGGGACTGCTCGAAGTCCAGCTCCCCGCGCATCGCGGCCGCCGTCACCTCGGCGACCTTGTCCTCGCAGCCGGCGTGCGCGGCGAACAGCTCGATGACCTCGTCCTGGATGAGCGTCGAGTCGACGTCCATGACGACCAGGCGCTGCGCACGCCGGTACAGCCCGGCGGCGACGACCGCCACATCGATACCGAGCCGGGCGGCATCGGTCACCAGGGCGGTGCGCAGCGGCTCGGTCTCCACGCCGGAGACGGCGAACTCGACGGCGGTCACCGGGTATTTGGCGAGCCGGAAGATACGGTCGATGTTGCCGCCGGTCTTCGTGATCCGCGCGGCGATCGCGGCCGTCGCCTCGGCGGTGAGCGGGTGCCCGAGGACGGTGACCAGGGAGCGGCCCAGGCCGCGCGGCCGGTTGTCGCCGAGGCCGGAGATGATCTCCGCCTGCATCTTCATCGACTCGGCCCAGCTGTGGACGGTCGCCCGCAGATCTCCCTCGACGCCCGGGGGCGGCTCGGTCACGAGCGCGCACAGCACCATCCGGCCACGGGTGACGACCTGCTCGATGTCGACGACGTCGACGGAGTAGGCGGCGAGGGTGTCGAAGAGGCCGGCGGTGATGCCCGGCCTGTCCTTGCCGAAGATCTTCACAAGGAGGGTGGGGACGTCGGCGGGGACGTCGGAAGACGAGGTCTGTGAAGCGCTCATGGTGGTTCCACCGTATCCGGCGTGCGGCACCCACCGCCCCCGAGGTCCGTCTGGCGGACAGCGAACAGCGGATGTCGGGTGGATGAACGGAATCCCGCGTACCGGTACGGTGCCCGGCGCCTTCACCGGTCACCTCCCGCCCCGCGGTCTCCGGGGCGGTGGCGGTGGCGGCGGGGGAGGCGGCGGACCGTCGTCCGGGCGTGCGGGCGGCCCGTTCCCGTTCCGCGGCCCGGGCGCCTGCCGCGGGCCACGCGGGGGCGGCCCGACCGGCCGTACGACGGTCGGGGCGCTGTAGACGTCGCCCGGGGCGGGCGGCTCGTCGTCCCGGCCCGCGTCCTGCTCGGGCCCGGGCGCGGTGCCGGAGGGCCCTTCCGCCCCGGGGGGCCGTGCGTCCTCCGGCTCGCGCAGTTCCTCCGGAACCCGGAGGTAGGGATTGGTGCCGGGGTTGGGCGGCCGGTACGGCGTACCCGGTGCGTACGGCCCGGCCCCGGCACCCTGCGGCGCCCCCTCGCCTCGCTCCTCGGCCCGTCCCGTCCCGGCGTCGTATCCGGGCCGCATCGTGTCACCGGCCCCCCGCCGCCCCGGACCGGGCCCACCGCCCTGGCCTGCCGCGCCGGAGACGCCCCAGGCCCCCGCCTTCCCGCCCTCGCGCCCGACCTGTGCGGCCCAGGTCCCGTGTCCGCTCTCCCCGGCCCGGGCTTCGTGCCCGGCCCGCTCGGCCCCGGCCCCCGGTCCGCCCTCCCCGGCCCGCTCCGTGCCCGGCGACCCCGCCGTCTCGACGGCCCCTGCCACCCCGGCCCCCCGAGCCGACGCCGTGGCCCTGCGCCCCGCCGCCCCGCACCCCCACGCGAGCAACGCCCCGGCCGTCCCGGCCCCCACGCCCCACACCCCGCCCAGCAGCAGGGCCGTGCCGAGGTGGCCGTGCAGGTCGATGCCCGCGCCGAAGGCGTCGAAGCCGAGCACGGACAGGGACGCGGTGACGGAGACGTCCGTGAGCCAGACCAGCAGCGGCAGGGCGAGCGCGGTCGCGGCACCCAGCCCCCGGGCACACCGCCCTGAGAACCGAAGGGCACCGTCCGCCGCTCCGACCGGGGTCCGCACCGCCGCCAGCACACCCGCCAGCAGCATCGCCGACGCGGCCGCCAGCCCCAGCAGCCACACCCGCCCGTCCAGCTCGGCCAGCCGGCTCAGCGTCACCGACCGGTCGGACCCGGCGCCGAGCACCTCGTCCAGGGGGTCGGGCAGGAACCGGGTCGGTTCACCCGTCGCGCGACCGTCCCACGGCACCAACAGGCCGAGCGGCACACCCAGCCACACCCCGTTCGGCGCCCCGAGCAGCGCCGCACCGGCGATGCGCCGGGGGTGGTCGTCGCCGACCGCCGCGCAGGCCGCCGCCGCGCAACCCGCCGCCACCGCCACCAGCAGCACGGTCACCAGCGCGGACACGGCCGGCCGCACGGCCCGGTGCACGGCCTCCCAGCCCCGCGGCAGCGGCGTACGGCGCGAGGCCAGCAGCGCGATCAGGAGGATCCCGGCCGACCAGCCGAACCCGCCGAGCAGCGTCGGGGCGGTGTCGACCGTGAACCCGACCGCGGCCCGCGCGTCGACCAGGTCACCGAGCCGGTCCGGCAGCAGCCCCCCGATGTCCCCGAGCCCCGGGACCTCCACGCTCCCGCTCCCGCCGGTGACGTCGTCCAGCCCCAGCGACCCGCCGTCGATGGTGATGACGTCGTGCCCCGCCCACGCCAGCCCGCCCAGCATCGCCACGAACAGCACCACCACCGAGCCCGCCCGCGCGAGCAGTTCGGACGGTGCGATCACAACTCCCGCCCCCCGCAGGGACCGCAGGAAGAACCACGACAGCACGACCGCCCCGACCAGGCTCACCCCCAGTGGCGTGATCTCGATGGCCGTGTCCGCCTCCGCGCCCGACAGGCCGAACACCGACACCTCACCGGACGGCGTGACCGAACCACCCGCCCCGAGGGCCACCACCGCCGCGGTCATCGGCCCCAACGATCCCGCCGTGTCCGCCTGAAGCAGCCGCAACCCCAGCGCCGCCGTCCCCGCCATCCCGATCAACGCCCAGCTCACCGCGGCGACGGCGGACATCAGCACGTCCCCCCACGGCACGCGCGCGTGACCCTTCGCCGTCCCGGCCCCTGCGGCAGCACTCATGGCAGACCCCCCGATCCGCTGCGCGAGGGGAACACCACGCATATCCCCCTCGCGTCGAAATACCACTCTCCGGCCCGGTTTCAACCCCGTCAACGGAATCGGCCGATGCGCCCGAACACGGTCTGCACAAGGCCCGACTTTCGGTCAGGGGGCCGCTCCTGAAATAGTTCCCCCCGATGTTCGACATCCCTAGACTCCCCATGTCGGGGGTAACTCGGGGGACAACTCAGTGGGGCTGGAGTGCCGGAACTCGTACTGGAATCAAACGGACGTACCTGGACGCTCGATCCGTCCAGGGCATACACCCTCGGACGTGATCCGCAGGGAGACGTCGTCTTCGACGACGCCAGGGTCTCCTGGCGTCACGCCACGGTCAGCTTCAACGGCCGCAGTTGGGTCATCGAGGACCACGGCAGCACCAACGGCACATTCGTGCAGGGTCAGCGCATCCATCAGATGGAGCTCGGCGCCGGCTCGGCCGTCAACCTGGGCAACGCGACCGACGGGCCGCGCCTGAACCTGTCCGGCGCCGCGGCCTCCGTCGCCACGCCGCAGGCCCAGCCCCAGCAGCAGCCGTACGCCGCGCAGGGCGCGAACCCCGGCTGGGGCCAGCAGGCTCCGGCCCAGCAGCCGCCGCAGCAGCAGGCTCCCCAGGCCGGATGGCAGCAGCCGCAGCAGGCCGCCGCGCACATCCCGCAGCAGCAGGGCTCCGGCGGTGCCGCGGGGGCGCCGCCGGTCCACGGCGACCGCAGCCCCACCACGTTCCACCAGTTCTCCCTCGGCCGTGTGATGCGCATCGGCCGTGCCCTGGAGAACGAGCTGGTCGTCTCCGACCTGCAGGTCTCCCGGCACCACGCCGAGTTCCACGCGACGCCCGACGGGCGCATGGAGATCCGCGACCTCGGCTCCCACAACGGCACGTACGTCAACGGCCAGCCGATCGGGAAGGGCGGCTCGCAGCTGCTCGGCCCGGCCGATGTCGTCGGCGTCGGTCACTCGACGTTCCGCATCGTCGGTGACCGGCTCGAGGAGTTCGTCGACACCGGTGAGGTGTCCTTCTCCGCCCGCCACCTGACGGTCACGGTCGACGGCGGCAAGCAGATCCTCAAGGACGTCTCCTTCGGCGTCCCGGAGAAGTCGCTGATCGCGGTCATCGGCCCGTCGGGCTCCGGCAAGTCGACCCTGCTCAAGGCGCTCACCGGCTACCGCCCCGCCAACCAGGGCGAGGTGCTGTACGACAACCGGAACCTCTACAAGCAGTTCGCCGAGCTGCGCCAGCGCATCGGTCTGGTCCCGCAGGACGACATCCTGCACAAGGAACTGACCGTCAAGAAGGCCCTGAAGTACGCGGCCAAGCTGCGCTTCCCCGCGGACACCACGGGCGCCGAGCGCGAGGCCCGCATCGACGAGGTGCTGCGTGAGCTCAAGCTCGACATCCACAAGGACAAGAAGGTCACGTCCCTGTCCGGCGGTCAGCGCAAGCGCGTCTCGGTCGCCCTTGAGCTGCTCACCAAGCCGTCGCTGATCTTCCTGGACGAGCCGACCTCCGGCCTCGACCCGGGCATGGACCGCGACGTCATGCAGCTGCTGCGGGGCCTCGCCGACGACGGCCGTACGGTGCTGGTCGTCACCCACTCCGTGGCCGAGCTGGCGATCTGCGACAAGCTGCTGGTGATGGCGCCGGGCGGCTCGGTCGCCTACTTCGGCCCGCCCGACGAAGCGCTGAACTTCTTCGGCTACGACACCTGGGCCGACGTCTTCTCCGCCTTCGAGAACTACCGCGACTACGACTGGGCGGGCCGCTGGAAGGGCTCGCAGCACTACCAGATGTACGCCGCGGACATCGACGCCGTCGCGCCGCAGTCCGTACAGG
This sequence comes from Streptomyces sp. NPDC029041, assembly GCF_040637515.1. Taxonomy (NCBI): domain Bacteria; kingdom Bacillati; phylum Actinomycetota; class Actinomycetes; order Kitasatosporales; family Streptomycetaceae; genus Streptomyces; species Streptomyces sp. NPDC029041. Next base: position 13,222 of record NZ_JBEZWO010000003.1, on the reverse strand, counting down.
TTCCGCCGATGCAGGCGATGAAGCCACCGAAGCCGCAGGGCTGGATGTCCCAGTTCGTGACGCTTGTCCGGCGATACGTCTCGGTCATCGCCTCCGACAAGGGCTTCCTCGCCCTGATGGTGATCCTGCCGGCGGTGCTCGGCGCGGTCAGCCTGCTCATCGACGCCGACAGGGGCCTGCTGCCCAACCCGGCCAACCCGGAGACCGGCCGCATCATCCCGAACGGCACGGCCACCACGGTCCTGCTGATCCTCGCGGTCGGCGCCTGCTTCGCGGGCGCGGCGAACTCCGTCCGCGAGCTGATCAAGGAACGTGTCATCTACGAGCGGGAGCGCGCCACCGGCCTCTCGCGCTCGGCGTACCTGATGTCCAAGGTGTTCGTGCTCGGCATGATCACGGTGCTCCAGGGCCTGCTGGTCGGCGTCATCGGCTTCTCCAGCCGTGAGATCCCCGAAGAGGGCCTGGTCCTCGGCAGCGCGACCCTCGTCGAGCTCTCCATCCCCATCATGGCGCTGGGCTTCACCTCGATGATGTTCGGCCTGATCATCTCCTCGCTGGTGAAGACCGCCGAGAAGACCATGCCGCTGCTGGTGATGTTCGCCATCATCCAGGTCGTCTTCACCGGCTGCCTGTTCGCGCTGCACGGCTCGATCGGCGTCAACCAGTTCTCGTTCCTGATGCCGTCGCGCTGGGCGGTCGCCGCCGCCGGTGCCACGCTGGACTTCAACAAGATCAGCCCGCCCGAGACGGCCGGCGACAACGACCCGCTGTGGGAGCACACGGTCGGGGCCTGGGCCATGGACATGGGCGCTCTCCTCGTCCTCGGCGTGATCTGCGGCTTCTTCGTGGCCCGCTTCCTGCGCCGCCACGAGCCCGAGGTCATGCGCAAGTAGGCACCGCCGTACGACGCCCGAAGGGCGGCACCCCGTCAGGAGGGTGCCGCCCTTCGGCGTTCGTACAGCGAGCAGAGTCCCGCGCCGGCCTCAGTACGCGCTGTCGACGTTGTCCATCGAGCCGTACTTGTCGGCCGCGTAGTTGCAGGCGGCGGTGATGTTGGCTACCGGGTCGTAGATGTCCCAGGAGGTGCCGGGGACGTGCCAGTGCTTGAAGGTCGGCGGGATGACCTGCAGCAGGCCCTTCGACGGGATGCCGTTGATGGCGTTGATGTCCCAGTTGTTGATCGCCTTGGGGTTACCCGAGGACTCCCGGATGATGTTGCGCTTGATGCCGTCGTAGGAGCCCGGGATCCCGTGCTTCTTCATGACGTCGAGCGACTCGCGGATCCAGCCGTCGAGGTTGTTCGGGTAGGTCTTGACGGCGGCCTTCTTGGCTGCGGCGCGCTTGGCGGCGCGGCTCGCGGCCTCCTTGGCCTTGCGCTCGGCCTCGGCCTTCTTCTTCGCCGCCTCGGCGGCGGCCTTCTTCTTGGCGGCGGCCGCGGCGTCGGCCTTCTTCTTCGCTGCGATCTGCTCGGCCTTCAGGGTGGCGCCGGCCATCTGGTCCGTGACGCTCGCCTTGACGTCCTTGATCTGCTGGGTGCTGTACGCCACCGCAGCCGGCTGAGCGGCCTCGGTCGTGGTCTTGGTCGAGGCACCGCTCGGCACCGCGGAGAACCCGATGGCGGCGGCGCCGAGGGTGGCGACACCGGCCATGGCGATCTTGTGGTGACGGGTCAGGCGACGACTCTGAACACGGCTGAAGATGTTCTTGGGCATGCTGCGTGGGACCTCTTCGAATAGCGCGGGAGTCGCTCGGCGTCCGGCGTTGGACTCGGTGTGTTTCCGACACGAACGCCGCGGAGGTGAACCCACGGCGCTGAGCGACGTCAGCAATTCTTAGCGGCCGCAAAATGGCGTGGCAAAGGTGTGACGTACGAAAGGAGATAGTGGATCAGGGAGGGCAAATCGGGGCAGACTGGACGGTCTGTGCCGCTCAAAAGGTGGGGCTTTGTCTCCTACGCACTTTCGTACGTGACGTGGGTCCTATGCGAGGGCTCACACCGCCCCTAGATCAGACTTACGACGCGTTGCACAAGCGATGCTCTGGGTGAGGCCCTTTCAGGGCAGCAGGAGGTGCACGTCCCCGAACTCGTGCCACAGATAGCGCCCTTGCAGCGCGGCCTCGTACCCCCGCTCGATCGCCGGGCGCCCCGCGACCGCCTCCAGCATCAGCAGATGCGAGGCCTCCGGCTCGTGCAGCCCGGTCAGCAGCCCGTCCACCACCCGCACCCCGCGCTCCGGCGTGACGACGAGGTCCGTCCACCCCGCACGCGCGCGTACGACCCCGTCGGTGCCCGCCGCCGACTCCACCGCCCGCACCGCGGTCGTCCCCACCGCCACGACCCGGCCCCCACCGGCCCTCACGGCGTTGATCAGCCGCGCGGACACCTCGGGCACCGCGAACCGCTCCGGGTAGGGCGGCTCGTGCGCCTCCGCCGAGGCCACCCCGGTGTGCAGGGTGAGGGGTGCGAACTGCACCCCCCGGCTCACCAGCTCCGCGACCATCCGCGTCGTGAAGGGCCGCGCCGCACTCGGCATCTCCGCGCTGCCCGTCCCGTCCGCCGACGGCAGCGCGAACACCGTCTGGTAGACGGACAGCGGCTGGTCGCGCTGCGTGTAGGCGTAGCGAACGGGCCGCCCGTGCTCCCGCAGCAACCCCGGCACCCCGGCCCCGGACACCCGCGCCCACCACAGCCGCTCGCTCCGCCCGCTCAGCGGCTCCTCCAGCACCAGCCGTACGCCCCCCGGCAGGCACACCTCCCTCCCCGCGGGCCCGCCTGCCCGCGCGCGCGTGGTGCCCCGCCCGTCGGGCTCCCGCAGTTCCACCGCCCAGCGGCCGTCGTCCCCGCGGGTGGAGAAATGCACCACCACGCGCGCGTGCCCCGTGCGTCCGTCCACGGCCGCCGCCAGCGTGGCCGAGGTGTTGACCACCAGCAGGTCTCCGGCCCGCAGCAGCCGCGGCAGCTCCGTGAACGTGTGATGCGCCACATCCTCACCCCGCGACACCAGCAGCCGTACGGCGTCCCGCTCCAGTCCCGGGCCCCGCTGCTCGGCCGGCACCCGCGCCGACAGCTCCTCCGGCACCCGCACCCTCAGGGTCATCGGGCTCCGTCCAGCAGCGCCGGAGCCCCGTACCGCCCACTCGCGGGACGCTCCTGCAGCAGCCGCAGGAACGCCGGCACCACAACCGCCGGCTCCGGGCGCGGCTCAGGGTCGTCCGGTACGGCCGCCGCGTACAGGTCGGTGGCCATGTCCCCGGGATCCACCGCCCAGACCCGCAGCTCCGGCTCCTCCACGGCGAGCACGGCCATCAGATGGTCCAGGGCCGCCTTGGACGCCCCGTAACCGCCCCAGGTCTCGTACGCCTCGGCGGCCGCGTCCGAGCTGACCGCGACGACGGCGCCCGCCCGCGCGGCCCGTAGCAGCGGCAGCGCCTCCTGAACCAGGCCCAGCCCCGCGACCAGGTTCACCTCCAGGGCCCGGCGCAGCCCCTCCAGGGGCAGCTCCTCCAGCCTGACGAGCGGCTCGGCACCCAGTGCGCTCGCGTTGTGCACCAGCAGATCGACGCCGCCCAGCCGCCAGGCCGCCGCGACCAGCTCCGCACGATGAGCGGCGTCCGTCACGTCCCCGGGCAGGGCGGTCACCCGCGTGCCGTGCGCGGAGACGGCTCCGGCGGAGTCCGCCAGCGCCTCGGCGCCCCTGGCGTCGAGCACCAGGTCCCAGCCCCGCCCGGCCAAAGCCTCGGCCAGGGCACGGCCCAGGCCCTTCGAGGCCCCGGTGATGATCGCAACCGGCATGATCAGCTCCCTCGTCGTGATCGCGTGCCCTCAACTTAGGAACGGGGCCGCCCGGGCCGCCTCGGACGCGGGCCGCACTCCACCGGGTCCCTTCGCCCTACGACCCCGGCCCGCCGCCCGGAGACCTACACCGCGGCGTCCTGCCTCTCGGCCCGGCGACCTAGGCCCACCGACCGGGCGCCGGGCCGCCACCGGTCCGATCCGCGCTGTCACAGCCCGCCGGTACCGTGAGGTCATGAGTCACGGCCCCCGGTCCGGCCTCGCCGCGGTGAGTTCCGCGTTGCTGGCCATGAGCAGGCACCTCGAGGTGCGCGACGTCCTCAAGACGATCGTCGCCTCGGCCCGCGAGCTGCTCGACGCCCAGTACGCCGCACTGGGCGTCCCGGACGACCACGGCGGCTTCGCCCAGTTCGTGGTGGACGGCGTCAGCGAGGAACAGTGGAAGGCCATCGGCCCCCTCCCGCGCCAGCACGGCATCCTCGCCGCGATGCTGCACGAGGCCAGGTCCGAGCGCCTCGCGGACGTCCGCCAGGACCCCCGCTTCGAGGGCTGGCCGAAGGCCCACCCCGACCTGGTCGACTTCCTGGGCCTGCCGATCCGTGACGGCGACGAGGTCATCGGAGCGCTGTTCCTGGCCAACAAGAACTGCGAGCGGCCCGAAGGCGGCTGCGGCTTCACGGCGGACGACGAGGAACTGCTCGGCATCCTCGCCCAGCACGCCGCGATCGCCCTCACCAACGCCCACCTCTACGAACGCAGCCGCGAACTCACCATCGCCGAGGAGCGCTCCCGCCTCGCCCACGAACTGCACGACGCGGTCAGCCAGAAGCTGTTCTCCCTGCGCCTGACCGCCCAGGCCGCGGCCCGCCTGGTGGACCGCGACCCCTCCCGCGCCAAGGGCGAACTCCAGCAGGTGGCAGCCCTGGCCGCCGAGGCCGCCGACGAACTGCGCGCGGCGGTCGTCGAATTGCGCCCCGCAGCCCTCGACGAGGACGGCCTCGTCGCGACGCTCCGCACCCAGATCCAGGTCCTCGACCGGGCCCACAGCGCCCGCGTCACCTTCGCCGGCCACGGAGTGAAGGCCCTGCCCGCCTCCCAGGAGGAGGCCCTCCTGCGCGTGGCCCAGGAAGCCCTGCACAACGCCCTGCGCCACTCCGGCGCCGGCCACGTCGACGTGACCCTGGACCGCCGCGGCGGCGGAGCCGTCCTGCGGATCACGGACGACGGCAGCGGCTTCGACCCGAGCGCGGTCCGCCACGCCGGACGCCACCTCGGCCTGGTCTCGATGCGGGACCGGGCGAGCGGTGCCGGCGGCACGCTGACCGTGGAATCGGCGCCCGGCAAGGGCACCGTGATCGAGATGGAGGTCCCCGGTGGCTGACGCAATCAGGGTGCTGCTCGTCGACGACCACCAGGTCGTCCGCCGGGGCCTGCGCACCTTCCTCGAAGTGCAGGACGACATCGAGGTCGTCGGCGAGGCCGCCGACGGCGCCGAAGGAGTCGACCGCGCCGAGGAGTTGCGGCCCGACGTCATCCTCATGGACGTCAAGATGCCGGGCATGGACGGCGTCGACGCCCTGCGCAGACTCCGCGAGCTGGACAACCCCGCACGGGTGCTGGTCGTCACGAGCTTCACCGAACAGCGCACGGTGGTCCCCGCCCTGCGCGCGGGCGCCGCCGGCTACGTGTACAAGGACATCGACCCCGACGCCCTCGCCGGAGCCATCCGCTCGGTCCACGCCGGGCACATCCTCCTCCAGCCGGAGGTCGCCGGTGCGCTGCTGGCGCAGGAGGAGACCAACGCGGGCACCACGAGAACCGGTTCGCTCACCGAGCGGGAGCGCGAGGTCCTCGGCCTCATAGCGGACGGCCGCTCCAACCGGGAGATCGCCCGCGCGCTGGTCCTCTCCGAGAAGACGGTCAAGACCCACGTCTCCAACATCCTGATGAAACTCGACCTGTCCGACCGAACACAGGCCGCCCTGTGGGCCGTTCGTCATGGAGTGACCGGCTGACACGCTCACCCCTCACCCCTCACCCCTCAGCGACACGGAAGGTTGCGTTCCGGACCGAGATTCATACTGTCGTGGGAACGTCCCCCGGATGGCGCAACCTCGATGGATCTCCGCCGTTCTCCAGTGCGTGCTGCGGCGCCTGCCGCGGCAATCGCTAGGAGGGCTCAGAAGTGAAGAACCTGAAGAAGGCAGCGGCCGTGACGATGGTGACGGGTGGCCTGCTGGCCGCCGGCGCGGGCATGGCCTCCGCCACCAGCGCGCACGCCGACGGCCAGGCCGTGGGCTCCCCGGGCGTCGGCTCGGGCAACGTCGTCCAGGCCCCGGTGCACGTCCCGGTCAACGTGTCCGGCAACAGCGTGAACGTCGTGGGCATCCTGAACCCGGCCTTCGGCAACCTCGCCGTCAACCACTGACACCCCGCCTCCGTCTCCGAGCCGGAGGTGAAAGCGGCCTCCCGGCCCCCACCGGGAGGCCGCTCGGCACAGCAACGGGCGTGCCCAGCGGCACCCCGCTAGGCCGGGCTGCGCACTCGCCCGGCCACAGCGCCGACGCCGGAAACCCCGCTACCGGGACTGCGAAACCCTCCGTCCCGGCACCCACGCCGAGCGCCACACGAGGAACCGGTCACCGCACCCCCCGTTCCCGCTCCTCCACAACGGAGTTGTACGCCGCGACCTGAGCCCGCCGAGCGGTCCGCTCCACCGGCCGCAACGCCTCCCGCCGTGCGGAGATCTCGGACGAACTCACCGCACCCCCGTGCCCGCTCTCCGTCGCCACGGCGATCAGCGTCCCCACCCGCTGTGCCAGCTCCAGCACCCGGACCGCCCGCGGCGGATACCCCGGCGCCAGCACCTCCCGCCCCCGCTCGGCCCGCGCCCGGTACGCATCGATCGCCGCCTCGGCCACCGGCCCCGACCCGGCCACATCCAGCCGGGTCAACACCTCGGTGGCCTCCCGCAGGGCCTCCGCCAGCTCCCGCTCCGCCTCGCTCAGCGACGGCACATCCGCGGGCGGCGCCTCCCGTACGGGCAGCACATGCCACACCACCTCGACCCGCACACCCACGGGACCGGCCTCGTACACGTCCGGCACCAGGCCGTAGGCGGCCCCGTGACAGACCACCGCCTCCTCGGCCTCCAGCGCCCGCGCGTTGAATTCCGGCGGCCCGCTCAGGCCCAGGGGATGCCCCGGCGCGGGCAACGCCACCCGCAGCCCGCCCACCCCGAGCGTCCGCAGCCGCCCGAGCGCGAGCGTCAGCCCGACCTGCCCCGGCTCACCCGGCAGTCCCTCCACCCGGTGCACGGCGTCCGCGCCGACGATGGCCAGTACGGCGTCGTCCGGCGAGACAAGTCCGGCCAAAAGGGCATTTCCCCAAGCTGCGAGACGTCCAGCACGTGGTTCCGAGAGCATGCCTCCACCCTAGGACCCTCCTAGGACCGGACCGAGGGAATGCCCCGGCCGGCCGGTGGCGTAGATTTCATGGAGGGCTGCGCCCACCGGCGCGGCGGACCGAGCCACAGGCTTACGCGACAGCCGAGACCGGCCACACTGCAAGGGGAGACAACGCGCTCATGAGCGATGTTCTGGAGCTTCAGGACGTATCCGTGGTCCGTGAGGGCCGGGCTCTGGTGGACCAGGTCTCCTGGTCGGTCAAGGAGGGCGAGCGCTGGGTCATCCTCGGCCCCAACGGCGCCGGCAAGACCACCCTCCTCAACCTCGCTTCCACCTACCTCTTCCCCAGCTCGGGCACCACCGCCATCCTCGGCGAGACCCTCGGCAAGCCGGGCACCGACGTCTTCGAGCTGCGCCCCCGCATCGGCATGGCCGGCATCGCCATGACCGAGAAGCTCCCCAAGCGCCAGACGGTCCTGGAGACGGTCCTGACCGCCGCATACGGCATGACCGCCACCTGGCACGAGGACTACGAGGAGATCGACGAGCGGCGCGCCCGTGCCTTCCTCGACCGCCTCGGCATGAGCGAGTACCTGGACCGCAGGTTCGGCACGCTCTCCGAGGGCGAGCGCAAGCGCACCCTGATCGCCCGTGCCCTGATGACCGACCCCGAGCTGCTCCTGCTCGACGAGCCCGCCGCCGGCCTCGACCTCGGCGGCCGCGAGGACCTGGTCCGCCGCCTCGGCCGCCTCGCCCTCGACCCGATCGCCCCCTCGATGCTCATGGTCACCCACCACGTCGAGGAGATCCCCCCGGGCTTCACCCACGTCCTCATGATCCGCCAGGGCAAGGTCCTCGCCGCCGGCCCGCTGGAGCTCGAGCTCACCTCCCGCAACCTCTCCCTCTGCTTCGGCCTCCCGCTCGTGGTCGAACAGTCGGGCGACCGCTGGACCGCCCAGGGCCTCCCGCTGTCCTGACCCGGCCCGCATGACGCAATTCCCGGGGTAAGAACGGGATTTCACACCACGGGCGCCCTGTCGTCGACAGGGCCCGCGGACCTACCATGACCATGTGGACATCGACGCATGGCTGTGGTGGCTGATCGGCGCGGCAGCGCTCGGCATCGCGCTCGTGGTGACCGCCATGCCGGAACTGGGCATGCTGGCGGTGGGCGCCATCGCCGCGGCGGTGGTCACCGGCGTCTTCGGCGGCGGAGCCGTCGCCCAGGTAGCGGTCTTCGCCGTCATCTCGACCGCGGGTATCGCCGTCGTACGGCCCATCGCGAACCGGCACCGCGCCCAGCGACCCCAACTCGCCACGGGTGTCGACGCGTTGAAGGGCAGACAAGCCGTCGTCCTGGAACGCGTCGACGGCTCCGGCGGCCGGATCAAACTCGCCGGCGAGGTCTGGTCGGCCCGCGCTCTCGACACCGGCAACGCTTACGAAGTAGGCCAGGAGGTGGATGTCGTGGACATCGAAGGAGCCACCGCGATCGTCATGTGACCTCGCAGGACGTAACCGGAGCGGAACTCCTCGCCAGCCACGCGACGGTCTGTCAGACTCGACCAGCAAGATCTTCGACAACCATAAGATCTGCCGAAGGCGCCGAAGCGGAGAAGGGACACGGGGAACGACGATGGAACCGGTCATCATCGTCCTGATCATTCTGGTGGTGTTGGTCTTCATCGCCCTGATCAAGACGATCCAAGTCATCCCACAGGCCAGTGCGGCCATCGTCGAGCGCTTCGGGCGCTACACGCGGACACTCAACGCGGGCCTCAACATCGTCGTCCCGTTCATCGACACCATCCGCAACCGCATCGACCTGCGCGAACAGGTCGTGCCCTTCCCGCCGCAGCCGGTGATCACCCAGGACAACCTGGTCGTGAACATCGACACCGTCATCTACTACCAGGTCACCGACGCACGGGCCGCCACCTACGAAGTCGCCAGCTACATCCAGGCGATCGAGCAGCTCACCGTCACCACGCTCCGCAACATCATCGGCGGCATGGACCTGGAGCGGACCCTCACCTCCCGCGAGGAGATCAACGCCGCCCTGCGCGGCGTCCTCGACGAGGCCACCGGCAAGTGGGGCATCCGCGTCAACCGCGTCGAGCTGAAGGCGATCGAACCGCCCACCTCCATCCAGGACTCGATGGAGAAGCAGATGCGCGCCGACCGCGACAAGCGCGCCGCGATCCTCCAGGCCGAAGGTGTCCGCCAGTCCGAGATCCTGCGCGCCGAAGGTGAGAAGCAGTCCCAGATCCTGCGCGCCGAGGGTGAGGCCAAGGCCGCCGCCCTGCGCGCGGAGGGCGAGGCCCAGGCCGTGCGCACGGTCTTCGAGGCCATCCACGCCGGCGACCCGGACCAGAAGCTCCTGTCCTACCAGTACCTCCAGATGCTCCCCAAGATCGCCGAGGGCGACGCCAACAAGCTCTGGATCGTCCCCAGCGAGATCGGCGACGCCCTCAAGGGCCTCTCCGGCGCCATGGGCAACTTCGGCGGCATCGGCGGCGGCTCCGGCGGCAACGGCGGCAACGGAGCGAGCGTCCCCGCCCAGGAACGCCGCGAAAAGCCGCACATCGACTGACAGCACCCACCACGCAACGTTCCCCGCGACCCCCTCCTTTCAGGGGCGCGGGGAACTGCGTTTCAGGGGCGCGTGAACCGCCACGCCCTTCAGGGTGCGGGGAACTGCGCGGACACCCACACTCAACGGTCAGCCCGAAGAACGGCGAAGCCCCCGCGGCGACTGCTCACGCAGCGCCCAGCGCCAGCCAATCCGGCAGCGCCGCAGCATCCTCCCGGCCCAACGCGAGCAGCATCGCATCGGCGGGCGTCGGCTCGAACGGCTGCCGCAGCAGCGGCATCCCGGCCTCCTCCGGCGTCCGATTCGCCTTCCGGTGATTGTCCTCCGCGCAGGAGGCCACCGTGTTCAGCCAGGTGTCCTGACCGCCCTGCGACCGCGGCACCACGTGGTCCACGGTCGTCGCCCGCCTCCCGCAGTACGCGCACCGGTGCCGGTCCCTGACCAGCACGCCCCGCCTCGACCACGGCGCCCGTCTTCGGAACGGCACCCGTACGTACTGGCAGAGCCTGATCACACGGGGCGCCGGTATGTCGACCGCGGCTCCCCGCATCCGCAGTTCGGGGTGGGCCTGCTCGACGACGGCCTTGTCCTGAAGCACCAGAACGACGGCTCGGTTCAACGTCACCGTCGACAGCGGCTCGAAGCTCGCGTTCAGTACCAGCGTGTCCCGCATACCAGCCCACCTCCCGTGCACCGGCCCACCCCCTGGCGGGCTGGGATCAACTCTGGCCGGGCACGCCGAGATGGACAACGCAATATCTGCTGCTCTCACGAGGGGTGACCCCCGCGACCCCCGGCAACAAAAATGCCCGCTCCTGATCAATTCCAAGACCAGGAGCGGGCAAACGTTCCATGAACGCCGGGATCGCGGGCGGCTCCGCTCAGCCCTCGGCGGGCACCTCGTACTCACCGATCAACTGGGCCCGCCCGATCGTGTGGAACCGCAGGTTGAAGCCGACCACGGCGGGCGACGCGTCCGCGTCGGGACCGAGCTTCTCCTCATCCACGGCGTAGACCGTGAACACATAGCGGTGCGGACCGTCCCCCGGAGGCGGCGCGGCCCCACCGAACTCCTTGTCGCCGTAGTCGTTGCGCGCGTGGACCGCACCCTCCGGCAGATCCTCGAACTTGCCACTGCCGGCGCCCACCGGGAGCTCGGTCACCGACGCCGGGATGTCGAACAGCACCCAGTGCCAGAAACCGCTGCCGGTCGGGGCATCGGGGTCGTAGCAGGTCACGGCGAAGCTCTTGGTCTCGGGCGGGAAACCCTCCCACCGCAGCTGCGGCGAAGTGTTGCCGGCCGCCTGCACCTGAGCGTCCTTGAGCGTCGCACCTTCCTCGATGTCCTCGCTCGTCACCGTGAACGACGCGACGGGCGGATGGAAGTCGTGGGGGAGCGGCCGCCGCTTGAGCTCGGTCACCTCGGTACCTCCTGATCGTTTACTGCAGTCGCCCCCGAGCCTAGAACCAGTTGCGCTTGCTGCCGACCTCGGACAGCCACTGGTTGAGATACGCCACCCAGTCCGTCCCCTGGTAGTCGTTGAGACCCACCTGGAAGGACCGGAAGGTGTCGCTGCCCTCGCTGAAGAGCCCCGGCTTCTTGTCCATCTCCAGCACCACGTCCATGGCGTTCTGGTCGGCCACGAAGCTCAGCTCTACCTGGTTCAGCCCGCGGTACTGCTGCGGCGGGTAGAACTCGATCTCCTGGTAGAACGGCAGCTTCTGCCGCGTACCCCGGATGACACCGCGCTCCATGTCCGCGTTCTTGAACCGGAAGCCCAGCTGGATGAACGCGTCGAGGATCGCCTTCTGCGCCGGCAGCGGGTGCACGTTGACCGGGTCCAGGTCACCGGAGTCCACCGCACGCGCGATCTCCAGCTCGGTCGACACCCCGATGTTCATGCCACGGAGCGCCTGACCGTCGATCATCGTGATCGGCGTCTCCCACGGGATCTCGAGACCGAACTGCACCGCGTGCACGGCGTTCGCCTGCAGCTCGAACGCCCCGCCCAGCCGCGACTTCGTGAACTCGATGTCCTGCTTGTACTCCTGGTCGCCGCTCTCCACCTCGACCTTGGCCTGCAAACCGACCGAGAGCCCCTCGATCTGCTGGTTGACGGACCCGCCCTGGATCCGCACCTCACCCTGGACGACACCGCCCGGGACGACGTTGACCTCGTGCAGCACCGTCTCGACCGAAGCCCCGCCGGCCCCCAGGCTCGCGAGCAGCTTCTTGAACGCCATGTCTCTCCCTCTCGCCCACAACGGGTGGATCCTTGATCCATACAAACGCGATCCGGCCGTGGCCGGTTCCATGCCCCACCCTGGCAAGGCCGGTGCCCGACGGCCACCCCGCCACACCGCTCTTCTCCAGTACCCTCGGACGGCATGATCGCGACCCCTGACCGTACGCCCCTGTCCAGGGAGTTCTTCGACCGGCCCGTCCTCGATGTCGCCCCCGACCTCCTCGGCCGCATCCTGGTACGCAACACCCCGGACGGTCCGATCGCCCTCCGCCTCACCGAGGTCGAGGCCTACGACGGTGAGAACGACCCGGGCTCCCACGCCTACCGCGGCCGCACGGCCCGCAACAGCGTGATGTTCGGTCCGCCGGGACACGTCTACGTCTACTTCACCTATGGCATGTGGTTCTGCATGAACCTGGTCTGTGGCCCGGAGGGCAAGTCGAGCGCGGTCCTGCTCCGGGCCGGCGAGATCATCGAAGGCGCCGAACTGGCCCGCACCCGTCGACTCTCGGCCCGCCACGACAAGGAACTGGCCAAAGGCCCGGCCCGTCTGGCCACCGCCCTGAACGTGGACCGCTCCCTGGACGGCACGGACGCGTGCACCTCCGAAGAGACCCCGCTCCGCATGCTGACCGGCACACCCGTGCCTTCCGACCAGGTACTCAGCGGACCGCGGACCGGCGTCGGCGGCGAGGGTGCCGTGCACCCCTGGCGCTACTGGGTCGCCAACGACCCGACGGTGAGCCCGTATCGAGCCCATGTCCCGAGGCGCCGCCGAAGTTGACGCGCCCTGCCTAGGTGCGTAATGTAGCCCGAGCCGTTGAACCGGATATGGCGATCGCCAGCAGCCGGAAGCGGCCAAACCAACTACCTAGCGACTCCCCTCAGCAGGGGCGAATTCGGCGTGCCCGCATGCCTGAATTCGGCGCCGACAGACTCGATTATGAGTTGGACGGGGAATCCGCTAACGTAGTGAATGTCGAAAGGCCGACGAGCGAAAGCCCAAGGCTGAACGGCAAATCCCGCCGACAGGGAATCGGATCGAAAGAAGATCTGATAGAGTCGGAAACGCAAGACCGAAGGGAAGCGCCCGGAGGAAAGCCCGAGAGGGTGAGTACAAAGGAAGCGACCGTTCCTTGAGAACTCAACAGCGTGCCAAAAGTCAACGCCAGATATGTTGATA
>NZ_JBEZWO010000002.1:740599-819861 GCF_040637515.1 Streptomyces sp. NPDC029041 | reverse complement strand
GCAGGGGGGACCCTGTGGGAGAGTAGGACGCCGCCGAACAATTTTTGGGAAAACCCCCGCATCTTCGGATGCGGGGGTTTTCTGCGTTTCCAGGACCCCCTTCCGGGGGCTCGCTGATTGTTAGAGGCGTCCGGCTGCCTTCAAGGCCAAATACGCGTCCGCCAGCGTCGGCGCCAGGTCGTCCGGGGTGGCGTCGACGACCGTGACGCCGTGGCGGCGGAGCTGCTCTGCCGTGCGGTGGCGTTCCGACTGGGCCTGAGCGGCTGCCGCGGCCTCGTAGACGGCGTCCACCTGTCCGCGGGCCTTGGCCATTTCTCTGATGTGCGGGTCCGCTACCGAAGCCAGCAGGACCGTGTGACGTTGCGTGAGCTGCGAGAGAACCGGGAGCAGGCCCTCTTCGATCGGGGCCGCGTCCAAGGTCGTGAGCAGGACGATCAGGGAGCGGCGGGGGGACGTGCGCAGGGCGGTGGCCGTCAGGCCCCGGGCATCCGTTTCGACGAGCTCCGGCTCGAGTGTTGCCATCGCGTTGACCAGAGCGGGGAGGACATCACCCGCAGTGCGGCCCTGAACGAGCGCGCGGACTTTCCGGTCGTAGGCGAGGAGGTCCACCCGGTCGCCGGCGCGGGAGGCGAGGGCTGCGAGGAGGAGGGCCGCGTCCATCGAGGCGTCGAGGCGCGGTGCGTCGCCCACCCGGCCGGCCGAGGTGCGGCCGGTGTCCAGGACCAGCAGGATGTGGCGGTCGCGCTCGGGACGCCAGGTGCGCACGGCGACGGTGGTCTGGCGGGCTGTGGCGCGCCAGTCGATGGAACGGGTGTCGTCGCCCGGGACGTACTCGCGCAGGCTGTCGAACTCCGTGCCTTCGCCGCGGGTGAGGACGCTGGTGCGGCCGTCCAGTTCGCGGAGGCGGGCCAGCTTGGAGGGCAGGTGCTTGCGGCTGGTGAACGGGGGGAGGACGCGTACCGTCCAGGGGGCCTTGTGGGTGCCCTGGCGGGAGAAGAGACCGAGGGGGCCGTAGGACCGGATGGTGACGCGGTCGGCTTGGCGGTCGCCTCGGCGGGTGGGGCTCAGGCGGGTGGTCACGCGGCGGCGTTCACCAGGGGGGACCGTGAGGCGGTGGCGGGAGGCCGTTGTCTCCGTGCCTGGCTGCCAGCTGCTGGGGGGCCAGGCGTCGCGCAACCGGGCTCGCAGAGGGCGGCGGGACGGGTTGGTGACGGTGAGGGTCACGTCCGCCGTGTCGCCGAGGCGTACGGAGGTGTCGCCGGAACGGGTCAGGCCCAGTCGGCGTACCGGGGCGGCCAGTGCGAAGTCGCAGGCGCAGGCCACGGCGAGGGGAGCGTTGACCGCCAGGATGCCCGTCCAGCCGGGCTCCCAGATACCGACGGGGAGAGAGCCCAGGGCCGCGATGAGGGCGGCGCGTCCGGTGAGTGCCATCAGCGGGGGACGGGGACGTGGGCGAGGATCGCGTTGATGACGGAGTCGGCCGTCACGCCTTCCATCTCGGCCTCCGGGCGCAGTTGGACGCGGTGCCGGAGGGTGGGAAGGGCGAGTGCCTTGACGTCGTCGGGGATGACGTAGTCGCGGCCGGTCAGCCAGGCCCAGGCGCGGGCAGTGGCCAGGAGGGCCGTGGCTCCCCGGGGTGAGACGCCGAGGGTGAGGGACGGCGACTCGCGGGTGGCGCGACAGATGTCGACGACGTAGGCGGTGATCTCGGGGGAGACGGTCGTCTTGGCGACCGCGGCGCGGGCCGCTTCCAGGTCGGCGGGGCCCGCTACGGGGCGTACGCCGGCGGCGCGGAGGTCGCGGGGGTTGAAGCCCTCGGCGTGGCGGGTGAGGACGTCGATCTCGTCCTGGCGGGAGGGGAGGGGGATGGTGAGTTTGAGCAGGAAGCGGTCCAGCTGGGCTTCCGGGAGGGGGTAGGTGCCCTCGTACTCCACCGGGTTCTGGGTCGCGGCGACGAGGAACGGGTCGGGGAGGGGGCGGGGGGTGCCGTCGACGGTGACCTGGCGTTCCTCCATGGCTTCCAGGAGGGACGACTGGGTCTTGGGGGGCGTGCGGTTGATCTCGTCGGCGAGGAGGAGGTTGGTGAAGACCGGGCCGGGCTGGAAGGAGAACTCGGCGCTGCGGGTGTCGTAGACCAGGGAGCCGGTGACGTCGCTGGGCATCAGGTCGGGGGTGAACTGGACGCGCTTGGTGTCGAGTTCGAGGGCGGAGGCGAGAGCGCGGACCAGGAGGGTCTTGGCGACGCCGGGGACGCCTTCGAGGAGGACGTGGCCGCGGCAGAGCAGGGCGACGACGAGGCCGGTGACGGCGGGGTCCTGGCCGACCACGGCCTTGGCGATCTCGGCGCGCAGGGCCTCCAGGGCGTCTCGGGCGCTGCCCGGGGCCCCGGTGGTCCTGGCGTTGTCAGTGGTCGGGTCCATCATGGACGGCGTACCTCTCTTTCGAGGGCGTCGAGTCGGTCGGCGAGTGCGATGAGCGCTGCGTCGTCGCGGGGCGGTGGTCCGAAGAGGAGGGCGTGCAGGTCCTGGCCGTTGCCGTGAAGGTGGGCGGACAGGGCGGGGAGCAGGGCCTCGGGCGTGTGCGCCTGGGTGACGGGGACGCCGGTGAGGGGGGCGAGGCGGATGCGGGTGGTGGAGCGCAGAGCGTTGGCCGCGCGGTCGCGGGCGTCGGTCTTGCGGTAGAGGCGGGCGCGGCCTTCAGCGGTTTCGGAGGCGCGGATCGCGACGGGGAGTTTCTCGGGCACGAGGGGGCCGAGTCGGCGTGCCCGCCAGAGGGCGGCCAGGGCTGCGGCGATGAAGAGCTGCAGCGTGCCCCAGAGCCAGCCCGAGGGGAGTAGGTCGAAGAAGCTGCGTTCGTCGTCGGGGCCGGTGGCCGACGCGTCGGAGAGCGAGGGGAGGTACCAGACCAGATGGGGGCGCGAGCCGAGGAGTTGCAGGGCGAGCGAGGCGTTGCCGTGCTCGTCGAGGCGGTCGTTGAGGAGGATGTCGGGCGCGCCGAGGGCGATGGTGTCGCCGTCCCCGCGCCGGTCCGGGATGCGCAGCAGGGTGGCCAGGCGTTCGCTGGGGTAGCAGGCGTCGGCGCCCAGGTGCGTGGTGGAGTAGCGGACGCCGCCCGTGTCGGCGGTGCCGGCGCGCCGGGCGGCGGGCAGGGCGCAGTCGGGGGCGAGCGTCGAGTCGAGGCTGGTGGCGGGGTCGGCGGTGACGCCGGGGGCGAGCCGTTCGATGGAGGCGCTGCCGGAGGCGACCAGGACCGTGCGGCCGTGGGATTCGGCGAACGCGTTGTGCAGCCGCGTCTGTTGACGAGGAGTCAACAGGTCGGGGACGGCGACCAGAAGGGTCGTGTCCGGGCCGGTCGCGGCGGCTGCTTCGTCGAGGGTGGTGACCACGCGGGTGTCCACGCCCCGGTCGGCGAGGAGTTCGGCGACGGCGCGGCTGCCGTAGGGGTCGGCGGAGCGCGGGTCGAGTTCGCCGTGGCGGGCGTCGGAGCGGATGACGGCGATGGTGATCGCTCCCGCGAGCAGCACCACGAGGGCGAGGGCGATGCCGCGCGTGCGGGTCCACACCTGGCGGGCGGTGGGCGAGGCCGAGGTGGACGTGAGGGTGGCCCCGGTGGTCATCCGGCGGCTCCCGGGTGGGTGTGGGGGGCCGTGGCGGCGCTGCTCGTCGCGAGTTGGGGCTTGCTGCGTTCCAGGTCGCGGTCGAGTTCGGCGATGCGGTGGTACGACTGCTCGGTCGCCGAGCGGCCGCCGTACGTGACGTCGTCGAAGTCGCGGGCGGCGGTGCGCAGTCGGTCGGTGTGGGCGGGCAGGGCGCGGCCGGCTTCGGCTGCTGCCTCGTCGGCGGTGCGGCCGGGGCGGACGTCGAGGAGAGCGCGTTCCTCGAGGGCGCGGACGAGGGCCCGCATGCGTTCCTGGACGGCCTGGCTCCAGTGGCCCTGGGCGGCGTGCGCCTCGGCGGCGGCACGGTGGTCGGCGGCGCTGCGGGGACGGTCGTCGAACAGGGCCGCGGACGAGGTGGGTTGGCGGCGTGGGGTGCCCAGGCGCCACCACAGGGCGGCCAGGACCGCGACGACGGCCACGGCGATGACGAGCAGACCGAGTGTGCCGCCGGGGGTGGCGTCCGAGGCGGCGGTGAGGAGTTTGCCGAGCCACTCCCAGAAGGCGTCGAGGGCGCGCTGGAAGAGGCTGGGGTCGTTCTCGTGGTACATCCGCTTGGACAGCTCGCGCCGGGCCGCCTCGCGCGCGGGGTCGCGCGGTGTGGTGAGGGGTGGCTCGTCCACGGAGCGGGCCGATGACAGCAGGGTGCTGTCGTGGGCGCTCAGCAGCGTCCGTAGGCCGGCGCGTGGCAGCGCCGTGGTGAGAAGTTCCCCCGCCCGGCTCACCGCATCAGCTCCCCGGGATGGTGCCGGGGGCGGTGGAGCCGTAGCCCTGGACACCGGCGGCGCGGGCCAGTTCGAGGTCGAGGGCCTCGCGGCGGATGCGCTGGTCGATGTAGAGCAGCACGGTGACGCCCGCTGTGATCGGGAACGTGATCATGGAGCCGATCACCGAACCGATGCCACTGATGATGAGGAAGGTCCAGCCCAGGCTGCCGCCACCGGTGTTGAGCCAGCCGGTGAGGCCGTCGCCGCTGAGGGCCGCGGCGAGGAGGGTGAAGGGGATGACGATGATCGACGCGACGACGTTGGCGATGAGCGTGGCGAGCAGCTGGATGCCGAAGATGCGCCACCAGGTGCCCTGGACGAGCTTCGCGGAGCGGCCCATGGCCTTCTTGATGCCCTGCTTCTCCAGCATGAGGGCCGGGGAGGCGAGGGAAAAGCGGATCGCCAGCCACAGGGCGACGATGCCGGCGCCGATGATGCCGAGGACCATGAGGGCGACGCCTGCGCCGGTGCTCCCGGCGACGGTGACGAGGAGGCCGGGCAGGGCTCCCACGGTCACGACCCCGACGGTGATGAGCAGCAACACGCAGATGAGACCGAACAGTTTGAGGACCTGAGGGCGGGCGTCCCGCCAGGCCTCGCCGATGGTCACCGGCTTGCCGAGCACGGCGCGGCTGGTGACGGTGGTGAGCAGGGCGGTCGCGATGACCGTGCCCACCAGGGAGATCACGAAGACGACGGTGGAGCTGAGCAGGGCGTCGCCCATGGCGCGGCTCAGCTCGCTGAGGCTGGCGCTGGGGTCGTCGAGGGCGTCGGTGCTGGTGTCGTCGAGGACCAGGCCCTGGAAGAGGACGACGATGACCTGGGTGAGGACGGCGACGGTGAGCGAGATGCCCAGGACCGTGCGCCAGTAGGTGCGCATGGTGGAGACCGCGCCGTCGAGGATCTCGCCCACGCCGAGCGGGCGGAGCGGGATGACGCCGGGCTTGGCGGCGGGAGGCGGGCCGCCCCAGCCGCTTCCCCAGCCGCGGTGAGCTCCGGGGGCGCCGTGTCCGCCGCTGCCTGCGGGGCCGTATCCGCCGGGGGGCTGGTTGCCCCAGCCCGGGCCGGGGGGCGGGGGAGGGGGAGCCTGGCCGGGGGCGGTCGGGCCGCTGGGGGCGGACCACTGGGCCGGTGGCGGCTGCTCCTCGGACCACTGCGGGCCCGGGCTCTGCGGGGCCTGGGCCGGCTGGTCCGCCGGCTGGGCGGGGCCGGGGCGGTCGGTGGGCTCCGCAGGGCCGGAGTGGTCCGGCTTCTGGCCGTCGGACGGGGCGGATCCGGGCGAGGCCCAGCCCGGAGTGTCGTTCATCGTCGCTCCTTCACGGTGCCCGTCCGCGGTCGCGGTGGCAGGTTGGCTGCCATCGTGCCATGGGGTGGTCTTGGAGTGACCGGCCGCGGTATGGGCTGCGTACCTTCAATTGTCCGCCCGATAGGGGGCAGACTGACGACATGGCTGATCAGTACGCGCACAGCGGCGATGACAAGCGGCCGACCGAGATCCCGGCGATCCGCTGGGAAGAGCCACCGGAAGGCCCCGTTCTGGTCCTGCTGGACCAGACGAGGCTGCCGGCCGAGGAGGTCGAACTGGTCTGTACGGATGCGTCCGCGCTCGTGGAGGCGATCCGCTCGCTGGCGGTGCGCGGGGCGCCGCTGCTCGGCATCGCGGGGGCGTACGGTGTCGCGCTCGCCGCCGTACGGGGCTTCGACGTGTCCGAGGCGGCGGCCGCGCTGGCTGCTGCCCGGCCGACCGCGGTGAACCTGGCCGTGGGTGTGCGCCGGGCCCAGTCGGCGCACGAGGCGGCGCTCGCGAAGGGCGGTGACGTCCGGCAGGCGGCCGCGGCGGCGCTGGCCGCGGCGCGGCAGCTGCACCGGGAGGACGCCGAGGCGAGCGGCCGGATGGCCGAGCACGGGCTGGCGCTGCTCGACGAGCTGCTGCCCGGTGGCGGGCACCGGATCCTGACCCACTGCAACACCGGTTCGCTGGTGTCGGGCGGCGAGGGGACGGCGTTCGCGGTGGCGCTCGCGGCGCACCGGAGGGGGCGGCTGCGGCGGCTGTGGGTGGACGAGACGCGGCCGTTGCTGCAGGGCGCTCGTCTGACGGCGTACGAGGCGGCTCGCAGCGGGATGGCGTACACGCTGCTCACCGACAACGCGGCGGGGTCGCTGTTCGCCGCGGGGGAGGTGGACGCGGTGCTGATCGGGGCGGACCGCATCACGGCGGACGGTTCGGTGGCGAACAAGGTCGGGAGCTATCCGCTGGCGGTGCTGGCGAAGTACCACCATGTGCCGTTCATCGTGGTGGCGCCGGTGACGACGGTGGACCTGGACACGGCGGACGGGGCGTCCGTCGAGGTGGAGCAGCGTCCCGGGCACGAGGTGACCGAGGTGACGGCGCCGCAGGTGCCGGTGGTCGGTGCGGAGGCGGGCGGGGGCATTCCGGTGGCGCCGCTGGGGACGCAGGCGTACAACCCGGCGTTCGACGTGACCCCGCCCGAGCTGGTGACGGCGATCGTCACGGAGGAGGGTGCCGTTTCGCCTGTGACGGCCGAGGCACTCGCCGAGGTGTGTGCGCGCTCCCGCGGGGTGGCGGCGGGCTGAGCCGGGCGGTGCGGGGGTCACGGAGGGTGTGCGGGGCGGAAAGGGCTCCGGCACCCTTCTCGCTCCCCGTCCGGGGCCCGGTACGGGGCGTGTGGCGTCCGGGGCCTGATCATCGGCGGGCGGGCGAGGGCAGACAGTAGCGCTTGCTGCGACTATGGTCACTGGCCGGTGACCTACCTCACCACTGCCTTCGCCACTGTTATGAGAATGGGATGATGTCGTTTATGAAGGGACGAGTCCTTGTCGTCGACGACGACACCGCACTGGCCGAGATGCTCGGCATTGTGCTGCGTGGTGAGGGTTTCGAGCCGTCGTTCGTGGCGGACGGTGACAAGGCGCTGGCCGCGTTCCGCGAGGCCAAGCCCGATCTGGTGCTGCTCGATCTGATGCTGCCCGGCCGGGACGGCATCGAGGTGTGCCGTCTGATCAGGGCCGAGTCGGGTGTGCCGATCGTGATGCTGACGGCCAAGAGCGACACCGTCGACGTGGTCGTGGGCCTGGAGTCGGGTGCCGACGACTACATCGTGAAGCCGTTCAAGCCGAAGGAGCTGGTGGCCCGCATCCGGGCCCGGCTCAGGAGGTCGGAGGAGCCCGCTCCGGAGCAGCTCGCCATCGGCGACCTGGTCATCGACGTGGCGGGGCACTCCGTGAAGCGGGACGGGCAGTCGATCGCGCTGACACCGCTGGAGTTCGACCTGCTCGTCGCGCTCGCCCGCAAGCCGTGGCAGGTGTTCACGCGCGAGGTGCTGCTGGAGCAGGTGTGGGGCTACCGGCACGCGGCGGACACGCGGCTGGTCAACGTCCACGTGCAGCGGCTGCGCTCCAAGGTCGAGAAGGATCCGGAGAAGCCGGAGATCGTGGTGACCGTCCGTGGCGTCGGCTACAAGGCAGGGCCGAGCTGACATGTCCGGCGACAGTGCCGCTTCGGCGCCCGGCCGGTCCGGGGCCCGCCCGGAGCGGCCTGTCGGGCGGAAGAGGTCCGGCTCCCGCTGGGGGCGGTTCCTGGAGAGCGGGTTGCTGCTCCAGGGCGGGATGCAGGGCAGCCCGGTCATCCGTCTGTTCATGCGGTGGGTGCGTCGGCCGCTGCTGCCCGTCATGCGGCTGTGGCGTCGCAACATCCAGCTCAAGGTCGTCGTCACGACGTTGCTGATGTCGCTGGGTGTGGTGCTGCTGCTGGGCTTCGTCGTCATCGGACAGGTGCGCAACGGTCTGCTGGACGCCAAGGTGAAGGCGTCCCAGAGCCAGGCCACGGGCGGCTTCGCGGTGGCCAAGCAGCGGGCCGACGAGGCGGCGAGCGGCACGGGCGACGATGTCGCCACGGCGGACGGACGGCCCGCGCAGAACGTCGCCGAGTGGATGAGCGACCTCGTCTCCTCGCTGTCCAGCGGCGGCCAGGGCGCCTTCGACGTGGTCACGCTCCCGGCCTCCGACGCGGACGGCGCGGGCGGCCGCGGACAGCGAGCCTCCGGCGAGGTGGACTGGAGCACGAGTGTGCCCGCCGACCTGCGCGAGAAGATCGGCAGCAGTACGACCGCCGCGCAGAGCTACACCCGCATCGTCTACAACAACGACACCAAGGACTCCCAGCCGGGTCTGGTCGTCGGCAAGCAGGTCAACGACCCGAACGGGGACCCGTACCAGCTGTACTACCTCTTCCCCCTCACCCAGGAGGAGAAGTCGCTGAGCCTGGTCAAGGGCACGCTGGCGACGGCCGGACTGTTCGTCGTCGTGCTGCTCGGGGCCATCGCGTGGCTCGTCGTGCGGCAGGTCGTCACGCCGGTGCGGATGGCGGCCGGGATCGCGGAGCGGCTGTCGGCCGGGCGGCTCCAGGAACGTATGAAGGTCACCGGTGAGGACGACATCGCACGGCTCGGTGAGGCCTTCAACAAGATGGCGCAGAACCTCCAGTTGAAGATCAGCCAGTTGGAGGACCTGTCGCGGATGCAGCGCCGGTTCGTGTCGGACGTGTCGCACGAGCTGCGTACGCCGCTGACGACCGTACGGATGGCCGCGGACGTGATCCACGAGGCGCGGGAGGACTTCGACCCGATCACCGCGCGGTCGGCGGAGCTGCTCGCCGACCAGCTGGACCGGTTCGAGTCGCTGCTGGCGGACCTGCTGGAGATCAGCCGCTTCGACGCGGGCGCCGCGGCGCTGGAGGCGGAGCCGATAGACCTCAGGGACGTCGTGCGGCGGGTGGTCAGCGGGGCCGAGCCGCTCGCCGAGCGCAAGGGGACCCGGATCCGGATCCGCGGTGACCAGCAGCCCGTCGTCGCCGAGGCCGACGCCCGGCGTGTGGAGCGCGTGCTGCGCAACCTCGTCGTCAACGCCGTCGAGCACGGCGAAGGCAAGGACGTCGTCGTCAGGCTCGCCGCGGCGGGCGGTGCGGTCGCCGTGGCGGTACGGGACTACGGGGTCGGGCTCAAGCCGGGCGAGGCGACCCGGGTGTTCAGCCGCTTCTGGCGGGCCGACCCGGCACGCGCGCGTACCACGGGTGGTACGGGGCTGGGACTGTCCATCGCCCTGGAGGACGCGCGGCTGCACGGCGGCTGGTTGCAGGCGTGGGGCGAGCCGGGCGGCGGCTCGCAGTTCCGGCTGACGCTGCCCAGGACGGCCGACGAGCCGCTGCGTGGCTCCCCGATACCGCTGGAGCCCAAGGACTCCCGGCGGAACCGGGGTCTCGACGACGCCGGACTGCCGCGCGGCGACGGGGAGAAGCGGGCGACCGTACCGGCGCAGCCGGCGAGCGGACCGGTGCCGCAGGGTGCGAAGCGGGACCCGATACCCCCGCGTGTCGCGCCGACGGCGGACCCGACGGCGCTGCCCGGTAACGGTTCGCGCGTGGTGCCCAGGCCCGCCTCGGGCACGCGCCCGCAGGACGAAGCGGCGCAGACCGAGCAGTCGGATGCCGGCGCGGGCCCGAGCGGCCGGGAGGCGACCGGGCGCGACGGGGCTGCCGACGGACGGACGGGACACGGTCCGGCGCCGAACGGGCCGCGGGACGAGGACAACGGCTCCGCGGGCCCTGGTGGCCGGGAAGCCGAGCGGGGGGACGTGGACAGGCAAGGGGAGGCATCTCGTGGGCGCTGACCGCGAGGGGCGCGGGCGGCGCAGGCCCGCGCGCGTGATGGCGTACGCCGCCGGTGGCGTCCTGGTGCTGGCGGGGTGTGCCTCGATGCCGGACAGCGGGGATCTGCGGGACGTGGAGTCCACCCCGCGCCAGGAGACGCAGGTGCGGGTGTTCGCCGTGCCGCCGGGGGAGGACGCGCCGCCCTCGGAGATCGTGCAGGGCTTCCTAGAGGCGCTCACCAGCGACGATCCGCATTACAAGACCGCCCGCCAGTATCTGACCGGCCAGGCCGCGAAGACATGGCGGCCCGAGGTGTCCGCCACGGTGCTGACCGACGGGCCGGGCGCCAAGCCCGAGGCGGGGGGCGGCGGGGAGGCCACCGGCGAGATCTCGTACATGCTGACGGGTACCAAGGTCGCCACCGTCGACGCGCAGCAGGCGTACGCGCCGGCCAGCGGCGCGTACGGCCGGAGCGTGCACCTGACGCAGGACGCCAAGCGGCAGTGGCGGATCGACGCGTTGCCGCAGGGCGTCGTCATGGGGGAGTCGGACTTCCAGCGCAACTACATGTCCGTCAGCAAGTACTACTTCGCTTCGAACACCTCCGCGACCGGGTCGAACGCACAGCCCACGGTGGTCGCCGACCCGGTCTACGTGCGCCGTCGTGTGGAGCCCATGACGCAGATGATGAGCTCCCTGCTCAAGGGGCCCACACGGTGGCTCGGGCCGGTGGTCAGGTCGAGCTTCCCGACCGGTACGGCCCTGGCGAAGGACACCGACTCCCTGACGCCGGACGACCGGAACAAACTGACGGTCCCGCTCAACGACAAGGTCGTGGGCATCGGAGTGAACCGGTGCCGGGAGATGGCCGCCCAGATCCTGTTCACGCTGCGCAATCTCAGCCCGGCCGTGGACGAGGTGGGGCTGCGGGCCGGCGGGTCGGAGCTGTGCTCGCTCACGCAGGGCGAGGCCGACGCCACCGCGACCAGGAACTCGGCGCGGCACCCCGACTACCTGTACTTCGTGGACGGCGAGCACCGGCTCGTGCGGATCCCCGCCGGCAACAGCGGCACGAAGCCGGATCCGGCGCCCGGAGCGCTCGGCGAGGGCGAAACGGCGTTGCGGTCGGTGGCGGTCTCGCGCGACGAGCACACCGCGGCAGGGATCAGCCTCGACGGCAAGTCGCTGTACGTGGGATCGCTGGTCTCCGGCGGTTCGCTGGGCGAGCCGGTGCTGCGCAGTCGGGGCGGTGCCGAGAAGAACCGGCTGACGGCCCCCAGCTGGGACGCGAACGACGGCCTGTGGGTGGCCGACCGCCACCCCGACCGCCCCCGGCTGGTCCTTTTCCAGGAGGGCAAGGGCGACCCGGTGGAGGTGCGCATGCCGAACCTGGGCGGACGGATCCAGTCCGTGAAGGTGGCCGCCGACGGGGTGCGGATCGCACTGGTCGTGGAGAAGGGCGGCAAGAAGACCCTGCTCGTGGGACTGATCGAGCGGGACGAGAGGCCGGGCGCGAAGCCCGTCGTCAGCGTGGCCGAACTGCGCTCCGCTACGCCTGAGCTGGAGGAGGTCACCACCATGTCGTGGGCCGGGGACAGCCGGCTCGTGGTGGTCGGGCGCGAGCACGGCGGGGTGGAGCAGATGCGGTACGTCCAGGTCGACGGCTCCACGCCGGACGTGCCGGCGCCCGCGGCCCTGACCGGGGTCAAGGAGGTCACCGCCGCCGAGGACGACCAGCTGCCGCTGGTGGCGTACTCGGTGGACGGCATCGTCCGCCTGCCCTCGGGTGAGCAGTGGCAGAAGGTGACGGAAGGGACGGCGCCGGTCTATCCCGGGTGAGGCGTTCTCGCTGCGGCGGCCCCGGTGTGACCGGTGTGCGCGGGTGAGCGGCCGCTGCTGACGAGGTCGGTCTCGTCGGGGGCGGCCGTCGGCGTGTCCGGGGCTGCTCGTGGCTTCTGAGGCCGTCGCTCTCCCCGGGGTCGTTCTCTTCCGGGCCCGTCGATGGCGCCGCGCGGGCCGGGGCCGGTCGGTGATTGCCGAGGGGTCCCGGAGTTCGTTCGTGATCCTGAGGGCGTCGCTCGTGTGGGGGACGCGCAGGTGGCGGGGCGGTTGGTTGTCCACAGGCGGTTGTCCACAGGGGTGGCGGGGTCGGGCTCGGGTCGGCACAGTGGTGGCCATGCGGGGGTGGTGGCAGGACCTCACCGACCTGGTGCTGCCGGGCGAGTGCGGGGGGTGCGGGGTACTTCGTACGGTGCTGTGCGCGCGCTGCCGTGCGGTGTTGTACTCAGGAGCGGTGCATCGGGTGCGGCCGGTTCCCGAGCCGTCCGGGCTCCCGTGGGTGTACGCGGCTGCGCGGTACGCGGACGAGGTCCGGGCGGTGCTGCTGGCCCACAAGGAGCGGGGTGCCCTGGCGCTCGCGGGGCCGCTCGGTGTGGCGCTGGCGGGAGCCGTGCACGCCGGGCTCCGGGGCGCTCCGGGTGCGGCGGGGGCCGGGGTGGCGTGGCCCCGGCGCGGCAGGGCTCCCGTGCTGCTCGTGCCGGTGCCGTCCGGGAAACGGGCCGTGCGGGCCCGGGGGCATGATCCGGCGCGGCGGATCGCGCTCGCGGCGGCGGGTGAGCTGCGGCGGAGGGGGCTTCCGGCCCGGGTGGCCGGTGTGCTGCGGCAGCGACGCGCCGTGGTCGACCAGTCGGGGCTCAACTCCCGGCAGCGACTGGCCAATCTCGCGGGCGCGCTGGCGGTGGCGCCGGGAGGTGCCCGGCTGCTGCGCGCGGGACCGGTCGTCCTCGTCGACGACGTGATGACCACGGGGGCGTCCCTCGCGGAGGCCGCGCGTGCGGTGCGGGCGGCCTCGCACGGGCATCGGGGGCAACCCGGCGTGACGGGGCCGATTTGGAACGATGCAGGAACTTGGGCCGTGTACGGGGGAGAGACCTGGGAAAGCAGAGAGGAACAGAACGTCGGATCAAGAACGGAGAGGACGGGCCGGCGGCCCGCCCCGCAGGTGAATGCGGGCGTGGTCGACGCCGACGGTGTCGTTGACGTGGCGTGCGCGGCGGTGGTCGCGGCCTCACCGGACTCTTTCGAAATAAACCGGAACTGATTGAGATCTTGTGTCGTTGCAGGTAACGAGAGGGCCTTTTCACCTGAACGGAGGTACGCCGCAGTAGAGGGTGACGACATCCGGCCGGGCGAGATATGTTCGGTTGAGAGGGAAAGCCGCAGGCCACACCTCTTCAATCCGAATGCCGTACTGCGGGTTTTTCCATCACCCGCGGCGGTGGAGTGGAGATCTCGCTCTCGGGGGAGGAGGTGGAAGTCACCGCGAGTCCGAGGTTCCGGGACTCACCGGAGCCTGGTGCAAAAGGGAGACGCTCCGCATCGAAGCGGAGCGATCCGGGAACGGAGTTCTGCGTGGACATCGTCGTCAAGGGCCGCAAGACCGAGGTGCCCGAGCGGTTCCGGAAGCACGTGGCCGAGAAGCTGAAGCTGGAGAAGATCCAGAAGCTCGATGGCAAGGTGATCAGCCTCGACGTCGAGGTGTCCAAGGAGCCCAACCCCCGGCAGGCCGACCGCTGTGACCGAGTGGAGATCACGCTCCGCTCCCGCGGCCCGGTGATCCGGGCGGAGGCAGCGGCGAGCGATCCGTACGCGGCGCTCGACCTGGCGGCGGAAAAGCTGGAAGCCCGGCTGCGCAGGCAGCACGACAAGCGGTATTCGCGCCGTGGGGCGCGCCGGATCCCGGCCGCCGAGGTCGCCGACCACGTCCCGGGTGTGGCGACGCTCAACGGAAACGGCCTGGTGCCGACTTCCGAGGAGGAACCCGAGGCCGTACCCACGAAGAAGATCGGCTCGCTGGAAGTGCAGGGTGACGGCCCCATCGTCGTCCGGGAGAAGACGCACGTCGCAGCCCCCATGACCCTCGACCAGGCTCTCTACGAGATGGAGCTGGTCGGGCACGACTTCTATCTGTTCGTCGACTCCGAGACCAAGGAACCGAGTGTCGTCTACCGACGGCACGCCTACGACTACGGCGTGATCCACCTCAGCACGGACACGATGGTCACACAGGCGCACTCTCCCGACGCGGGCGGTGCGCTCGGCGGCTGACCATGCCGGGTGACAGCGGAACAGGTGCCCCTGGAGCGCGTGTGCGCCCCCAGGGGCACCTCCGTGCGACCACTTCGCGCCCCGCTCGGGCACCCCGGTGCCGTCCAGGCATGAAATCATGATGACCACGGCCCAACCGGTGGGTCGTTGCTCTGGGTTGGCGATGGCTCAGGACTTCAGGCCACAGCCTTCAGGGGGAGGAACGATGGCGGACAGCTTCGGACCGATGCGTGACGGGGATGCCGACGACGGCGTCGTCGGCATGGGCCCGGACTCGGGGACTCCCCGCAAGGAACCGATCAGAGTCCTCGTGGTGGACGACCACGCCCTGTTCCGCCGTGGCCTTGAGATCGTGCTCGCCGCCGAGGAGGACATCCAGGTCGTCGGGGAGGCGGGCGACGGCGCCGAGGCCGTGGAGAAGGCCGCCGACCTGTTGCCCGACATCGTCCTGATGGACGTGCGGATGCCCAAGCGGGGCGGGATCGAGGCGTGCACCTCCATCAAGGAGGTGGCACCCAGCGCAAAGATCATCATGCTGACGATCAGCGACGAGGAAGCCGATCTCTACGACGCCATCAAGGCGGGCGCGACCGGCTATCTCCTCAAGGAGATCTCCACGGACGAGGTGGCCACCGCCATCCGCGCGGTGGCCGACGGGCAGTCGCAGATCAGCCCGTCCATGGCGTCGAAACTCCTCACCGAGTTCAAGTCGATGATCCAGCGCACGGACGAACGGCGCCTGGTGCCCGCGCCGCGTCTGACCGACCGTGAACTCGAAGTCCTCAAGCTGGTCGCCACGGGGATGAACAACCGGGACATCGCCAAGGAGTTGTTCATCTCCGAGAACACCGTGAAGAACCACGTCCGCAACATCCTGGAGAAGCTGCAACTGCACTCCAGGATGGAAGCGGTGGTCTACGCGATGCGGGAGAAGATCCTCGAGATCCGCTAGGGCCTGTCGTTTGGATCACGGCGCAGGGCATCGGCAGCGCCTGTCAATGCCGGTGAGCGGGGCCTGGTGCGTGCATCTGCAAGGCGGAGGAGGGAGTCGACGCGGAGCGTCGGCGAGTGAGGACAACGCGGCAGATGTGCGTGCCAGGCCCCGCGTCTGCGGCGTGATCCAAACGGCAGGCCCTAGTAGTGCTTCGTTACGTTGAGTGATCTCGGTTGATTGTGGGCAGCTTCCCGAAGTGAGGTTGGGGGAAGTGGAACGGCTCCGGGGTGAGTTGACGGAGTTCGTTGCCGATGTGTTCGGGTCGGTTCCGCGGCGGGATCAGCGCCGGTGGGGCGAGTGCTATCTGCGGGGCCTGATGCTGGATGGCCGGCGCAAGTCGGTCCAGCCGATGGCCGAGCGTCTTCCCGACGGGAACATGCAGGCCCTGCAGCAGTTCGTGAACCAGTCGCCGTGGGACCCGTTACCAGTCAGGCGACGGATCGCCGAGCGGCTGTCCGAAGTCGTCAGGCCCGAGGTGTGGGTGATCGACGATGTGTCGTTTCCCAAGTGCGGCACAGCGTCGGTGGGGGTGGCCCGCCAGTACGGCGGAGCGGTCGGCAAACGGGCGAACTGCCAGGTCGCGGTCAGCGTCCACGCCGCCACCGACACCGCCTCGTGCCCGTTGCAGTGGCAGTTGTATCTGCCGCGTGAGTGGACGGATACGCCGGACCGATGCCGCAGGGCAGGAGTCCCCGACGAGGTGGTGCACCAGGAGAAGTGGCGCCTCGCGCTCGGCCTGCTCGATACACTCGCCGACTGGCAGCTGAAGGCGCCGATCGTGGTCGCCGACGCCGGCTACGGCGTCAGCACCCCCTTCCGGCTCGGCCTTCAGGAGCGGGGGCTGTCCTATGTCCTGGCCCTGAACGGGAAGGAAGTCGCCCACCCGGAGGATGCCGAGCCGCACCAGCCCGCTTATGGCGGACTCGGACCGCCCACCCTTCCCCGCTACCGCACCCCACCGCGAGCCGTCTGCGCCCTCGCGGCGCAGGCGGGTGCGGAGCAGTTCACCGAGGTGACCTGGAGGCAGGGCAGCAAAGGCGCGATGACCTCACGATTCGCGGTGCTGACCGTGCGGCTCGCGGGCAAGCAGTCCCTGGCCGCAGCCCAGGAGGCGGGCGGCGGCCGCACCCGGTGGGACGGAGTCCTTCCCGTCCAGACACTCCTCGTCGAATGGCCTAACGGCCAGGACGCCCCGACGGACTACTGGATATCGAACCTGCCCGCGACCACACCGGCCGCTGACCTGGTGCGGTGGGCCAAGATGCGCTGGCGGATCGAGCACGATTACCGCGAGCTCAAGCATGGCCTGGGACTGGACCACTTCGAGGGCCGCACCTGGCGCGGCTGGCACCACCACGTCACCCTCGTCACCGCCGCCCAGGCCTTCCTCACCCTCCGGCGACTCGACCCAAAAGTCCGCACACCGGCCTGACCCTCTACCAGGTCCTCGACGTTCTTCAGGACCTGCTGAGGTGCTGGACCGGTACCTGCACCACCTGCGGACGCCCCCTGCCCAGCCCTCGAAGAAGCCGCAGACAGCCCGCAACCTAACGAAGCACTACTAGGGGCGGGTCTCAGCCGAGAACTCGGGCGAGTTCCTGCGCCAAGGGCTCGCGCAGGCCCGGGGCGTCGACCCGTTCCACGCGGACGTCCGTGCAGTCCACCCAGGTCGCCGCCTCCGCCAGGGCCTGGGCGACGGCCGGGATCGCCTTGGGGCCGTCGAGCGTGACCTGCTTGGCCACCAGGGTGCGGCCCTCACGGGCCGGGTCCACACGGCCGACCAGACGCCCCCCGGCCAGCACCGGCATCGCGAAGTAGCCGTACACCCGCTTCTGTTTGGGGACGTAGGCCTCCAGGCGGTGTGTGAAGCCGAAGATCCGCTCCGTGCGTGCCCGCTCCCAGATCAGGGAGTCGAAGGGCGACAGGAGCGTGGTGCGGTGGCGGCCGCGCGGGGGCGTCTCCAGGGCTTCGGGGTCGGCCCAGGCCGGCTTGCCCCAGCCCTCGACGACGACCGGGACCAGGCCCGAATCGGCGATCACCGCGTCGACCTGCTCGCCCTTGAGGCGGTGGTAGTCGGCGATGTCCGCGCGCGTACCCACCCCGAGGGAACGGCCGGCCAGGCGGACCAGGCGGCGCAGGCACTCGGCGTCGTCCAGCTCGTCGTGCAGCAGCTCCTGAGGAACGGCGCGCTCGGCGAGGTCGTAGAGGCGCTTCCAGCCGCGGCGCTCCACGCAGACCACCTCGCCGTACATCAGGGCGCGTTCGACGGCGACCTTGGAGCCGGACCAGTCCCACCAGTCGTTCGTCTTCTTCGCGCCGCCCAGCTCCGTCGCCGTGAGGGGGCCTTCGGAGCGGAGCTGCTTGATGACCTGGTCGTAGGCGCCGTCGGGGAGTTCGTGGTTCCAGTGCGGGCGGTTGCGGTAGGCGCGGCGGCGGAAGGCGAAGTGGGGCCACTCCTCGATGGGCAGGATGCACGCGGCGTGCGACCAGTACTCGAAGGAGTGGGTGTCCCGCCAGTAGGCGTCCTCCACCGTCCTGCGGCCCACCGCGCCCAGGCGGGCGTACGGGACGAGTTCGTGGGAGCGGGCCAGGACCGAGATGGTGTCGAGCTGTATCGCGCCCAGGTGGCGGAGGATGCCGCGGACGCCGGCGCGGCGGTCGGGCACACCGAGGAAGCCCTGGGCGCGGAGCGCGATCCTGCGGGCCTCGTCGGCGGAGAGCTCTGCGGTGGGGCGCGGGGTGGTCATGGTCGCAGAGTAGGGGGTGGGACTGACATGGCGGTGTGACCTGCGGATCTACCCGGGCGGTCGAGACGGGCGGGGCGCCGGCAGGTAGGGGGCCGTCGACGGGAGGCCCAGGTCCGAGGGGAGCAGGGAGCCCACCCAGGTGTCGTGGCGCACTCCCTTGTTGTTCGTGGCGGAGCGCAGCGTGCCCTCGATCGTGAAGCCCGCTCGTTCCGCCACCGCACGGGAGGCCCTGTTGCCCACGGTCGCCCGCCATTCGACGCGGTCGAGCGCGGCATGGGTGAAGGACCAGCGGCAGGCGGCGAGGGCGGCCTCGGTGACGTAGCCGTTGTCGCGGTGCCGCTTCGCGGCCCAGAAGCCGATCTCACCCATGCCGAGGGCGCGCATCGCGATGCCGATCATGCCCGCCAGTTCCCCGGAGTGCAGGAAGACACCGAAGGTGAACATGGAGCCGTCCGCCCAGCCGTCCGGGACGAGTTGTTCCGTGAAGCTCCGGGCGTGCTCGCGCAGGTAGGGCGAGGGGATCGTGGTCCAGCGCTGGATGTCGGGGTCCTGGCAGGCGTCGTACACCGCGTCGGTGTCCTGCGGGCCCACCGTGCGCAGCAGGAGGCGGTCCGTGGTGAGGGTGACGGGGTCCATCGGCCGATTGTGCTCGGCGGCGGGTCACGATGCCATGAGTTTCGCCCTCGGTGAGGCAGTGGTCACGCTTTGTGTAATTCGCTGGGGAGGTGCGGCACTATCCGGGGCTGCCGCACGTTGTCCCCTTTGAAGCAGACGTGAAACAGAATCGAAGCAGCGGACGGTCGCCGTCACGGCAGGCCCTCCCGGCGCGGTGGGGTCCTCGCATACGATGGCCGTTGCTCAGTAAGTCAAGTGGTAACCGACCGTCCCAGGCCCGACCGGCAAGGAGACCAACCCCCGTGTCCGTCCTCTCGAAGATCATGCGTGCAGGCGAAGGCAAGATCCTGCGCAAGCTGCACCGCATCGCGGACCAGGTCAACTCCATCGAAGAGGACTTCGTCGACCTCTCCGACGCCGAGCTGCGCGCTCTCACCGATGAGTACAAGCAGCGCTACGCCGACGGCGAGACCCTGGACGACCTGCTGCCCGAGGCGTTCGCCACCGTCCGCGAGGCCGCCAAGCGCGTCCTCGGCCAGCGTCACTACGACGTGCAGATGATGGGCGGCGCGGCCCTGCACATGGGCTACGTGGCCGAGATGAAGACCGGTGAGGGCAAGACCCTCGTCGGCACGCTGCCGGCGTATCTCAACGCGCTGTCCGGCAAGGGCGTCCACATCATCACGGTCAACGACTACCTGGCCGAGCGCGACTCCGAGATGATGGGCCGTGTCCACCGGTTCCTGGGGCTCGAGGTCGGCTGCATCCTCGCCAACATGACGCCGGCTCAGCGCCGCGAGCAGTACGCCTGCGACATCACCTACGGCACGAACAACGAGTTCGGCTTCGACTACCTGCGCGACAACATGGCGTGGTCCCAGGACGAGCTCGTCCAGCGCGGCCACAACTTCGCCATCGTCGACGAGGTCGACTCCATCCTCATCGACGAGGCCCGTACGCCGCTGATCATCTCCGGCCCGGCCGACCAGGCCACCAAGTGGTACGGGGACTTCGCGAAGCTGGTGAAGCGCCTCAAGCGCGGCGAGGCCGGCCAGCCGCTCAAGGGCATCGAGGAGACCGGCGACTACGACGTCGACGAGAAGAAGCGCACGGTCGCCATCCACGAGTCCGGTGTCGCCAAGGTCGAGGACTGGCTGGGCATCGACAACCTCTACGAGTCGGTGAACACCCCGCTGGTGGGCTACCTGAACAACGCCATCAAGGCCAAGGAGCTCTTCAAGAAGGACAAGGACTACGTCATCATCGACGACGAGGTCATGATCGTCGACGAGCACACCGGACGTATCCTCGCGGGCCGCCGCTACAACGAGGGCATGCACCAGGCGATCGAGGCCAAGGAAGCGGTGCCGATCAAGGACGAGAACCAGACGCTCGCCACGATCACCCTGCAGAACTTCTTCCGCCTCTACAAGCGCCACGACCACAACGGCAAGGAACAGCCCGGTCTGTGCGGCATGACCGGTACGGCCATGACCGAGGCCGCGGAGTTCCACCAGATCTACAAGCTCGGCGTGGTGCCGATCCCGACGAACCGGCCGATGGTCCGCAAGGACCAGTCGGACCTGATCTACCGGACCGAGGTCGCCAAGTTCGAGGCGGTCGTCGACGACATCGAGGAGAAGCACCGCAAGGGGCAGCCGATCCTCGTCGGCACCACCTCCGTCGAGAAGTCCGAGTACCTCTCGCAGCAGCTCAGCAAGCGCGGCATCCAGCACGAGGTGCTGAACGCCAAGCAGCACGACCGGGAGGCGACGATCGTCGCCCAGGCCGGCCGCAAGGGTGCCGTCACGGTGGCCACCAACATGGCCGGCCGTGGTACGGACATCAAGCTCGGCGGCAACCCCGAGGACCTCGCCGAGGCGGAGCTGCGCCAGCGTGGCCTCGACCCCGAGGAGCACATCGAGGAGTGGGCGCACGCCCTGCCCGAGGCGCTCCAGCGGGCCGAGAAGGCCGTACAGAACGAGAAGGACGAGGTCGAGAAGCTCGGTGGGCTCTACGTGCTGGGCACCGAGCGCCACGAGTCGCGGCGTATCGACAACCAGCTGCGCGGTCGTTCCGGCCGTCAGGGCGACCCGGGCGAGTCCCGCTTCTACCTCTCCCTGGGCGACGACCTGATGCGGCTGTTCAAGGCCCAGATGGTCGAGCGCGTGATGTCGATGGCGAACGTCCCCGACGACGTGCCGATCGAGAACAAGATGGTCACCCGCGCGATCGCCTCCGCCCAGTCGCAGGTCGAGCAGCAGAACTTCGAGACGCGCAAGAACGTCCTCAAGTACGACGAGGTCCTCAACCGCCAGCGTGAGGTCATCTACGGCGAGCGCCGCCGCGTCCTGGAGGGCGAGGACCTGCACGAGCAGGTGCAGCACTTCATGGACGACACCATCGACGCCTACGTCCAGGCCGAGACCGCCGAGGGCTTCCCCGAGGACTGGGACCTCGACCGGCTGTGGGGCGCCTTCAAGCAGCTCTACCCGTGCAGCGTCACGATCGAGGAGCTGGAGGAGGCGGCCGGCGACCGGGCCGGTCTCACCGCCGAGTTCATCGGCGACTCCATCAAGGACGACATCCACGAGCAGTACCAGGCGCGTGAGGACCAGCTCGGTTCCGAGATCATGCGTGAGCTGGAGCGCCGGGTCGTGCTGTCGGTCCTGGACCGCAAGTGGCGCGAGCACCTCTACGAGATGGACTACCTCCAGGAGGGCATCGGCCTGCGCGCCATGGCGCAGAAGGACCCGCTGGTCGAGTACCAGCGCGAGGGCTTCGACATGTTCACCGCCATGATGGAGGGCATCAAGGAGGAGTCCGTCGGCTACCTGTTCAACCTGGAGGTCCAGGTCGAGCAGCAGGTCGAGGAGGTCCCGGTCGAGGACACCAAGCCGGTGGCCGACCTGGAGAAGCACGACGCGGTGCCGGCGCAGGCGGGTTCCCGTCCGGAGATCCGTGCCAAGGGGCTCGACGTCCCGCAGCGGCGCAACCTCCACTTCTCGGCGCCGACGGTCGACGGCGAGGGCGGCACCATCGAGGGCGACTTCACCGAGGACGGCGAGCCGGTGCGCTCCGAGGCCGACGGCCTGACGCGCGCGGAGCGGCGCAAGCAGGCGCGGGGCCGGGGGCGTCGCAAGAAGTGACCGTTGCCGCGTAGCGGCTTGAAGGGCCGGACACCTGAGAGTGTCCGGCCCTTCGTCATGGGCGGCTTCTGCGCGGCCTGCCCGACGCCCGGCACCTGCTGCCGGGGCCTCGACAGGCCTCAGTCGCATTCCGGGCGGGGTGGGCGGGGGCCGCCGAGTTCCACCGCCGTGCAACGCCAGCGGAGGTCCTGGCCGAGTTCGAGACGGAAGGCCATGGCGCGCAGCCGGTCGCCGGCACCGATCCGGGCGAAGGCCTCGATGGCGCCCGGCCGGGGTTCGTACCAGCCGATGTCGCGGACGACGGGGCGGGCGCCGCGGGTGCGCAGGGGGCCGCGTTCGGCCAGCCAGGCCAGCTCGTCGTAAGCGCGGCCGCGGGTGTGGCGGAGCATCGAGTGGACGGGCCGGTGGCCGCTCAGGACGGCGACGAGGAGGTCGGCGAAGACGTCGGTGGGCAGGAGCCGGGGGACCGCCGCGTGGCGTGAGCCCTCGGCCGGGACGCGTCGGGTGATGTCGGTGGAGTCGGGCCCGGTGGCGTTCGTGCGGGCCGGGGAGCCGGTTGCTTCCGGGGACCTGCGCGGGGCTGTGCGGGTGGCTGAGAGGGACGGTGGGCGCGTGTCCGCCGGGCGGGTGCGGGAAGCCCTGGCGCGGGCGGAGGCAGGCGGACGACCGCCCGCAGCCGGAGGCCGGGCCCGGCCGCTGCCGGGAGAGCGCGGGGGCGCGGAGCCGCCGGGAAGGGGCGGTGCGGAGGCGGCGGCGACGGGGGTGCGGGGTGCGGTGTACCCGGGGGCGAGGGGTGAGGTGCCGGTGGCACGCGGGGAGCTGCCCGGAGGGCCGGGCCTGGGGCTGCTGGGAGCACTGGTCGCGGTGCTCATGGGAGGGCGGCTCGCTGGGTTGCCGGGGGTGCGGGAAGCGGCGTCCCCCGGGGTGCGCGGTGTGGCGTTCCCGGCGGTGCGAGGCGATGTACCGGCCGGGGTGTGAGGTGTGGTGGTCACCGGCGGGTGGGGTGCCGTGGTCGTGGCCGGGCCGCGTGGGTCGCGGTGGACCGGGGGGTGGGTGGCCGGGCGGTGGTGGGTCCTGGTCATGACCTTGTGCATGGGGGGTCCCCGTTTCGTGGGTCCGGTGGGTACCAGGGAGTAACTTCAAGTCGGTGATCTTGTACGGGGCGGACCGGGGCCGCGGCAAGGAAGCGCGGATCGGGTCGCGGGGCGCAGCGAAGTTCACCTATCCGGGTGGTGTCGGGATGGGAGGCCCTTGGACGCCGGGGGTGTCCCGGGTGAATTCCGGGCCGCGGGTGGACGCGTCCGGCGTCACGGGGCGGGGCTCGAAAGGGGACGCCCCGCACGTATCCTGAAGACCTTCCGGAGCCGTGCCGAGACCTCCGACCGCCCGCCACGACCACGAAAGCGGCCAGCCATGCGTGTCTACGTGCCCCTGACCCTCCCCGGCCTCGCCGAGGCGTACAAGACGGGTGAGCTGGGGAGCGGGCCGTTCGTCGCCCACGCCGTGACGCCGGGGCTGCGCGAGTGGTACGCCTCGGACGACATCGAGGAACTGGAGTACGCGGCGCTCGGCCGGGCCGCGCTGGCCTCGCTGCGCCTGCTGGCGGCCGAGCCCGGGGCGCCGCGGCGCCGGGTCGTGATCGCCGTCGACGTCGCCGACCGCGCCGTGAGCGCGGACGGCCTGGAGGCGCCGGGGGAGGTACGGGTCGCGGGCCCGGTGCCGCTCGGCAAAGCGGCGTCGGTGCACGTCGACGCGGCGGACGCGGACGCCGATGTGACGGCGGCCGCCGAGGCGCTGCCGGCGGCGGACGGCGGGGACGACGACGCGCAGTCCGTCGTGGACGGGGCGGAGGACCACGAGCTGCTGTGGTTCGCCACCCAGGAGATCGCGAACCTGGTGGGAGGCGGGGACTGAACCCGTCGCCGGGGGCGCGTCGAGGCACCGCTCTCTTGATTGTCAGTGGAGGCGGGTACGTTTTCGGGCATGGGGATGAAGACGGGCGCGCACATCGTCTGGGACTGGAACGGCACCCTGTTCCACGACAACGGCGCGATCATCGGGGCGACGAACGCGGCCTTCGCCGAGCTGGGCCTGGAGCCCCTCACGCTGGAGAAGTACCGGGAGCTGTACTGCGTACCGGTGCCGAAGTTCTACGAGCGGCTGATGGGGCGGCTGCCGACCGAGGCCGAGTGGGAGGCCATGGACGACGTCTTCCACCGGTACTACGCCGAGCACCGGACGTCGTGCGGGCTGACGGTGGGGGCCGTGGAGCTGCTGGCCGGATGGCGCTCGGCGGGCCGCAGCCAGTCGATCCTGAGCATGTACGTGCACGACGAGCTGGTTCCGCTGGTGCGGGGGTTCGGCATCGAGCCGCACTTCATACGGGTGGACGGGCGGACCGGACCGTCCGGGGGCAGCAAGGCCGAGCACATGGTGCGGCACCTGGCGTCGCTGAGCGGGGTGGCGCCGGAGCGGACCGTGGTGATCGGGGACGCCGCGGACGACGCGGTGGCGGCGCTCCATGTCGGGGCCCGGGCCGTGCTGTACACCGGCGGATCGCACAGCAGAGTGAGCCTGGAAACCGTCGGCGTTCCTGTCGTGGACACGCTGGAGGAAGCGGTCGCGGAGGCGGAGCGGCTCGCGGCGTGACGGGCCTTCCGGACCGGAACCCGTAGCAGCACTGTGCAGAACGTCAAACTTCCACGGCTGGTTTTGTACACATACGGCTCATGACGGAGCCCCTGTGAGGAGCGATAGCCTTGATGGCGTGATCAGCGCGATAGTCCGCGGGGACGCCGTCGTCCCTGCCCTGCGCCCGGAGAGCACGGACGACATCCGTGACCGGGCGGCAGTCGCTGGTCCTCGCGGGCGGGACGTGCCATCCAGGGCTCCCGGGACGCCGAGCATCATCCGTATCCGGGCGTCGCAGAGAGCAGCGTCACACCGGTGGCGCAGCTCAAAATTGGCTCAGACACCCCCGCTCATCTCGCCTTGCGGCATAGCGTCGGACCAGACCGGATACCCCGTGTCACGACGTGAGGCCGTCAGCGCGGAGGCCGTACTTCCTTCTACGTCACGCAACGGCGCGCGACAGGAGCCAGAGGACAATGCAGACCAAGCTGGACGAAGCCAAGGCCGAGTTGCTCGAGAGGGCCGCCCGGGTAGCTGAGAACAGCCCGGTCGGGGGGCACCTACCGACCGGGTCGACGGGCGAGGAGACCCCGGACGCCCACAAGGCCCCGGACCGCGAGACCCTCCACACGTTCCTCCAGCGCTACTACCTGCACACGGCCCCGGAGGACCTCACCGACCGCGACCCGGTCGACGTCTTCGGAGCTGCCGTATCGCACTACCGGCTGGCCGAGAACCGCCCCCAGGGCACGGCCAACGTGCGGGTGCACACCCCCACCGTGGAAGAGAACGGGTGGACCTGCAGCCACTCGGTCGTCGAGGTCGTCACCGACGACATGCCCTTCCTCGTGGACTCCGTCACCAACGAGCTGACGCGGCAGGGGCGTGGGATCCACGTCGTCATCCACCCGCAGTTCGTCGTGCGGCGCGATGTCACCGGCAAGCTCATCGAGGTCCTGTCGACCCCGGCGACCGGAGCCCTTCCGCACGACGCGCACGTCGAGTCCTGGATCCACGTCGAGATCGACCGCGAGACCGACCGGGCCGATCTGAAGCAGATCACCGCCGACCTGCTGCGCGTGCTGTCCGACGCCCGTGAGGCCGTCGAGGACTGGGGCAAGATGCGGGAAGCGGCGATCCGGCTGGCGGAGGGGCTGCCGGACGAGCCCATCCCCAGTGACCTGCCCGGACCGCAGGTCGAGGAGGCTCGCGAGCTGCTGCGCTGGCTGTCCGACGACCACTTCACCTTCCTCGGCTACCGCGAGTACCAGCTGCGCGACGACGACTCGCTGGCCGCCGTGCCCGGCACCGGGCTCGGCATACTGCGCGCGGACCCGCACCACGCGGCCGAGGAGAGCCACCCGGTCAGCCCCTCCTTCGAGCGGCTGCCCGCCGACGCCCGGGCCAAGGCGCGCGAGCACAAGCTGCTCGTGCTGACCAAGGCCAACAGCCGGGCGACCGTGCACCGCCCGTCGTACCTGGACTACATCGGGGTCAAGAAGTTCGACGCCGACGGCAACGTCATCGGCGAGCGGCGCTTCCTCGGGCTGTTCTCCTCCGCCGCCTACACCGAATCCGTGCGCCGCGTCCCGGTCATCCGGCGCAAGGTCGAGGAAGTCCTCCAGCAGGCCGGGTTCTCGCCCAACAGCCACGACGGGCGCGACCTGCTGCAGATCCTGGAGACGTACCCGCGCGACGAACTGTTCCAGACCCCGGTCGACGAGCTGCGGTCGATCGTCACCTCCGTCCTCTACCTCCAGGAGCGCAGGCGCCTCAGGCTCTACCTGCGCCAGGACGAGTACGGGCGCTACTACTCCGCCCTCGTCTACCTCCCGCGCGACCGCTACACCACCGCCGTCCGCCTGCGGATCATCGAGATCCTGAAGGAGGAGCTCGGCGGCATCAGCGTCGACTTCACCGCCTGGAACACCGAGTCGATCCTGTCCCGGCTGCACTTCGTGGTCCGGGTCCCGCAAGGCACCGAGCTGCCGGAGCTGTCCGACTCCGACAAGGAGCGCATCGAGGCCCGGCTGGTGGAGGCCGCCCGCTCCTGGGAGGACGCCTTCGCCGACGCGCTCAACGCCGAGCTCGGCGAGGAGCACGCGGCCGAGGCGCTGCGCCGCTACGCGCACGCCTTCCCCGAGGGCTACAAGGCCGACCACAACCCGCGTGCCGCGGTCGCCGACCTCGTCCACCTCGAACAGCTGAACGCCGAGGCGGACAAGGACTTCTCGCTCAGCCTGTACGAGCCGGTCGGCGCCGCCCCCGAGGAGCGCCGCTTCAAGATCTACCGCACCGGCGACGCCATCTCCCTCTCCGCCGTCCTGCCGGTCCTCAACCGGCTCGGCGTCGAGGTCGTCGACGAGCGGCCCTACGAGCTGCGCTGCTCGGACCGCAGCGTGGCCTGGATCTACGACTTCGGTCTGCGCATGCCCCGCGCGAACGGCGGCGGGGACTACTTCGGCGACGACGCCCGCGAGCGCTTCCAGGACGCCTTCGCCGCCACGTGGACCGGCAAGGCGGAGAACGACGGGTTCAACGCCCTCGTGCTGAGCGCCGGGCTGACCTGGCGCCAGGCGATGGTGCTGCGGGCGTACGCGAAGTACCTGCGCCAGGCGGCGTCGACGTTCAGCCAGGACTACATGGAGGACACCCTCCGCAACAACGTCCACACCACGCGCCTGCTCGTCTCCCTGTTCGAGGCGCGGATGTCCCCCGACCGGCAGCGCGCGGGACACGAGATCGTGGACGCGCTGCTGGAAGAGGTCGACGCGGCCCTCGACCAGGTGGCGTCGCTCGACGAGGACCGGATCCTCAGGTCCTTCCTCACCGTCATCAAGGCGACGCTGCGCACCAACTTCTTCCAGGAGGCGGCGGGCGGCAAGCCGCACG
The DNA here is from genome assembly GCF_040637515.1 of Streptomyces sp. NPDC029041. Classification (NCBI taxonomy): domain Bacteria; kingdom Bacillati; phylum Actinomycetota; class Actinomycetes; order Kitasatosporales; family Streptomycetaceae; genus Streptomyces; species Streptomyces sp. NPDC029041. Next base: position 792,639 of record NZ_JBEZWO010000002.1, on the reverse strand, counting down.
ACTACGTCTCCATGAAGTTCGACCCGCAGGCCATCCCCGACCTGCCGGCGCCGCGCCCGGCGTTCGAGATCTGGGTGTACTCGCCGCGGGTCGAGGGCGTGCACCTGCGCTTCGGCAAGGTCGCGCGCGGTGGTCTGCGCTGGTCCGACCGGCGTGAGGACTTCCGCACCGAGATCCTCGGCCTGGTCAAGGCACAGATGGTGAAGAACACCGTCATCGTGCCGGTCGGCGCCAAGGGCGGCTTCGTCGCCAAGCAGCTGCCCGACCCGTCCGTGGACCGGGACGCGTGGATGGCCGAGGGCATCGCCAGCTACAAGACGTTCATCTCGGCGTTGCTCGACATCACCGACAACATGGTCGCGGGCGATGTCGTGCCCCCGGCCGACGTCGTCCGGCACGACGAGGACGACACCTACCTCGTCGTCGCCGCCGACAAGGGCACCGCCACCTTCTCCGACATCGCCAACGGGGTCGCCGAGAACTACAACTTCTGGCTCGGAGACGCCTTCGCCTCCGGCGGCTCCGCCGGCTACGACCACAAGGGCATGGGCATCACCGCCCGCGGCGCCTGGGAGTCCGTCAAGCGGCACTTCCGGGAGCTGGGCGTGGACACCCAGACCGAGGACTTCACGGTCGTCGGCATCGGCGACATGTCCGGTGACGTGTTCGGCAACGGCATGCTGCTCTCCGAGCACATCCGCCTGGTCGCGGCCTTCGACCACCGGCACATCTTCATCGACCCGACCCCGGACGCCGCCGCCTCCTACGCCGAGCGCCGCCGCCTGTTCGAGCTGCCCCGCTCCAGCTGGGAGGACTACAACACCGGGCTGCTGTCGGCCGGCGGCGGGATCTTCCCGCGCACGGCCAAGGCGATCCCGGTCAACGCCCACATCCGCGAGGCCCTCGGCATCGAGGCCAAGGTCACCAAGCTGACCCCGGCCGACCTGATGAAGGCGATCCTCCACGCGCCGGTGGACCTGCTGTGGAACGGCGGCATCGGCACCTACGTCAAGTCCTCCGCCGAGTCCAACGCGGACGTCGGCGACAAGGCCAACGACGCCATCCGCGTCGACGGCAAGGACCTGCGCGTCAAGGTCGTCGGCGAGGGCGGCAACCTCGGCCTGACCCAGCTCGGCCGGATCGAGTTCGCGCTGCAGGGCGGCCGGATCAACACCGACGCCATCGACAACAGCGCGGGCGTGGACACCTCCGACCACGAGGTGAACATCAAGATCCTGCTCAACGGCCTGGTGCGGGACGGCGACATGACCGTCAAGCAGCGCAACAAGCTGCTCGCCGAGATGACCGACGAGGTCGGCCGCCTGGTGCTGCGCAACAACTACGCGCAGAACACGGCGATCGCCAACGCCCTCGCCCAGTCCAGCGCCATGCTCCACGCCCAGCAGCGCTTCATGAAGCACCTGGTCAGGGAGGGGCACCTGGACCGGGCGCTGGAGTTCCTGCCCACCGACCGGCAGATCCGCGAGCGGCTCGCCCAGGGCCAGGGCCTGACCGGCCCGGAGACGGCCGTGCTGCTGGCGTACACGAAGATCACGGTCGCCGAGGAACTGCTGCACACCTCGCTGCCGGACGACCCGTACCTGAGCACCCTGCTGCACGCGTACTTCCCCAAGGAGCTGCGCGAGCAGTACCCCGATCACCTCGTCTGCCACCCGCTGCGCCGGGAGATCACCACGACCGTGCTGGTCAACGACACGGTGAACACGGGCGGTACGACGTACCTGCACCGGCTGCGCGAGGAGACCGGCGCGTCGCTGGAGGAGATCGTGCGGGCGCAGACCGCGGCCCGGGCGATCTTCCGGCAGTCCCCGGTGTGGGACGGGGTCGAGGCGCTCGACAACAAGGTCGAGGCCGAGGTCCAGACCCGCATCCGGCTGCACGCACGCCGCCTGGTGGAGCGCGGCACGCGCTGGCTGCTCAACAACCGGCCGCAGCCGCTGGAGCTCGCCGGGACGGTCGACTTCTTCGCCGACCGGGTCGAACAGGTCTGGGGTCAGCTGCCGAAGCTGCTGCGCGGCGCCGACCTGGAGTGGTACCAGAAGATCCACGACGAGCTGACGGGCGCGGGCGTTCCGGAGGACCTCGCCACCCGGGTGGCGGGCTTCTCCTCGGCCTTCCCGACGCTCGACATCGTCTCGATCGCCGACCGCATGGGCCGGGAGCCGCTGGACGTCGCCGAGGTCTACTACGACCTCGCCGACCGGCTGCGCATCACCCAGCTCATGGACCGCATCATCGAGCTGCCCCGCGCCGACCGCTGGCAGTCCATGGCCCGCGCGGCGATCCGCGAGGACCTGTACGCGGCGCACGCGGCGCTGACCGCGGACGTCCTGGCGGTGGGCGACGGCACATCCACTCCGGAGCAGCGGTACAAGGCGTGGGAGCAGAAGAACGCGGCGATCCTCGGCCGGGCCCGCAGCACGCTGGAGGAGATCCAGAGCTCCGACGCGTTCGACCTCGCCAACCTGTCGGTGGCGATGCGCACGATGAGGACGCTGCTGCGGACGCACTCGTAGGGCGTACGGCGTGAGGGGCGCCCCGGGCCGCTTCCGGCCCGGGGCGCCCCTTCTTGGCGTGCTTTAGGGCGATTCGACTGGAGGACTTACCCGATCCGGCTAAGGCTGGGGACGTGACTCTCGATGTCTCCGAGGAACGCCTGGCCGCCCCCGCCCGCCCGGCCCGGCACGTCGTCCTCGAAGTGATGCACTTCGCGCTGGTCGGCGGCAGCGGCGTCGCGGTGAACTTCCTGGTGTTCAACGCGCTCCTGCACGGGCTGCGCCTGCCCGCCATGGTGGCCACCGTGCCGGCCAGCCTGATCGCCATGGGCGGCAACTACCTCGGTTTCCGGTACGTCACCTACCGCGACCGGGCCTCCCGGACCCGGCGTCAGATCACGCTGTTCTTCGTCCTCAGCACCATCGGCGTCGCCATGGAGAGCGGGCTGTTCTACGTCGGCTACCACGACCTGGGCCTGAACGGGCCGCTGGAATCCAACGCGGTCAAGGCGCTGTCCATCGTGCTGGCCTCCGCCTTCCGCTTCCTCGTCTACCGGACCTGGGTGTTCCCGCACGATGCGCGCCACGCCTAGACCGGCCGTCCTCGCCCCGTGGGCCACCGCCTCGGTGGTCGTCCTGCTGCTCCTCCTGGTCATCGTCCGCCTGCCCTGGGCCGGGGATCTCGGGATGCACGCCGCGACCGTCCAGCGCCTGCGGCACGACCTCGTCGACCCGGGCGATCCGCTGGTCGACGCGGACGCGCCGAGCCCGTACTACTCGCCCTGGACGCTGGTCCTCGGGTGCGTGGCGCGGGTGACCGGCCTGTCCGTCTTCGTGGTGCTGCGACTCGGGGCGCTGACCGGACTCGCGCTGCTGGTGACGGGGGTGTGGCGCTACGTACGCACCCTCACCGGCCATCGCGCCGCGCCCGCGCTGGCCCTGCTGAGCCTGCTGTTGCTGTGGGGGACAGCGGTGTTCAAGTGGAGCGGCTTCTACGGGCTCGGCTCGCTGGCGCTGACGGTGCCGTATCCGAGCCTGTTCGCGCTCGCGCTGGCGTTTCACCTCTGGGCGTGGCTCGGGCGAGTGGCGCGCGAGGGTGCCGGATGGGGGGTGTGGCTCGGACTCGGGGTGCTGTGGGCGGTGATTCTGCTGTGCCACCAGTTCTCGGGAGTGGTGGCTTCGCTGGGGGCGGCGGCGACGGTGGTCGCCGCCCGTCCGGACCGTGCGACGTGGCTTCGGCTCGGCGGCGGGCTGGCGGTGGGGCTCGGAGTGCTGGCGCTGTGGCCGTACTACGACTTCTTCGCGCTGTTCGGGGCGGGCGGCGGGCTCGAGTCGGTGCACCGGCCGCTGTACGACGACCTGGTGGGGCGGTACTGGCTGGTACTCCTCGGCGTGGTGGCCCTCGGGGTGCGGTGGTGGCGGGACCGGTGGGATCCGCTGGTGCTGTTCTTCCTGCTGGGGGCCGTGCTGGTGACGGCCGGTGGGGTGAGCGGGCACTGGTCGTGGGGGCGGGCCCTGCCGGCGGTGCTGATCCCGGCGCAGGTCGCGGTCGCCGTGGAGGTGTGCGAGGCGGGGCGGCGGGGGCTGCGGGTGGGGTGGGCCTGCGTCCTGGGCGCCGCGCTGGCTCTGGGGGCGTGGACGCAGGCGGGGACGGTCGGGTACGTGGTGAAGCCGGGGGATCTTCCGCAGGCCGTCGCGCAGAAGTACCGGCGGCCGTGGACGGGGTACCAGTGGATGACGCCGTGGGTGAAGTACGGGGACGTGGTGATGGCGCGGGAGGGGCGGCCGGCGCGGCAGGTCCCGGCGTACGGGGCGTACACGGTGGCGCCCGGGTATCCCGACTTCTTCCTGCCGGACGAAGAGCGGCGGGTGGGGGCCGTACGGAGGTATTTCGCGCAGGGGACGCCGGAGGAGGAGCGGGCGGGAATCCTGCGGGAGTACGGGGTGCGGTGGGTGATCGCGGGGGTCGGCATGCGGGGTGCCGGGTTGCGGGAGGTGGCGCGGGGGCCGGAGGGGCAGGTGCTGTACGCGGTGGAGCGCTGGCGGGGGGCTGCGGGTGGGGCGGGGCTGGGGGCCCGCAGCCCCGCAATCGCTTACTCCGCAGGTGAGCCGGGAGTCCGTCACCTTTCCCTCGGCTAGCCTCACCGCATGCCTCTCACCGTTGACCAGTTGGCCGGGTACGTGGACCGGGGTCTGGACGCCGACCTGGCGCGCTGGTTCCCCGACGAGCCGCGGGCCGACGTCCCGGCGACGGCCCGTCCGGTCCAACCGTTCCTCGCCAGGCTTCCGCGCGACGCCGCGACCGCGTTGGCCGGCTTCGACCGCAGGGTCCGCTCGGGAACCATGCCCGCGGGGTCTCTCGACATCTACGACTGGTCGTACGGGTTCGACTTCGCGGCCAACGACTGCCGCATCCTCGACTCCGACCATGAGACGGAGCTGTCCGATGACGACGTGTGGTCCCTCGGCGCCGACGGAGGGGGCAACTACTACGTCGTGCTGACCGATGGCCGGGTCGCGGTTTGGTTCCACGAGGAGGAGGTCATAGAGGCCCGGACGCAGTTCGACAACCTCGACGTCTTCCTGTGGTCGGTCATCCGGTACCACGCCGTGCGCGCCGGTGCCCTCGGCCTGGCAGCGGTCGAGACCGACTTCCGCGCCCTCGGGCAGCCCGGCGTGCTGGCGGAAGGGACCGGGCTGCTCGCCTCACTCTCGTCTCGGTGACCATGGCCGCGAGGGAGGGGCGCTACTTCAACGCGCTCGCCACCAGCCGCACCGCCCGTTTCACCCGCGGGCGGGCCAGTCTGCGGACCGTCGGGCGGATCAGGGTCGCCGTGATGCCCACCGGCTCCCAGCGGACCTGGAGGCGGCCCGGGTTGTGGCCCTCCGGTTCCACCGTGAGGTGGTGGGAGGGGACACGGGTCGTCAGGGTCGGGAAGGTCAGGGGGGCCAGCAGCGGGCCCGTGTGGGACAGGCCCTGGTGCTGGAGGCGGAGCATCGGGTGGCGGATTCCCGCGAAGCCCTGAAGGGGGAGCGGGGCCGCCGCGAGGTCCAGGTGGGCGTGGCCCTCGAAGAGGCCGGGGCGGACGGGGGAGAGGCGGAAGGGGACGTGGAGGCGGCGTCCGCCCGGAGCGATGAGGAGGGTCGCGCGCTGGGGGCCGACGGGGAGGCGCAGGGCCGGGTCGTAGGTGCGGATCGTGAGGTCGATCGACGCGCCCGGGCCCCGGGTGATCTCCTTGATCTCGTGACGGAACTGGGCGCTGGGGAAGGGCCGCGTCTCCAGTTCCAGGTCCGAGACGCTCAGTTCGCGGCGTGACCACGCCGACTCGGGGACCCGGTCCCCCCAGTAGGTGCGGCCTGCCGCGTCGGCGGTGACGCTCCTCGGGCCCACGGCGTGGCCCAGGCCCCGGGCGGCCAGCCGTGCCTCCGGAAGACGGCGGTCGCGGATCAGCTGGATGACGACGCGTTCGGCGCGCGGGAGGCGTGCGAAGGCGCCCGGCGCGAGCGTGTCGAGGTAGGGCGTGACGAGGTCCGCGAAGGACGTCAGCCAGGCGTCGTCCCGGTAGGGCAGGTCGCCGGTGTACATCCGCAGGTCGTGCTTGAGGAACTTGTGGTCCTTGTCCTCGCGCAGCGACTCGTGCCCGCTCTCGGACAGGAACGCGTCGATGAGGTGCTGGACGTGGATCCGGTCCCGGACGTTGGCGAGCTTGTGCCGCTGGTTCGATATCGAGGCCGTCCCGGAGGCCGCGTAGGGCGCCACGTACCAGCGGTAGACCGGTTCCGGGACGATCGTGAAGCGCTTGGCCAGGCAGTACGCCTGTGCTGAGAACAGCTGGTCCTCGTAGTGGATGCCCTCGGGGAAGCGCAGGTCGTGCCGGTCGAGGAAGGCGCGGGCGTACATCTTGCCGGTGGACAGGTGCTCGAAGAGCAGGCGCGGGTCGGCCTCGATGCCGTCGAGTGTGCGGCGCTCGGCGACCAGGTGGGGCATCCACGTCGAGCGGCGGCCGTTGTCCACCCGGATCCGCTGCACCGCCCCCATCGCGAAGTCGATCTCGCGTTCGCGGTGCGCGGCGAGCAGCAGTTCGACGGCGTTGCAGGGGAGTTCGTCGTCGCTGTCGAGGAACATCAGGAACGGCGCACGCGCGATCCGCAGGGCGCGGTTGCGCGGGGCGCTGCAGCCGCCGCTGTTGCGTTCCAGGCGGAGGTGCCGGACCCGGGGGTCCTGGGCGGCCAGCCGCTGTGCCACCGCCGGGGTCGCGTCCGTGGAGTGGTCGTCGCTGATGATGATCTCGAGGTTCGCGTGGGTCTGGCGGCGCACCGATTCGACCGCGCGGGTGAGGCGTTCGGCGTCGTTGTAGACGATGACCGTCACGGTGACGTCGGGGGTGCTCATGCGGTCGCCTCCCGCGGGGTCGGGGCGGGGGTGCGCTCCTCGATCGGCAGCACGGGAGGCAGGTCCCGCTCGTCCTGGCCGAGGAAGACGCGGCGGACGACGCGTTCGGCGGCGCGGCCGTCGTCGTACTCGCAGAACCGGCGCCGGAAGGCGGCCCGGGTCTTCGCCGCGTTCTCGTCGCGCCAGGCCTCCGTGGTGAGGATCTCCGTCAGCTCCCGCTGGGTGCGGGAGACGGGCCCCGGGGCCTGGTCCATCAGGTCGAAGTAGACGCCTCGGGTGGTGCGGTACGTCTCCCAGTCGTCGGCGTGGATCACGATCGGCCGGTCGAGGTTGGCGTAGTCGAACATGATCGAGGAGTAGTCCGTGACCAGGACGTCCGCCGCCAGGCACAGTTCCTCGACGGGGTCGTAGGAGGAGACGTCGACGATCCGGCCGGTGCGGCGCAGGTTGGTGAGCGGGGAGGCGGCACCGCCGTAGAAGTAGTGGCCGCGCACCAGCAGGACCGTGTCCTCGCCCAGGCGGTCGGTGAGGGCGGCGAGGTCCAGGCGCGGGGTCCAGCCGGCCTCGTAGTCGCGGTGGGTCGGCGCGTACAGGACGGCACGGCGGCCCGGGGCGATGCCGAGGCGGTCGCGGACCGCGCGAATGTCGTCGGCGCCGGCCGTGTAGTAGACGTCGTTGCGCGGATAGCCGTGGTCCAGGGAGACGTAGCGCGACGGGTACGCCCGCTCCCACATCCGGGTGGTGTGGCTGTTGGCCGAGACGCTGAAGTCCCACTTGTCGATGCGCTCCAGCAGTGCCTGGAAGTCCAGGCCCTGCGCGGCGGCCGGGAACGCCATCTGGTCGAGGCCCATGCGCTTCAGGGGTGTGCCGTGGTGGGTCTGGACGTGGATCGCGTCGGGGCGTTTGACCACCGCGTTGGGGAAGTTGACGTTGTTGACGAGGTACTTGGCGGTCGCCAGCACCTCCCAGTAGCGGCGGCTGCCGGGCACCACGTGGTCGGTGCCGGGCGGCAGGAGGGCCGCGTTCTCCTCGGTGACCACCCACACCGCGTGGATCTGCGGGGCGAGTTCGGCGAGCTTGGCGGCGATGGCGGCGGGGTTGCAGGCGACGCCGCGGTTCCAGTAGGCCGCGAACACCGCGAGATGCGGGTTGACGGGACGGCCGAGCGCCCTGCGGTACTGGTGGTCGCGGAGCTTGGCACCGGCCTGGCGCTTCCGGGTCCGTAGGACCGATCTGGCATTGCGGCGGGCGCGGTTGACGGTCTGGAAGGCCCGGTACTTCGCGTAGGCGCCCTCCTCCAGCAGGGAGCGGCGGACGCCTTCGAGCCCGGCCGGGCGGCGGTGTCCCTCGGGGCGGCGGCGCAGGGCGGCCAGGGACGCGCGGTGGAAGAACTCGCGCGCGACCTCCTCGGGCATTCCGCCGCGCGCGAAGGTGCGCAGGCAGTCCCGGACCATCAGGTCGTAGAGCACGGTGTGCGCGGCGCGCCGGTCGCGGGTGAGGTCGAGGAGGGACTCGTAGCGCTCGACGAGGCGGTACCGCTGCTCGGGCGGGACCGGGGGCAGGCTCGCGGGCCGCAGCCTGCGGTCCTCGTAGGCGACGTGCGGCAGGCAGGCGACGCGCCCGGCGAGCAGCAGGGCGGCCAGGGCGGAGTAGGGCTCGTCGTCGGTGCTGAGCCGCGACGCGTGCGCCCGCCAGAACTCCGCGCGCAGGACGCGGGTGCCGAGCAGCGGGGTGAGTCGCAGCAGGGGCGCGCAGTCGTCGAGGGCGACCTCGGCGCGGCCCGCCCGGGCGAGGAGCGGGCCGTCGGGGGAGGGCATGCCGGAGGTGTGCCAGGTGCTGCGGACATGGTCGAACAGGAGGACGTCGACCTCGCCGGGGAGCTCGGCCACCCGCTCCGCGATCGTGCGGGGGGCGCCGGCGGGCAGGCCGTCCTTGGCGTGGACGAAGTGCAGCCAGCGGCCTGAGGCCCGGGCCGCGCCCGCCGCACGGGCCGCCGCGTCACCGGTGCCGTCCGGCAGCGGCACTACGTCGACCGCGCCGTCCGGGGTGTGCCGCTCGGCCGTCTCGCGGGCCCAGTCGCCGACCGCCGCCACGATCACCTCGGCGTCCGGCAGGGGGTGGGCGGCGAGGGAGTCGAGGAGTTCCGTCAGATGGTCCTGAACGTTCGGCCCGTGGACGATCACACTGAGCTCGGTCATCCCGGGGACCCCCTCTCACAGCTGCACCGTATGCGGTCATGCTGCCATCAATGAGACAAAAGGGCCGATCGGGTGGGCCTCACGAGGGAACGGCGGCCTTCGGCTTGGCTTTCGGCGCCTTGTCCCCGGTGAACGCCTCGTACTCCTTGAGGACGTCCTCCGTCGGCCCGTCCATGCGCAGCTCACCTCGCTCCAGCCACAGCACCCGGTCGCAGGTGTCGCGGATGGACTTGTTGTTGTGGCTGACCAGGAACACCGTGCCCGCGTGCTTGCGCAGCTCGCGGATGCGCTCCTCCGAGCGCTTCTGGAAGGAGCGGTCGCCGGTGGCCAGCGCCTCGTCGATCAGCAGGACGTCGTGGTCCTTGGCGGCGGCGATGGAGAACCGCAGCCGGGCGGCCATACCGGAGGAGTACGTCCGCATGGGCAGCGTGATGAAGTCGCCCTTCTCGTTGATGCCCGAGAAGTCGACGATCTCCTGGTAGCGGTCCCTGATCTGCTCGCGGGACATGCCCATGGCCAGGCCGCCGAGGTGCACGTTGCGCTCGCCCGTGAGGTCGTTCATCAGGGCGGCGTTGACGCCGAGCAGGGAGGGCTGGCCGTCGGTGTGGATGGCGCCGTTCTCCACGGGCAGCAGACCCGCGACGGCCTTCAGCAGGGTCGACTTGCCGGAGCCGTTGGTGCCGATCAGGCCGATCGCCTCGCCGCGGTAGGCGACGAAGGACACGTTCTTCACGGCGTGCACCCGGCGCACGCCCGACGCCTTCTCGGTCTGTTTGCGGCGCACGATGCGGTTGAGGGCGGCGGTCGCGGAGCCGCGTCCGGCGCCGGTGCCGTTGACGCGGTAGACGATGTCGACGCCGTCGGCGACGACGGTGGGGATCTTCTCGTTCGGGTGCTCAGCCACGGCCGTAGGTCTCCTCAGCCTTCCAGAAGTAGATGAAGCCGCCGACGCCGGCGAGCAGCGCCCAGCCGACCGCGATCGCCCACACGTGGGCGGGGAGCTGGCTCGCGTGGAAGCTGTCGATCAGGGCGAAGCGCATCAGGTCGATGTACACGGCCGCCGGGTTGGTCGCCAGCGCGATCTTCACCACGTGGGGCAGGCTGTCCTTCTGCGCCAGCTTGTCGATGCTCCACATGACGCCCGAGACGTACATCCAGGTGCGCAGGACGAACGGCATCAGCTGGGCGATGTCGGGCGTCTTGGCGCCCATCCGGGCCATGACCATCGAAACGCCCGCGTTGAACGTGAACTGCAGGAACAGGGCCGGCAGTGCCAGCAGCCAGGAGGCGGAGACCGGCACGCCGAAGCAGAGCAGGATGACGACCAGCGCGCCCATCGAGAACAGCAGCTGCTGGAGCTGCTGGAGGCAGAAGGAGATCGGCAGCGCGGCGCGCGGGAAGTGCAGGGCGCGCACCAGGCCGAGGTTGCCGGAGATCGCGCGGGTGCCCGCCATGATCGAGCTCTGCGTGAACGTCCAGATGAACACGCCCGTGACCAGGAACGGGATGTAGTCCGGCACGCCGTGCTTGGTGCCGAGCAGCACGCCGAAGATGAAGTAGTACACCGCCGCGTTCAGCAACGGGGTCATCACCTGCCAGACCTGGCCGAGCTTCGCCTGGCTGTACTGCGCGGTGAGCTTGGCGGTGGCGAACGCGGTGATGAAGTGGCGGCGGGCCCACAGCTGCCGGACGTACTCGGGCAGGGAGGGCCGCGCGCCGCTGACCGTGAGGCCGTGGCGGGCGGCGAGGGCCGCGAGGTCGTGGTCGGCCGGGGCCGGGGGCTGGGGCGGTGTGTGGAGGACCGTACTCACATCCGCTGCTTTCACTCGGAGGAGGGCGTGGGGGCTGGGGCCTGGGGTCCGTGAGGTCCGGAGGGGTGCATTTTTTGCCGGGCTCTTCACGAACTCTTACGTCGGGACGGGACCGTATCGTCGTAACGGGAGCGTACGTCGGACGAACGTCGGAACGCAACCGTTTCGTCGTGACGCCCTATGCTGTCGGCATGACGACGAACCCCGACGAGCCCCAGCAGCCACCGCGTCGCCGGGCCCCCGCGGGGGCGGCCGTCCTGCGGGAGGACGTGACGGAAGCGATCCGGGCGGCCGTCTTCGAGGAACTCGCGGCCGTCGGCTACGCGCGGATGTCCATCGAGGGGATCGCACGCCGGGCAGGGGTCGGGAAGACGGCGGTGTACCGCCGCTGGCGCTCCAAGCTGCACCTGGTCCTCGACATCGTGTCGGCGCTCGCCGTACAGGGCCTGCCCGTGCCGGACACCGGCTCCCTGGAGGGCGACCTGCGGCTGCTGTACGAGGTGACGTCCCGTGCCCTGCGCCACCCCGTCGCCTCGCAGGTCATCCCCGACCTCCAGGCGGAGGCGGCCCGCAACCCGGAGATCGCCGAGGCCCTGCAGAAGGCCCTGCGGGAGGGCCAGGACGGCGTCGCCACCGGCATCGTGACGGCGGCGGAACGCCGCGGCGAGCTGCGCGAGGGCATCGACCACGACCTCGCCCTCGACCTGATCTCCGGCCCCCTCTACTGGCGCTCGGTGGTGATCCGCAGCCCGAAGCTCCCGAAGGGATACCTGGGCGCCCTCGCCCGGGCCACGTCGCAGGGCCTGAAGGCGCTGTAGGACGGGTCTGCCAGGGGGCCCTTCGAGTGAACCCCGGCAGGTGCGCCGGGGCTCACTCACGGTCCGGGTGGGCCGGCCGCGTCGCATGCATGGCCTGGGTGGGTCGGCCGCGCCGGACTCGCGGTCCGCGTGGGTCGGCCGCGCCGGACTCACGGTGCGGGCGGATTGGCCGCGCCGCGCTCAGTGTCTGGGTGGGTCGGCCGCGCCGGACTCACGGTCCGGGCGGGTCGGCCGCGCCGGACTCACCGTTCAGGCAGCTCAGCCCCGCCGTGACTCCGGGTGGAGCCGCACCCACCCCTCCCACGCCGACGTGATCATGTCCTGCACGTCCAGCCGGGCCTTCCAGCCCAGCTCCGCGGCCGCGCGGTCGGCGGAGGCGACCACGCGGGCCGGGTCGCCCGGGCGGCGGGGGACGACGGACGGCGGCCGGTCGTGGCCGGTGACCGCGTTGATGCGGTCGATCATCTCGCGGACGGAGACGCCCTCGCCCCGGCCGATGTTGAGCGTCAGGTCGCGGCCCGGAGAGGAGCGCAGCACCCGGGCCGCCGCGACATGGGCCTCGGCCAGGTCGACGACATGGATGTAGTCGCGCACGCAGGTGCCGTCCGGAGTCGGGTAGTCGTCGCCGAAGACGCTCGGCGGCGCGTCCTCCGTGAGTCTTTCGAAGACCATCGGCACGAGGTTGTAGACGCCGGTGTCCGCCAGTTCCGGGTCCGCCGCGCCCGCCACGTTGAAGTAGCGCAGGGACGCCGTCGACAGCCCGGTCGCCCGGCCCGTCGCACGGACCAGCCACTCACCGGCCAGCTTGGTCTCGCCGTACGGCGACAGGGGCGCGCAACGCGTCTCCTCCGTGACCAGGTCCACGTCCGGCATGCCGTACACCGCCGCCGATGAGGAGAAGACGAGGGACCGCACGTCCGCCGCCGTCACGGCGTCCAGCAGCACCCGCAGGCCCTCGACGTTCTCCCGGTAGTAGTGCAGCGGCCGTTCGACGGACTCGCCCACCTGCTTCTTGGCAGCGAGGTGGACGACGCCGGTGACCGAGTGGTCCGCGAGGGTGCGGGCGATCCGCTGGGCGTCCAGGGTCGAGCCCACCACCAGCGGCACCCCGTCGGGGACGCGCGCGGCGATGCCGGTGGACAGGTCGTCGTACACCACGACCCGTTCGCCCGCCGCGGTCATCGCCCGAACGACGTGCGCGCCGATGTAGCCGGCGCCGCCGGTGATCAACCAGGTCATGTGCGGCCGTCCCCTCGTCTGTGGGCCCGTGGTGGTGCTGCTGCGCGCTGATCCGTCGCGGTCGTCGCTGTCGTCGTGCCCTCAGTGAAGCAGGCGGAGCAGTCGTGCGCGTACCACCGACAGCACACCGCGTACGCCGGGAGCGACCCGCAGTGCCAGCGCACCGGAGTGGGTGGAGTACGGCTGAACGAGTACCACGCCCAGCCGGGCGCTCGGGACGGCGCGGCGGCGCAGCAGACCGGCGCCCCGCAGAGCGTGCGCCGTGACGTCCCGGCTCGCGCCGTCACGGAAGCGGACCCTGAGGCGCAGGTCCCAGGTGCCCGGGCCGAGCGCGGCCAGTGCGCCGAGGTCGACGGCCGTCTCCCCCGACCAGGTGGCCTCGCGCCCGTCGGGGCCGGCGGTCCCCGTGGTATCGGGCCGCACCTCCGCACCCGGCGCGAGCGCCACCCTCGCACCCCGGACCACCACGTCGGCGTCGTCCCGGTGCCGCCACTCCACCTCCAGCGCCTCCGGACCCGCCTGCGCCACCCGCCCGTACAGCTCGTGCAGGCGCAGTCGCAGCCGGGTGCCCCGCGCGCCCGGCCGCAGCTCCCCGTCGACGGCGAGGGGCAGCGCCCGCACCGGCCGGGCGCGGAGGGGCTCCAGGGAGACCTGCGGGAGGCCGTGCGACCAGACGGGCGTGCCGTCCGCGGCGCGGGCGTACGGCGGGCACAGGCGGGCCGGACGGGCCGCGAGCTCCCGCAGCCGGAGCAGATCGCACGGCTCCGGGGAAGCCAGGACGACCCGCCCGATCAGCCGGCCGGGAGCGGACGGGTTGCGGGCCCAGTCGTCGGCGTCGTACTCCGCTAGGTGCGCCCGCGTGAGCTCCCACCAGGCGCGCCGGTACGCGGCGTCGCGCAACCCCAGTTCACGCACGTACATCCGCAGGTCGTGGTCGAGGAACTTGGCGCGCGCGGCCCGCGCGAGTTCCTTCTGGCCGGCGCCCAGCAGCACCTCGTACGCCTGTCGGCACGCCTCGGTACGAGCCCGCCAGTTCTCGACTCCGGCGCGGTCCAGGGAGATCGACAGCCGCCCCGCGGACCGGCGCACGTGCCAGACGTAGACCCGGTCCGGGACCAGGGCGATGCGCGGGGCCGCGGCCAGCACGCGCGCGGTGAAGACGACGTCCTCGTACGGGAAGCGGCCCTCGGGGAAGCGGATGCCGTGCGTGCGCAGGAAGTCGGTGCGGTAGAGCTTGTTGACGCACAGCGTGTCGTGGACCAGGCGAGGTCGTCGCGCGGGGTGCGGCACCACGGCGTGCAGCGCGTAGAGGCGCTCCTGCCAGGGCACTTCGCGCCCCGACGGCAGCTCCCGGCGTACGCACAGGCCGCCCGCGACCTCCGCGTGCGCGCCCTCGGCCGCCCGGAGCAGCGCCTCGACCGCGCCGGACGGCAGGATGTCGTCGCTGTCCAGGAACATCACGTACGGCGAGGTCACCGCGCCGAGTCCGGTGTTGCGCGGGGTGCCGCAGCCGCCGCTGTTGACCCGGCGGCGGATCACCTTCAGCCGGGGTTCCGCGGCGGCGAGCCGTTCCAGCAGGCCGGCGCTGCCGTCCTGGGAGCAGTCGTCGACGGCCACCACCTCGCGCACGGCCGGTCCCTGGGCGAGCGCCGAGCGCACGGCGTCCGTCACATGGGCGGCGTCGTCATGACCGATCACCACGACGGCCACCCGGGGACGCGGCGTCCGGGTGGCCCGCTCGGTCTCGCCCTCGGCATTCATCACTGTGGATCGTAAGCCGGGCGAATGACATGAAAGTGGTAACACACCACCAAACCTCGGCGAAGATGCTGATTCAGCACAGAATCGGGCCGTGAAGAGCGGAGGGTGGAGGGGGAGCGGCAGGTTCGCCACGGGGGTGCTGCCCGTGGCGGTGCCCATGGCGGTGATGTTCGCGACCGGGCTGTGGGAACTGGACCGCGGGGGCATGTGGGGAGACGAGAGCGTCACCTTCCAGGTCGCGCAGCGCACCGTCCCGCAGATCTGGCGGCTGCTGCACGACGTGGACGCGGTGCACGGCGTGTACTACCTGTTCATGCACGCCGTCCTCGCCGTCCACCCGGACGAGGTCGTGCTGCGCCTGCCGTCGGTGTGCGCGGCGACGGCGACCGCCGGCCTGGTCGCGGCCCTGGGCGCCCGGCTGGCCGGGCCCCGGGTCGGCCTGGGGGCCGGTGCCCTCTACGCGATCACCCCGATGACCGGCCACTACGCCCAGGAGGGACGGTCGTACGCGCTGGTCGCGGGGGGAGTGGCAGGGGCGACGCTGCTGCTCCTGAGGGCCGTGGAGGGGCCGGGGCCCCGGGCCTGGTGGGGGTACGGGACGGTCATCGCGCTGACCTGTGCGCTGCACGAGCTGGCGGTGCCGGTGCTGGGCGCGCACGCGCTGACGCTGGCGCTGTTGCGGGTGCCGAGGAGGGTGTGGTCCGGCTGGGGGCGCGCGGCGGGGGCGGCGACGCTGCTTCTGCTGCCCCTGGTGTGGGTGTCGCAGGGGCAGGCGGGGCAGGTGGCGTGGCTGGTGCCACCCGGGTGGGACCGGGTCGACAGGCTCGCCCGCAACTTCGCCCCCGGCCCGGCGGGGCCGGTGTTCTGGGGCGCGTCGCTGCTGATGATCCTGGGACTCCGGGAGCGGCGCACGGCCGCGGTCGCGGCGCCGCTGCTGCTCGTGCCGCCGGGGATCCTGATGACCGTGTCGCAGGTCCGGCCGCTCTACCACGACCGGTACGTGCTCTATGCGCTGGCGGGCGCGTCCCTGCTGGTCGCGGCGGGTGCCGGGCGAGTGGGCCGGGCGCTGATGCGGGTGCCGGTCGGTGGGCGGTCGGCGCGGGTGCCGGTCGGTGGGCGGTCGGCGCGGGTTGTCGGGCTGCCGGTGCGGTTCGGCGCGCTGCGGATGCGGGTGGGTGGGCTGCGGATGTGGTCCGGTGGGCGGCGGGTGCGGGTCGTCGTGGGTGTCACCGGTGTGCTCGCCCTCGTCGGCACCTTCCTCACGCAGCTCCCCGTGCACCGGCAGGACCGCTCCGCCGCGCACCGCCCGGACAACCTCGCCGTGGTCTCCGCGCTCGCCGTCCGCCGGATGCGCCCCGGTGACCCGGTGCTGTTCGTGCCGTCGGTCGGCAGACTCGCCGCGCTGGCCTACCCCAAGGGGTTCCGGAGGGTGCGGGACATCGCGCTGCGGGAGTCCGCGCCCCGCTCCGGGACCCTGTGGGGCAGAGAGGCGACCCCCTGGGAACTGCGCCGGCGGCTCGCCTCGGTGAACCACGTCTGGGTCGTCGCCGAGGCGCACGTGCCGAACCCGCACCGGCCCCTGGCCGATCCGGTCGAGCGGACCAAGCTCGCCGTCCTGGGGGAGCAGTTCACCGTCCGGGAGGAACACGCCCGGGACGGGGTGGTCCTCCGCCTCCACGTCCGGCGGCAGCCGGGCGACGAACCGCCCGGTGGGCAGGCCGACACCCCGCCCGGCGCGGCTACGACGGCCCGGCTGCCGGCGAGCCGCCCTGCTGCTCCGCGAGCGCTGCGGCGGCGTCCAGCGCGGTGGTGAGCTCGTCGAGGCGGGCGCGCAGGGCGCGGACCTCCTCGGGGCCGAAGCCGGTCGAGGACGCGATCCGGCGCGGCACCTGAAGCGCCCGGCCGCGCAGCGCGACGCCCTCCTCGGTCAGCCGCACCTCCACCGACCGCTCGTCGCGGGCGCTGCGCTCCCGGCGCACCAGTCCGGCCGCCTCAAGCCGCTTCAGCAGCGGTGACAGCGTGCCGGAGTCGAGACGCAGGTGCTCGCCGAGCTTCTTCACGGGCAGCTCGTCGTGCTCCCACAGCACCAGCATCACCAGGTACTGCGGGTAGGTGAGGCCGAGGTCCTTGAGGATCCCGCGGTAGACCCCGTTGAAGGCGCGGGAGGCCGCGTGCAGGGAGAAGCAGATCTGCTGGTCCAGGCGGAGCCAGTCGTCGTCCGGCGTGTTCATGCCTCCAGGATAGCCCGAGCCCACCATTCAATTGCGCACAACTGAATTGTGTGCTCTAATTCTGGTGTCAGGCGGCCCGGGAGCGGGCCGCCGAAACGTTGACGTGAGAGGGAAGGTTTTCCATGGACGCGCTCTACACCGCTGTCGCCACCGCCACCCACGGCCGTGAGGGCCGGGCCGTCAGCTCCGACGGCGTGCTGGACCTCGCCCTGGGCATGCCTCAGGCGCTGGGCGGCAACGGCCAGGGCACCAACCCCGAGCAGCTCTTCGCCGCCGGTTACGCCGCCTGCTTCGGCAGCGCCCTCGGCCTCGTCGGCCGCGCCGCCAAGGTCGACGTCAGCGACGCCGCCGTGACCGCCGAGGTCTCCATAGGCAAGCAGGGCGAGGGCTTCGGCCTCGCTGTCACCCTGCGCGTGGAGCTGCCCGACAGCGTGGACGAGGCGACCGGCCGCAAGCTGGTCGAGCAGGCCCACCAGGTCTGCCCGTACTCCAACGCCACGCGCGGCAACATCGAGGTCGACCTCGTCATCGAGTAACCGTTCGGACGTCACCCCCGACCCGTGCCAGCACCTCCCCCGTCCGTCCGCTCCACGCCACCACCACCGCCTCCTCGGGCACCGGGTGCCAGCGCGTCAGCAGCAGCCAGTGCACGTGGTAGCGGCGGACGACGGCGGAGCGCTCGGCGCGGGTCGAACCGGGGGCCAGATAGGCGCGCACATCGGCCGCCCGGCGCTGCCGCTCCCCCTCGTCGAGAGCGGGGTCGGGCCAGATGGGCGCCGCGAGGTTCGGCCCGTACCCGGCGATGGCGTGGGAAGCGAAGTACCCGTCGGTGATCACCACCTCGCCCGGCCCGATGTGCCGGGCCGCCCAGTCGTACGACGGCCAGCGCGTCGGCTGTGCGAACCCCACCGGGTCGACCGAGCGCGGCACCACCGCCCCGGCGTGCACGGTGACGAATCCGGCGCACACCCCGGCCGCCGCCGCCCCGCCCAGCACCCGTCTCGCTCGACGCCAGGGCCGGGGCGCCGCCAGCTCCACCGCCAGGGCGAACTGCAGCGGCACCAGCACGGCCCACAGCGCCCGGGCGTACGTGTAGTGCCCGCTCGCCCAGCCGTACGCCACCAGCAGGCACTCCAGCAGGAACATCCACACCAGCGGATCACGCGCCGACCTGCGGGCCCGGACCCACAGCGCGGGCAGGCCGAGCAGAGCGAGCCAGGAATTGGCGAGCATCCTCTCGTACAGCTGCCGGTGCATCGCGTCCATGCCGGTGTCGCCGACCAGGGTCAGCACGTCGTAGTACGGCCACGCCACCGCGACCGCCGCGCAGGCCGCCCCGGTGAGGACCCACCGGGCCACGACCGGGCGGCGCCGGCCGCGCTGCCGGGCCGCCACGATCGCCGCCGCCCCGGCGAGCGCCGAGGCCGCCGTGACGGGGTGGGTGAGCAGGATCAGCCCGTACAGGGCGCCGATCCCGGCGTACCCCCACCAGCCGCCGAGCCCGCTCGGACCGACGAACCGCACGGCGGGGGTGTCCTCCCGCGCACGGGTGCCCGTCCAGGCCCACGCCCAGAACGTCAGGCCGATGGCGATCGTGGACGGGTAGCCCAGATTCGTCGTCATCGACATCAGCCCGAGGTAGCCGCTCCACAGGATCCGCGTGGTGCCCCACAGCAGCGTCATGAACAGCAACGCCCACACCGGCGCCCAGGGGCGCGGGGTGAGGGTCCTGACGAAGCGGCCGATCCCCGTCAGCAGCACCAGCAGGTGCACCGGACCGGCGAGTTTCACGACCTCCCAGCCGGACAGCCCCGTCAGCCGCGCCAGCACGCCCTGGGCGACGGCGTACGGGCCGTAGTACGGGCTGCCCCCGCCCGGCAGGTCGGCCATGGTGTGGGCCGGGTGCAGCAGGTCCGCCTTGAGGCGCTCGACGACCGCCGCGTGCTGCCCGGCGTCGCAGCACAGCGGGATCCGCCAGTACGCCAGCGTCATCACCAGCCAGAACAGGGCGCCGTAGAACCGGTAGGGGGTGAGCCGTCCGGCGCGGCCGCCGCGCAGCGCCGTCGCGCCGCGCACGGCCCGCCGGACCGGGGCCGGGGCGCTCACCGGAGGGTGAAGGGGGTCGGGGGCATGCGCCGAATGTTCCCGCCCTACGCATGCCCTGACCCCGGATCACTTCATCGAGTGAGGCCGCTACCCCACCTGCCGGGGGTGGCCCGCCGCACCGGCCCACCGCACACGCCGTGAGCCGGAGGGGCCGGAGGGGCTGACGGCCGCACCCCTCACCTGCCGACGGTCGGCCGCCCACCCCGCACGCCGGGGCCCTGCGGCCGAAGCGGGGCTGACAGCCGCTCCCCCTCCCACCTGACGACCGTCAGTCGCACAGCGCCCGCTGGGCCGCTGCCGGCCAGCGCGCGAAGCGGAACCGTGTCCGCTCGACCGACCCGGTGAGGTTCTGCCAGAACCGCTCGGCGGTGAGCGGCGCCCGCACCGACTCCCGCAGCTCGGCGAGTTCGCCGCAGCCCAGCGCGGCCCGGGCCGCCCCGACCGTCTCCCGCGTCGCCCCGGCCCGCAGCAGGTCCCGCTGCGGAGGGTGTTCGGCCGCCCACTCGGCGAAGATCCAGTGGTTGCGCAGGAACTTCTCGTGCCCGGGCCAGCTCCACCGCTCCAGCGTCAGGTGCGCGCCGATCGGACTGGCCAGCCCCCAGGCGTCGTTGACATAGGCGTCCAATGGTGCCGCCGCTCCCGTCACTCCGAGGTGACGGCCCACGATCACCACCCGGTACGGGGCGTCCGCGCGCATCGGCGTGGCGTGCAGCCGCCGCCCGGCGTCGAAGTAGAGCAGCGTCGGACCGGGAGCACGCTCCGCCCGGGCCAGCATGGCGCGCCCCTCGGGCAAGGCGGGCCAGTTGGCCACCCAGGTGGCGGTGCGCACCGGGTTGTGATCGCCGAGGCCCTCCACGTCGGAACTGCGCACGTTGAACGACCCGGGCGTGCTGCGCACGTCGAACGGTGCCCGCAGCGGGCTGACCGTCACGCACAGCCACACCGCCAGCAGCGCGCTCGCGGCCCCGGTGACCCTGCTCGCGGGCACGACCAGCACCGGCAGGAGCAGCAGCAGAAGCGCGGGCAGGATCATGCGGGCGTGCATGTAGTCGCCGCCGACCCGCACCACGTACCCGGCCAGCAGCAGGCCCGCGGTCAGCGGCGCCAGCAGCACCGCGAGCGAGGCCCGCCCCGGGACGCGGCCCCGCCGCTCCCGGCGGGTCCGCCGCACCAGCAGCACGGTCAGTGCCCCGAGCACCGGGACCACCGGCCACAGCCAGTACGGCCCGAGCGTCTCCTGCACGTATCCGGCGCCCCGGCTCCAGTCGCTGGCGCTCGCCTCCTTGGCGATGGCGGGCAGCGGCACCAGGATCCCGTAGTACCCCGCCCGGAAGACCTCGTACGCCAGCGGCACCGCCCCCGCCGACGCCAGCATCGCCGCCGTGCCCCGCCGGGAGGGGCGCAGCACCCACCACTGGGCGGCCAGGAAGCACGCCGTGACCACCGCGAGATCGGGCCGGACCAGCGGGCCCAGACCGAACACGAAGGCCGCCGCGCACGTCTCACGGGCGTTCCGGCCACGCCGGGTCCGGGTCAGCAGCCACCACGACAGGCCGGTCCAGAAGGCGCCCAGGCCGCTCTCCAGACCCGACGTCATGTACGACCAGAACGGCGGCACGGCCAGCAGCACGAACACACCCGCCGGCAGCAGCAGCCCGCCGCCCCGGTGCAGCCGGCACGTCGCCACCAGGGCGAACGCGAACCCGGCGGTGCTCAGCAGCAGTCCCAGCCCGACCGCGAGGAACGCCGGGTCCTCGCCGGAGACCCGGGCGGCGAGCGCGAGCAGCCACTGCCAGAGGGTGCCCGTCGAACTCTCCGCCCGCTCCCCGGCGTTGAACACCGGCCCGTTGCCCGCCAGGATCTGCCGGACCGGGCGCAGGTAGATGAGCCCGTCGTCGCAGATCCAGCGGCGCCGGTAACCCAGCACGAACAAGGCCGCGGTCGGCACGGCGACCAGGGCGGCGTGCCACCAGTGCGCCGGCCGCAGCCGCCCGGCGACGGCGGGCGCCGGGGCCGAGGAGGCACGCTGGCCGGGCAGGGACGGGACGGCCTCGGGGGTCGCGGGAGTCCTCATCTCTCGATCAGCGCCTCGGGCCGGGTGCGGACACCCTCGGTCCGGCGGGCCGCGGGCAGCAGCGTCCCGCCCCGCTCGCCCAGCATCAGCAGCCGGACGACCCGCTCGGCGGCCCGCCCGTCCTCGAACTCGCAGTACCGCTCCCGGAAGGCGGTGCGCAGCCGCGCCGCCTCCGCGTCCTGCCAGGTGCCGGACGCGAACAGCCAGGCCAGTTCGCGGTACGAACGCGACACATGGCCCGGCGCGTCGGCCGTGATGTCGAAGTAGGCGCCCCGGCTCGCCGCGAACGCGCCCCAGTCGTCGGCGTGGACGACGATCGGCCGGTCCAGCAGGGCGTAGTCGAACATCAGGGCGGAGTAGTCGGTCACGAGCACGTCGGAGGCGAGCATCACCTCCTCGACGTGCGGCTCGTCGGTCACGTCCACCAGCACACCCCGCCGGTGCAGGTCGGACAAGCCGAGGCCCCGCGCGACACCCGCCGCCAGCGACGGGTGCAGCCGGACGACCAGCGTGTGCCCGGGGCCCAGGTCCTCGGCGAAGCGGGCGAGGTCGAACCGGTCGACGTGGCCGCCCCGCCGGTAGTCGCGGCGGGTCGGGGCGTACAGCACGACCGTGTCACCGGCCGGGACGCCGAGCCGCTCGCGCACCGCGCGGCCCCGCTCGGGCCCCGCGCCGACCAGCACGTCGTTGCGCGGGCTGCCGGTCCGCAGCGAGGTGAAGTGGCACGGACAGGCCCGCTCCCAGACCTGTTCCGCGTACCGCCCCGCGACCAGGCTGAAGTCCCAGCGGTCCGCCCGGCGCAGCATCTGCGGCACGTCGAAGCCGTGCCGGGCGCCCGGCTTGGTCAGCAGGTCGGCGCCCATGTACTTCAGCGGGGTGCCCTGGTGGGTGTGGATGTGCACGCTCCCCGGCCGCTTGGCCAGGGTGCCGGGCCAGTTGACGTTGTTCACCCAGTACGTGGCCCGCGCCACGACCTCGTGATAGCGCCGCGAGCCCGGCGTCACGTGCTCGATGCCGGGCGGCAGCGCGTCCACGGCGTCCTCCCGGACCACCCACACGCCCCTGATGTGCGGGGCGATCTCGCGCGCCTTGGCGTAGATCGCGGCCGGATCACCGGTCACGCCCCGGTGGTGGGTCGCCGAGTAGACGGCGAGGTGCGGATCGAGAGGGCGTTTCGACTGGGCCGCGTACCAGCCGCGCCTGGCGGTCTCCGACGCCTTCCTCGCCACCCGCCGCCGCCCGCCCAGGGCGGCCGCGCGCAGGTCCCGCAGTCCGCGTGCCGCCGCGTACGACGTGTAGGGCGCCGAGGCCAGCAGCCGCATCTCCACCCCGCGCCAGCCGTCCGGCAGCCGGAAGCCGCCCTCGGGGAGGTGACGGCGGTGGAAGGAGCGGATCTCGCGGTAGAAGTCGCCCCGGTCGGCGGGCCGGACCCGGTCCTCGCGGGCCAGCACGAACAGCATGTGGTCCAGGGCCCGTTCCAGCAGCAGCGGCCGCGCCCAGCCGAGGTCGGGGCGCTGCTCCAGGAACGTGAACAGCCCCTCGTACTGCGGGAAGATGTCGAAGTGCCGGCGCCCGGGTGTCTTGGTGATCGCGCCCTGCCGGCGCTGGCGGTACTCCACGCCGATCCGGTCCAGGCAGGCGATGCGCTCGGCCAGCACCATCGACCGGTAGGTGACCGGCGCGTCCTCGTACAGCCCCGCCGCGTACTGGAGCCCGTGTTCCTGGAAGAAGGAGCGCCGGTAGGCCTTGTTCCAGGCGACCAGGAACAGGTTCAGATACTGCGGGCTCTGCCGGATGCCGAACGTCTCCAGGCCCGCCGCGGCCAGCAGGTCCGCCGCCTCGCTGCGCCCGCCCCGGCCCCACCAGTGGGTGCGCACATGGTCGAAGACGAGGATGTCCGGCTCGCCCGTCGCCGCCAGCCGCGCGGCGACGGCGGCCAGCAGGCCCGGCGTGTAGGCGTCGTCGCTGTCCAGGAACAGCACGTAGTCGCCGGCCGCCTGCGCGAGGCCCGCGTTGCGGGCCCGGCCGAGGCCCACATTCTCCGGCAGGTGCAGCACCCGCACCCGGTCGTCGCGGGCGGCGTATTCGTCGAGGATCGCGCCGCTGCCGTCGGGCGAGCGGTCGTCCACGGCGATCACCTCGAAGTCGCCGCAGGACTGGCCGAGTACCGAGTCGAGACACTCGCGCAGGAAGCCCTGCACCTTGTAGACGGGGACGATGATGCTGAAGCGGGGCACGTCTTCGGTCAGCTCCTTGTGAGGGTGGAGGCGGGGGCCGGGACGCGCTCCGCGAGCGGGACCACGGGCGGGATCGACTCGGGCGGCTCCCCCAGCAGCACCCGGCGCACGACGCGCTCGGCGGCACGCCCGTCGTCGAACTGGCAGAAGCGCTCCCGGAAAGCGGCCCGCAGCGACGCGGCGGACTCGTCCGCCCAGGAGCCGTCACGGAAGACGGCCGCCAATTCCCCGGGCGTCCGCGCGACCCGGCCGGGCGGGAACTCCATCAGGTCGAAGTAGACGCCCCGGGTCTCCCGGTACACGTCCCAGTCGTCGGCGTACACGACGATCGGCCGGTCCAGGTTGGCGTAGTCGAACATGATCGACGAGTAGTCCGTGATCAGCGCGTCCGCCGCCAGGCACACGTCCTCCGACGAGCGGTGCCCGGTGACGTCGATGATCCGCCCGCCGCCCCTGCTCGCTCCCCGGTCGTAGAAGTAGTGGGCGCGCAGCAGCACCACGTACTCGTCGCCGATCGCCTCGCAGAACCGCGCCAGGTCCAGGCCCGTCTCGAAACCCGTGGCGTAGTCGCGGTGCGTGGGGGCGTACAGCAGGGCCTTCTTGCCGTCGGGGACGCCCAGTTCCTTGCGGACACGGGCCACGTCCTCGGCGGACGCCGTGCAGTAGACGTCGTTGCGGGGATAGCCGTACTCGAGCGTCTCGTGCGCGCTCGGGAACGCCCGCTCCCACATCTCGGTGGAGTGCCGGTTGGAGGTCAGGTTGTAGTCCCAGCGGTCCACCCGGGCCAGCAGCCTGGCGATGCTGCCGGTCGCCGCGGCCACCACGGGGTACGTCGCCTGGTCGGCGCCCATCGTCTTCAGCGGGGTGCCGTGCTGGGTCTGCAGGTGCACGCTGCCGGGGCGCTTGACCACGGCGTCGGCGAAGTTCGCGTTGTTGACCAGGTACTTGGCGCGGGCCAGCACCTTCCAGTACGTCCGGCTGCCGATCACCGCGTGTGCGACGCCCGGTGGCACGCTGTCCACCGCGTCCGGCTCGACCAGGAACACCGCGCGCAGGTGCGGCGCCAGTTCGCGGGCCTTGGCGTGGATCGCGGCCGGGTTGCAGACGTAGCCGCGGCCCCAGTAGGCGCAGTACACGACGAGGTTCCGGTCCAGCGGGAGCCGCAGGTCCAGCGCGTAGCGCAGCCGGGTGCGCAGCCCGCGCGGGCGGGGGAGCAGCGTGGCCGCCCGCACCGCGGTCCGGTTGACGGCGCGCAGGGCGCGGAACGCCGGGTAGGACCCGGAGGCGAGCAGCCGGTGCTGGACGCCGAGGCTGCCGCCGGGCGCCCGGTACCCCGCGGGGCGGTGCCGCCGGTAGAGCGCGCTCGCCCGCCGGAAGAAGGCCCGGCGGCCGGAGGTCAGCCGCCGGGGGTGGGCGGCCGTCTTCAGCACGGCGGCGAAGAGCTGCTCGAACAGCGGCGACAGCCGGTCCGGCGCAAGCCCCTGCTCCGCGGCCCGTGCCAGCACCAGCTCGCACTGGTCGAGCAGCTCGGCGTGGTGCTCGCCGGGCAGGCCCAGCCGGTTGCCCTGCCGGCGCAGCAGGTGCCGGACGACGACCGCGCGCAGCACGGCCACCCGCTCCGCCCGCAGGCCGGCCAGCCCGCCGAAACCGATGTCGGTGTAGTGCTCCCCGGGGAAGGCGAGGTCCTGCTCGGTGAGGAAGGCCCGCCGGTAGAGGGCGCTCCACGCCGGGAGCGCCACGCCCGTCAGCCGCGGGGCCCGGCCGGGGGCGAAGGCCCCGTCCGGCGTCCTGGCCAGTAGGGGCGCGGCCGGGTTGGCCGGCTCGCCCTCCCACCAGGGGGTGCGCTCGTGCTCGAAGTACAGGACGTCCACGTCACCGGTCTCGCCCAGCCGGGCGTCCAGCGCCGCCAGTGCCCCCGGGGCCAGGAGGTCGTCGCCGTCGAGGAACAGCACATGGCCGCCGACGGCCGCCCGCAGCCCGGTGTTGCGCGCTCCGGCCAGTCCGTCCGACGGCGGCGAGTGCACCGGCGCCACCCGGGAGTCCCGCTCGGCGTACCCGGCGGCGACGTCCGCCGCCGGCGCGTCGGGCGCGTCGCACACCGGGATCAGCTCGAAGTCTCCGAACGACTGGGCGAGGACGGAATCCAGCGCCAGGGACAGCCGGCCCGCGACCCCATGGGACGGGACGACGATGCTGAAGCGGGGCATGTGGCTCTTTCTGTCGGGAGGCGGGTCTGTCGGGGCGGGCCGGGTCACACGGGTCGCGGGCGTCCCGGACGCCCCGACGGCCGCCAGGCCGGCGGCCGGGACGGCGTCGGCCGCGACGGGCCGGCGGGCATGCGGACTCCCCGGAGTGCGAACCGTGGTCAGAGGCTGTCGGTGACGGCGCGGGGACCGGCCGCGAGCGGCACCGTGGTGAGCGGCTCACGCGTCAGCGAGGCCGCCGCCGAGGGCACCGGACGACGCTCGCCGAGCGGCACGACGGGCGGCAGCTGCGACTCCCCGAGCACGACCCGGCGCACCACCCGCTCGGCGGCCCGCCCGTCGTCGTAGGTGCAGAACCGCTCGCGGAACACCGCGCGCAGCTGGGCCGAGCGGGAGCCGCGCCAGTGGCCGGTGGCGAAGATGTCGATCAGCTCGTCCTCGCCGCGGGCGACCGCGCCCGGCGGGACGTCACGCAGGTCGAAGTAGGTGCCGCGGGCCGCGTCGTACGCCTCCCAGTCGTCGGCGTGGACGACGATCGGCCGGTCCAGGTTGGCGTAGTCGAACATCAGCGACGAGTAGTCCGTGACCAGGACGTCCGACGCCAGACAGAGCGACTCCACGCTCGGGTGGCCGGAGACGTCCACGACCCGGCCGCAGGTGCTGATCAGCGGGGCGTCGTAGGCGTGGTGGGCGCGGGCCAGGACGATGAAGCGCGGGCCGAGGCGGCGCGCGATCCGCTGCAGGTCCAGGGGGCGGCGCTGGGAGCGGCGGTAGTCGCGGTGGGTCGGCGCGTACAGGATCGCCACCACGCCCCGCGCGATGCCCAGTGAGGCCCGCAGCCGGGCCACGTCCGCCGGGGTCGCCGTCCGGAACACGTCGTTGCGGGGGTAGCCGTACTCCAGCGTGGTGTAGCGGCCGGGGTGGACGCGCTCGTTCGTCAGGGTGGTGTGCCGGTTGGCGGACAGCACGTAGTCCCACCGGTCGACGTCCTTCAGGAGCCGCGCGAAGTCACGGCCGCGGGCCGCCGCGGGGCGCTCCTGGAGGTCGAGGCCGATGTGGCCGAGCGGGGTGCCGTGCCCGGTCTGGATCAGGACCTGGCCCCGGCGCTTGGCCAGCCGGTCGTCGAAGCCGGTGTTGCTGACCAGGTAGCGGGAGCGGGCGAGCGCCGTCCAGTAGGCGGCCGTGCCGGGGACGATGCGGCGCGGGCCGGGCGGGATGGTGTGGTGGTGCTCGCGGCGGGCGATCCACGCCGTGCGGATGTGCGGCGCGAGGTCGCGGAACGCGGCCTCCAGCGCGCCGGGGTTGCAGCCGTGGCCGCGGCCGTCGTAGGCGGCGAAGACGGCGCGGTCGGCGCGCAGCGGCAGGCAGCGCTGCACGAGGTAATGCGTCCGGAGGACGGCCGCCCGAAGGCCTCGCAGCAGCTTCCCGGTGGTCCGGGCGGCCGCGCGGTGGAGGGCCGACGCCAGCTGGAGGGTGCGGTAGGTGCGGTGCAGGCCGAAGCGGATCAGGACGTGGTGGACGCGGCGGCGGGGGCGCCCCCGCTCGAGCGAGGCCGAGAGCGGGGCCGGGACGGGGACGCCGGGGGTGCGGTAGCGCCGGTAGTGGGCGCGGGCCCGGCGCAGGAAGTCGGCACGCGAGCCCCGGGGCAGCCGGTCCCGCCGGGAGTACACGATCACCAGATGGTGCACCATGCGGCGGAACAGCACCGGACGCCACCGGGCCAGTTCGGGGCGCTCGTCGAGGTACGCGAAGACCCGGTCGTACTGCTCGAAGACGTCGAAGTGCCGCTCGCTGGTGGTGCGCAGGATGCTGCCCTGCCGCCGCTGCCGGTAGTGCACACAGACCCTGTCGAGGGTCGCGATCGACTCGGCGGTCATCAGCACCGGGTACGTCCACGGCGTGTCCTCGTAGAGCCCGGGCGGGAAGACGAAGCCCCCCTCCTCGACGAACTCCCGCCGGTAGGCCTTGTTCCAGGCGACCATCAGCAGCCGCAGCAGCCCCGGCCGGTCCTCCAGGCGGAACGGCGCCGGGCCCTGCTCGGTGAGCTGCGCGGCCGCCTGGTTGCGGATCGCCTCACCGGTCCAGTAGGTGCGCGCGTAGTCGAAGACCAGCACGTCCGGCTCGCCCGTCTCCTTCAGCCGGTCGGCGATCGACCGCAGCGCGTCGGGCGTGAGGGTGTCGTCGCTGTCCAGGAACAGCAGGTAGTCCCCGCTCGCGTGCGCCACGCCGGCGTTTCTCGCGCGGCCCAGGCCGACGTTTTGAGGCAGGTGGACGGGGCGTACGCGGGCATCGCGGGCGGCGAACTCGTCGATGATCGCGCCGCACGCGTCCGGCGAGCAGTCGTCGACGACGATCAGTTCGAGATCGGGACAGGACTGGGTGAGCACCGATTCGAGGCACTCGTGCAGGTACGCCTGAACCTGGTACGCGGGGACAATGACACTGAACCTGGGCAAGAGGCCATCCATCGGTCGGCGCGGGCGTTCGGCCCGGGAACGGCCGATGGGCCGACTTGGTTACGGTCGCTACGGCATCCGGGGGAACGCGGAAGGGGCGGACCGCCCCGGGCCCGCCCCTTCGACTACCGTGCTCTGATCGCTACTTGACCGCGCCCGCCATCACGCCGGACACGAACTGCCGCTGGAACGCGAAGAAGACGGCCAGCGGGATGACCATCGAGATGAACGCGCCGGGTGCCAGCACGTCGATGTTGTTGCCGAACTGCCGGACCTGCGTCTGCAGCGCGACCGTGATCGGCTGGCTCCCGGAGTCCGAGAAGATCAGCGCGACGAGCAGGTCGTTCCACACCCACAGGAACTGGAAGATGCCCAGGGCCGCGATCGCCGGGGCGCCGAGCGGCATCACGACACGGAAGAACAGGCGCAGTTCACCCGCGCCGTCCAGGCGCGCCGCCTCCAGCAGTTCCTTCGGGATCTCCGCGAAGAAGTTCCGCAGCAGGAACACGGCAAAGGGCAGGCCGAAGCCGACGTGGAAGAGCACCACGCCGAGCACCGAGCCGAAGATGCCGATGCTGCCGAAGAGTTCGGCGATCGGGATCAGCGCCACCTGCACGGGTACGACCAGCAGGCCGACCACGCCCAGGAACCACCAGTCCCGGCCGGGGAACTCCATCCAGGCGAAGGCGTAGCCGGCCAGTGAGCCGATGATCACGACCAGCAGCGTGGCCGGCACGGTGATCCAGACCGTGTTCACCAGGGAGCTGGTGATGTCCTCGTTCTCCAGCAGCTTCGCGTAACTGTCGAAGGTGATCTGCGAGGGCTCGGTGAACACCTTCCACCAGCCGCTCGCCGCGATGTCCTCCGGCGTACGGAGACTGGACAGCAGCAGCCCGATGGTCGGCACCAGCCAGAACAGCCCGACGACGATGAGGAACACCCGCAGCACCCCGCCGCTGACCGCCTCGGCCAGCCGCGACCCCAGCGACTGCTTGGCCTTCATCGCCGCACCTCCCGCCTGAGCCTGCGTACGTTGAACCACATCACCGGCACCACGAGCAGCAGCAGGAACACCGAGATGGCGCTGGCGATGCCCGGCTGGTCCTCGGAGAAGCCCTTGCGGTACAGCTCCAGCGCGAGGACGTTCGCGTCGTCCTGGGAGGAGCCCGGAGCGATGATGAAGACCAGGTCGAAGATCTTCAGCACGTTGATCATGAGGGTGACGGCGACGACCGCCAGGACCGGCGCCAGCAGCGGCACCGTGACGCGTCTGAACACCTGCCACTCGCTCGCGCCGTCGACCCGGGCCGCCTCCAGCAGTTCCCGGGGCACGCTCGCCAGCCCGGCCGCGATGAGCACCATCGCGAAGCCCGCCCACATCCAGATGTACGAGCCGATGATGGCCGGGGTGACCAGGGACGGGCCGAGCCAGTCCAGGCCGTTGTACGGTTCCTTGAAGTTGCTCGCCGGAAGCCTCAGCTGGGCCCCGTCGGCCGAGGCGGGCAGCGTGAAGGTGCCGTCGCCCGCGGCCGTCGCCGTCGCGACGACCCTGCCGTCCTTCACGGCCTCGACCCGCATGCCGGCGTAGCCCAGTTCGGATGCATCGACCCTGTTGAGTGCGCCGACGCCCTTGCCGCGGGTGAAGTCCTGCCAGGTCGTGCCCGTGATCTTGTCCGGCTCGGGCTTCGGCGCCGCCGCGGTCTTCGCGCCGTCGGGCATCAGATCGGGTGCCACGCCCACCAGGGGCAGCGAGACCGCCTCGCCCGTGCGGACGGGCGACGTGGTGATGAACGCGCCCCCGCCGGCCGGCTTCAGCGGCGAGTCGCGGCCCGGATGGGCCTTCGGGAACGCCGAGGCCTGGGCGAACGTGTCGTGCACGCCCACCCACACCGCGTTCGCGACGCCCTTGTCCGGGTCCTGGTCGTACACCAGGCGGAAGATGATGCCCGCCGCCAGCATCGAGATCGCCATCGGCATGAAGACGACCAGCTTGAACGCCGTACCCCAGCGCACCCGTTCGGTCAGCACCGCGAAGATCAGGCCGAGCGCGGTCGCGATCGTCGGCGCGAACACCACCCAGATGATGTTGTTCTTCAGCGCGGTGCGGATGCCCTCGTCGGTGAAGAGGGCCTTGTAGTTGTCCATTCCGGCGAATCCGTCACCGGACTGGTCGTAGAAGCTGCGTACGACCGAGTACCCGATCGGGTACACCACGAGCGCGCCGAGCAGGACGAGCGCGGGCAGCAGGAACAGCGCCGCGACGGTCCTGCGGGTGCCGGTCACACTCTTGCGCGACTTGGGAGCGGCAGGGGGCTCGGTGCCCCCTGCCGCCGGAACCGGCGTCATGACGTCAGTTCCCGTAGGCCGCTGCCGCTTCGGCCTCCAGCTTCGCCTGCGTCCCCGCGATGTCCTTCGGGTTCTTCAGGAAGTCCTGGAGGATCTTCCACTCGCCCTTGCCGGGCGTACCGCCGAAGGCCTGCGGGGCCTGGTCGGACATGTCGAAGCGGAAGTCGTCACCGGCGTCGATGAGCGCCTTGGCGATCTTCTGCTGCACCGCGTTCGGGTACGCGGAGTTCGGCACGTTCTTGTTCGGCGAGAGGTACCCGCCCAGCTTGGCCTGGATCTGCGCCGCGTCGGGCGAGGCGAGCCAGGTCGCCAGGGCCTGCGAGCCCTTCGAGTCCTGAAGGATCACGGCCGCGTCACCGCCCGAGACGACCGGGCCCTGGTCACCCACGGCCGGGAACGGGAACACCTTCGCGTCCGTGCCGATCTTCATGCTCGACGGGATGTTGACCTGCGCGAAGTCACCCGCCGCGACCATGGCCGCCTTGGGCTGGTCCCCGCCGGTGAACACCTGCGTGACGGAGGCCGGGAAGTCGGTCTGCAACGCCCCGTTCGCCCCGCCCGCGATCCAGTCGGGCTTGCCCCAGACCTGCGCGAGCGTGGTCAGCGCGTCCTTCACGGACGGGTCCGTCCACTTGATCTCGTGCTTGGCCAGCTGGTCGTACTTCTCCGGGCCGGCCTGGGAGAGGTAGACGTTCTCGAACCAGTCGGTCAGCGTCCAGCCCTCGGCCCCGCCGACGGAGAACGGGGTGACGCCGGAGTCGAAGACCGTCTGCGCGGTGTTGAGCAGGTCCGGCCAGGTCTCGGGCTCACTGGCCCCCGCGTTCTCGAAGACCTGGTTGTTGTACCAGATCAGGGACTTGTTGGCGGCCTTGTAGTAGACGCCGTACGGCTTGCCGTTCACCTCGCCGATGTCCTGCCAGCCCTGCGAGTAGTTCTCGCCGAGCTCCTTGACGGTGTCGGAGCCCAGCTCCTTCGCCCAGCCCTTGTCGACGGCCTGCTTGATGGCGCCGGGCTGCGGCAGCATCACGATGTCCGGCGGCTGCCCGCCGGCCACCTTCGAACCGATGAAGTTGATGATGGGGTCCTGCGCGGGCACGAACGTGACCTTGGCGCCCGTGCGCTTCTCGAACTCCTGCAGGACCTTCTTGAAGTTGGCCTGTTCCGTGCCGGTCCACACGGCGGCGATCTCCAGGCTCGTTCCGTCGAGCTTGGGAAGGGTGACGTTGCTGTTCGTTTCCGTGGTGTCGCCCGTGCTTCCACCGCTGTCGTTGTCGCTGCTTCCGCAGGCGCTCAGCGAGAGCGCGAGGGCTCCCGCCGCGACGGCGGCCGCGGCCTTGACGGCTCTGCGGCTCTGGGGGGTCGCCGTGTCCCGCTTGGGCGACCAGCGTGTCCGGATGGTGCTGCTCGTCATGCGCATGACTGCCCCGCTTCTTCGTTCCTCGTCGAACGTCGAGCGCGCTCCCGTGCGATCTGGTCTACGCCCGGGTGTGCGGGGGCGGCAAGATGGCATCGGCTGTCAAGCGGGGGATCGTGACTCCCTCGTGACCAGGGACGCGGCCCCATGACACGGGTGGGGCCGATGACCCTCCCCGCCTACAGGAGCGACGGCACCTTCGCAGCCGCGACCTCCCGGGCCGCCCTTTCCAGCGCGCTGGCCAACAGTGCCAGGTCGGTCGGGCCGTTTCCGAGTTCCCGCACCGGACGCCGGGCCGGAGGGTCACCCATGCGGTGCCATTCGAGAGGTACGACCGTGGGACGCAGCGTCGCCGTCCGCGGGATCCGGCCGGTCACCCGGCCGCCCTGGAACGGGGTGACCCGCCCGTCCGCACCGGTCAGCCTTCCCCGCCCGGGCGCGGGTTCCTCCGGGCCCGGGACGGGGGCGTCGAGCACGACGCGCAGGGTGGCCCGGCGCGCCGGTTCCGTCTCCGCCGTACGAGCGCACGGACCGGTGGCCGCCACCAGATGGACGCCGAGCCGCTCGCCGTCCCGCGCCACCGCCTCCAGCGCGCGCATCACCGACCCGGCCGCCGGCCGCCCGGTCGAGCCGAGCGCCGGGGCGACCAGCGCGTCCAGGTCGTCGACGACCACGACGAGCCGGGGCAGCGGGGGCGCGGCCGCCTCCGTCTGCCGCCGGGCCGCGCCGGGCCGCAGCCGCATGGTGGAACTGGACGGCGAGTCGAGGTCACCCGCCCCTCCCGCTCCCGCCGCGTCGGCCTGGGCGCCGCCCCGGGCCGTCGCCGTGCGCTGCGCGACCATACGGCCCGACAGCTCGCGGCCCGTGTGCCACTCGGCGAAGTCGGACCGCCCGAGCAGCTCGGCGCGCCGCTTCAGCTCGGCACTCAGCGACTGCGCGAACTCCCGCATGCGGACCGGGTCGTGCGCCATGAGCAGTGTGGTGACATGCGGTACGTCCGTACACACCTGCAGTCCCTCGCCGTTGCCGCCGCCCGCGCCCGGGCCGCCCCGGCCGTCGACCAGCACGATGCCGAGGCGGTCCGGCCGCTCGGCGGCGGCCAGCGACGCGACGATCGACCGCAGCAGCTCCGTGCGGCCGCTGCCCGCAGGGCCCTCGATCAGCAGATGCGGCCCCTGGGCGGCGAGGTCCGCGCCGACCGGACCGCGCGGCCCCGCGCCCAGCACCGCGCGCACCCGCCCGCCCAGCGCCTCGGCGTCGTCGGCCGCGTCCGCCCAGCGCGCCATCAGCGACGCGGGGGTGGCGCGGGCCAGGCCCAGCTCGTCCAGCAGCCGGGCCGCCTGCGGCAGCGGCGCCGAGACCCGCGGCTGGCGCTCGCTCGCCGGGCCGTCCGTCCGCAGGGGCGCCAGCGCCCGCGCGAACCGCTCGGCCCAGGCCGCCGAGACGGCGTCGACGGTGGCGACCGTGCCGTGCCCGACGGGTCCCGCCGACGAGCCGTCGCCGCCGGTGCGGGCCACGCGCACCAGCCGCAGGGCCGTCGCCACGTCCCCGCTGAGCAGCGCGACCGCGCCGCACTGCCGGAAGGTCGGCGCGACCGAGCAGGCCGCCTCGTACGTCTCGGTCACCGGCGAGGCCGGGGAGGCGGCGGCCGTCTCGGCCAGGCAGACGACGTGGATTCCGGCCCGGGGGCCCTCCAGCGCCAGCCGCGCGAGAGCGCCGCGCAGGTCGGCACCGCCGGGATCGCCGTCGACGACCACGACCGTGTACGGGCCGGGGAAGCCGGCTGCCGTTTCGCTGCCCGCGCCCTCCTGGGCCCAGGAGGGGCGGCGGGGCGATGGGACGGTCTGCTGCCCCTCGGGCTGTGAGCCGCCGCCCGGCGGTGGAGCATCGGCTCCGTGGCTGCCGGCCTGACCCGTGTCCGCCAGATGGTCCTCCAGACGGCGGGTCAGCTCGTCGGTACGCGCGGCGGCCTGCTCCCGGTCGTGCGCCAGGAGCAGCCGGCAGTCCTGCCCGTGCCCCGGACGCACGTGCGGCAGCCAGCCCAGCCAGGACCAGTCGGCGGTGCGCTCCTCGAGGGAACGGGAGCGGTCCGCGGCGATCAGGACGATCTCCAGGGTGTCGGGGGAGTGCAGGGCGGTGAGCTGGGCCAGGACGGCACGCGTCAGCCCGGCCAGCCGCGCCCGCGGCCCGGCCAGTCCCAGTGCGCCGACCTCGCGCAGACCGGCGGTCACGGGGACGGCGGGCAGCAGGCCCGAGCCGTCCGGTGCCGCCCGGTCGGCCGTACCGAGGCGCACGGCGAGCGCCTCCGGGTGGCCGGGGCCGCGCTCCCACAGCCGGGGCCCCGGGCCGAGGGCCGTGAGCAGCAGCGTGGCCGGGTCCGGCCAGGTCTCCGGGCCGGACGGCACGACGAGGGGGTGGTGCTGCGCGGCCACCGTCGCCGCCGGCTCGTCCTCGTACGTCTCGCGTGGTTCCGCCGCCTGCTCGCCGCGGCCCCCGGTGAGCCGCCGGGCCCACGCCCCGAGCCCGCCGCGCCGGCGGGGCGCCGGGGGCACGTCGGTGCCGCGCAGGGGAGTGCCCTTGCGCCCACGACCGGCACGCTCATCGGCGAGGGCCGGGTCGTCGGTGCCGGGGTCCGGGTTCCAGGGGTGGTGACCGCTTCCGTCCGCGGCGCCGACGTCGGCGCCGGGACCGGTGCCGTACGCCGGTCCGGCGCGGTCCGGTGCCGCGCCGCCGAACGCCCAGGCACCGGAACGACCCGCATGCGTGTCCCCGGCACCGCCGGTCGCCGGGCCCGCATCGCGCTGCCGCGCGGCGCCGGGAGGAGCGAGGGGCGACGCATCCTGAGCGGCATCCTGGTGCCGAGCGGTCCGGAGCGTGTCCTCCGGCGCACCGGGGCGCGGCCCGTGGGTCTCCGGGAAGGTCTGGGCGGATCTGGCGGCCCCCGGGCCTGTCCCACTCCCGGCCGTGTGCCGCCGCGCCTCACCCCCCGTGCCCCCCGGCGGCACCTCACTCCAACCGTCCCCGGCATGGGCGGCGCCACCGGCGCTGGGGGGTGGCATCTCGTTCCGGTGTCCTGCGGAGCGGGCTTCGCCGCCGGTGCCCGGGGCCGGGGCCTCGCTCCGGCGTCCCGGCCGGGCTTCGCCGCGGGGGGCCGGAGGCGGGACTTCGTTGCGGTGGCTCCCGGCGTGGGCGGCGCCCGTCGCGCCGCGGGGTGGCATCTCGTTCCCGTGTCCCGCGGAGCGGGCTTCACCGCCCGTACCGGAGGACGGCACGTCGCTCCGGTGTCCCGGTCGGGCCTCGTTGCCGGAACCCTGGTGCGGCACCTCGCTCCGGTGGCCCCCCGAGCGGGCCTCGCCCGCGCCGTCCACAGCGCGGGACGCCTGGCCGTGACTCCGCTCCCGCGGCGCTTCCGAGCTGGTGCCGCTGCCCGCGGTTCCCGGCGCTTCCGGCCCCCGGCCCACGCCGCCTATCCGCAGCGCTTCCGGCCACGAGCCCACGCTTCCGCTCCCGGCCCGCACCGCTTCCGACCCGGAGCCCGCTCCCTCGCCCTCGATCCACGGCGCCCCGCCCTGTCCCGGCACCACAGCCGGATCCGCCGAGCCGCGCGCGGAAGCGGCCGGGGCGCCCCAGGCCGCCGAGCCGTGCGCGTGGTGCGTGGAGCCCGTGGATCCGGCCGTCCTCGGAGCGGCCCCGCCGGAGGCGGGTGCCTCCACGGGCCCGGACACGCGCACGTGCCCCTCCCCGTCCGGGGTCGTCTCCACCCGGCCCCCCGGCCCCCCGGGGGGAGCCAGCCGCAGGGCCGACTCGCCGATCCGCAGCAGCGCACCCGGTACGAAGGGGACCGCCCGGCCGCCCACCCGCGCGCCGCTCACCGTCGTGCCGTTCGTGGAGTCCAGGTCGGCGACCGCGACGCGGCCGTCCGCGCTCACCGTCACCGCGCAGTGCAGCCGGGAGACGTCCGGGTCGTCGAGCGGCACGTCGGCGTCCGCGGAGCGGCCGACGCGGATCTCGCCGCCGTGGAGGAGATGGACACCACCGGCGTCCGGACCGGCCACGACCTGCAGCTGCGCCGGGGCGTCCGCCAGCTCCGGGTGCGGCTCCGGCTCGCCCGGCGCGCCGACGGACAGCACGGCACCGTCGGTCAGCGGCGGCTCGCCGAGCGTGCAGCGCTGGGCGTCCAGCCGCTGCTCCCCGGCGTACAGCACGGGCGTGCCCGAGCCGTCACCGCCGGAGACCGCCTGGGCGAGCGCCGACGCCACCGCGGCGAGCGCCGTACCGGCGGGTGCCGTGACCAGCACGTCGGTGCGCGGGGCGCGATCCCGCGCCGGCGCCGACGGGCCCAGCGGATCTACGACGGTCAGCCGGATCTGCATCGCCGTCAGCGGTCCCTTCTGCCCGGGCGCGGAGTCCCCCACCCCGCCCCGGCACGTCGGCCAGTAACTGGCAGCATCCTCGCACCTGCCACTGACAGTGCGCCCCTCGCTCCGGAAAAGGTGATCTTGAATGGTCGGCTCTGCCCGCAAAAGTGCCTGAGAGATGACCCACAGGCGACCGCTTGGGATCACTCACGTTCCTTGCCGGCAACCACGAGACCGAGGTGAGCGTCTTTCCTTCGAACGAGTGTGAGGGCCGCTACGTAAGACCCACAGAAAGACGACACTCCGGTCCCCGGCCCCCCGGCACTACAGTGGGTCGGACAGGCCAGCAGGCAAGGCAAGCACCAGGGAGCGCATGACGTGCGGCCGGTAGGCAGCAAGTACCTGCTCGAGGAGCCGCTCGGACGCGGCGCCACGGGCACCGTCTGGCGAGCCCGCCAGCGCGAGACCGCGGGCGCCGAGGCGGCCGTGCCGGGGCAGCCCGGCGAGACAGTCGCGATCAAGGTCCTCAAGGAGGAGCTGGCCGGCGACCCGGACATCGTCATGCGGTTCCTGCGCGAGCGGTCCGTCCTGCTCAGGCTGACCCACCCGAACATCGTCCGGGTCCGTGACCTGGTGGTCGAGGGCGAGCTGCTGGCGCTGGTCATGGACCTCGTCGAGGGCCCCGACCTGCACCGCTACCTGCGCGAGAACGGGCCGTTCACCCCCGTCGCCGCGGCCCTGCTCACCGCCCAGATCGCCGACGCGCTCGCCGCCAGCCACGCCGACGGCGTCGTCCACCGCGACCTCAAGCCGGCCAACGTCCTGCTCCAGCAGTACGACGGGCAGATGCACCCGCTGCTGACCGACTTCGGCATCGCCCGGCTCGCCGACTCCCCGGGACTGACCCGCACCCAGGAGTTCGTCGGCACGCCCGCGTACGTCGCCCCCGAGTCCGCCGAGGGCCGCCCGCAGACCTCCGCCGTCGACATCTACGGCGCCGGCATCCTGCTGTACGAGCTGGTCACCGGCCGCCCGCCGTTCGGCGGCGGCTCCGCCCTGGAGGTGCTGCACCAGCACCTGAGCGCCGAGCCGCGCCGCCCCTCCACGGTCCCCGACCCGCTGTGGACGGTCATCGAGCGCTGCCTGCGCAAGAACCCCGACGAGCGGCCCAGTGCCGAGAACCTCGCCCGCGGCCTGCGCGTCGTCGCCGAGGGCATCGGGGTGCACGCGAACTCCGCGCAGATCGCCGCCGCCGAGGGCGTCGGCATGCTCCTCGTGCCCGACCCGGCCCCCGCGCCGGTACCGGACGCGTCCGGCTCGGCCGACCCCACGCAGGTCCTCCCGCAGGGCGCCGGCGCCTACGACCCGAACGCCGCGACCAGCGTCCTGCCGCACACCGGCGGCCCGGCCGGCGCCGCCGACCCCACCGCCGTCATGCCCCACCGGGGCGCGGCCGACCCGACCGCCGTCATGCCGCCCGTGCCGCCGGGGTCACCCGGCCACCCGGGTCAGCACAACCAGCAGGGCGGCCCGGAGGACCCGCACCCCTGGCAGAACCAGCTGCGTGCGGCCCGCGACCGCAACGAGCAGACGCAGGTCCAGTACCTCGACCCGAACGAGGACCCGCTGCGCCGCCGCCCGCAGCGCCAGGTGGCCAGGCCGCAGCAGCAGCAGCCCCCGCGCCGTCAGGCGCCCCCTTCGGGTTACGCCAACCCGCAGCCCCAGCAGTACGCCCCGCAGCCGCAGCCGCAACGGCCCCAGCCGCCGCAGCGCTACGCCCCGCCCGCGCCCCCGGCCCAGCCCCAGCAGCCGCAACGGCCCCAGCGCGAGCCCCGGCAGCCGCGGCAGCGCAGCGCCAACCCGATGCGGATCCCGGGCCTCGGCTGCCTGAAGGGCTGCCTCTTCACGATCGTCATCCTGTTCGTCGTGGGCTGGCTGGTCTGGGAACTGAGCCCGCTGCAGGAGTGGATCGGCACGGGCAAGGGCTACTGGGACCAGCTCACCGACTGGTTCAACGCCGTGACCGGCTGGTTCGAGAAGCTCGGGAGCGGTTCCGGCACGAAGTGACCTGAACCGCCCTGCGGCGTTGGTGATTTGTCGACACCCGGCGGGTGATTTCCGCCTCCCGGGTGAAGGTTGGCCTTCCGTGCGCGTAGTTTTAGCGACAACACGCGTCGGTAGGAGCAGCCTTGGCACGGAAGATCGGCAGCCGGTACACCGCCCATCAGATCCTCGGGCGGGGCAGCGCCGGCACGGTGTGGCTGGGCGAGGGCCCCGAGGGTCCCGTCGCCATCAAGCTGCTGCGCGAGGACCTCGCGTCCGACCAGGAACTCGTCGGACGCTTCGTCCAGGAGCGCACGGCCCTGCTCGGACTGGACCACCCGCACGTGGTGTCGGTGCGGGACCTGGTCGTCGACGGCAACGACCTGGCGCTCGTCATGGACCTCGTGCGCGGCACGGACCTGCGCACCCGCCTGGACCGGGACCGGCGCATGGCCCCCGAGGCGGCCGTGGCCATCGCGGCCGACATCGCCGACGGGCTGGCGGCCGCGCACGCCGCGGGTGTCGTGCACCGGGACGTCAAGCCGGAGAACGTCCTCCTGGACATGCAGGGCCCACTGGGCCCCGGCGGCTCCCACCGCGCGCTGCTGACCGACTTCGGTGTGGCCAAGCTCATCGACACCCCGCGCCGCACCAAGGCCACGAAGATCATCGGGACCCCGGACTACCTCGCCCCGGAGATCGTCGAGGGCCTGCCCCCGCGCGCGTCCGTCGACATCTACGCGCTCGCCACGGTCCTCTACGAGCTGCTGGCGGGCTTCACGCCCTTCGGTGGCGGGCACCCGGGCGCGGTCCTGCGCCGGCACGTCACGGAGACGGTCGTCCCCCTGCCCGGCATCCCGGACGAACTGTGGCAGCTGCTGGTGCAGTGCCTGGCCAAGGCCCCGGCCTCGCGGCTGCGGGCCTCGGAGCTCGGGGTCCGGCTGCGGGAGCTGCTGCCGATGCTGGCGGGCATGCCCCCGCTGGAGGTCGACGAGCCGGACACCGAGTCCGCCGAGGAGTCCGACCGCGAGGAGCAGCCCGCCGGGCCGGCGCCGGCCGGGGAGCGGGTCAGGCGGCGGGGCGCGGTCCCCCTGGTGCCGGGCGCGAAGCCCGCCGACTCCAACCGGGACACCCACACCTCGATGCGCGTCCCCGCCCCCGACGAGCTGGCCGGCGGCGCCCACGGCACGGCCCGGGCCCCGCGCACCGCGGGCGCCCCCCGCCCCGGCTCGGCCCGCAACCGGGCCGCGGCCCGGCGCCGCCGGGTGGCCCTGGGAGCGGGTGCGGTCGCCCTCGCGGCCGCGATCGGCGTCGGAGCCTGGCTGACCACGTCGGACGACGACGGGAGCGCACCTCCCCAGGACAGCCAGAACTCGGCCCCGCAGACCCCCTGAGCCGGCGCAGGGTGATGTGCCGCAGGAGCCGCCGCGGCACACGGATACTCCGCCCAGGACAGCCCCGGGCAGCCCCGGACGGCCCCGGCGCCGCGGACCGCAGCGCGTCGGCCGGCTCGGTGGCCGGGCCCCTCGGCTCTTTCCCGTGGCGCGCAGCCGGTTCGCCGTCGGGCAGGCAGCCTGCCGCAGGCCGTCGTAGGACGCCGGGGGCCTCCCGCCCCAGTACGGATGACCCGCCGGGGCGCCCCGGCGGGTGCCGTCCGGGCCGCCCGCCTCGGCCGCCCGGGCATGGCCGCCGGGCGGAGCCGTTACGCTGGAGGGCGTGGCAGTCGTCGACGTATCCGAAGAGCTCAAGTCCCTCTCCTCGACCATGGAGTCGATCGAGGCCGTTCTGGACCTCGACAAGATGAGGGCAGACATCGCCGTGCTCGAGGAGCAGGCGGCCGCGCCGTCCCTCTGGGACAACCCCGATGAGGCGCAGAAGATCACCAGCAAGCTGTCCCACCTCCAGGCCGAGGTGCGCAAGGCCGAGGCTCTGCGCGGTCGCATCGACGACCTGGGCGTCCTCTTCGAGATGGCCGAGGAGGAGGACGACCCGGACACCCGCGCCGAGGCCGAGTCCGAGCTCACCGCCGTGAAGAAGGCGCTGGACGAGATGGAGGTCCGCACTCTCCTCTCCGGCGAGTACGACTCCCGTGAGGCCCTGGTGAACATCCGCGCCGAGGCCGGTGGCGTCGACGCCGCCGACTTCGCCGAGAAGCTCCAGCGCATGTACCTGCGCTGGGCGGAGCAGCGCGGCTACAAGACCGAGATCTACGAGACCTCGTACGCGGAAGAGGCCGGCATCAAGTCGACCACCTTCGCCGTCCAGGCGCCCTACGCGTACGGCACGCTCTCCGTCGAGCAGGGCACGCACCGGCTCGTGCGCATCTCGCCCTTCGACAACCAGGGCCGGCGGCAGACGTCCTTCGCGGGCGTCGAGATCCTGCCCGTGGTCGAGCAGACCGACCACATCGAGATCGACGAGTCCGAACTGCGCGTGGACGTGTACCGCTCGTCCGGCCCCGGCGGCCAGGGCGTCAACACCACCGACTCCGCGGTGCGCCTCACCCACATCCCCACCGGCATCGTCGTCTCCTGCCAGAACGAGCGCTCGCAGATCCAGAACAAGGCGACGGCCATGAACGTGCTCCAGGCGAAGCTGCTGGAGCGGCAGCGCCAGGAGGAGCGGGCCAAGATGGACGCCCTCAAGGACGGCGGCAGCTCCTGGGGCAACCAGATGCGTTCTTACGTCCTGCACCCGTACCAGATGGTCAAGGACCTGCGCACCGAGTTCGAGGTCGGCAACCCCGAGGCTGTGTTCAACGGTGAGATCGACGGCTTCATCGAGGCCGGAATTCGCTGGCGCAAGCAGCAGGAGAAGTAAGTTTGTCGACAAGGCAACTGCCGCCCCCAGGGCGGCAGTTGCCTTTTCCGTACTCCATGTCCGGGTTTTACATCACACTCACGCCCTCAGACTCCCGGCATAGCCCCCGTAGTTGGACATGGCGGCCGCAAACGGCCTTGACGTGTTCTTGAAAAATGGGAAGGGTAAAGCGCGGCATGCGTGTCTCTGGGGCGCATGTGAACCGGGGCGCCTTTCACCGCAGTTGTCCCCGTCGAGCACAGCCCCGAGCGCTGCCTAATGACGATGAGCTACTGGGGGTAGCAACCACATGACGAAGAAGACGCGGATCCGTGTCGCGCGGATAGCGGCCGGCGCCGTGATCGCCGCCGGTGCCTCGCTGACCGCCGCCGGCGCGGCATCCGCTCTCGATCTGGGCGTGAACGTCGGCCTCGGCGACACCAGCGTCGGTGTCGGCGTGAGCACGGGCGACGACGAGCCGACCGACCCGCCGACCGAGCTCCCGACGGACCCGCCCACGGACCTCCCGACGGACCCGCCCACGGACCTCCCGACGGACCCGCCGTCGACCGAGGAGCCGACCGCCGAGCCGACCGAGCCGACGGACGAGCCCACCGAGCCGACCGAGGACCCGACGGACGCCCCGAGCGATCCGGGCAACGGGAACGGCACCGGCGGCGGCAACGGTGGCGGCAACGGCAACGGCAACGCCAACGGTGGCGGCAACGGCGGCGGCAACAACGCCGACCCCGACGGCGGCACCTCGCCGCAGCAGGAGGGCTCCTCCTCCCTCACCGACATCGGCTCGGACTCCACCCCGGCCTCGCAGGCCCAGGCCCAGGGCAACGGCCAGGAGCTCGCCGAGACGGGTGCCGCGCAGACCACCTTCCTGGTGATCGGCGCCGCCACGATGATCGCCGGCGGTGTCGGCTTCCGTCTGCTGCCCCGCCTCGTCGGCGGCCGCGGCGGCGCTGCCGCCTGACGGTAGTCCCGTCCGTACGGACCGTGCGCCCAGCGCAACACCGAGGGCCCGGAGCGAACGCTCCGGGCCCTCGGCCGTGTCCTCGGGGCTTACGCCGTCACGCGGTCTGGTGCGCCAGCAGGGCCACCGCGGCGATCAGCACCATCAGCAGGGCGATCAGAGCCATCGGATTCAGGCCCGCCAGGAAGTTCTCCTGTTGCAGCCGCTCGCGGTTCGCGCGGCACACGGGGCAGCGGCCCTCGTTCACGGGGGACGCGCAGTTCGCGCACACCAGCCGGTCGTACGTCATGCGCTTGCCCTCCTTGCGCCGGTTCCACGTGTTCAACGTCCGTGGGGGTGGGAATGTTCCCCCTCCACTTTGCCAGGTTCCGTCGGCCCCCGCGCGGCTGCGCGTTTTCTGTGGTGGTACGCACAGTCCGCCCACGCCCCCCGGCGCTGGGAACAAAACGGCACATCCATGGCGCAAGCACGGTCGGTGACTGCGGCGCCCCACCCGGTTCGCGTATGGTCACGCTCATCTACCCCCGGCGACCCGTGGTGCATCCGTGATCCGATTCGACAACGTCTCCAAGGTCTATCCCAAGCAGACCCGCCCCGCCCTCAGGGATGTATCCCTGGAGGTCGAGAAAGGCGAGTTCGTCTTCCTCGTGGGGTCCTCCGGCTCCGGAAAGTCCACCTTCCTGCGGCTGATCCTCCGCGAGGAGCGGTGCAGCCACGGGCAGGTGCACGTTCTGGGCAAGGACCTCGCCCGCCTCTCCAACTGGAAGGTCCCGCAGATGCGGCGCCAGCTGGGGACGGTGTTCCAGGACTTCCGCCTGCTGCCGAACAAGACGGTCGGCGAGAACGTCGCCTTCGCGCAGGAGGTCATCGGCAAGTCGCGCGGCGAGATCCGCAAGTCCGTGCCGCAGGTGCTCGACCTCGTCGGGCTCGGCGGCAAGGAGGACCGGATGCCCGGCGAGCTGTCCGGTGGTGAGCAGCAGCGCGTCGCCATCGCGCGGGCCTTCGTCAACCGCCCCAAGCTGCTCATCGCCGACGAGCCCACCGGCAACCTCGACCCGCAGACGTCCGTCGGCATCATGAAGCTGCTCGACCGCATCAACCGGACGGGCACGACCGTGGTGATGGCCACCCACGACCAGAACATCGTGGACCAGATGCGCAAGCGCGTCATCGAACTGGAGAAGGGCCGCCTCGTCCGCGACCAGGCCCGCGGTGTCTACGGCTACCAGCACTGATACCGCACCCGAGATCCACGGAAAGGCATAACCAGTCGCCATGCGCGCCCAGTTCGTCCTGTCGGAGATCGGTGTCGGTCTCCGCCGCAACCTGACGATGACCTTCGCCGTCGTCGTCTCCGTCGCCCTCTCGCTCGCCCTGTTCGGCGGGTCGCTCCTGATGAGCGACCAGGTCAGCACCATGAAGGGCTTCTGGTACGACAAGGTCAACGTCTCGATCTTCCTCTGCAACAAGAGCGACGCCGAGTCCGACCCCAACTGCGCCAAGGGCGCGGTGACCGAGGACCAGAAGAAGCAGATCAAGGCCGACCTCGACAAGATGGACGTCGTCCAGGCCGTCACGTACGAGTCGCAGGACCAGGCGTACAAGCATTACAAGGAGCAGTTCGGCGACTCCCCGCTGGCCGCCTCCCTCACGCCGGACCAGATGCAGGAGTCCTACCGCATCAAGCTGAAGGACCCGGAGAAGTACCAGGTGGTCGCCACCGCCTTCAACGGCCGGGACGGCGTGCAGTCCGTGCAGGACCAGAAGGAGATTCTGGACAACCTCTTCAAGTTGCTGGAGGGCATGAACTGGGCCGCGCGCGCGGTGATGGCGCTGATGCTGGTCGTCGCGCTGATGCTGATCGTCAACACCGTGCGCGTCTCGGCGTTCAGCCGCCGGCGTGAGACCGGCATCATGCGGCTGGTCGGCGCCTCCGGCTTCTACATCCAGGCACCGTTCATCATGGAGGCCGCGGTCGCCGGACTCATCGGCGGCACCCTCGCGTGCGGCTTCCTGGTGCTCGCCCGGTACTTCCTCATCGACCACGGACTCGCCCTGGCCGACCAGCTGACACTGATCAACTTCATCGGCTGGGGCGCGGTGTTGAAGTACCTGCCGCTCATCCTCGCGACGAGTCTCCTGATGCCCGCGTTGGCCGCGTTCTTCGCGCTGCGCAAGTACTTGAAGGTGTGACGCATGCCGCGAGGGGCCGTACGGTCAACCGACCGTACGCCCCTTCCGCTTGTCCTAGACTCACCGGCATGTCAGGTCGTGACCCGTTCTGTCAGCCCCGTCGCATCCGTCGTGGGGCCGCCCTGACGTTGGTGTTCACGAGCGTGCTCGTCGCCGGTGCGGCCACCGGGGCGCTGCCCCAGAGCCAGGGGAAGTCCGCTCCGGACGAGGTCCGTTCGGCGGGTTCGGCCGCACGCCACGCGGACGTCGCCCGGGCCGCCGAGGAGGCCATGGCCGACGGCACGTCCCCGGTCCAGGCCGCGAAGCGCGCCGTCAGCCGCAGCGGGGACCGCTGGGGCGCCGTCTACTCCCGCGGCGAGTACGAGGAGTTCGAGGAGTCCCTCGACGGCCAGTACACCGGCGTCGGCCTGTGGGCCCGCAGTGACCGGGACGGCCGTATCGAGGTCACGAAGGTGCGCGCCGGGTCGCCCGCCGCCACGGCCGGGATCCGCCGCGGCGACC
The DNA here is from genome assembly GCF_040637515.1 of Streptomyces sp. NPDC029041. Taxonomy (NCBI): domain Bacteria; kingdom Bacillati; phylum Actinomycetota; class Actinomycetes; order Kitasatosporales; family Streptomycetaceae; genus Streptomyces; species Streptomyces sp. NPDC029041. The sequence goes on along the minus strand of NZ_JBEZWO010000002.1, from coordinate 747,959 downwards.
TGCTGCGCAGCGTCGACGGGGAGAAGACCGACGGCCGGCCCGTCACCGAGGTCGTCTCCTTACTGCGCGGTGACGCCACCGACGCCCCCGCGGGCACCACCGTCCGTCTCGGCCTGGAGCGCGACGGCCGCGCGTGGACCGAGACCGTACGCCGGGCCCAGCTGTCCACGGACTCGGTCACCGTCCGGGAGCTCGCGGGCCGCGTCACCGTCATCAAGGTCGACACCTTCACCAAGGGCTCCGGCCACCAGGTCCGCGAAGCCGTCCGCCGGACCCCGCCCCGCGCCGGGATCGTCCTCGACCTGCGCGGCAACTCCGGCGGCCTGGTCACCGAGGCAGTGACCGCCGCGTCCGCCTTCCTCGACGGCGGCCTCGTCGCCACCTACGACGTCGACGGCGAGCAGCGCGCCCTGCACGCCGAGTCCGGCGGGGACACCACCAGACCGCTGGTCGCGCTCGTCGACGGCGGGACGATGAGCGCGGCGGAGCTCCTCACCGGCGCCGTGCAGGACCGCGGACGGGCGCTCGTCGTGGGCTCCCGCACCTTCGGCAAGGGCTCGGTCCAGATGCCGAGCCGGCTGCCCGACGGCTCCGTCGCGGAGCTGACCGTCGGGCACTACCGCACCCCCTCCGGCCGCGGGGTCGACGGCCGGGGCATCACGCCCGACCTCGTGACCGGCGAGGACGCCCTCCAGCGGGCCGGGACCGTGCTGCGCGGCCTCGCGAGCTCCTCGTAATCGACTTTCCGCAGGGCCCCTCCGTAGTGCGAAAATGGTCGGCACTATGGCTAAGGAAAAAGGGCGCAAGCTGATCGCGCAGAACAAGAAGGCGCGGCACGACTACCTCGTCATCGACACCTACGAGGCCGGCCTGGTCCTCACCGGGACCGAGGTGAAGTCCCTGCGCCAGGGACGGGCGTCGCTGGTCGACGGCTTCGTGCAGCTGACCGACGGTGAGGCGTGGCTGCACAACGTGCACGTGCCGGAGTACAGCCAGGGCACCTGGACCAACCACAGCGCCCGGCGCAAGCGCAAGCTGCTGCTGCACCGCTCCGAGATCGACAAGCTGGAGTCGAAGTCGGGGGACACGGGGCACACCATCGTGCCGCTCGCGCTGTACTTCAAGGACGGCCGGGCCAAGGTCGAGATCGCGCTGGCGAAGGGCAAGAAGGAGTACGACAAGCGCCAGGCGCTCCGGGAGAAGCAGGACCGCCGGGAGACCGACCGCGCGATCGCGGCCGTGAAGCGGAGGCAGCGCGGGGCGTAGGGAATACGCTGGCACCGACCTGCGTTGGTCACGTACGATGGTGCCTGCACCCCAGGGCGGGTGCGCGCCCCTCTCCGGAGGGATTGTCAACACAACATGGGGATGATCGGTTTCGACAGCGGCTGTCGAAGCAGGGGAAGCGTGTCGAGGAAGCGGCAATGATCTCGTAAACCATATGTCGCAAAAAATAATCGCCAACACCAAGCGCGATTCCCAGTCCTTCGCCCTCGCTGCCTAATAAGCAGTGACTGAAGGACCCTAAATGGGTGTCAGCCCGGGAGTGTTCCCGGCCCGGATCCTGGCATAATCTAGGGAACTAAACCATCGAGCCCGGTCACGGGGTTCGATGGGAAATCAAACAGTGACTGGGCCCGTCGGCGACTTGTTCGCGTGATCGCCGGGGCCGAGAAAATCACAGCGAACTGCACACGGAGAAGCCCTGATTCTGCACCGTTGGACGCGGGTTCGATTCCCGCCATCTCCACTCATCCCATGTGGGCGAAGGCCCCGCCGCTTCCGAGCGGCGGGGCCTTCGTCATGCGATCGTGCAGAGAGCCGGGAGGCCTCATGGGCTACAGCGCGTGGATCCACAAGTTCGCCGAGGACGCCGACGTCCCCGTCCCACTCGACCTGGAGCTGGTCCGAGCCGTCCTGGAACCCCACGACGTCGGGGACCCCCGGCTCCGGTTCGACCCCGACGGCGACCTCCAGTTCTGGATCCGTGCCGACGACGGCAGCGAAGCCGAGATCTTCGCCGGTCAAACCGGCGTCCTGGTGGAGCGCCCGCACCCTGGCGCGGTCTTCGGCATCGTCGCGGAACTGGTGTCCCGGCTGGGAGCGGTCGCCATCGATCCGCGCGAGGGCAGGATCGTGTGCCGGCGGGAGGAGTGCGCGCACCTGCCCGTGGGCATGCGGGAAGACGCCGTGGTCATCGAGATGACCGGGGAGCCTCTGGAGGCCGCGCTGCTGGGCCGGTACCCGGCGTGATGCCGGCGATCAGCCGAGTTCCAGCGTGAGGAGGCCCGTACCGGGCGGGGCCTGTACCTCGTGGTCGCCCGCGGCCAGGCTCCAGGCGGCTGCCGGGGCGGTGCACGTCGCCCGCAGGGTGTTCCCCGTGCGGGCGACCGTGAAGGTCACGTCCCCGACCGGCACCGTCACCTCGTCGCCGGGCCGCAGGCCGTACGCCCGCAGGGTCACTCCGTCGGCGTGGTCGTAGTCGGGGCGGTCGTCCCGCGCCCCGAGCGGGATCACCGCGCCGGGCCGGACCAGCAGCGGCGCGCTCAGGAAGCCGTGCCGCTCGCGCACCCAGCGCGGGCCGGTCACCGGCTCGCCGGTCAGCAGATGCGTCCAGGTGCCCTCGGGGACGTAGTACGTGACGTCGCCCTCGTCGCTGAACACCGGGGCGACCAGCAGGTCCGGGCCGAGCATGTACTGCCGTTCCAGGTGGGCGCACCCCGGGTCGTCCGGGAACTCCAGCACCATGGCCCGCATCATGGGCAGGCCCTCGGTGTGGGCCGTGCGGGCCGTCTCGTACAGGTAGGGCATGAGGCGGAGCTTCAGCCGGGTGAAGTGGCGGGCCACGTCGACCGACTCCTCGTCGAACTGCCAGGGGACCCGGTAGGACCGGCTGCCGTGCAGACGGCTGTGCGAGGAGAGCAGGCCGAAGGCCAGCCAGCGCTTGAAGAGGGCAGGGGTGGGAGTGCCCTCGAAGCCGCCGATGTCATGGCTCCAGAAGCCGAAGCCCGACAGGCCGAGCGAGAGCCCGCCGCGCAGTGACTCCGCCATCGATTCGTACGTCGCCTCGTTGTCGCCGCCCCAGTGCACGGGGAACTGCTGACAGCCCGCCGTCGCCGAGCGGGCGAAGACCACGGCCTCCTGCTCACCGCGGTGCTTGCGCAGCACCTCGAAGACCGTGCGGTTGTACAGGTACGTGTAGTAGTTGTGCATCCGCTCCGGGTCCGAGCCGTCCGACCAGACCACGTCGAGGGGCACCCGCTCCCCGAAGTCGGTCTTGAAGCAGTCGACGCCCTGCGCGAGCAGCGCCTCCAGTTTGGCGGCGTACCAGTCGCGGGCGGCCGGTGACGTGAAGTCGACCAGGGCCATGCCGGGCTGCCACATGTCCCACTGCCAGACACCGCCGTCCGGCCGCCTGAGCAGGTGGCCGAGCGCCTTGCCCTCGGCGAACAGCGGGGAGCGCTGGGCGATGTAGGGGTTGATCCAGACGGAGACGCGCAGGCCACGGGCCTTCAGCCGGGCCAGCATGCCCTCGGGGTCGGGGAAGACCCGCGGGTCCCACCGGAAGTCGCACCAGTGGAACTCCCGCATCCAGAAGCAGTCGAAGTGGAAGACGGACAGCGGGAGTTCGCGCTCCCGCATGCCCTCGATGAAGGACGTCACCGTCTCCTCGTCGTACGAGGTGGTGAAGGACGTCGACAGCCATAGACCGAACGACCAGGCGGGCGGCAGGGCCGGGCGGCCGGTCAGGGCCGTGTACCGGCGCAGGATGTCCTTCGGGGTGGGGCCGTGGACGACGTAGTACGTCAGTTCCTGGGTCTGCGCGCTGAACTGCACCCGGGAGACCACCTCCGAGGCGACCTCGAAGGACACCTGGCCCGGGTGGTCGACGAAGACGCCGTAGCCGGCGTCCGTGAGGTAGAACGGCACGTTCTTGTAGGCCTGTTCGCTGCACGTGCCGCCGTCCGCCTGCCAGATGTCGACGACCTGCCCGTTCTTCACCAGCGGGCCGAAGCGCTCACCGAGGCCGTAGACCGACGTGCCGACCGTCAGGACCAGTTGTTCGCGCAGGTGGTGCGCGCCGGAGGCGTCCCGCATGATGCCCGCGTTCTTGTGGCCGCTGCGGGTGAGGGTGCGGCCGTGGGCGAGGAACTCGACGTCCCAGGGGCCGCCGCGGGCCAGCCGGACCGACAGGTCGCCGGAGGTCAGGGTCGCGTGCTCGTCGTCGTAGGAGACCTCCGCGGTGGTGTCCGACGTCGTGAGCTCGAACTCGGGGCCGCGAGGTTCCCCACCGGTGAAGTGGGTCAAGGTCATCCCGATGACGTCGGGCATGGGGGAGTGCACCCGGACGGTGAACACCGGGCCGGTCATCAGGTCGCCGCGGGAGCGGATGGGCCGGGTCGGCGCGTGGATCTCCAGTGCGCCGTCCGATGCGGTGACGTCGAGGACCTGGGCCGGGTACGACGCGGTCACGCCCTCGCGCAGGAGCCAGTAGCCGTCGGTGAACTTCATATGAGGTCCCTCTTCTCCCGGCGCGCCCGATGTCGAAGCGCTTCGACGGTCGAACGTATGTGGGGCGGCTGAAAGCGTCAATGGTGCGTAAGCGTCTTGGTGAAGCGATTCGAAGAGGACTGCGCTGACAGAGCCAAGGACAGGGTCAGTGCCACGGCCGCCGCTGTCACCGGGACCACGTAACCCGCCGTCGGCGAGAGGTGCTCCACCGCCCAGCCGCCGGTCGCGCTGCCGCAGGCGATGCCGCCGAGCAGACCGGTCACCGCGAGGGTCATGCCCTCGTTCAGCCGGCCCTCGGGAGTGCGCTCCTGGACCAGCGTCATGGTGGTGACCATCGTCGGGGCCGTCGCCATTCCTGCGACGAGCAGGGCGGCCGCCAGCAGCAGCAGCGAACCGGTGAGGGCCGCGGCCAGCAGCGGCAGGGTCAGCAGCGCGGCCATCGCGGCCACACACCACGGCAGCCGGGCCGCGGCCGGGCCGGTGGGCTTCACGGCGCCGTACCGCAGGCCCGCCGCGCAGGAGCCCGCGGCCTGCAGCGCGAGCACCGCACCGGCGACCGCCTGCCGCCCCTGTGCGTCGGCGTACGCCAAGGTGACGACCTCCGTGGCGCCGAAGACCCCGCCCATCGCCAGGCAGACCGCGAGCAGCGGTGGGATCCCGGGGGCGCGCAGAGGCGCCCTGCCGGGTATGGGAGCGCGGACCGGGGGCTCCGTCGCGCGCCGGCTCGTGAACAGGGCCATGCCGGTCAGCAGCAGCACCGCGCCGGCCAAGGTGCCGGCCTCCGGGAAGAGCGTCCCGCACAGGAAGGCCGCGAGCACCGGCCCCAGCATGAAGCACAGCTCGTCCGCCGCCTGCTCGAAGGAGTTGGCGGTGTGCAGCGCCTCGGGGTCGCCGGCCAGCAGATGCGCCCAGCGGGCCCGGGACATGCCGCCGGTGTTGGGGGTCGTGGCGGTGGCGGCGTAGGAGGCGAACAGGGTCCAGTCGGGGGCGTCGTACCGCACGCACAGCAGCAGGGAGAGGGAGCCGAGCACGGCGATCACCGTGGCGGGCAGGGCCACCCGGGCCTGGCCGTACCGGTCGACGAGCCGGGCGATCCACGGCGCGACCAGTGCGGTCGCCGCGAGTCCGGTCGCGGTGACGGCACCGGCGAGGGCGTACGAGCCACGGCTTCCGGCGATCATCACGACCGCGCTGACGCTGAACATGCCCATCGGCAGGCGGGCGATGAGGTTACCCGCGGTGAACGCGCGGGTGCCCGGCAGGCGGAACAGGCGGCGGTACGGGGAGAGTCGGGGCATGCGGCCACCGTCGCCCGTGGACGATCAGGAGGTCCAACACCTGTTCGGTGCACACTCACGCATCCGTGTTGTGAATCCCGACGCGAGGCCGAAAAGCCCATGGCGCGAAGCGTTCGCTCTCTGTTTTTCATACAGGGATATGGAGATTACTGATGCTCCTCATAGCGCATGAAAAAGATGCTCATTCGGGAAATTCCTTCACTCGTTTGCCGCGCATCCGCCGTAGTGGGCCGACGGTTAGTCGGTACATGACCGAGGCGACCAGGAAAGACGGGTGGGCGGTAACGCTCGGCCCGTACACCTACATTCCCGCTCCCGCGCACTCGTCGGCGACAGTCAACGGGACGCTCACCAAAGGCGGTTGCCCGGTCACGCTGCAGGTGACCGAGGCGGTGCTGCGCGACTTCATCGACGCCATGAGCACGCTGGAAAAGGATCTTGCCCGGCGGTGGATCAGTGCCACGGATTGGCCCGCTTTCGCTCTCGCGGAATAAGCGGGGCGCGCCGTGTACGACAAAGTTGAGGGCACCGGCCGGCACCGGGCTCCGGCCCGGGATTTCATCACACCCCTGACACCCCCGGACCCCACCTGGGACCCCGCGGAGGAACTCGCGTTCATCCTCGAGGAAGCACTCGGGGAGCAGGCGAGGGTTCCCGCCCCCCGTGACGAGGACCTGCCCCCCGTCGCGGAGCCGCCCCCGGCCCCCGCACCGGTGACCCACATGCGGCGCCTCCAGGACATCACCGAGGAACTGCCGCCCGTGCGGGACATCCCGAGACGGCACCGCAAGGTGCGGGCCCGCAAGGCCGCGGGCGTGCTCCGCACCACGAGCCTCCTCGTCGCGGCCCTGGCCGCCGTCATCGCGTCCGCGGTGAGCCTCCTGAGCGGTGTCGTCGCCTACGACCCGCTGCGCCTGGTCGCCGTGTCCCCCGCGGCCCGCGGGCTGCGCACCTGGTGGCCCCTGCTGGTGTACGGGCCGTGGCTGGTGGGCTCCCTGTCCGTCCTGCGGGCCGCGCTGCACCAGCGCCGTGCCGTGCACTCCTGGTGCGTGGTCCTGGTCTTCTCCTGCATCGCCGTGCTGCTGTGCGTCGTCCAGGCACCCCGGACCATCCTCGGCATCGCGGCGGCGGCCCTGCCCGGCCTCGCGGCCCTGGCGTGCTTCCAGCAGGTCGTCCGCCAGATCACCCTGACCAGGCCGCCGATGCGGTCGATGCCGCGCCACAGGCTGCGCCAGGTCCCGCCCGCGGCAGGTGCGGAGGGCCGGACGGGTCCGGAAGCCCCAGGGGCAGCCGACCCCGGCAGGGGCCAGGGCGGCACCCCCCGAGGGAACACCGGCACCTGAGACGGGCCGGGTGCCCGGGGGTCCTGTGCGGGGCCGGTGCTCGTGGTCTCGGCGCCGGGCGCCCGGCGTGCCGGTGACGGCCGGCTGCGCCACCAACGACTTTGCGTGCATCCGGTGTTACGGGCGCCGTGACGCCCCTGCGTGCGGCGTGTGTCGCGGCCTCGGCGCCCCGCGTGCCGGTGATGTCGCCGGTGCCGGTGTCCCTTT
>NZ_JBEZWO010000002.1:599874-740500 GCF_040637515.1 Streptomyces sp. NPDC029041 | reverse complement strand
TGTGGGGCCGGTGTTCGTGGTCTCGGCGCCCGGCGTGCCGGTGATGGCCGGCTGCGTCATCAATAACTCTGCGTGCGACCGGTGTTACGGGCGCCGTGACGCCCCTGCGTGCGGCGTGTGTCGCGGCCTCGGCGCCCCGCGTGCCGGTGACGTCGCCGGTGCCGGTGTCCCTTTGTGGGGCCGGTGTTCGTGGTCTCGGCGCCCGGCGTGCCGGTGATGGCCGGCTGCGTCATCAATAACTCTGCGTGCGACCGGTGTTACGGGCGCCGCGACGCCCCTGCGTGCGGCGTGTGGCGCGGCCTCGGCGCCCCGCGTGCCGGTGATGTCGCCGGTGCCGGTGCCCCTTTGTGGGGCCGGTGTTCGTGGCCTCGGCGCCCGGCGTGCCGGTGATGGCCGGCTGCGTCATCAACAACTCTGCGTGCGACCGGTGTTACGGGCGCCGTGAGCCCCTGCGTGCGGCGTGTGTCGCGGCCTCGGCGCCCCCGCGTGCCGGTGATGTCGCCGTCATCAACAACTCTGCGTGCGACCGGTGTTACGGGCGCCGTGACGCCCCTGCGTGCGGCGTGTGGCGCGGCCTCGGCGCCCCCGCGTGCCCGTGATGTCGCCGGTGCCATCAGCGACCGCGCGTGCCGCCCGTGCCCGGGGCCCCTGCCGTTCCCGCTGCCTCTGCCGCCCGTGCCCGAGGCCCATGCCGTCCCTGCTGTCTCTGCCGCCCCGTGTCCTGCCGCCCCAGGGTTCTGCGGGCGGCGGGTGGACGGCAGTCTGAGCACCCAGCCTGCCACCGTCGCTACCCGTAACCTCGGGGGCCACGGCGGCCTCGGCCCCCCAGTCGCCTCACCCTGCCACCCCACCTGCCGCCGGTCTCCCCGCAGTGCCGGACCCCGTCCGCCGGACCCCGGGGCGCTGTAGGTTCGCCGCATGTCCGCCCACCTCGATCCTCGCCTGCTGCGCGGCTTCGTCACCGTGGCCGAGGAGTTGCACTTCACCCGTGCCGCGACGCGGTTGCACGTGGCTCAGCAGGCGCTCAGCCGGGACGTGCGGCGGCTGGAGCGGGAGTTGGGGGCCGAGTTGTTCGTGCGGACCACCCGGCAGGTGACGCTCACCCCCGACGGGGAGCGGCTGCTGCCGTACGCCCGCCGGGTGCTCCAGGCGCAGGACGAGCTGCTCGCCGCCTTCGGCCAGGCCCGGCCGCTGCTGGTCGACCTCAACTCCCCGGGCCTGGCCACGCCGCGCCGCGTCCTGCACGAGGCGCGTGAACTCGCGCCCCGGCACGAGCTGATGGCCCGTTACGAGAGCGGCCTGACCGGAGCCGCCGGTGAACTGCTCGCCGGCCGGCTGGACGCGTCGTTCGGACGGTTCGCCGGGCTGGACCCGGCGCTCCGGGCAGGACTAGCCCACCAGCCCGTGCGGTTCGAGCCGATGGCGGTCGTCCTGCCCGAGGACCACCGGCTGGCCGCGTGGGACCGCGTGCCGCTCGCCGAGCTCGCCGGTGAGAGCGTCTACGCGGGCGCCGGCAATCCGCGTACCCCGGAGTGGACAGGGCTGGCACGGCTGCTGTTCCAGGGGCGGGGCATCGACATCGCGCCACCCGCCCCGCTGGCCGTCGGAGACGAGGAATTCCAGCGGATCATGGCCAGAACACGCAACCCGATCCTGGCCGTCGTGGAGTTCCCGGCGCTGCCGTCGACGGTGGTGCGGCCCCTGGTCGACCCGGTTCCGCTGTCCCCCGTCTCCCTGGTGTGGCGCAAGGGCCTGACCCATCCGGCGTTCGACGCGCTGCGGCGGGCGGCGGCCCGGCTCGCCGCCGAGGAGGGGTGGCTGCGGCGGCCCACCGGAGGGTGGATTCCGGCCGGTGACGATGTCCTCATGACGTCTCACGACTGAGACGATTCGGTACCCGCGCTCACACAGAACCTTTCCGTGCGCTACATTCAATGCCTGAGCACGGTGTGGTAATAGGGGTGCGTTCGGACGGGTGGGGGCCCGGTCCGACGGCGGGTGCTCAGGTCGTCAAGCGCACCTGAACCATCCCGTGGGGGGAAGTGCGTGCGCGTGAAAGAGTGGCGAGAAGACGCCCAACCCGAGTGGCCCGAGGCCGCTGCAACTACCGGGGAACTCCCGTCGGACGGAAGGGTCCGGTACCGGAGATCCACGCAGGTCCTCCCCGGTCATGACGTCCGGACGCCCGGTCACCGGCTGCCCGCCGGGACGGAGGTACTGGCCGGCATCCCCCGCCAGAGCGACGGCGAGGACGCTTCGTTCACCACGGCGAGCCGGACGTCGGTCCGCGACCCCTGGCAGGACCAGGAGGAGGCCGGCCCGTCGGGCCATGCCGGCGCCACGGACAGGCAGACCCACGATCCGCACGAGGTCACCATCCAGCTCGACGCCGTGCAGCTCGGGGACGGCTTGCTGCGCCGGGCCGAGGAAGGCACGGGGGCCGGGGCCCCCGCCGACCGGCCCGTCTTCGTCGACGAGTCGGGCCGCCGCAGCCGCCGCTACCGCCGGATCGGCATGGCCGTCGCCCTGGCCTGCGGGGTTTACGCCGTCGTCATCGTCGCCACGCTGCTGTCGGGCAACTCCAACGCCCCGTGGCTGCCCGTGCCGACCAGGGAGGACAACCCGCCGGCCGGGCAGGTCGACAGCCCGCCGCTGACCGCCGAGTCGGCACCGCCCGAAGACGCGGGAGACACCGGCGCGACCGCGCCGGGCAGCACTCCGGCGACCGGCGGCGCCACGGCACCCGAGCCCGGCCGCAGCGCCGCCGCGCCGGCTGACACCGCCGACCCCGGCACGCGCCCCGGCGCGTCCGCCGAGCCCACGCCGACCGCGACCCGGCCCACCCCGAAACCGGGCAGCAAGACCACCGGCCCGGCCCCGACCAAACCGGCGGACCCGCCGAGCACGCCGGTCACCGACCCGACACCCACGGGCGAGCCCACCCCCCAGCCCACCGAGACCACGGGCACCGGCGGCGACGGTGGCACCGTCGCGGAAGGGCCGGCCGAGCCGCAGCCCGTCGCCGAGGCCCCGGCCGAACCGCAGCCCGCCGCCGAGACGCCCGCCGCCTAGACCGCGGCGCCGTCCGGGTCGCGTCGTCGCCTGAACCGCGTCGCCGCCCGGACCGCGTCGCACGTGCGGCGCCCGCCGCTCCGGGCGCCGCACCACCGCTTCCGGCCGGGCCCACCTCTGCCACCGGATCCCGCCCGGCCCCGGAGGAACCCGAGTCCTTTGGGCGGAACCACGTCGCGATCAGCCGTTCCGTGGGGCCCCGCCCCGCTCACGCGGCGGAGCCCCGAGGACCTCGCGGACACCCCGCGCAGCCGCAACGGCACCGCCCGCCCGCCCGGCCGGGCCCTTCCCGCCACACCGTCCGCCTGGCCCGTCCCCGTGCCATCCCATCCCGCACCACCCGGAGTTCCACCACTCATGGCATCCCGTACTCGCCGTTCCGGGCCCGCGTCCCGAGCCCCTGGCGGCTCCAGGCGCCGGCGCCTGCCCATGCGTCTGTTGCTGCCCCTGCTCGTGCTGGTCGCGCTGGGGGCGATGCTCATGCTGCGCGGTTACGTGCACAGCGAGATCCTCGCCGACCACCGGGTCCGGCCGCCCGCCGCCACCGACCGGGTGCCGGAGAAGATCATGAGCGGCGGGCCCGTCATCGACGCCCGCAGCGGCCGCACCGAGAGCCTGCGCGTGCCCGACCACCGCCTGGTGCTCACCTTCGACGACGGCCCCGACCCCATCTGGACGCCGAAGGTCCTGGACGTTCTGAAGAAGCACGACGCACACGCGGTCTTCTTCGTCACCGGCACCATGGCCTCGCGCTACCCCGACCTGGTCCGGCGCATGGTCGAGGAAGGCCACGAGGTCGGCCTGCACACCTTCAACCACCCCGACCTGTCCTACCAGTCCAAGAAGCGCATCGACTGGGAACTGTCCCAGAACCAGCTCGCCCTCTCGGGCGCGGCGGGCATCCGGACGTCCCTCTTCCGGCCGCCGTACTCCTCCTTCGCCGACGCCATGGACAACAAGTCCTGGCCGGTGACGAAGTACATCGGCGAGCGCGGCTACATCACCGTCGTCAACAACACCGACAGCGAGGACTGGCGCAAGCCCGGCGTCGCCGAGATCGTCCGACGTGCCACGCCCAAGGGCGGCAAGGGCGCGATCGTCCTGATGCACGACTCCGGCGGCGACCGCCACCAGACCGTCGCGGCACTGGACCGCATGCTGCCCGACCTGCGCGAGAAGGGCTACGAGTTCAGCAACCTCACCGAGGCCCTCGACGCCCCGAGCGCACACTCCACGGTCACCGGCCTCGAACGGTGGAAGGGCGCGGCGTGGATCTTCCTGGTCCAGGCCTCGGAGCACCTCACCGACGGGCTGGTCGTCGGACTCTCGATCGTCGGCACCCTCGTCATCGGCCGTTTCGTGCTCATGCTGCTGCTCTCCGGGGTGCACGCACGCCGGGTGCGCCGCCGCGGCTTCCGCTGGGGAGCGCCGGTCACCGAACCGGTGTCGGTTCTCGTCCCGGCGTACAACGAGGCCAAGTGCATCGAGAACACGGTCCGCTCCCTCGCCGAGAGTGACCACCCCATCGAAGTCCTCGTCATCGACGACGGCTCCTCCGACGGCACGTCACGGATCGTGGAGGCCATGGGCCTGCCGAACGTCCGGGTCGTCCGCCAGCTCAACGCGGGCAAGCCGGCCGCGCTCAACCGCGGTGTGGCCAACGCCCGGTACGACCTGATCGTGATGATGGACGGCGACACGGTCTTCGAACCGTCCACCGTGCGCGAACTGGTGCAGCCCTTCGGCGACCCGCGCGTGGGCGCGGTCGCGGGCAACGCCAAGGTCGGCAACAAGGACAGTCTCATCGGCGCCTGGCAGCACATCGAATACGTGATGGGCTTCAACCTCGACCGCCGGATGTACGACGTACTGCGCTGCATGCCGACGATCCCCGGCGCGGTCGGAGCCTTCCGCCGCAGCGCGCTGGAGCGGGTCGGCGGCATGAGCGACGACACGCTCGCCGAGGACACCGACATCACCATGGCCCTGCACCGCGACGGCTGGCGCGTGGTCTACGCGGAGAACGCCCGTGCCTGGACCGAGGCGCCGGAGACGGTCCAGCAGCTGTGGTCCCAGCGCTACCGCTGGTCGTACGGCACCATGCAGGCCATCTGGAAACACCGCCGGGCCCTGGTGGACAAGGGCCCCTCGGGCCGCTTCGGCCGGGTCGGCCTGCCGCTGGTGTCCCTCTTCATGGTCCTGGCGCCCCTGCTGGCCCCGCTGATCGACGTGTTCCTCATCTACGGCCTCGTGTTCGGACCCACCCAGAAGACGATCATGGCGTGGCTCGGCGTCCTGGCGATCCAGGCGGTCTGCGCGGCCTACGCCTTCCGGCTCGACCGCGAGCGTATGACCCACCTCGTCTCGCTGCCCCTGCAGCAGATCCTGTACCGCCAGCTGATGTACGTCGTACTGCTCCAGTCCTGGATCACCGCCCTCACCGGCGGCCGGCTGCGCTGGCAGAAGCTGCGGCGCACCGGTGCGGTCGACGCGCCCGGCGGCGGCCCCGTGCCGCGCCAGCGGTCCCAGAGCAGCTCCGAGCGGAGGCCGGTGGCATGACCCACGGAAACCCGATCCACACGTCGTCGGCGACATCCGGCATGCCGGCGGCGTCCTACGGCATGCCGCAGCAGCGCACGACGGACCCCGCACCGGCGGGCGAATCCGCCACCGCGACCGCCCCCGCCGCGTCGGCGCGCCCGGGCGGCGGCCGTGACCGCTACCTCGACCTGCTGCGCTCGATCGCCCTGGTCCGTGTCGTCGTCTACCACCTGTTCGGCTGGGCGTGGCTGACGGTGCTGTTCCCGTCGATGGGCGTGATGTTCGCGCTGGCGGGCTCCCTGATGGCGCGCTCGCTGGACCGCCCGGCCCTCGGTGTGATCCGCGGCCGGATCCGCCGGCTCCTGCCCCCGCTCTGGGTGTTCGGCGTGCTGGTGCTGGCGATGATGTTCGCGGCCGGCTGGAATCCGCTGAAGGACCCGGACCACGGCGGTGCCTGGGGCCTGGTCGACCTGGCCAACTACTTCTTCCCCGTCGGCGCCCCGCCCTTCCCCTGGCACCTCGGCGCCAAGTCCGGCCTGCTGGAGGACACCTGGGCGGTGCAGGCGGCCGGTCCGCTGTGGTACCTGCGGGCCTACCTCTGGTTCGTCATCGCCTCCCCGCTGCTGTTGTGGGCGTTCCGCCGGGCGCCGTGGCCGACGCTGCTGGCACCGCTGGGCCTCACGGCGGTCGTCGGCACGGGCCTGGTGAAGATCCCCGGCGAGACGGGCAACGCGGTGACCGACTTCGCGGTCTACGGCGGCTGCTGGGTCCTGGGCTTCGCCCACCACGAGGGCCTGCTCAAGCAAATCCCCCGCTACCTGGCGATCTCCTGCGCGGCCCTGCTCATGGCCTTCGGCCTGTGGTGGGCCTCGGGGCACCTGGGCCCCGACGGCTGGGACCTCAACGACATCCCCCTGGCCCAGGCGGCCTGGTCCTTCGGCTTCGTGGTCGTACTCCTCCAGTACTCCCCGTCGTGGCGCGAACTCCCGGGCCGTCTGGCCAAGTGGGACAAGCTCGTGACCCTCTCCAACAACCGCGCCGTCACGATCTACCTCTGGCACAACCTCCTCATCATGGCCACGGTCCCGATCCTCGACCTGCTCTACGAGCTGCCGTTCCTCCAGAGCGACAGCGCGGTGTCCGCCCTGGACAGCACGTACACCCTCTGGATGTTCGCCCTGGTCTGGCCGCTGATCGGCGCGGCGATCCTGATGTTCGGCTGGGTCGAGGACATCGCGGCGAAGCGGTCGCCGCGGTGGTGGCCGAACGGGCGAGGCGGCAACAGCCGGAGGCGCCGGCGGTAGGGGTGGGCCGGCGCGGGGGAGGGCCCGTTCCCCGGGCCCTCCCCCGTGTGGAAAACTGCCCGAGTTGCGTCTGTGAACGGGTGGCCCGGGGAAGCGGTGGAATGAGCAAGCGGCAGACACAGAAGATGCTGCGGCTGATGGCGAGCGGGGAACCGGTCGAGCTGACCAGCCCGATGGCGTCCGTGAAGAAGCTGGCCAGGCTGGCCTTCGTGGCCCAGCAGTTCGGCTACGAGTACGCCGACGTCCGGCAGAGCAGCGGCCGCAACGGCGCGCTCATCATGCTGCTCGTGCCCGACCCGAGCCCGCAGGCCCGGGCCCGGGCCGGGCAGAACTGGGCGCAGTACCCGAATGCTGCCGACGGCGTCTCCCTGCCGCCCCTCGTGCCGGACGCCTTCGAACTCCTCAAGGCCCGCATCAACTTCGACCTCACCGGCAAGAACGCCGAGAAGCGCATGGCGTACGGGGCCCTGGGGGTCACCGTCGGCTGTGTGATCCTCGCCTTCCGGTCCGGGGGCCAGGCCACCGACTTCATCACGGCCGGTGTGGTGTGGCTGCTGCTCATGGCGGTCTTCGGCATCGGTTTCCTGGTGACGCGCAAGCGCAACGCCAAGTTCGCGGCCCGGCTGCGGGCGGCGGGCTTCACGCCGGTGCACGACGAGAGCGGGCGGCTGCGGTACCTGCCGCCGGGGGCGCGGCAGCCCGGGCAGGGCAACCCGTTCGCGGGCGGTCCGTACGGGGCCGTGCCGGGCCAGTCGGCTCCGTCGACGGGGGCGCCGGCGGCCTACGGGCAGCAGACGCCCGGGCCGTACGCGCAGCCGGCGCCCGGCCCGTATCCGGGTCAGCCCGCGCACGCTCCTTACGGCGGTCAGCCCGCGCAGGCCCCGTACGGCGGTCAGCCCGCGCAGGCCCCGTACGGCGGTCAGCCCGTGCAGGCCCCGTACCCGGGTCAGCCCGCGCATGCTCCGTACGGCGGTCAGCCCGGCCCCTACGGTGTGCAGCCTTCCGGCCCCTACGGTGTGCAGCCTTCCGGCCCGTACGCCCAGCCGTACCACCAGCCCCACCCCCAGCAGAACCCCCACGGGCAGCCCCCCGGGCACTGAGACGGAAACCTCCCGGAACCTCTCATCCCGCCCGAGCCCGGGGTGAGAGCAAAGTTCCCTCGCGGTCACCCGGTGCCACAGGCAGGAAACGAGCCCTCCCTATCTTCGGGACCAGTCAGTCGAAGTACGACCGAGCCCGGAGCACAGTGGAGGCGTCATGACAGGTCCTGGCACAGCACCCGCACCCCCGAGCAAGGGCGGACGCTGGATCCGGCACTGGGACCCCGAGAACGAGACGTTCTGGGCGGAGACCGGGGAGAAGGTCGCCCGCCGCAACCTCTTCTTCTCCGTGCTGTCCGAGCACATCGGTTTCTCGATCTGGACCCTGTGGTCCGTGCTGGTGCTGTTCATGGGCCCGGAGTACGGACTCACCCCGGCCGACAAGTTCATGCTGACCTCGATGGTCACGCTGGTCGGCGCCGTCGTCCGCGTCCCCTACACCTTCGCCGTGGCGATCTTCGGCGGGCGGAACTGGACGATCATCTCCGCCGCGCTCCTGCTGATCCCGACGGTCTCCGCGTTCGTCGTGATGGAGCCGGGGACCTCCTTCTCCACGTTCCTGCTCGTGGGCCTGCTCGCCGGTGTCGGCGGCGGCAACTTCGCCTCCTCCATGACCAACATCAACGCCTTCTTCCCGCTGCGGAAGAAGGGCTGGGCCCTCGGCCTGAACGCGGGCGGCGGCAACATCGGCGTGCCGGTGATCCAGCTGGCCGCCCTCGCGATCATCGGCGCGAGCGGCGGACCGCGGGTCCTGCTGGGGATCTACATCCCGCTCATCGTCCTCGCCGCGGTCCTGGCCGCGGTCTTCATGGACAACCTCGAGAACGTGAAGAACGACACCGGTGCCGCCAAGGACGCCGCGCGCGACCCCCACACGTGGATCATGTCCGTCCTCTACATCGGCACCTTCGGATCCTTCATCGGCTACAGCTTCGCCTTCGGCCAGGTCCTGCAGAACCAGTTCGGCCGGACTCCGCTCCAGGCCGCGTACGTCACCTTCCTCGGCCCGCTGCTCGGCTCCCTCATCCGGCCCGTGGGCGGCTGGCTCGCCGACCGCTACGGCGGCGCGCGGATCAGCCTGTGGAACTACGTCGGCATGGGTGCCGCGACGGCGGTCCTCATCGGTGCCTCCATGGAGAAGTCGCTGGCCCTGTTCACCGTGGCGTTCGTGGTGCTGTTCGTGCTCAGCGGTCTCGGCAACGGCTCGACGTTCAAGATGATCCCGGGCATCTTCCAGAACAAGGCCCTGGCCAAGGGGCTGGAGGGCGAGGAGGCCGCGGCGTACGGGCGGCGGCTGTCCGGGGCCTCCATGGGCCTGATCGGCGCGGTCGGCGCGCTCGGCGGTGTCGGCATCAACCTCGCCTTCCGCCAGTCCTTCCTCTCCTACGGTTCGGGCACCGGGGCGTTCGTCGCCTTCCTCGCCTTCTACGCGGTCTGCTTCGCGGTCACCTGGGCCGTATACCTTCGCCGTACGGCTGCCCGGGTAACCGCCGGCACGACGGCCTCGGAGGCGAAGCCGCAGCTCAGCTACGCGGAAGTGTGACGTAACACCAGCGACATCACACCGATCCGAGCCTGTCACGAGCCGTTGACAGGCTCGATCGGCATGTAGGTACGCCGTACCCACGAAGTACGACGACTCGAGTGCGGGACGAGAGCCATGTACGAAGAACAGCGACCGGACCACGGGCCCCTTGCGGGTTTCACCGTGGGGGTGACGGCCGCGCGCCGGGCCGACGAGCTCGGGGTGCTGCTGCAGCGACGCGGTGCCGCCGTCCTGCACGCCCCTGCCCTGCGGATCGTGCCGCTCGCCGACGACAGCGAGCTGCTGGCGGCGACGAAGGACATCATCGAGCAGGTGCCGGACATCGTCGTGGCCACGACCGCGATCGGCTTCCGGGGCTGGGTCGAGGCCGCCGACGGCTGGGGGCTGGGGGAGGAGTTGCTGGCGCGGCTGGGCGGCGTACGGATCCTGGCGCGCGGGCCGAAGGTCAAGGGCGCGGTCAGGGCCGCCGGGCTGACCGAGGAGTGGTCGCCGTCGTCGGAGTCCATGGCGGAGGTGCTGGACCGGCTCCTGGAGGAAGGGGTCGAGGACCTGCGGATCGCGATCCAGCTGCACGGTGAGCCGCTGCCCGGGTTCGTGGAGGCGCTGCGGGAGGGCGGGGCCGAGGTGGTCGGGGTGCCCGTCTACCGCTGGATGCCGCCGGAGGACATCACCCCGGTCGACCGTCTGCTGGATGCGACGATCGCCCGCGCCCTGGACGCGGTCACCTTCACCAGTGCCCCGGCCGCGGCCTCCCTCCTGTCCCGGGCGGAGGACCGGGGGCTGCTCGACGAGGTGCTGGCGGCTCTGAGCCACGACGTCCTCCCGGCCTGCGTGGGCCCGGTCACCGCCCTGCCCCTGCAGTCCCGCGGCATCGACACGATCCAGCCCGAACGCTTCCGGCTCGGCCCCCTGGTCCAGCTCCTCTGCCAGGAACTGCCCGCGCGGGCCCGGTCGCTGCCCGTCGCCGGTCACCGTGTGGAGATCCGCGGCCACGCCGTCGTGGTCGACGGTGACCTCAAGCCCGTCCCGCCCGCCGGTATGGCCCTCCTGCGCGCCCTCTCCCGCCGCCCCGGCTGGGTCGTCGCCCGGGCGGACCTGCTGCGCGCCCTGCCCGGCTCGGGGCGCGACGAACACGCGGTGGAGACCGCCATGGCCCGCCTGCGCACGGCCCTCGGCACACCGAAGCTGATCCAGACGGTGGTCAAGCGTGGCTACCGCCTGGCCCTGGACCCGAGCGCGGAAACGAAGTACGCAGACGCATGAGCCCGTCCGGGGGTTGAGCCGGATCGCGACATCTCCCGGCCCGGTGGTGAGGGGTACGCGCCGCTCTGCTCCAGCCGTGCGCCGGGCCGTCGCGGACACGGGGGCGTTCCACGGATCTCCGGCCAAGCGTGACCCCGAGGCCGGGTGGGACGCACCGCGCGGGCTCAGCCGCCGAAGACAACCTCGCCGGAGGCCGCCCGGACGCCGCAGAACGCGGTCCGGCACCCGCAGGTGACGGCGGGGTCATGCCCGCGGGGAATCTGGGGCGCGCGCCCGCATGAGGCTCCGGTCCGGCGCCCGCAGGTGATGCCGGGCCGCAGGAGATCCCGGCCTGGGCCCGCAGGTGACGCACGGCCCGGGCCCGCGGGGGATCTGGGGCGCGCCCGCAGGCATGTGAGGCTCGCGCCCGCAGGTGCCGCCGGGTCCCAGGCCCCGCAGGGAATCTGGGGCGCGCGCCCGCAGGAGGTTCCGGTCCGGCGCCCGCAGGAGACGACGGGCCCGTGCCCGCAGGTGATGCCGGGCCATGCCCGCAAGAAGGCGTCCGACGGGAGTCCGGCCGCCGCCCGAAGGGAATGGCCAAGGGGAGTCCGGCCGGAGCGGAGCGTGAGCTCGTGGGCCGTTGTCCCGCAGGCCCGGGCGTCGGACCCCGGCTCCGGCGGTGGTCGCCGGCCGCGCCGCGCTGCCCCCCGATCCGGGCCTGACGCCTTGCTGCGGTGTGGCCGGAAGGGGTGTCCCTGCCGGCGCCCGGCGTGCAAGGCGTGCCCGAGGGGTTTCCGGCGGCGTGGTGGGCAGGCACTGTAAGGGGGAGCGGGTCGCCGGCTCTCTCGTCGGGTGTCCCGGCGACGCGTCTCACCGAAGCCCTCGCGACCGGGGTGAACCCCTAGGCGGTGACAGGCACATGGCACTGAGCACGGCCACGGCCTCCAACGAGCTGCGCTTCGACACCGGGCGGATCTGCCTGGACCTGCTGACCACCACGCACCCCGACGAGCGGCTCGACTCCGTGGACGTGCTGCGCGCCTGGATCACCGGCTCCGGGCTCGTCCCGGCGGACACCCCCCTGGCCCACGCCGACACCGGCTGGCTGCTCGCCTTCCGCGAACTGCGCGCCCAGATCGACCGGTTGGTGCGCTGCCGGCCGAGACCCGGGGTCGCGACGTACGACCTGGCCCTCGCCCGCGTGAACGACCTGGCCCGCACCGCGCCCCCGGCACCCCGCGCGGTCCGCGGCGAAGACGGCCGGCTGCTGCGACGGCTGGACGGCCCGCCCGGCTGCGCCGCCCTGCTCGCGGTCGTCGCCCGGGACGCCGTGGACCTGCTGACCGACCCCGTCGCCCGTGCGGCCCTGCGCCAGTGCGAAGGGGACAACTGCCCCATCGTGTACCTCGACACCTCCCGCGGACGCAGGAGGCGCTGGTGCTCCAGCGAGGTCTGCGGGAACCGCGAACGCGTCGCCCGGCATCGCCGCCGCGCGGCACTCGCCCGCGCGTGAAACGGAATTGAGTGGTCCGTGCACTCAATTCCCTTGTCCTAAATGCTACTTCTGCGACCACGACCGCGAAGTGATTTCGATTACATGCCGTTTACCTACGCCACCGTAGGGAAGGGCTGGCTTGATCTGGTCGATGTGGCGGAAATGTAAAGAACGCGGGGTGGGAATGTGACCCCATGTCCCGCTCGTCACGTCATCTCGAAGAAATCTGCCGGGTCTCTTTGAACGCCCAACCGCTCGTTTCCGTACGCCATGTGGAGCGACCGACTGGGGGAACCCCCGGACACCGGAGGTGGGCGTGCGCAAGGATTCCGTCGTGGCCAATGAACGTGCACCGAGGGCCCGACATCGCATGTCCCAGCCCTCGGAACCCGATGAGGAGCTGATGCGTGCGCTCTATCGCGAACACGCCGGACCCCTGCTGGCATACGTCCTGCGCCTGGTCGCGGGCGACCGGCAGCGCGCCGAGGACGTCGTGCAGGAGACGCTCATCCGTGCCTGGAAGAACGCCGGCCAGCTCAACAGAGCGACCGGATCGGTACGCCCCTGGCTGGTGACGGTCGCCCGGCGCATCGTCATCGACGGCCACCGCAGCCGGCAGGCCCGGCCGCAGGAGGTCGACCCGTCGCCGCTGGAGGTCATCCCCGCGGAGGACGAGATCGACAAGGCGCTGTGGCTGATGACTCTCTCGGACGCACTCGACGACCTGACCCCCGCCCACCGGGAGGTGCTCGTCGAGACGTACTTCAAGGGGCGTACCGTCAATGAGGCGGCCGAGACCCTGGGCATACCCAGCGGCACCGTCCGCTCCAGGGTGTTCTACGCCCTGCGCTCGATGAAGCTCGCACTGGAGGAGCGGGGGGTGACGGCGTGATGAGTGTTTACGGGGGTAACCAGGGGTTCGGTACGGGAGGCATGGGTATGTCTGGTCCCATGCAGGAATCTCCGGTGCCGAACGAGCACGAGACCGTCGGCGCCTACGCCCTCGGCATCCTCGACGACGCCGAAGCGACCGCGTTCGAGGCCCACCTCGCCACCTGCGAATGGTGCGCCCAGCAGCTCGACGAACTGGCCGGCATGGAGCCGATGCTCGCCGCCCTCGCCGACCTGCCCAATTCCGGCAGCACCCCCGCCATCGGCGAGTCGCTGTCCGCCAAGCCCCGGCCGCGCCTGGTGGAGAAGCTGGTCGACGAGGTCGCCGACCGCCGCGCCCAGAAGCGCCGCCGCAGCTTCTACATGGTGGCCGCGGCCGGTGCGCTGATCATCGGCGGCCCCTTCGTCGCGGTCGCGACGAACGGCGGCGACGGCGGCAGCGGCGGAGCGGAAAACCGCCCGCTCGCGGCGAGCCCCGCCAAGGCCGCCTTCGAAGGCATCTCCGACAAGATCTCGGCCACCGACCCGAACACCAAGGTCACCGCGACGGTCGCCCTCCAGAAGAAGGACTGGGGGACGGGCGTGGTCACCGAGCTGAAGAACGTCAAGGGCCCGCTCAAGTGCGCCCTCGTCGCGGTCGGAAAGAACGGCGAGCGGGAGACCCTGTCCTCCTGGTCCGTCCCGGAGTGGGGCTACGGCCTCCCCGACGCCAAGACCGAGAAGGCCAAGCAGCCCCTGTACGTCCAGGGCGGCGCCGCTTTCGAGCCGAACGAGATCGACCACTTCGAGGTCGTCACCTTCGACGGCAAGCGGCTGGTCGAGGTCGACGCGTAGAGCTGTTCGGTCGGCCGGCGGGCGCCATCGGGGGAAACAGCCCCGCGCCTGCCGCCGGCCCGTAGCTTCCAGGGGTCCCCTTCGCGTACGGTTGACGGCTGCCCAGCACGTCAGAAGGGGGCCCGGTGGCCGCTCAGGCTCACACACAAGGCGCGGTCGGTTCGGTGCACGACTCGGTTCGTGACCGGGAGATCCACGTCGAACAGGAACACCTGGACCAGGTGTACCGGCGCCTCGAGGAGAAGATCCACGAGGCGGAGTTCCTCATGCAGGACGCGGCCCGGCGCGGCCAGGTCGGCACCCCCGGCGCACTGGCCGAGCGGGACGCGCAGGTCTTCCGCGCGGGCATCCACCTCAGCCGGCTGAACAACGAGTTCGAGGACTTCCTCTTCGGCCGTATCGACCTGCTGACCGGCAAGGACGGCAAGAAGGGCCCCGACGGGGCGTACACCGCCGTCGAGCCGGCGGAGGGCGCCGTACGCCCCGACAACACCGCCGACATCGCCGAGACCCTGCACATCGGCCGTATCGGCGTGCTCGACCGGGACTACGCGCCGCTGGTCATCGACTGGCGGGCCCCGGCCGCCGCCCCCTTCTACCGCTCCACCCCGGTCGACCCGGGCCGGGTCGTCCGCCGTCGCGTCATCCGCTCCAAAGGCCGCCGGGTCCTCGGCGTCGAGGACGACCTGATGCGTCCCGAGCTGACGGCGTACCTCGACGGCGACGAACTGCCCGTCATCGGCGACGGTGCCCTGATGGCCGCGCTCGGCCAGGCCCGCAGCCACACCATGCGCGACATCGTCGCCTCCATCCAGGCCGAGCAGGACCTGGTCATCCGCGCCCCCGCCGCCTCCGTGACGTACGTCGAGGGCGGCCCGGGCACCGGCAAGACCGCCGTCGCCCTGCATCGCGCCGCCTACCTCCTCTACCAGGACAGGCGCCGCTACGCGGGCGGCATCCTGATCGTCTCGCCGACCCCGCTGCTCGTCGCCTACACCGAGGGCGTGCTGCCCTCCCTCGGCGAGGAGGGCCAGGTCGCCATCCGCGCCATCGGCTCCCTGGTCGAGGGCGCCGAGGCCACGCTCTACGACTCCCCGTCCGTGGCCCGCGCCAAGGGCTCCTCCCGCATGCTCAAGGTGCTGCGCAAGGCCGCGCGCGGCGCCCTGGAGCTGAACGACCCGCCGGCCCGGCTGCGTGTGGTCGCCTTCGGCCGCCGCCTGGAGCTGGAAGCCGGGGAGCTGGACCGCGTCCGCCGCGCGGCCCTCGGCGGCACCGCTCCCGTGAACCTGCTGCGGCCCCGCGCCCGCAAGCTGCTGCTGGACGCCCTGTGGGAGCGCTCCGGCGCGGCCGGCCGGCACACCGACCCCGAGCTCGCCGCCGAGCTGCGGTCCTCCTTCGACGAGGACATCACCTCCGAGGACGACTTCATCGCCTTCCTCGACGCCTGGTGGCCGGAGCTGACCCCGGCGGCCGTCCTGGACGCCATGGCCGACGAACGGCGCCTCGGCCGCTGGGCCCGGCGGATCCTCAACCCCGGCGAGGTCCGCAAGCTCGCCCGCTCGCTCAGGCGCGAGGGCCGCTCGGTGCACGACATCGCCCTGCTCGACGAGCTCCAGGCCGTCCTCGGCGCCCCGGCACGCCCGCGCAGGAAGCGCGAACTCGACCCGCTGGATCAGCTCACCGGCCTGGAGGAGCTGATGCCGGTGCGCGAGGAGTCGCAGCGCGAGCGCGCCGAACGCCTCGCGCAGGAACGCGTCGAGTACGCCCACGTCATCGTCGACGAGGCCCAGGACCTCACCCCGATGCAGTGGCGCATGGTCGGCCGCCGTGGCCGGCACGCCACCTGGACGGTCGTCGGCGACCCGGCGCAGTCGTCGTGGTCCGACCCGGACGAGGCCGCCGAGGCCCGCGACGAGGCCCTCGGCACCCGTCCCCGCCGCCGCTTCGAACTCACGGTGAACTACCGCAACCCGGCCGAGATCGCCGATCTGGCCTCGAAGGTCCTCGCCCTCGCCATGCCCGGCTCTGTGTCGCCGAAGGCGGTGCGCTCCACCGGCGTCGAGCCGCGCTTCACGGTCGTCGAGGAAACCCTGGCCGCCACCGTCCGCGACGAGGCCGCCCGGCTGCTGGAGCGCGTCGACGGCACGGTCGGCGTGGTCGTCGCCATGCAGCGCCGCGAGGAGGCCCGCCGCTGGCTCGCCGGCCTCGGCGACCGGGTCGTCGCCCTCGGCAGCCTGGAGGCCAAGGGCCTGGAGTACGACGCGACGGTCGTGGTCTCCCCGGCGGAGATCGCCGACGAGTCCCCGGCCGGTCTGCGCGTCCTCTACGTCGCGCTGACCCGGGCCACCCAGCAGCTCACGGTCGTCTCCGCCGACCGGGACGAGCCGGACGCGGCGGGAGTTCCGGATCTGCTCAGGGACTGAGGCCCGGTGGTGTTCGGGTACCGAGGCCCGATACCCACTTGCCGGCGAAATGAACTACCGATACGGGAATGGCCTTACGGGATCTGTTTGTTAGCCTGGATGTGGCACCGGCCCGATCCAAGCCCCCGGGCCCAACCTTCGTCGCTACGAGCGACCACTTGCCGCGAGGCGAGCATGGCGGGTCGGTGCCACTTACTTCGAAGAGACCCACGTCCACGTGACGTGGGTCTCTTTTTGCTGCCCCATTCCGCGAACAAAACGTTCGCAATTGAGGGCGGCTACCTGCTACTCAGCGGTAGGTGCGACGATCGGACGGCACAACTCAGCGTCAGGTGAAAGCAGAGGAAGTCGGCCATGGCAACGGCGCCCAGCGTCTCCTACTCGATGACGGTCCGGCTGGAGGTGCCCGCGAGCGGAACCGCCGTCTCGCAGCTCACCACCGCCGTGGAGTCCTCCGGAGGCTCGGTGACCGGCCTCGACGTCACCGCGTCCGGTCACGAGAAGCTCCGCATCGACGTCACCATCGCGGCGACGTCGACCGCGCACGCGGACGAGATCGTCGAGGAACTCCGCGGCATCGAGGGCGTCACCCTGGGCAAGGTCTCCGACCGGACCTTCCTCATGCACCTCGGCGGCAAGATCGAGATGGCGTCCAAGCACCCCATCCGCAACCGTGACGACCTGTCCATGGTCTACACCCCCGGCGTTGCCCGGGTGTGCATGGCGATCGCCGAGAACCCCGAGGACGCCCGCCGCCTCACCATCAAGCGCAACTCCGTTGCGGTCGTGACGGACGGCTCCGCCGTGCTGGGCCTGGGCAACATCGGCCCCAAGGCCGCGCTGCCCGTCATGGAGGGCAAGGCCGCCCTGTTCAAGCGGTTCGCCGGCATCGACGCCTGGCCGATCTGCCTCGACACCCAGGACACCGACGCGATCGTCGAGATCGTCAAGGCGATCGCCCCGGGCTTCGCGGGCATCAACCTCGAGGACATCTCCGCCCCGCGCTGCTTCGAGATCGAGGCCCGGCTGCGCGAGGCCCTCGACATCCCCGTCTTCCACGACGACCAGCACGGCACCGCGATCGTCGTCCTCGCGGCCCTGACCAACGCGCTGCGCGTCGCCGGCAAGGCCATGGAGAACATCCGTGTCGTCATGTCCGGCGCCGGCGCCGCCGGTACGGCCATCCTGAAGCTGCTGCTCGCCGCGGGCGTCAAGAACGCCGTCGTCGCCGACATCCACGGTGTCGTGCACGCGGGCCGCGAGGACCTGGTGGACGCCGCCCCCGACTCGGCGCTGCGCTGGATCGCCGACAACACCAACCCCGAGGGCCTCACCGGCACCCTCAAGGAGGCCGTGCGCGGCGCCGACGTGTTCATCGGCGTCTCCGCCCCGAACGTCCTCGACGGCGACGACGTGGCCGCCATGGCCGAGGGCGCCATCGTGTTCGCGCTTGCGAACCCGGACCCCGAGGTCGACCCGGCAATCGCCCGCCAGACCGCGGCCGTTGTCGCCACCGGCCGCTCGGACTTCCCGAACCAGATCAACAACGTGCTGGTCTTCCCGGGTGTCTTCCGCGGCCTGCTGGACGCGCAGTCCCGGACCGTCAACACCGAGATGATGCTGGCCGCCGCGACCGCCCTCGCGGACGTGGTGACCGAGGACGAGCTGAACCCGAACTACATCATTCCGAGCGTCTTCAACGACAAGGTCGCGGGCGCGGTCGCCGGCGCCGTGCGGGAGGCCGCCAAGGCGGCCGGTGCGACGGTGGGCAGCCCGGCCGGCGTCTGAGGCCGAGGCCGAACCGGGCCCCACGGGGCCCGGCGCCCGGACTGTGAGTAACCCCACGGCAGCCTGGAACCCGGCGCGTCGCAAGAACCCTGTCAGCAGCGGAGCTATCGTGGCGCCAGGCTCAGGCCGTCTTTTCGTGTGACTCCCCAAGGGTGTTCTCACGACTCCTGCGGGTGCCGGATTGGCTTTCCCGCCGCAGGTAGGGGCAGGATGCGTCTCTGGGCGCGAGGGTCTGACGACGGACCCGGGTCCGGGGACTCATCGAGGACCCTGGCAGCATCGGCTTCGATCTGACGCCTCAACGGCAAGATGAACACGGGAGTAAGAACATGAACCGCAGTGAGCTGGTGGCCGCGCTGGCCGACCGCGCCGAGGTGACTCGCAAGGACGCCGACGCCGTGCTGGCCGCGTTCGCCGACGTCGTCGGCGACATCGTCTCCAAGGGCGACGAGAAGGTCACCATCCCCGGCTTCCTGACCTTCGAGCGCACCCACCGTGCCGCTCGCACCGCCCGCAACCCGCAGACCGGCGAGCCCATCCAGATCCCCGCCGGTTACAGCGTGAAGGTCTCCGCGGGCTCGAAGCTCAAGGAAGCGGCCAAGGGCAAGTAAGCGGCCCGTCGCGTGCGCCGTGGGCAACTGCGGGCCGCCTGTGGCTGGTCGCCGTGGGCAACTGCGGGCCGCCTCTGGCTGGTCGCGCAGTTCCCCGCGCCCCTTCGGGGCGCGCCACGCCGAACCGCATGAAACGCCGAGGGGCGGCCACCTGGATCAGGTGGCCGCCCCTCGGCGTGTGCGGTGCGCGACTATCCGAGCGCCTTACCCGGCAGCTCGACCTTCGCGCCGAGCTCCACAAGCTTCTCCCTGCTGTGCTTGCCCGGGGGATGACCCCCGGACCCCCAGCCGGACGGGCGTGGGCGCTGGGCCGGAATCAGCCGAGCGCCTTACCCGGCAGCTCGACCTTCGCGCCGAGCTCCACAAGCTTCTCCATGAAGTTCTCGTAGCCGCGGTTGATCAGGCCGATGCCGTGGACGCGGGACGTGCCCTGGGCCGCCAGGGCCGCGATCAGGTACGAGAAGCCGCCACGGAGGTCGGGGATGACCAGGTCCGCGCCCTGCAGCTTGGTCGGGCCGGAGACGACGGCCGAGTGCAGGAAGTTGCGCTGGCCGAAGCGGCAGTTCGAGCCGCCCAGGCACTCGCGGTAGAGCTGGATGTGCGCGCCCATCTGGTTCAGGGCGGACGTGAAGCCGAGGCGGGACTCGTAGACCGTCTCGTGGATGATGGACAGGCCCGTGGCCTGCGTCAGGGCCACCACCAGCGGCTGCTGCCAGTCGGTCTGGAAACCGGGGTGGACGTCCGTCTCCAGGGCGATGGACTTCAGCTGGCCGCCGGGGTGCCAGAAGCGGATGCCCTCGTCGTCGATCTCGAAGGCACCGCCCACCTTCCGGTAGGTGTTCAGGAACGTCATCATCGAGCGCTGCTGCGCGCCGCGGACGTAGATGTTGCCCTCGGTCGCCAGCGCCGCCGACGCCCAGGACGCGGCCTCCAGGCGGTCCGGGAGGGCGCGGTGGTTGTAGCCGCCGAGCTGGTCCACACCCGTGATGCGGATCGTCCGGTCGGTGTCCATCGCGATGATCGCGCCCATCTTCTGCAGCACGCAGATGAGGTCCTCGATCTCCGGCTCGACGGCCGCGTTGGACAGCTCCGTGACGCCCTCCGCCAGGACGGCCGTCAGCAGCACCTGCTCGGTCGCGCCGACGGACGGGTACGGCAGGGCGATCTTCGTGCCGCGCAGCCGCCGGGGCGCCTCCAGGTACTGGCCGTCCTCCCGCTTCTCGATCTTGGCGCCGAACTGCCGCAGCACCTCGAAGTGGAAGTCGATGGGCCGGCCGCCGATGTCGCAGCCGCCGAGACCGGGGATGAACGCGTGGCCGAGGCGGTGCAGAAGGGGGCCGCAGAACAGGATCGGGATCCGGCTCGAACCGGCGTGGGCATCGATGTCGGCGACGTTCGCGCTCTCCACGCGCGTCGGGTCCATCACCAGTTCGCCGGGCTCGTCACCCGGACGGACCGTCACACCGTGCAGCTGCAGCAGACCCCGCACGACCCGGACGTCGCGGATGTCAGGAACGTTGCGCAGCCGGCTCGGAGCGCTGCCGAGCAGCGCTGCGACCATGGCCTTCGGTACGAGGTTCTTCGCACCGCGGACACGGATCTCGCCCTCCAGCGGGGTTCCGCCGTGGACAAGCAGGACATCGTCGTTGACGGTCATGAATCTCGCGTTCCATGGAGTCGGGCAGGGGCCAGAAGGGAAAGGGTAATCGCCCACCACCCCCCTTCTGTAAGCCTGAGTGAGACCCAGCCACGTCACCGCTCTGTCACAACACGAACCGTTCCGTGCCGGGCACATGGGGTCACGGCCGGTTTCCCGCGCGTGGGACGCTTCGGTGCGCCCTGAGCTGCGGCCCCCTCCTCGTGTCGCATCGCCTCCCCACGCGCGGGGAGAATGCGGGATCATGTCTGCCATGACCGAGGTGTCCTCGCTCACAGGGCGGTTGCTCGTGGCCACCCCCGCCCTGGCGGACCCGAACTTCGACCGTGCGGTGGTGCTGCTCCTCGACCACGACGAGGAGGGCTCGCTCGGCGTGGTCCTCAACCGCCCCACCCCGGTGGACGTGGGGGACATCCTGGAGGGCTGGGGGGATCTCGCCGTGGAACCGGGTGTGGTGTTCCAGGGCGGCCCGGTGTCGCTGGACTCCGCCCTCGGGGTCGCGGTCGTCCCCGGCGGCGCGACCGGCGAGGCCGCCCCGCTGGGCTGGCGCAGGGTGCACGGCGCGATCGGCCTGGTCGATCTGGAGGCCCCGCCGGAGCTGCTGGCCTCCGCCCTCGGTTCCCTGCGCATCTTCGCCGGGTACGCCGGCTGGGGCCCGGGCCAACTGGAGGACGAGCTCGCGGAGGGCGCCTGGTACGTGGTCGAGTCGGAGCCGGGTGACGTCTCGTCCCCGTCTCCCGAGCGGCTCTGGCGCGAGGTGCTGCGCCGCCAGCGCAGCGAGCTGGCGATGGTGGCGACGTACCCGGACGACCCTTCGCTCAACTGATGCGTCCGGGCTTCAGTACCCTTGGCCCTATGAGCACTCTCGAGCCCGAGCGCGGGACTGGTACGGGGACCCTCGTTGAGCCGACGCCGCAGACCTCGCGCGGTGACGGTGACCACGAGCGCTTCGCCCATTACGTCCAGAAGGACAAGATCATGGCGAGCGCCCTCGACGGCACCCCCGTCGTGGCGCTGTGCGGCAAGGTCTGGGTGCCGGGCCGCGACCCGAAGAAGTACCCCGTGTGTCCCATGTGCAAGGAGATCTACGAGTCCATGAGCTCCGGGGACGAGGGCAAGGGCGACCAGTAGGCCCGGCCTGCGGGGTGTGGGCCCCCAGGGCGCGTTTCGTGTGCCCTGGGGGCTTTTGCGCTGTCCGGGGCGTTGCACGGGGCGTAGAGACCGCCCGTGAAGACGACTCGGCAGTGCGGGGCGTGCGCTTGACCGTCCGCGCCTGCTCGGCGCGTCCTCGAGCTTCGGGCGGACCCGCACCCGGGTGCTGATCCTCTGGCTGACGATCTTGTCCCTCGGGATGCCGTGCTCGGCGTGTGCGTCGAGCTGCGAGTCGAGCGCTCGGCAGGTCCGGGTTGGTCGGCGTCGGCGGCGGGGGCCCGGCCGCCACGGCCGGCCCGGTCAGCGGCGGCCGGGGCCGGGACCGCAGCGCCTTCTTCAGCCGGGCCCCATGGTGAAGCGGCGGGTGCGGCAGGCGGAGGCGACCGCGCCGCCGCGCCGACGGCAGGGCGAGCCGGGCTGTGCGTCGCACGTCGGACCGCGTGCTGTCCGACGCCCTCGGCGTCCGACCGGTCGGTTGCGGAAGGCTCTGAGGGTCCGTCACGGGCCCGGGTTCCGCACTGAGCACGGCCTCCGCTCGCGGGCCGGCCCCTGGGGGCTGCTCAGTCGGGTGGGACGGCCGGGTTGATGATCCGATATCCCACGCCGGGTGTGGTGGCGATGACCGGGGGGTCGCCGAGTTTGCGGCGCAGACGGCTGATGGTCACCGTGACGGTGTTGGTGAACGGGTCGGCGTGTTCGTCCCAGACCTGTTCGAGGAGGTCCTCCGTGCTGAGGAAGGCGGGGCTCGCGCTGAGGAGGGCTTCGAGTACCGCGAATTCCTTGATGGAGAGGTCCAGTTGGTGGCCGTCGCGGCTGGCGGTGCGGCGCATCGGGTCGAGTTCGATGCCCGCCGTGCTCAGGGTGCGGGACCGGGCGGCGGGGCGGCGGCGGGCCAGGGCGCGGATGCGCAGGACGAGTTCGGGGAAGTGGAAGGGCTTGGCGAGGTAGTCGTCGGCGCCCAGGGTCAGGCCGCTGACGCGGTCGCCGGGTGAGTCGGCGGCGGTCAGCATCAGGACCATCACGCGGCCGTCCCGCCCGGTGATCATCTGGCAGAGGGTGTCGCCGTGGATGCCTGGCAGGTCGCGGTCGAGCACGACCACGTCGTACGCGGTGACGTCCAGCTTGGCCGCGGCGTCGAGCCCGTCGTGGGCCACGTCCACGGCCATGCCCTGGTCGCGCAGTCCCTCGGCGATGACTTCGGCGAGGGGGCGGGCGTCCTCGACCACCAGGACTCTCAACGCGCCTCACCTGTCTCTGTGTCGGGGGCTTCCGCCGTCACCCTGCCGTCCGTACGGGGGAGGGTGATGGTGACGCGCAGGCCGCCGTCGGGACGGGCGCGCAGCTCCAGGGTGCCGTGGTGGGCCTGGGTGATGGCCGCGACGATGGAGAGGCCGAGGCCGCTGCCCTGGCCGGTGCCGGTCCGGTCGGCGCCCAGGCGGCGGAAGGGCTGCGCGAGGTCCGCCACCCGCCGCTGGTCGAGAACCGGTCCGCTGGACTCGACGACGAGGGACACCGCGCCCGGGTCGTCTCCTACGGCCCGTACCGCGACACTGATCCAGCCGCCGGGGTCGTTGTGCGTGATCGCGTTGTCGACCACGTTGTCGACCGCGCGGCGCAGCAGCGTCCGGCTGCCCCGCACCCACGCGGAGTCGTTGATCCGGTTCTCACGCACGGTCAGGTCCTTGGCCGCGATGTCCTTCGCCCTTCCGGTCAGGGCGGTCAGCGCGAGTCGGCCGAGGATGAGGTGCGCCGAGTCGGTGAATTCGCCGTGCTGGGTGCGAGCCAGGACGAGGAAACCTCCCAGCAGCCGGTCCACCTGGTCGAGTTCGGCGCGCATCCGGGCGGCCAGCGTGGCCGTGGTCTCGGGTACCGGGCCCGGCTTGGCGAGGGCCACGTCCAGGGAGGCCCGCATCGTGGTGAGCGGGGTGCGCAGCTCGTGGGAGGCGTTGGCGACGAAGAGGCGCTGGGCGTCGAAGGATCCCTCCAGGCGGCCGAGGAGGTCGTCGATGGTGTCGGCCAGGTCCTTGACCTCGTCGCCAGGGCCGCCGATGGCCAGGCGTTCGTGCAGGTTGTCGGCGGTGATCCGGCGGGTGGCCGCTGTCATCACGCGCAGCGGGCGCAGCACCCGGCCGGCGACGAACCAGCCGAGGCCGACCGAGATCACCGCCATGACGCCGAGGGCGAGGGCGGAGCCGAGCAGGATCTGCCGGGACTGAGTCTCGTGCGCCTGGGCCAGCTGCTGCTCCAGCTCGTCGATGCGGGCCTGGGCCTGTGCCGCCGTGGCGGGTTGGTCGGTGCCGCCCTCGGGGGCGGTTTGGCTGGAGCGCGATCCGCCGGATGCCACCGCGGCCGCGATGGCCAGCAGCGCCGTTCCCGACAGCAGGAACAGAGTCACGTACAAGGCGGTGAAGCGGGTACGGGCGGTGCCACGGCGCAGGCCGAGCCGGGCTGTCAGGCCCGCGAGCCGTCGGGGCGGACCCCAGTTCATCCGCGTGCTCCCCTCTCGCCACCGCACCTGGACACGTACCGGCCCAGGCTAAGCCGAGGCGCCTAACAGCGAGATGACAGCGGCCGTTCGGCCCCTGTAACCCGCTCCGCCCCAGGGTGGGGCCCATGAGCGACGAGAGTACGAAGGCGACGATCGAGGTCATCGGTCTGCGGAAACGCTTCGGGCCGCAGCCGGCTCTGGACGGGATGACGTTCACCGTGCGGCCCGGACGGGTGACCGGCTTCGTCGGCCCGAACGGCGCGGGCAAGTCCACCACCATGCGCGTGATCCTGGGCCTTGACGCAGCTGATGAGGGACAAGCCCTGGTCGCCGGGGTGCCGTACCGCACGCTGCGTCGTCCGCTTCGGCATCTGGGGGCACTGCTCGACGCCTCCGCGCTGCAGCCGAGCCGCACCGCCCGTCATCACCTGCTGTGGCTGGCCCACTCACAGGGCGTGCCGCCCCGGCGCGTGGACGAGGTCATCGAACAGGCCGGCCTGGGCACGGCGGCCCGGCGCAAGGCCGGAGGCTTCTCGCTGGGCATGCGCCAGCGCCTGGGGATCGCGGCGGCGCTGCTCGGTGACCCGCCGGTCGTCATGCTGGACGAGCCGTTCAACGGCCTCGACCCCGACGGCATCGTGTGGATGCGCGGCTTCCTCGCGGAGCTGGCCCGGCAGGGCCGCGCCGTCCTGGTCTCCAGTCACCTGATGAGCGAACTGGAAGACACCGCGGACCACCTCGTGGTGATCGGCCGCGGCCGGGTCATCGCGGACACCGGCGTGCCCGAGCTGCTCGCCGAGGCGTCCGGCGGCCGGGTCACGCTGCGTACCTCCGCGCCTTCGCGCGCCGCCCAGGTCCTGCACGGCGCGGGCGCCACCGTTGTCGCCACCGGCCCCGACACCCTCGGCGTCACGGGCCTGCCCGACGAGGAGATCGTGGCCCTGCTCGCCCGGAACGGGGTGCCGTTCTCCCAGGTGTCCACGCACCGGGCCACGCTCGAAGAGGCGTACATGGAGCTCACCCGGGACGCGGTGGAGTACCAGGGCATCCCGGCGGGGGAGGCCGCGCGATGACAGCGACCCTCACCCCTCGCCCCCCGGCCACGAGGCGCGCTGAGCGGAGCGGGTTCCTCAGGGCGCTGCACGCCGAGTGGACGAAGTTCCGTACGGTACGCGGCTGGGTCCTCGCCATGGCGGGGGCGCTCCTGGTGACGATCGTGGTCGGCCTGCTCGGCACCGCCGCCCCCGGCGGTCGCGGCGCCGGCTCCGCCTCGTATCCGAAGGGACCCGGCGGCGAGGCCGTCAATGACAGCTTCTACTTCGTCCACAGGACGCTCACCGGCGACGGCGCCCTCACCGTTCCCCTGCGGTCCCTGACCGGTGTGGCCGACACCGGGACCGGCGAGACGGCCCGGGGCGCCCAGCCCTGGGCGAAGGCAGGGATCATCGTGAAGGAAAGCCTCACCCAGGGGTCCTCGTACGCGGCGGTCATGGCCACCGGCGGTCACGGCGTGCGCATGCAGTACGACTACACGCACGACACGGCGGGCCCTTCCGGCAAGGTCACCCAGGAGTCCCCGCGCTGGCTGCGCCTGGTCCGCTCCGGCGACAGCCTCACCGGTTACAGCTCCACCGACGGCTCCCACTGGACCAGGGTCGGCCATGCGAAGCTGCCCGGGCTCGCGCGCACCGTGCGGGCCGGGCTCTTCGCCACGTCACCGCAGGCGAAGCAGGACACCGCGGCGGGCACGGGCTTCAGCCCCGCCGTGGCCACCGGCACCTTCGGCCGTCCCGGCCTCACCGGTGACTGGTCCCGGAGTGCGTGGAGCGGCACACAGGTGGGCGGCGACGCGGGCACCTCCGGCAGCTACACGAACACCACCAAGGGCGGCTTCACACAGACCGACGGCGGCGGGTTCACCGTGACCGGGGCCGGTGACATCGCACCGGTCGTCGGCGGGCCCGTCATGGGCGTCGGCTTCTCCGTCGAGAACTTCCTCGTCGGCACATTCGCAGGGCTGATCGTGGTGATCGCCGTGGGCACGGTGTTCATCACCGGCGAGTACCGGCGTGGTCTGCTGCGTACGACCATGGCGGCAACTCCGCTGCGGGGCCGGGTGCTTGCTGCCAAGGCGTGGGTGGCCGGGGGCGTCGCGTGCGCCATCGGCCTGGTGGCCGCCGCGATCACCGTTCCCCTCGGGGAACGCAGCGCGCGCGGCCGGGGCTTCCATGTCTTCCCCGTCACGTCGGCGACCGAAGTGCGCGTCATGGCCGGAACCGGCCTGCTCTGCGCAGCCGCCGCCGTGCTCGCTCTCGGCGTCGGTGCCCTGCTGCGGCGCAGCGGCACGGCGGTCGCCCTGGTCATCGCGTCGATCGTGCTGCCCTTCCTGCTCGCCACCTCCGGCGTACTGCCCCCGGGCGTCTCGGAATGGCTGCTGCGGGTGACCCCGGCTGCCGGGTTCGCCGTCCAGCAGACCCTGCCGCGGTACGCGCAGGTGCTCAGCGTGTACGAGCCGTCGACCGGCTACTACCCGCTGGTGCCCTGGGCCGGCCTCGCCGTGCTGTGCGGATATGCCGCGCTCGCCTTCGCTCTGGCCGTGGTGCGGCTGCGCGGGAGGGACGTATGAGTCTCCCGAGCGGTGCACGACTCACGAGCACGGCGGACGGCACGTGGCGAGGGGACTTCGGCCGCGCCCTGCGCGCGGAGTGGACGAAGCTGCGCACGGCAGGGGAGACGGGCAGGTTGCTCCTGCTGGCCGTCGCGCTGACCGTGGCCGTCGGCTGCGGCACCGCCAAGGCCGTGAAGTGCCCGGACGTGGGGTGCGGCCAGGACGCCGTCAAGATCGCCCTGACCGGCGTCACCGTCGGGCAGGCGGTCATCGCCGTCCTCGCGGTGCTGGCCGTCAGCGGCGAGTACGGCACCGGGATGATCCGCACCACGCTCATGGCGGTGCCGAACCGGATCACCGTCCTCACCGCCAAGGCGACGATCCTCACCACGGTCGTCCTGGCCTCCGGGACGGCCGCTGTCCTGGCCTCGCTCCTCGCCGGCCGCTCCCTCCTGCCCGGCAACGGATTCACCGAGGCGCACGGCTACGCCCCGCTCTCCCTGGCCGACGGCCCGACCCTGCGCGCGGCCGTGGGCTCGGTCCTCTACCTCGTCCTGGTCGCCCTGATCGGCCTCGGCGTGGCGACGGCGGTACGGGACGCGGCGAGCGCCATCGGGATCGTGCTCGGGCTCCTCTACCTCTTCCCGGTCGTCGCCCAGGTGGTCGACGACCCGGAGTGGCAGCGCCACCTCCAGCAGATCTCGCCCATGACCGCCGGGCTCGCGATCCAGGCCACCGTCCGTCTGCACGAGCTGCCCATCGGCCCATGGGCCGGCCTGGGAGTGCTCACCATGTGGGCCGCGGCCGCGCTGCTGGTCGGCAGCCTGCTGCTGCACAGGCGCGACGCGTAGCCGAATCGAGCCGACCGCGAGCACGGCGGCCGCGGGCCCTCCCCGGCCCGGCGCCTCACCTGGGCAACGATCCAGCAGGCCTTCGCGTCCTCGCGGTACGGCCTTCTCGGCTCGACGGTCGGCGTCGTGATGCCGCTCATCCTGCTCGCCGTCACGCCGGCGGCTGCGACTGCGGCTGCCGCGCCGCCACGGGGAGGGACCGTGAATCCGCTGCGCGCCCGGGTGCGCCGCTCGCGGTACGGCCTTCTCGGCTCGACGGTCGGCGTCGTGATGCCGCTCGTCCTGCTCGCCGTCACGCCGGCGGCTGCGGCTGCGGCTGCCGCGCCGCCACGGGGAGGGACCGTGAATCCGCTGCGCGCCCGGGTGCGCCGCCCGGCCGCCGAGGCCTCGGCCCCGCTGATCGCGGTCGTCGTCGCCTTTCCCCTGCACCGGATGGGATGGTGCTCAGAGCCTGCGAACCGGCCGGGGAGTTCGAGTGCGGGCGACCCCCGGCCGTGGCTGCTCGCGCCCTCGCCGGATTCCTTGCGGGGCGTCTTCGGGCAGCAGGAATTCGGCCGCCACTTCCTCAACGGCCTTGTCGTGGCGGGCTGTGTCGTGATCGCCTCCGGGCTGATCGCGTTTCTCGCCGCGACCGCCGTCACGCGATTCCGCTTCCGCCTCCGGACCACCCTTCTGATCATGTTTCCGGTGGCCCGGACGGTGCCCGTGGAAGCCCTCGCCATCGCCCTCTTCTTCCTCATGCGGGAAGCCCCTCAGCTGAACACGCCGGGCTCGCTGGTCCTGCCCCGCACCGCCTTCTCCCGGCCCTTCGCGATCCGCATGCCGCGGGGGTTCGTGAAAGCCGTTCCAGAGGCGCTGGAGGGGCCCGCGCAGATCGACGGGGCGAGCAGAGCGCGATTCCTCTGGCAGATACTTTTCCCGCTCGCCCTGCCGGGTCTCGCGGCCACCAGCGGGTTTTCGTTCATCTCCGCCTGGAACGACCCCCTCTTCGCCAAGTCGTTCATCATCAGCGACAGCAGTCGACGCTGCCGATCACCCTGTTCGTCTTCTGCAAGCCCGACGACCCGGACCGGGGCGGCGTCATGGCCGCCTCCACGGCCACGACGATCCCGGCCCTGGTCTTCTTCGTACTCGTACAGCGGCGCCTGGTCTCCGGACCGGGCGGAGCGGTGAAGGACTGACGTGACCGAACTGATTCCCGCACCCCGCAGCACCGTCGCCGGCTCCGGCGAGGTGCGGCTGACACGGCACTCCCGGATCTGCGCCGACACCGCGGCGGAAGGCGCCGCCCACTGGCTGTGCGCCGTCCTCCGGCAGGCCACCGGCCTGCCGTTGCGCGAAGGCCGGCACCCCGACGGCACCGGTGGCGACGGCATCGTCCTGCGGCTCGATCCCCGGCTCGGCCCCGAGGAGTACCGCCTCGTCAGCGACCCGGGCGGAATCCACGTCGAGGGCGGCGACGCGGCCGGTGTCTTCTGGGGCGCCCAGACGCTGCGGCAGCTCCTCGGCCCCGACGCCTACCGCAGGGCACCGCTCGATCGCGACCGCCTCTGGAGCGTGCCGTATCTCAGGATCGAGGACGGCCCCCGATTCCGCTGGCGCGGCCTGATGCTCGACGTCGCCCGGCACTTCACGCCCAAGGAAGGCGTACTGCGCTACCTCGATCTGATGGCGGCGCACAAACTCAACGTCTTCCACTTCCATCTGACGGACGACCAGGGCTGGCGCATCGAGATCGAGCGGCATCCGCGGCTGACCGAGATCGGCTCCTGGCGCGCCCGCACGAAAACCGGCCACCGGGCCTCGCCGTTGTGGGAGGACAAGCCGCACGGCGGCTACTACACCCAGGACGACATCCGGGAGATCGTGGCGTACGCCGCCGAGCGGCATATCACCGTCGTCCCCGAAATCGACGTACCGGGCCACTCGCAGGCCGCCATCGCCGCATACCCGGAACTCGGCAACACCGACGTCATCGACACGACCTCCCTCTCCGTCTGGGACACCTGGGGAATCAACCCGAACGTACTCGCCCCCACTGACAACACCCTGCGCTTCTACGAGGGCGTCTTCGAGGAAGTGCTCCGGCTGTTCCCCTCGGAGTTCGTGCACATCGGCGGCGACGAATGTCCCAAGGACCAGTGGCGGCGGTCGAAGACGGCCCAGGCGCGCATCGGGGAACTCGGGCTCGCGGACGAGGAGGAGCTCCAGTCCTGGTTCATCGGGCACTTCGACGCCTGGCTCACCGCGCGCGGACGGCGGCTGATCGGCTGGGACGAGATCCTGGAGGGCGGTCTGGCGAAGGGCGCGGCCGTGTCGTCCTGGCGCGGTTACGCCGGAGGCATCGCCGCCGCCCGGGCCGGCCACGACGTCGTCATGTGCCCCGAGCAGCAGGTGTACCTGGACCACCGTCAGGACCCGGGCCCCGCGGAGCCGGTACCGATCGGGTGGGTCCGCACCCTGGAGGACGTCTACCGGTTCGAGCCCGTTCCACCGGAGTTGACGCCCGAGGAGGCCCGCCACGTGCTGGGCACGCAGGCCAACCTGTGGACCGAGGTGATGGAGGACCAGGCACGCGTGGACTACCAGGCCTTTCCCCGCCTCGCGGCCTTCGCCGAAGTCGCCTGGAGCGCCCTGCCCGCCCCGGCGGAACGGGATTTCACCGCGTTCCAGCGCCGCATGACCGCCCACTACCGGCGCCTCGACGCGCTGGGCGTCGCCTACCGGCCCCCGACGGGCCCGCGGCCCTGGCAGCGGCGCCCCGGGGTGCCGGGCCGCCCGGCCGACGGCCCGCCGCCCAGCCGGTAGCGCCGGCCGTCGCGACCGAACAGCTCGAACAGGCCACGGAAAAAGCGCACAAGGGTCACCGAAAGTGCCAATCGGCACGCATCGGCGAACCTGTGCGAAAACGGACCATCTCGCCGGTGAGGTGGGCGAATGCCTCCTAGCGGACCCGTGTCTTCGGCTCTCGCCAAGATGTGCCAGAGTTGCCACGTCCGCCCTGTCAGCACGTACCGTACGGCAGCACAGGTGGGACCAGGTGGGGCAGCGGGAAGGGGCAGCCGGTTTGACCACGCACGCACCGCAGGCGGCGCAGGCCGTCACGCTGCCCACGACGCTGGACGAGGCCGTCGCGGCGCTCACCGCCGTGCCCGCCGCCGTGCCCGTCGCGGGCGGCACCGACCTGATGGCCGCCGTCAACTCCGGGCAGCTCAGGCCCGCCGCCCTGGTGGGACTCGGCCGGATCAGCGAGATCCGCGGCTGGCAGTACCTGGACGGTCACGCGCTGCTCGGCGCGGGCCTCACGCACGCCCGCATGGGCCGCCCCGACTTCGCGGCCCTGATCCCGGCGCTCGCCGCCGCCGCGCGCGCCGCGGGCCCGCCGCACATCCGCAACGCGGGCACCCTCGGCGGCAACATCGCCTCGGCCGCGCCCACCGGCGACGCGCTGCCGGTGCTGGCCGCCCTGGAGGCGACCCTGATCATCGCGGGGCCGGGCGGAGCCCGCCGGGAGATCCCCGTCTCGCACCTGCTGGCCGGGATGGACATGCTGCGCGCCGGTGAACTCATCGGCTTCGTGCGCGTGCCGCTGCTGCACGCCCCGCAGGTCTTCCTCAAGGCGACCGGCCGGACCGGCCCGGGGCGCGCGGTGGCGTCCGTGGCCCTGGTCCTGGATCCCGCGCGCCGGGGTGTGCGCTGCGCGGTGGGGGCCATAGCGCCGATGGCGCTGCGGCCCCTGGAGGCCGAGCAGTGGGTGGCCGGCCTCATCGACTGGGACAACAACCGCGCGCTCGTCCCGGAGGCGCTGAACGCCTTCGGGGAGTACGTCGCCGCGGCCTGCATCCCCGACGCGGCGCCGGCCGAGGACGGCTCGGTCGCACCGCTTCCGCCCGCCGTACTGCACCTGCGGCGCACCGTCGCCGCGCTGGCCCGACGAGCACTGGGGAGGGCGCTGTCGTGACCGACGACCAGCACGGAGAGGGCACGCCCCGGGGCGGGAGCCGCTGGGACCCGCTGCCCCAGGGCGAGTACGACGACGGCGCCACGGCCTTCGTCGAACTGCCCGAGGGGGGCGTCGACGCCCTGCTGGCCGCCGACAGTCCGCTGGCCGCGCCCGGCCACGGCTACGTACCGCCGCAGATAACGGTCAATCCCGCGACCACGGCCGGCACCGACCCGGCGGCCACGGGCGCGTGGCCGGTGCCCGGCGCGCCGGTCGACGGGGCGCAGTGGCACGACCCGAACGCCGCGCACCAGCAGCACGGACACGAGCACGGCGCGCACCGGCAGCAGGGCCACGACGTGCCCGAGCAGCCCTACGGCTCCGACGCCCCGTACGACCACGGGACCCCCTACGGCTCCGGCGCGACGGCGCCGCAGTACGGCGGGGACGACCGGTTCACGTACGACCCCCCGGTGACCGGCCAGTGGAACTTCGAGGAGACCGTGGCGGCGGCCGAGGCCGCGCCCGGCCATGACGTGACCGGTCAGTGGTCCATCCCCGTCGCCGGGGGTGACCTTCCGGACGAGTCGGGCGAATTCACCACGTCCTCGCTGGTCGAGCAGTGGGGCGGCGGCACCCCGCCGGCCACGCTGCCCGGCGGCGCGCCCGCGCCCTGGGCGACGCAGGCCGCGGGCCGCCCGTGGGGGGAGCAGGACCCGGCGGGGCAGGAGGCGGCCCACTCGGTTCCTGCCCACGAGCACGGCCACGACCAGGGCCAGGGGCACGACCAGGATCACGCGCACGACCGGCGGGCCGACGCCGGACCGGCCTCCGGATACGCACCGGAGCAGCAGGCGGACCCCGACGGGGAGTTCGGCCATGCGCCGGAGGCGTCCGGGAACACCGGCCCCGCGACTGAGGTGCCCGGCGCCTCTCACGCCCCCCAGTCGTCGGACTACGCACCGGCGGGGGCCGCAGAGGCCGGTCACCCGACGGACCCGTCCCGGTTCGCCGAGCAGGCCGAGTACGCCGACCACAGGCCGGAGCAGGCCGAGTACGCCGACCACGGGCCGGAGCAGGCCGAGTACGCCCACCAGGGGCCCGGCGAGACCGACTACGCCCAGCAGGGGCCGGAGCTCGCAGACCTCCCCGGGCACGGGCCCGAGTCGTCCGGTTCCGCCGGTCACCCGATGCCCGCCGCTCACCCGTCCGAGCCGTCGCACGCGGAGGCACCCGGCGACTTCCAGGGCGAGTTCCCCGGCGAACCCCTGCCCGAGGCGCACCCGGAAGCCGCCTCGCACCCGGATGCCGCCTCGCACCCGCAGGACGCCTACGACGCCTCACAGGCCGCTCCCGGAGCCGGTGAGCACACCGAGGACGCGCCGGACGCCCCAGAGGCTCCTGAGGCCGCCGACAGCCCCTCCCAGCCCACGGCGGAGCCCCTCCCGGCCGCGGCGGAGGCGGACGCCGACGCCGGTACCGGCCAGGAGACCGCCGACGGCGGGTCCCAGGACGGCCCGGCCCCGGACGAGGACCCGGCCGGCACCCCGGACGCCCCGTCCGGCACCGTCCCCCAGGAGGAACACCCCCTCGCCTCGTACGTCCTGCGCGTCAACGGCACCGAACGCCCCGTCACCGACGCGTGGATCGGCGAGTCCCTGCTGTACGTGCTGCGTGAGCGGCTCGGACTCGCGGGTGCCAAGGACGGCTGCTCACAGGGCGAGTGCGGCGCGTGCAACGTCCAGGTCGACGGGCGGCTCGTGGCGTCCTGCCTGGTCCCGGCCGTCACCGCCGCCGGCAGCGAGGTCCGTACCGTCGAGGGCCTGGCCCAGGACGGGCAGCCCTCGGACGTGCAGCGGGCGCTCGCGCGCTGCGGCGCCGTGCAGTGCGGCTTCTGCGTCCCCGGCATGGCGATGACCGTGCACGACCTGCTGGAGGGCAACCCGGCGCCCACCGAGCTGGAGACCCGCCAGGCGCTGTGCGGCAACCTGTGCCGCTGCTCGGGCTACCGGGGCGTGGTGGACGCCGTCAAGGAAGTCGTCGCCGAA
Organism: Streptomyces sp. NPDC029041; assembly: GCF_040637515.1. Taxonomy (NCBI): domain Bacteria; kingdom Bacillati; phylum Actinomycetota; class Actinomycetes; order Kitasatosporales; family Streptomycetaceae; genus Streptomyces; species Streptomyces sp. NPDC029041. The sequence goes on along the minus strand of NZ_JBEZWO010000002.1, from coordinate 706,906 downwards.
CGCGAGGCCCACTCCGCGCCGGGCGACGGCGACACCGACGAGGCCCGCATCCCGCGCCAGGCGGGCCCGGGCGCCGGTGGCGTGAACGCATCGGCCTTCGGGGTGCCCCCGGAACCGCACGCCCCCGGACCGCACTCTCCAGAAGCGCACGACCAGCCCTACGGCCAGGACGGAGGCCCCGCGTGAGCAACGAAGCAGCCACCGCACAGGCCGCACAGGCCGCGGAGGCCGCCCCGGCCCCGGAACCGCTCCCGCACGGCATCGGCGCCTCGCTCCCGCCCGCCGACGCCCGCGCCAAGACGGAGGGCACCTTCCCCTACGCCGCCGACCTGTGGGCCGAGGGCCTGCTGTGGGCGGCCGTGCTGCGCTCACCGCACCCGCACGCGCGCATCGTGTCCATCGACACCACCCACGCGCGCGAGATGCCCGGCGTCCGCGCCGTCGTCACCCACGAGGACATCCCCGGCAGCCCGTTCCACGGCCGCGGCACGGCCGACCGCCCGGTCTTCGCCTCCGAGATCGTGCGCCACCACGGTGAGCCCATCGCCGCCGTCGCCGCCGACCACCCGGACACCGCGCGCATGGCGGCGGCCGCCGTCATCGTCGAGTACGAGGTGCTCGAGCCGGTGACCGACCCGGAACAGGCCTTCGAGGCCGAGCCGCTGCACCCCGACGGCAACCTGATCCGGCACATCCCGCTGCGCCACGGCGACCCGGACGCGGTCGGCGAGATCGTCGTCGAGGGCCTGTACCGCATCGGCCGCCAGGACCCCGCGCCCATCGGCGCCGAGGCGGGCCTCGCCGTGCCGCGCCCGGACGGCGGGGTGGAGCTGTACCTCGCCTCCACCGACCCGCACGCCGACCGCGACGCGGCCGCCGCCGCCTTCGGGCTGGAACCCGAGCGCGTCAAGATCGTCGTCACCGGCGTCCCCGGCGCCACGGCCGACCGCGAGGACCAGGGCTTCCAGCTCCCGCTGGGCCTGCTGGCGCTGCGCACCGGCTGCCCGGTGAAGCTCACCGCCACGCGCGAGGAGTCCTTCCTCGGCCACGTCCACCGCCACCCCACCCTGCTGCGCTACCGCCACCACGCCGACGCCGAGGGCAGACTCGTCAAGGTCGAGGCGCAGATCCTGCTCGACGCGGGCGCCTACGCCGACACCTCCTCCGAGGCCCTGGCCGCCGCCGTCTCGTTCGCCTGCGGCCCCTACGTCATTCCGAACGCCTTCATCGAGGGCTGGGCCGTACGCACCAACAACCCCCCGTCCGGCCACGTGCGCGGTGAGGGCGCCATGCAGGTCTGCGCCGCCTACGAGGCGCAGATGGACAAGATCGCCAAGAAGCTCGGCCTCGACCCGGCGGAAGTGCGACTGCGCAACGCGCTGGCGACCGGCGACGTGCTGCCGACCGGCCAGACCGTGACCTGCCCGGCCCCGGTCGCCGAACTCCTCCAGGCCGTACGGGACGTCGAGCTGCCGCCGCTGCCCAAGGACACGCCCGAGGACGAGTGGCTGCTGCCCGGCGGACCCGAGGGCGCGGGGGAGCCGGGCGCGGTGCGCCGGGGCGTGGGCTACGGCGTGGGCATGGTGCACATGCTCGGCGCGGAGGGCGCGGACGAGGTCTCCACGGCGACCGTCAAGGTCCACGACGGGGTCGCGACGGTCCTGTGCGCGGCCGTCGAGACCGGCCAGGGCTTCACGACGCTGGCCCGGCAGATCGTCCAGGAGACGCTCGGCATCGACGAGGTGCACGTGGCGCCGGTCGACACCGACCAGCCTCCCGCGGGCGCGGGCTGCCGCGGCCGCCACACCTGGGTCTCGGGCGGGGCGGTGGAGCGCGCGGCGAAGATGGTCCGCACACAGCTCCTCCAGCCGCTCGCCCACAAGTTCGGCATGTCGACGGAGCTGCTCCAGATCACCGACGGCAAGATCACGTCGTACGACGGGGTCCTCTCCACGACCGTCACCGAGGCGCTGGACGGCAAGGAGCTGTGGGCCACCGCCCAGTGCCGCCCGCACCCGACCGAGCCCCTGGACGAGACCGGCCAGGGCGATGCCTTCGTCGGCATGGCCTTCTGCGCGATCCGTGCGGTGGTGGACGTCGACATCGAGATCGGCTCCGTGCGGGTCGTGGAGCTGGCCGTCGCCCAGGACGTGGGCCGCGTCCTGAACCCTGCCCAGCTCGCCGCCCGCATCGAGGCGGGCGTGACCCAGGGCGTGGGCATCGCGCTCACCGAGAACCTCCGCACGCCGCGCGGCATCGTCCGCCACCCCGACCTGACCGGTTACGCCCTCCCGACCGCCCTCGACGCGCCCGACATCCGCATCGTCCGGCTGGTCGAGGAACGGGACGTGGTCGCGCCCTTCGGAGCGAAGGCGGTCAGCGCGGTGCCGGTGGTGGCGTCCCCGGCGGCCATCGCGTCCGCCGTCCGCGCCGCGACGGGCCGCCCCGTGAACCGCCTCCCGATCCGCCCCCAGGCGGCGGTGGTCACCGAACGGGGCTGAGGGCTCGATGGACGGCGTCGTGCTGGTCACCGGTGTCATGGCGGCCGGCAAGTCGACGGTCGCACAGGCACTCGCCGAGACCCTGCCGCGGGCCGCGCACGTGCGCGGGGACGCGTTCCGGCGCATGATCGTCTCCGGCCGCGAGGAGTACCTGCCCGGCGCGGACGGGGAGGCGCGATCCCAGCTCCTGCTGCGCCACCGTCTGTCGGCGGCGACGGCGGACGCCTACGCCGACGCCGGTTTCACGGCGGTCGTCCAGGACGTGGTGCTGGGCGAGGACTTGACGGCCTACGTCGGTCTGGTGCGCACCCGCCCGCTGTACGTCGTCGTCCTCGCACCGGGACCCGAGGCGGTCGCCGCGCGGGAGGCTGAGCGGCCGAAGACGGGATACGGCGCCGGCTGGACGGTCGGGGCCCTTGACGCGGCCTTGCGCAGGCGGACCCCGCGCATCGGACTGTGGCTGGACACCACGGACCTGACGGTGCGGCAGACCGTAGAGGGGATTCTGGCGCAAAGGGAACGCGCGAGGGTGCTCTGAGCGTCTTGTGAGGTGGACGCGTGGGGTCGCCGGGCGCGCGTCGCTGTTCCGGGGCGTTGTCAGTGGTGGGGCGTACTGTTCTGGGCAGTGGGGAACGGCTGCCGGGCTGGGCCGGGCCATTCTGCCGTGCCCCGCCGGGGACGGTGAGCTAGCACATGCGGGGGAGCCCATGAGTACGACCGACACCGGTTGCGCGGTGATCACCCTGACCGAGTCCGACCTGGACCCGTGGGTGACGCACGCGTCCACGCGGCACTGGCTGACCGGCCCCGGACTGCCCGGCGACAGCGGCGTGCTGAGCTTCGCGGAGCTGAGCCGCGCGGGCCTGCGCACGGTCGCCGACTCCACCGGAGACCCGGACGACCGTCTCCCGGCCGAGCTGCGCGAGCAGCTGGTGATCGGCGGACTGCTGGGCCCGGGCGGCCTGGAGACGGAGTCGGTCCTGCTGGACGGCGCGACGGGCGAGATCTCGACGGCGTACGTCCTGCACGACCGCCCCGGCCCGATGGACCGCCGCCCCCTGGCCCCGTCACTGCGGACACTGGTCCGCTTCGCCGAGGCCACGGACGAACTGGCCGGTCTGCGCGGCCAGTTCGCTTCCTACGCGGGCCGCTTCGGCCCCAAGGCGGTGGCGCAGGCGTCCCAGCACCTGCTCGCGGTGTTCCGCGACGGCGCGGACGGCGAACCGGCCCCGTTCTGGAAGATGGCGGCGCTGATCCGCCCCCTGTCCCTGGTGGCGGGGCGCGGCGGCGTGTCCGGCCTCTCCCTGGACCTCCCGCACCGTCTCCTGGACCAGGAGTTCGGGCCCCGCAAGGTGGTGCGCTTCGAGGACGTCGACTTCCCCGCGACCCTCACGCACGAGCCGACCCGCCGCTTCCTGCGCGAGGTGGGTCTGCCGGAGGACGCGCACGTCTTCTCCGTGGACACCGACGTCCCCCTGGCGACGCTCGCCGAGTACCACGCCGACGCCGACGCGCCCGCCCACCTCCCGGCCGGGGCCCACCGCCTGATCCGCCTCGGCCACCTCGTCGAGGACAACAGCCTGGTGGTCGACGGCGTGACGGGCGCGGTCCTGAACTGGAGCGAGCCCGAGGCGGCCCTCTACCCGCTCAACACGGACGTGTCGACCCTCGCCTTCACGCTCTGGCTGCTGCACCGCGAGCGCGCGATAGACGCCCAGTCGTCCCACGAGCTGACCACCGACACCTACGACCAGCTCGCCATGACGATGCTTCAGGTCCTCTCGACGGTGGACCCCACCGGCGTCACCGCGGACAGAACGGTCCGCCACTACTGGACGGACGCCTTCCAGGACGAGGCCGGCGGGGTGCTCTGACCTGGGGCCTGTCGTTTGGATCACGCCGCAGACGCGGGGCCTGGCACGCACATCTGCCCCCGCTCACCGGCGTTGACAGGCGCTGCCGATGCCCTGCGCCGTGATCCAAACGACAGGCCCTGAGCCGCCGTCAGACGGACTTGACGGCGTTGCGGCGGCGGACGGCGAGGACCAGGCCACCACCGAGCACCGCGGCGCCAGCCGCCGCACCGGCGAGGAGCGGGGTGCCGTCGGAGCCGGTCGCGGCGAGGTTGCCGCCGGTGGTGCCGCCGGCCGCGGTGCCGGTGGAGCCGCCGGTCGTGGTGTCCTCCGAAGTCGCCGCGGACGCCGAGGGGGAGGCCGTGGCGCCCGTGCCGCCGGCGGCCTGGCCCTCGGGGTCGTTGCCGTTCCCGCCGTTGCCCGCACCACCGTCGGTGCCGTCCGAGGGACTCGGCTCGGGCTCGTAGTCGCTCGGCAGGTCGATGCCGATCGAGGCGATGTTGTTGGCGCGGTTCTTGTCGTACGCGGGGACGATGTCGTAGACGGACGACGCCTTGATCTCGCCCTCGGTGTCCTGCGCGGACTTCTTGATCTTCAAGGTGAAGGTGTACATCAGGGACTGGCCGACGTCGAGGGTCCCGTCCTGCGGCCAGCACACGTACTTCGGCTTGCCGGTGGTGCCCTGCGGTGCGCTCGGCCCGTCGATCCCGAACGGCGCGCAGTCCTTCGGCACCTTCACGGCGACCGTGCCCGGCGGGATCTGCACCAGCAGGCCGGGAAGGTCGTCGCTCTCCTGGTTCTGCACCCAGCCGGGGCCGTCGTTGCGCAGGGTCGCCGTCACCGACTGCCCGTCGCCGGCCAGGGCCTCGGTGTCCTCACCGACCGCGACCAGATCGGCGGTGTTGTCCGCGGTCAGGGTGAGCCGCCGGTAGCTGTCGCCGAACCCCTCGCCCGGGGTGTCACCACTTGCGCTCGTGCCGTACTCGACGGACTCCATCAGGGCGTTGTCCAGCGCCTTGAACCGCACGGGCGTGGTGACGGAGGCGCCGGGCTCGACGACCGTGCCGAGTTCACACACCGCCTGCCGGACCTGGTCCTCGACGGTCGAGTAGGTGCAGCCCTTCACCTGCTCGGGGAAGTCCAGCCCGCGCGTCAGACGCACCCGGAAGGTGACCCCGTCCACGGCGGCCGTGCCCTTGTTGGTGAGGGTGACGGACTTGTCGTACACCTCACCCGGCTTGGGAGCCGCGGACGGCAGGGCCGACACGACCAGCTCGGGCGCGCCCTCCTCGGCGTGCGCCAGGGGCGCGGCGACAGCGGGACCGGCGACGGCGAGCACGACGGCGGCCAGGACGGCTGCCGAGGGGCGGAGGTGCACGGTGGTTCTCCTCGTCGGAACAGGGGGGTGCGGACGGACCGGAGCATCGGCTACCGGTCATGTCCTGGACACCTGAGAGGCTTGCGGGGTTGTGCGGGACTCCGCGCGCGCTGTGCCGTGAACGTCACAACGACCAAAAGCGCCCGCCGGATTGCCCCGTTGCGCCCTGAACGCGCCCTTCTCCGTGCCGGAACTCCCCGCACATGCTCGGGTCATGGGGGACACAGAAGCGTCGAGCATCATCCCGTTACCCGACCCCGACGGACACCGGCAGCGGCCCCCTGACGCGCCGCGCCCGTGGGAGAACACCGACCGGGCACAGGCCGCGACGGAAGGCGCCACCGGACCCGAGCCACCCGCCCCACCCGAGTGCCCCCACTGCGGGCTGACCGGTGAGCGGCACATCACGTACTACGGCACATATGTCCTCCTCGAACCGGACATGCCGGTACCCGCGCACATGGTGCCCGCATGGCACCGCTGGTACGTGGACTCCAACGGCACGGCGTGGAACAGCCGCGAGGACGAGCCCGCACCCGGCGCGGTGTGCCGCGTCCCACATCGCATCGCCTGCCCCGGTCTGAGCCCGGAGGAGGCGGGCATCTGGCGATGGCTGGACGCCGTGCGCGAGGAGAACGCCCGCAGGGCACGGCGGAAGGCCGACGGGGGTACCGGCCCGGCAGCACTTCCGGACGCCGGCTGACGCCGCGGAATCCACTCCCGTCACGGCATGTCTGCCCGGATGGTCACTGCTCGGCGGGTTGGCGCTGAAGGCCGCTTATTCCTCGTCGCCGAAGCAGCACCCGTACGTGCCGTTGTCGTACCACATTCGCTCCGGCAGGAGTTCATCGCAGTTCGGGCAGACAAGAAGGTCGCGAGGATTCACACGCATCACCGCGGCGTCCTTCAGGGCGAAAACCGAGAGCACCGCCTCCCGGCCATGTTCATTGATGCCCTGTTGCAGAAACTCGAAAGCACCGTAGACCTGCCCGCACTCGCACTGAATGCGGTTGCACCGAAACGTGCCGATGTCCTCGATGCCGAGTTCCGAAGCGATCTTGGCCTTCTCCTCGTCGGACACCTTCTTGATGCCGGTCCTCTTGACCCGGCCTGCCGTCCAGTACCAGGCCTTGACCGCCTTCGCCTGGGGGAGGGATGCGTAGAACGTCGCTGACGTACCGCTGATGATGGCGTCCCGGACGATGCTCACCAAGGTGCAGTCGTCCGTCGCGATGACAGGCTTTCCGCTGCCCGCGACTTTCTCGATGCTGTCCAGTGACGCTCTGTTCATACCGGCCACTGTCATTCTCCCGGCCGGTGGCCGCCAGGCGGCGCGCTGTCGCCCCGCCCGATCGGCCCAGGGGTGGCTCACCCTCATGGGCGTGAAAGCCCGGGTAAGCGATATGGGAAGCCGCGGCGGGATTCGAACCCGCGTAACTCGCTTTGCAGGCGAGTCCCTGAACCACTCGGGCACACGGCCGTGTTCGTACTCGGTGCCATGACCGTAGGCCGGGGTGCGGCGGGCATTCAAGGATTTCCCTTGGGATGCAATGTGACTGCCATACGCCGTTCATGAAGGGGGCGGTCGAGAAGTGGAGGCGTACGACCAAAGTCCCAGAGGGGGCCCGTCTCGCGACAGGGGTCAAAGGCCCGCGTGGGCCTTACGCTGGCGGGCATGCCTGACTCCGAGCCGCGTGGCACCGATGTCGTGAGTGCAGCCGTCCCGCCCTCCCTCGGCGACAGGGATGAGGGTGTGCTGGGGCCGGGACACCGGGCGTTGAGTGTCGGGATCGTCTCCGTCGTGCTGCTCATCGCCTTCGAGGCGACCGCTGTCGGGACGGCGATGCCTGTCGCGGCCCGGGAGCTGGACGGGGTGTCCCTGTACGCCTTCGCGTTCTCCGGGTACTTCACGACCAGTCTGTTCGGGATGGTGCTCTCCGGTCAGTGGTCGGACATGCGCGGTCCGCTGGGGCCGTTGACGGCGGGCATCGCCTCCTTCGGGGCCGGTCTGCTGCTGTCCGGGACCGCCGGGACCATGTGGGTGTTCATCCTGGGGCGGGCCGTACAGGGACTCGGCGGCGGGTTGGTGATCGTCGCGCTGTACGTCGTCGTCGGGCGGGCCTATCCGGAGCGGCTGCGGCCCGCCATCATGGCCGCGTTCGCCGCGAGCTGGGTGCTGCCGTCGATCGTCGGCCCGCTCGCCGCCGGCACGGTGACCGAGCAGCTGGGGTGGCGGTGGGTGTTCGTGGGGATCCCCGTGCTCGTCGTCTTCCCGCTCGCTCTCGCCCTGCCGCAGATACGGCGCCGGGCGTCCGGCCCGGCCGAACGCACGGCTGCGCGGTCCGCCACGGCGGGGACCCCCGACGGGACGGATGCGCCGGCCTCCTTCGACCGCCGGCGCATCCGGCTGGCCCTGGCCGTCTCCCTGGGCGCCGGACTGCTCCAGTACGCCGCCCAGGACCTGCGGCCGCTCTCGCTCCTGCCCGGTGCCGTGGGCGTGGCGCTGCTCGTGCCGGCCGTGCTCGGGCTGCTTCCGCGCGGCACCTACCGGGCCGTGCGCGGGCTGCCGTCGGTCGTGCTGTTGCGCGGAGTCGCCGCCGGATCCTTCATCGCCGCCGAGTCGTTCGTGCCGCTGATGCTGGTGACGCAGCGCGGACTCAGTCCGACGCTGGCCGGGTTCTCGCTCGCCGCGGGCGGCGGGACGTGGGCGCTGGGCTCATGGGTACAGTCGCGTTCGCGGGTGGAGCCGTACCGGGAGCGGCTGGCCACCGTGGGGATGCTGCTGGTGGCCGCGGCCGTCGCCACCGCGCCGAGCGTGCTGATCGACGCCGTGCCCGTCTGGACCCTCGCCGTCGCCTGGGCCTTCGGGTGCTTCGGGATGGGGCTCGTGATCTCCTCCACGAGCGTCCTCCTGCTCAAGCTCTCCGCCCCCGAGGAGGCCGGCACCAACTCCGCCGCCCTGCAGATCTCCGACGGCCTCTCCAACGTCGTCCTGCTGTCCGCCGGCGGCGCCGCCTTCGCCGCGCTCGGCGGCGGCACGCTCTCCCACACGACCACCCTGGCCTCCGGCTCCCACCCGGCCGCCTTCACCGCGGTGTTCCTGCCGATGGCGGCGGTCGCGCTGGCCGGGGCCTGGGTGTCGACGCGGCTGCGGGAACGACGGCCGTAGAGGTGGCCGTGAAGCGACCCCGCCCGAGGCCGGGAGGATCGCGGGGCGGCTGCGGGAGCTGTGACGTCGGTCCCACCCACAGGTGACCCGGCCCGGTCCGCGCGTTGACCGGCCCGGGCCGCCGGTAGGGTGGCCCGGTTGTCATACGTAGCCGAGCCGTCAGGCTCCCTCGCACGAGCCGCCCGACCCCCAACGGAGACCGTGACTACCACCGCCGGCACCAGTTCCGCCTCGCACCACCTGTCCCCGGCGTTCCCCGGCCGCGCCCCCTGGGGTACCGCCAGCAAGCTGCGCGCCTGGCAGCAGGGCGCGATGGACAAGTACATCCAGGAGCAGCCGCGGGACTTCCTGGCGGTCGCCACCCCCGGCGCCGGCAAGACGACCTTCGCGCTGACGCTGGCCTCCTGGCTGCTGCACCACCACGTCGTCCAGCAGGTGACCGTGGTCGCCCCGACCGAGCACCTGAAGAAGCAGTGGGCGGAGGCCGCGGCCCGCATCGGCATCAAGCTCGACCCGGAGTACAGCGCCGGGCCGCTCGGCCGGGAGTACCACGGCGTCGCCGTGACGTACGCCGGTGTCGGCGTGCGGCCGATGCTGCACCGCAACCGCGTCGAGCAGCGCAAGACACTCGTCATCCTCGACGAGATCCACCACGCCGGTGACAGCAAGTCCTGGGGCGAGGCCTGCCTCGAGGCCTTCGAGCCCGCGACGCGACGACTCGCCCTGACCGGTACGCCCTTCCGGTCCGACACCAACCCCATCCCCTTCGTGACGTACGAGGAGGGGCAGGACGGCATCCGGCGCTCCGCCGCCGACTACACCTACGGCTACGGCAATGCCCTCGCGGACAACGTCGTGCGGCCCGTCATCTTCCTCTCCTACAGCGGCAACATGCGCTGGCGCACCAAGGCCGGAGACGAGATCGCCGCCCGGCTGGGCGAGCCCATGACCAAGGACGCCGTCAGCCAGGCCTGGCGGACCGCCCTCGACCCGCGCGGTGAGTGGATGCCGTCGGTGCTGCGCGCCGCGGACCAGCGGCTGACCGAGGTGCGGAAGGCCATCCCGGACGCGGGCGCGCTCGTCATCGCCTCGGACCAGGACTCGGCGCGCGCGTACGCCAAGCTCATCCGGGAGATCACCGGCACCGGCGCGACCCTCGTCCTGTCGGACGACTCCGGCGCCTCCGAGCGGATCGACGAGTTCAGCGCCAACAACGACCGGTGGATGGTCGCGGTGCGGATGGTGTCCGAGGGCGTCGACGTGCCCCGGCTCGCGGTCGGGGTCTACGCGACCACCATCTCCACCCCGCTGTTCTTCGCCCAGGCCGTCGGACGGTTCGTGCGGTCGCGGCGGCGCGGCGAGACCGCCTCCGTGTTCCTGCCGACCGTCCCCGACCTGCTCTCCTTCGCCAACGAGATGGAGCGCGAGCGCGACCACGTCCTCGACAAGCCCAAGAAGGAGGGCGAGGAGGACCCGTATGCCGAGTCCGAGAAGGAGATGGACGAGGCGAACCGGGAGCAGGACGAGGACACCGGCGAGCAGGACATGCTGCCCTTCGAGGCGCTGGAGTCCGACGCCGTCTTCGACCGGGTCATGTACAACGGCGCCGAGTTCGGCATGCAGGCCCACCCGGGCAGCGAGGAGGAGCAGGACTACCTCGGCATCCCCGGTCTGCTGGAGCCCGACCAGGTGCAGCTGCTGCTCCAGAAGCGGCAGGCCAAGCAGATCTCGCACAGCCGCAGGAAGCCGGACGCGGAGGCCGACCTGCTCGAGGTGCCCGCCGAGCGGCGGCCCGTGGTCTCCCACAAGGAGATGATGGAGCTGCGGCGGCAGCTCAACACGATGGTCGGCGCGTACGTGCACCAGAGCGGCAAGCCGCACGGGGTGATCCACACGGAGCTGCGGCGCGTGTGCGGGGGGCCTCCGGCGGCGGAGGCCACGGCGGGGCAGTTGCGGCAGCGGATCGCCAAGGTGCAGGAGTGGGCCACGCGCATGAAGTGACATGCCGGGAGGGCTCCACAACCTGGGGGGCGTGCATACCGCCGCAAACGGAAGCAGTACGCCCGGGCCGTGCCCGGATTCTGGACGGAGACTTCCGCTCAGCGAACCTGCTTCGCTACTGTCCGGCTACGCACACGCCCCGTGGCAGCGCCGCCGCGGAGCGCAGCCGTGAAGCGACGCGGTCCGGACAGGCCGGGCCGCCGACCGATCGGCGGCCTCTGAAGCGCGTCACCGACGGGACTCGGTGACGCATCCGCCGACCAGGGAGCCGCCGACCTCACCACTAAGGAGTGGGCGTCGTGACCGCGGAGACCTCCCAGACGCTCGACCGGGGACTGCGGGTCCTCAAGCTGCTCGCCGACACGGACCACGGGCTCACCGTGACCGAACTCTCCGTCCGGCTGGGCGTGAACCGGACCGTCGTGTACCGGTTGCTCGCCACGCTGGAACAACACGCCCTCATACGCCGCGACCTCGGCGGACGTGCCCGGGTCGGGCTCGGCGTGCTGCGTCTGGGGCGCCAGGTCCATCCGCTGGTGCGGGAGGCCGCGATGCCGGCGCTGCGGTCACTGGCCGAGGACATCGGCGCGACGGCGCATCTGACCATGGTCGACGGGGCGGACGCGCTGGCCGTGGCCGTCGTGGAGCCGACCTGGACGGACTACCACGTCGCCTACCGAGCCGGGTTCCGGCACTCCCTCGACCGGGGCGCCGCCGGCAAGGCGATACTCGCGGCCCGGCAGCACCCGATGGCCGAGCCCGGGTACATGCTGACCCACGGGGAGCTGGAGGCGGGCGCCTGGGGAGCCGCGGCACCGCTGCTGGGCGTGACGGGCGTCGAGGGCAGCGTGGGCGTGGTGATGCTGGCCGAGGCGGTGCCGGAACGGGTCGGGCCGCGGGTCGTCGAAGCGGCCCGCGAGGTCGCGGAGGCCCTCCGCTGAGGCCGGCGGCCTGCCCTAGCGGCGGCCGAACGCCTTGCGCCGAAGACCGACGGCTTTCGCACACCGGCCGCGCTGTGCGCCACGCGCTGCGGCCGACAACCTCCCCGCACCGGCCCGGGGCGCCGTGCGTTGGTGGTCGGTGGCCTTCGCGCGTCGGCCCGGGATGCTGTGCGTTGGTGGTCGGTGGCCTTCGCGCGTCGGCCTGGGATGCTGTGCGTTGGTGGTCGGTGGCCTTCGCGCGTCGGCCCGGGATGCTGTGCGTTGGTGGCCGGTGGCCTTCGCGCGTCGGCCCGGGATGCTGTGCGCTGGTGGCCGGTGGCCTTCCCGCGCATCGGCCCGGGATGCTGTGCGTTGACGGCCGGTGGCCTTCGCGCGTCGGCCCGGGATGCTGTGCGCTGGTGGTCGGTGGCCTTCCCGCGCACCGGCCCGGGATGCTGTGCGCTGGTGGTCGGTGGCCTTCCCGCGCACCGGCCCGGGATGCTGTGCGCTGGTGGTCGGTGGTCTTCCCGCGTCGGCCTGGGATGCTGTGCGTTGACGGCCGGTGGTCTTCCCGCGTCGGCCCGGGATGCTGTGCGTTGACGGCCGGTGGTCTTCCCGCGTCGGCCCGGGATGCTGTGCGCTGGTGGCCGGTGGCCTTCCCGCGTCGGCCCGGACGCCGTGTACTGACGGCCGGCGGCCTCCCCGCCCGGGCCCCGGGCGCCCTGGTCCCGGCGGTGTCCCCCTCCCGCGTTAGATTGATCCCGTGTTCTCTCGCCTCACGCGCCCCCAGGCCATCGCCGTCTGCGCCCTGCCCGTCGTGGCTCTGCTCGCGACGGCGGTGTTCGCGCCGCTGCCGTTCTCGGTGGCGCAGCCGGGGCTGACGGCGAACGTGCTCGGTGAGAACAAGGGCACGGAGGTGATCAGCATCTCCGGTGCGCCGGTCCGGGACACCGAGGGCCAGCTGCGGATGACCACCATCGAGGCGACCTCCCCGGACACCCGGGTCTCGCTCCCCGACGTCATCGACAGCTGGTTCCGGACCGACGAGGCGGTCATGCCGCGCGACGCCGTGTACCCGAGCGGGGACAGCGTCAAGGAGATCGAGCGGCACAACGAGAAGCAGATGAAGGAGTCCCAGGACGCGGCGACGCAGGCCGCGCTGGGGTACCTCGGCCTCGACGACAAAGACGTCGAGGTCAGCCTGAAGCTCGCGGACGTGGGCGGGCCCAGCGCGGGGCTGCTCTTCTCCCTCGGCATCGTCGACAAGCTCGACGGCGACGGCACCGGTGGGGATCTGACCGGCGGCCGGGTGATCGCCGGTACGGGCACGATCGACGCGGCCGGCCGGGTCGGTGCGGTCGGGGGCGTCGCCCTCAAGACCCAGGCCGCGAAGCGGGACGGGGCGACGGTGTTCCTGGTCCCCAAGGCGGAATGCGGGGACGCTCGCGCCGAGCTTCCGAAGGGACTGCGGCTGATTCCGGTGACCACCCTGAAGAGCACGGTGAGTTCACTGGTGGCCCTGGAGACGGGGAAGGGCTCCGTCCCCAGCTGCTAGTGGGCGGCGATTGGCCCGGGCCGGGCGGCGAGTTTCAGCCCGACCTCTATGAGGGCCCAGCCCAGACGCGTACGGAGTTCGGGACGGTGCGCCGGACGGGGTGCGGTCTCGGCACGGAGTTCGGCGGTGCGGGCGTGGTGCAGGGCGAGGTGGATGTCCGGATGCATGGCAAACCCTTCAGTCGGTGCCAACAGGGAAGGCGTGCGTGTGGATGCGGACCTGCTCGGTGCCGGGTGCGTCCTCGGCGGCGGCTCGGTCGCGGTAGGTCTCGACCAGCTCGTGCATCTTCTCCACGAGCTCGCGGGTCAGTTCGGGAGTAAGACTCAGGGTCGCGCTGCTCATGTCCCAGGAGTCGCTCCACTCCGCGGGCCATGAGTCGCGGTTGCCCAGCCAGGTGGACAGGTCCCGGGCCTGCGTGGTGGCGACCTCGTGCAGATACAGGTCCGCCGCGCCGCGTACGGCCGGATCCGAGTCGGTGAGCAGCGCGTCGTCGAAGCGGAGGCCGCGGTGCACCGCCTTCCACCAGCGCTCGCGCCCCTTGCCGTGCTCGGGTGCGTCCTCGATGAAGCCGTATTCCGCGAGTTGGCGCAGGTGGTAGCTCGTGGCCCCGCTGGACTCGTGCAGCTTCTGGGCCAGTTGCGATGCGGTTGCCGGGCCGCCGAAGCGCAGGGCGTCCAGCAGTTGCATGCGCAGGGGATGTGCCAGTCCCCGCAGGGATCGGGCGTCGAGTTGCCGTACGGACGGGTTCTGAGGCTCGGTCACGATGCAAAGGTAGCGTTGCAAAGCTCCCTTTGCAAGGGTCTCTTTGCAAGGACCTCTTTGTAACTCACTCCTCCACGAACCCCTCCTCCACCATCCAGTCCAGCGCCACCTGGTGCGGATCCTCCCCGTCCACATCCACCTTCGCGTTCAGCGTCTGCGCCACGGAGTTGTCCAGCTTCGCCGTCACCGGGTTCAGGACGTCCGCGATCGCCGGCCACTCCTTCAGCGACCCGGCGTTGATCATCGGCGCGGCGTTGTAGTTGGGGAAGAACTTCCTGTCGTCGTCCATCACCGCCAGGTTCATCGACTTGATGCGCCCGTCGGTGGTGAACACCTCCCCGTACGTGCAGTTGCCCTTCGCGGTCTGCGTGTAGATGATCCCGGTGTCCATCTGCGTGATGTTCCGCGCCGGCACGTTCATGCCGTAGGCCTGCTGCATGCCCGGCAGCCCGTCCGCCCGGTTGGCGAACTCGACCTCCACGCACAGCTTCACGGCCCCCGGGTCGGACTTCGCCAGCCCCGCCACGTCCGACATGGTCTTCGTGCCGTACTTCTTCGCGTTCTGCTGGTTCATCGCCAGCGCGTAGGTGTTGTCGAGTTTCGACGGCGGCAGCCAGACCAGCCCGTTCTTCGCGTCCTCCTTCTTCACCGCCTCCCACTGCTCCTGCGGGTCGGTGATCGGCTTGCCGTGCCCGAGGTACGTGATCCACGCCGTGCCGGTGTACTCGTACCCGGCGTCCGCGTCGCCCTTGCGGACCGCCTCGCGGCTGCCGATGGAGCCCTGGATGCCGGTGCGGTCGACCACGTCCGCGCCGGCCGCCTCGAAGGCGATGCCCATGATCGAGCCGAGGATCAGCTGCTCGGTGAACGACTTCGACGTCACCGTCAGATGCGCGCCCTTCAGCGGCTCACCCCGGCCGATCGAGCCCGGCTTCACGTCGTCGGTCAGGGGGGAACCGCTGGTCAGGCCGCAGCCGGCCGCCGCAAGCAACAGGCCCGTGGCCACCAGGCACGTCCGCCCCCTCATGGTTGCAGGCCCCGCGGGCGCAGCAGCAGTTCGACGATCGACGCCAGCCAGTCCACCAGCAGCGCCAGCACCACCGTGAGAACCGATCCCAGCACCAGCACCGGCATCCGCTGGTTGGTGATCCCGGTCGTGATGAGCACACCGAGGCCGCCGCCCCCGCCGAAGACCGCCAGGGTCGCCGTACCGACGTTCAGGACGAGGGCCGTGCGCACGCCCGCCAGGATCAGCGGGACGGCGAGCGGGAGTTCCACCTTCCTCAGCACCCCCGTGGGGGACATGCCGATGCCGCGGGCCGACTCCAGCAGCGTCGGGTCGTTCGCCTTCAGGCCCGTGATCGTGTTGGAGAGCACCGGCAGGATGGCGTAGATGATCATGCCGATCAGGGCGGCCCTGCGGCCGATGCCCAGCCAGATCACCAGGAGGGCGAGCAGCCCGATCGCCGGGGTCGCCTGGCCCGTGTTGGCGAACGCCATCGCCACCGGGGTGGCCCTGCGCATCGCCCCGCGGGTCAGCAGGATGCCCAGCGGGATCGCGATGATCAGCACGAAGAACGTGGAGATGGCGGTCAGCTGGATGTGCTGCCACAGCGCCTTGGTGACCTGGCCGCCCGACAGGGCGTTGCGGGTCAGCGCGTCCAGGTCGGCCTGCTGGAACCAGAGCCAGGTGGCGAGCAGTACGGCGATCAGGGCGGCCGGCAGGAACGTCAGCTTCTGCCAGGTCAGACGGGCGGGCGGGCGCTCTGCCGGGGGCGTCCGACCGACGGGCTCGGAGGTCTCGCCGGCCTCCGTGGCGGTCACCGCTCCCCTCCCGCCCCGGCCACGCCCGCTGGGCCCGCGGCCCCTTCCTGCTCGGCGTGCGTCTGCGAAGCCCGCAGCGACTGCAGTTCGTGCTGATGTTCCATCGCGTCGAGCCGGTCGGCCTCCAGCATCTCGTGCACGGAGTTCATGAGGGTCTCCATGTCGACGACGCCCGTGTACTCGCCGCGCCGCCCGGTCACCGCCACCCGCCCCGCGTTGTCCGTGAGCACCGCCTCCAGCGCGTCGCGCAGGGTGGCGTCCCGGGTGACCGTGTCGTTCACCAGGGTCCCGGCGCGGGCCAGCGAGCCCCGGGCCCGCATCAGATCCCCGCGCCGCAGCCACTTGTAGGGACGGCCGCGCCGGTCGAGCAGCAGGATCTCGTTGCTGCCGCTGGTCCGCAGCGAGTTGAAGATCTGCTGCAACGGGTCGTCGACCGTGACCGTCGGGTAGTCGGTGATCTCCACATCCCGTACGCGGGTCAGGTTCAGGCGCTTCAGCGCCGCACCGGCGCCCACGAACCCCGACACGAAGTCGTCCGCCGGGTTGGTGAGGATCGCCTCGGGCGTGTCGAACTGCGCGATGTGCGACCGCTCGCGCAGCACGGCGATCCGGTCGCCGATCTTGATCGCCTCGTCGAAGTCGTGGGTGACGAAGACGATCGTCTTGTGCAGCTCGTGCTGCAGGCGGATCAGCTCGTCCTGCAGGTGGTCACGGGTGATCGGGTCCACAGCCCCGAACGGCTCGTCCATCAGCAGCACCGGGGGATCGGCGGCCAGCGCCCGGGCCACGCCCACGCGCTGCTGCTGTCCGCCGGAGAGCCGGCGCGGGTAGCGGCCGTGGAACTCCCCGGGGTCGAGGCCGACCAGGTCGAGGAGTTCCTCGGTGCGCTGCTTGATCCGTGCCTTCGGCCAGCCGAGCATCCTCGGGACGATCCCGATGTTCTGCGCCACCGTCATGTGCGGGAAGAGACCGGCCGACTGGATGGCGTAGCCGACCTTGCGCCGCAGCTTGACCGGGTCCATGTCGGTGACGTCCTCACCGCCGATGCGGATGCGGCCACCGGTCGGCTCGATCAGCCGGTTGATCATCTTCAGCGTCGTCGACTTGCCGCAGCCCGAGGGGCCGACGAAGACGACGACCTCGCCCGCCCTGATCTGCATGCTCACGTTGTCCACGGCCGGCTGCGCACTGCCCGGATAGCGCTTGGTCAGGCTCTCCAGCTCGATGGAGGCGCCGTGGTCACCGGTCTCAGACACGGATCCCCCTGGCAATGGTCAGCCGTCCGATCAGGACGTACGCGGCGTCGAACAGCAGCGCCAGGACGATGATGCCGAGCGTGCCCGCGAGGACCTGGTTGAGCGCGTTGGCGCTGCCCAGCGAGGCGAGGCCGCGGAAGATGACGTTGCCGAGGCCCGGGCCGGAGGCGTACGCCGCGATGGCCGCGATGCCCATCAGCATCTGGGTGGAGACGCGGATCCCGGTCAGGATGGGCGGCCAGGCCAGCGGCAGCTCGATCCGCAGCAGCCGGGCCGGCCGGGACATCCCGATGCCCGTGGCCGCGTCCACCAGCGCCGGATCGACCCCGCGCAGCCCGACGATCGCGTTGCGCACGACCGGCAGCAGCCCGTACAGCGTCAGTGCGATCACCGTGGGCGGCACCCCCAGGCCCACGAGAGGGATGAGCAGACCGATCAGGGCGAGCGCCGGCACGGTCAGGACGGTGGCGGTGGTCGTGGTCGCGAGGTTCCCCGCCCACTCGCTGCGGTAGGTGACCACGCCGATCAGCACCCCGAGCGCCGTCGCGACGACCATGCACTGGAAGACCACGCTCGCGTGCTGGTAGGCGTCCGTGAGTAGCTGCTGGTGCCGGTTGACCAGGTACTCCCAGAAGTTCACATGCGCTCACCCCTCCACGTCAGGTCTCCTCCGCGGCCTGCTCCACGAGCGGGATGATCCGCAGCGGAACGGGGTTCTCCATGACGATCGCCGTGGAGGCCCGGACGATGCCATCAAAACCGACGACCCGGTCGATCACACGCTGGAGATCGGCGTTGGAGCGGGCCACGAGCCGGCACAGCATGTCCCCGGTACCGGTGGTGGTGTGCAGCTCCAGCACCTCGGGAACGGTCGCCAAGTGCGCCCGTACGTCCGCCCCTTGCCCCTGCCGGATCTGCAGCGTCGCGAACGCCGTGACGGGGTAGCCGAGCGCGGCCGGGTCCACCTGCGGACCGAATCCGCGGATGACTCCGTTCGACTGAAGCCGGTCCAGCCGCGCCTGCGCGGTGCCCCGGGCCACCCCCAGCCGCCTGGACATCTCCAGCACCCCGATCCGCGGCTCACGGGCGAGCAGCAGAATGATCCGGCCGTCCAGATGATCGATCGCCACAGCAGCCTCCCGGCATGGTCATCCTGTACAGAAAGGCCGCCGTCACGGCCGTGATGCCGAGCAGATTGCCCAGCCGAAACGCAAACTATTGCGCACCTTGCCGAGCGGGGAGACCCTGCGGCTATGACGCAGACCACACACCACACTCCCGACACCGCCCGGCAGGCCGACCCCTTCCCGGTCAAGGGAATGGACGCGGTCGTCTTCGCCGTGGGCAACGCCAAGCAGGCCGCGCACTACTACTCCACCGCCTTCGGCATGAAGCTGGTCGCCTACTCCGGACCGGAGAACGGCAGCCGCGAGACCGCTGCGTACGTCCTGGAGAACGGCTCCGCCCGCTTCGTCCTGACCTCGGTCATCAAGCCCACCACCGACTGGGGCCACTTCCTCGCCCATCACGTGGCCGAGCACGGCGACGGTGTGGTCGACCTCGCCATCGAGGTCCCGGACGCGCGGGCCGCCTACGCCTACGCCCTGGAGCACGGCGCCCGCTCCGTCGCCGAGCCGTACGAGCGCAAGGACGAGCACGGCACGGTCGTCCTGGCCGCCATCGCCACCTACGGGGAGACCCGCCACACCCTCGTCGAGCGCTCCGGCTACGACGGCCCGTACCTGCCCGGCTTCGTCGCGGCCAAGCCGATGGTCGAGCCGCCCGCCCAGCGCACCTTCCAGGCGATCGACCACTGCGTCGGCAACGTCGAGCTCGGCAGGATGAACGAGTGGGTCGGCTTCTACAACAAGGTCATGGGCTTCACGAACATGAAGGAGTTCGTGGGCGACGACATCGCCACCGAGTACAGCGCGCTGATGTCGAAGGTCGTCGCCGACGGCACGCTCAAGGTCAAGTTCCCGATCAACGAGCCGGCCATCGCCAAGAAGAAGTCCCAGATCGACGAGTACCTGGAGTTCTACGGCGGCGCGGGCGTCCAGCACATCGCGCTGAACACGAACGACATCGTCCAGACCGTCCGCACGATGCGGGCGGCCGGCGTCGAGTTCCTCAACACGCCCGACTCCTACTACGACACGCTGGGGGAGTGGGTCGGCGAGACCCGCGTCCCCATCGACACCCTGCGCGAACTGAAGATCCTCGCCGACCGCGACGAGGACGGCTATCTGCTGCAGATCTTCACCAAGCCGGTCCAGGACCGTCCGACCGTCTTCTTCGAGATCATCGAGCGCCACGGCTCGATGGGCTTCGGCAAGGGCAACTTCAAGGCCCTGTTCGAGGCGATCGAACGCGAGCAGGAGCGCCGCGGCAACCTGTAGCCGCCGGTGCCGCGGGTCGTGCGGGTGCCGTGGGCCGTGCGGATGCGCCGGGTCGTGCGGGTGTCACGGGGCACCCGCACGACCCGTCGGTACGACGACCCCACCCGGGCAGCCCAAGGGGCCGCCGGCGGGCTTCACACCGATGGCCCCGGGTGCGAACCTCTGATCATGAGCCGTATCGAAGCGCCCCGCTCCGAGGACACCGCAGCGAC
This sequence comes from Streptomyces sp. NPDC029041, assembly GCF_040637515.1. Lineage (NCBI taxonomy): Bacteria > Bacillati > Actinomycetota > Actinomycetes > Kitasatosporales > Streptomycetaceae > Streptomyces > Streptomyces sp. NPDC029041. The sequence continues at coordinate 687,076 of NZ_JBEZWO010000002.1, read as the reverse complement.
CGGCGACCTCATGGACCTGCTGCTCGGCGGGCTCCCCGCTGACGCGGTCCTCACCGACCCCGACGTCACGGCCTCCTACGCCCACGACATGGCGAGCTTCTGCCCGGCCGGCAGCCCGGCCGTGGTCGTGCTGCCCCGCACGACCGAGCAGGTCCAGCACGTGATGCGCACGGCCACCGCCCTGCGCGTCCCCGTCGTCCCGCAGGGCGCCCGCACCGGACTGTCCGGCGCCGCCAACGCCTCCGACGGCTGCATCGTGCTCTCCCTGACGAAGATGGACCGGATCCTGGAGATCGACCCGGTCGACCGCATCGCCGTCGTCGAGCCCGGCGTCGTCAACGCCGCCCTCTCCAGGGCCGTCGGCGCGCACGGCCTCTCCTACCCGCCGGACCCCTCCAGCTGGGAGATGTGCACCATCGGCGGCAACATCGGCACCGCCTCCGGCGGCCTGCGCTGCGTCAAGTACGGCGTGACCGCCGAGTACGTCCTCGGCCTCGACGTCGTCCTCGCCGACGGCCGCCTGATGTCCACCGGCCGCCGCACCGCCAAGGGCGTCGCGGGCTACGACCTGACCCGGCTGTTCGTCGGCTCCGAAGGCTCGCTCGGCATCGTCGTGCGGGCCGTCCTCGGGCTGCGCCCCAAGCCGCCCGAGCAGCTGGTGCTGGCCGCCGAGTTCGCCTCCGCCGCCGCGGCCTGCGACGCCGTGTGCCGGATCATGGAGGGCGGCCACGTCCCGTCACTCCTCGAACTCATGGACCGTACGACGGTCAAGGCCGTCAACGACATGGCGCGGATGGGCCTCCCCGAGAGCACGGAGGCCCTGCTGCTGGCCGCGTTCGACACCACCGCCCCGGCCGCCGACCTCGCCGCCGTAGGAGCCCTCTGCGAAGCGGCCGGCGCCACCCGGGTCGTCCCCGCCGACGACGCGTCCGAGTCCGAACTGCTGCTCCAGGCGCGGCGGTTGTCGCTCACCGCGCTGGAGGCGGTCAAGGGCGTGACGATGATCGACGACGTGTGCGTGCCCCGCTCCCGGCTCGCCGAGATGCTCGAAGGCGTCGACCGGATCGCCGAGAAGTACCGGCTCACCATCGGCGTCGTCGCCCACGCGGGCGACGGCAACACCCACCCGACGGTCTGCTTCGACCCGGCGGACCCCGACGAGTCGCTGCGCGCCCGCGAGTCCTTCGACGAGATCATGGCCCTCGGCCTGGAACTCGGCGGCACCATCACCGGCGAGCACGGCGTCGGCGTCCTGAAGAAGGAATGGCTGGCGCGCGAGATCGGCCCCGTGGGCCTGGAGATGCAGCGGGCCGTCAAGCAGGCCTTCGACCCGCTGAACATCCTGAACCCGGGCAAGCTGTTCTGAGGCCCTCGCTCTCACCGGGCGAGCAACTGGGCCAGCTCGTCGTCCAGCCCGAGCTGCTCGCCCTCCGTCCCCGCCGGGACCACCCGCAGCGTGCGCTCCAGCCAGGCCGACACCGCCGCCGCCGGGGCCTCCAGCAGGGCGTCCCCGTCGGGCGAACTCAGCGCCATCAGCACGACGCCGCGCCCTTCGGTCTTCGTCGGCCACACCCGCACGTCCCCCTGCCCGCAGGGCCGGAACACGCCCTCGATCATCAGCTCCCGGGCGAACGTCCAGTGCACCGGGTGCTCGGTGTCCGTGTGGAAGGTGAGGTGAACGGCGTAGGGGTCGTCGGTGAGGTACCCGAGCCGCGCGGGCACCGGGATCCTGCGTGCGGGCGACAGGACGAGTTTCAGCTCCAACTCCCGCTCCACCACGGTCCGCATGGCGGTCTTCCCTTCTCCTGACGGCTGCCCGTGAGGGCCGGTCAGCAGGAGAGAGCGGGTCACCGGCGCGGCATTACGCGCCTCGCCGGAAGTTTTTTCGCGGAGGGATCCGCCCGAGGAGCGCCGTGCGTAGCACATCGGTGCTCGAAAGGGGTGGGTCCGGTGGGAGCGGCCGTGGGGCTTGCGCTCGTCTGATAGATGTGGAGGCCCCCATTTGGCCCTCGAGCAGATACGGGACGACGGACATGAGCGCCCCAACCCCGGCCCCCGGTGACGACAGGCCCCGCGAAGGGTATTACCCGGACCCTTCCATTCCTGGATATGTCCGGTACTGGAACGGCGCCTCCTGGGTGCCGGGCACCAGCCGTCCGGCGCCCGGGGACGGCGAGTCGCTCGCGCCGCCGCCCGGAGCGGGTGCGGCGCAGCCCGGCTCGGTCGAGGAGACCGGCCCGCACTTCTTCGACGAGGACCCGGTCGAGGAGCCGGCCGGGACGCCGTCCGCCGCGGACGCCCAGCACGGCAGCCGTCCCGAACCGGCCTCCGCCTGGGGCGCCGACCGCTCCCGGCAGTCCGGCTTCGGCGGCGGCCAGGACCGCCGGATCTCATGGGGCGCGCCGCAGGGGGCGCAGGGCGTGGCCCCGCAGGGCGCCCGCGAGGGCGACCCGCGGCTGCCGCACGCCGACCAGCCCTCCGACGAGGAACCCGCCCGCGCCGACGGCACGGGCGACGTACCCCCGTCCGACCGGGAGGCGCAGGCCGCGGCGGGCGGCAGCACGTTCGTGTTCCGCCGCCCGATGGGGCAGCCCGGGGGAGGGGCGGCCCAGGCCGATGCCCCCGACGACGGCACGATGACGTTCCGTGCGGTGTCCCCGCGGTCGGGCCCCGCCGGTGCGGGTGCGACACCGGGCGGCGACGCGGCCGGCGCGGGTGGCTCCCGAGGCGGTTCTCCGGGTCCGGGTTTCGGACCGGCGGGTGCGGATGGCTCTGGCAGCGGTCCGGCGGCCGGCTTCGGTGCGCAGGGCGCGGGGGGCTCCGGACCCGCGGGCTCCGGCTTCGGTCCGGCGGGTGCGGGGGGCCCGGGCAGCGGTGCGGCGGCGGGGTTCGGTGCGCCGGGCGGGGCCGCCGGTTCCGGGTTCGGACCCGCGTTCGGCGCGCAGGCCGGGCCGACCGGTGCCGGGAGCGGCCCCGCGGGGCCCGGCTTCGGTGCCGGCAAGGCGGCCGCCGCCCGGGCCTCCGCCGCCCAGGCGGCGGCCGGGAGCGCCGCGGCCCAGGCCTCCGGGGCCGCCCCGACGGCACTGTCCGGACCCCAGGCCGCCCCCATGGTCCCTCCGCAGTCCGGCGGGCCCGGCAGCGCCCCATCCGCCGCCTCCGCCGCCCCTCTCAGCCCGGGGCCCGGCGGCGGCCAGTCCTCCTGGGCGCAGCAGGTGCACCGGCTCGCCGGGTCCGGCGGCGGTGACGAGCAGCCCGTCGCGCCCTGGAAGCCGCCGGTCGAGGACGTGTTCCAGGCGGCCGCCCGGCGCCAGGCCGAGGCCCGTCCCGCCGGACTCGGCAAGCGGCTCGTCGCCCGGCTGCTGGACACCGTCGTCCTCGCCGCCCTCACCGCAACGGCCGCCGTACCGCTCGGCACCAAGGCGGTCGACCACATCGAGGAGAAGATCGACGCGGCCAGGCTGTCCGGCGAGACCGTCACGGTCTGGCTGCTCGACGGCACCACCTCGGTGCACCTCGGCATCATCCTGGCCGTCCTGCTGCTCGCCGGTGTCCTGTGCGAGGTGCTGCCCACCGCCAAGTGGGGCCGCACCCTCGGCAAGAAGCTGATGGGCCTCGACGTCCGGGACATCGAGGGGCACGACACCCCGGAGTTCGGCGCGGCCCTGCGCCGCTGGCTGGTCTACAGCGTGCCCGGGCTCCTCGTCGTCGGGATCGTCGGCATGGCCTGGTGCCTCTTCGACCGGCCCTGGCGTCAGTGCTGGCACGACAAGGCGGCGCACACGTTCGTCGCGGGCTGAGCTCCCTCGGACAGCCGTCCGCCGGATGCGGAAGCGGGGGCTTCGCGGTCGACTCGGCCCATGAGCAGCGAACCGCCCCCCGGCTCCGGCCAGGAGCAGCCGGAAGACGACCCGTTCAGGAAGCGCCCCCCGAACGGGCAGCCCGGCGACGGCACCGGCCCGCCCCACGGCAGCGAACCCCCGCCGTACGGGGGCGGCCCGGGCGGCCCCCAGGGCCCTGGCGGCGGCCCCTACGGCGGTGATCCGTACGGGGGCGGCTCCTACCCCACCGACCCCCTCGCCGGCATGCCCCCGCTCGCCGACAGCGTCCAGCGCACGCTCGCGCGCATCATCGACATGGTCCTGGTGGGCGCCGTCGTCTGGCTGCTCAGCTGGGCCCTGAACGTGGACGAGTACGACGTGGACAGCGACCGCCTCGAGGTGGGCAGATCGCTCTGGCAGGCGGCGGTCGCCGCCGTCCTCTACATGGCCTACGACACCGTCCTGACCGTGCGGACCGGCCAGACCCTCGGCAAGCGGCTGCTGCGCATGCGCGTGGCCAACCTGGACGACGGTGCGACGCCCTCGGTGCAGATCGCGCTGCTGCGCGCCGCGGTGCTGTGGATCCCGTTCGCCTTCTGCTGCTTCTGTTTCTGGATCGCCATCGCGGGCGGCTGGAGCTACTTCGACCGGCCCTACAAGCAGGGCCTGCACGACAAGGCGGCGAAAACGGTCGTGGTCAGCACAAGATGAGGCGACCGAGGAGCAGCAGGCGGTGAGGAAAGGTCAGCGGGCGGTCAGGAGACCGCCCGTTCGCGTACCGGCTCCGGGGCCGGTGCCGGGACCGACGCGCGGAGCGGCTCGGCGGGCGCGGGCCGCTGTTCCACCGCGGCCGGGCGCTTCCCGGGCAGCGGCACCGTCAGGGCGACCAGCAGCCCGAGGGCGAGCGCCGCGACGGCGATGATCGCGATCCCCGCGCCCGAACTCGTCTGGGACAGCAGCAGCATGGCGAGGGTCGAGAAGATCACGGTGCACGAACCGTAGGCGAGCTGTGCGGCAGTCGGACGGGGCATGGCCATCATGTCCTCGAATGTGGGGTCCACGGGGTGTCGGCCCGGCAATCCGCCGGCTTGAGGGCGTTCCGCCGAACGACATTCTCTCGGGCAGGGTGCCCGACCGGAACCGGCGGTAAGCGTGACCTAATCAACAAGGGCGGTGCACAGGGGGCGCACGGAGTCATGACGTCCACGTAGTGGACATGCGAACGCGCCCGCACGGCCGGTGGGGAGGGTCGTGGGACAACCGTTTGGTTGTCCGTAAAACGAACGTCGGCTCCGCATAATGCACTTGACCTGTCCAAGTCAAGATCTGTCTTTTCTTCTAAACCTCTAGTCAAATGTCGTCACTTGACTACACGCGTTGATCACGCGCGCGCGGACTTCCACGACCGGGACCCCGCCTGCCGCGCGCACGAACGCGGGGGAGGATCTCAAGTGACCAGTAGAACCTGGACGTTCAGAGCGGCCGCCATAAGCGTGGCGCTCGCGGCGGCCACCGCCACCGCGTCGACGTACGCGATGGCCGACGACGCCTCGGCCCCCCGGTCCACCACCGTGGACCGGCACGACCCGGCGGATCGTCACCATGACGAACACGACCTCGAAGGCCCGCTGAGCAAGACGCAGGAAGCTCAGCGCCAGGAGGCCCTGAAGCAGGTCATATCCGGCAAGAGCAAGGTCAAGAACCGCGAGGGTTCGAAGGTCGTCCAGCTCAAGAGCAAGAAGGGCGACGCCAAGTACGTCGAGCTCGGCCGCGAGAAGACCGACAAGATCTTCACGATCCTCGTCGAGTTCGGCGACCAGGTCGACAGCCGCTACGGCGGCACCGCGGGCCCGCTGCACAACGCGATACCCAAGCCCGACCGCAAGAAGGACAACTCCACGGCCTGGCGGGCCGACTACGACCGGGACTACTTCCAGGACCTGTACTTCGGTTCCGGCAAGGGCGTCGACTCCGTCAAGACCTACTACGAGAAGCAGTCCTCGGGCCGCTACTCGGTCGACGGCGAGGTCTCCGACTGGGTCAAGGTCCCTTACAACGAGGCCCGTTACGGCAACAACGCCTGCGGTGACTCCAACTGCCCGAGCGTGTGGAACGTCGTCAGCGACGGTCTGAACGCGTGGGTCTCCCAGCAGAAGGCAGCGGGGAGGACCGACGCGCAGATCAAGGCGGACGTCGCCAAATTCGACGAGTGGGACCGCTACGACTTCGACGGCGACGGCGACTTCAACGAGCCCGACGGCTACATCGACCACTTCCAGATCGTGCACGCCGGCGAGGACGAGTCCGCGGGCGGCGGCGCCCAGGGCACCGACGCGATCTGGGCCCACCGCTGGTACGCCTTCGGCACCGACGCCGGCGCCACCGGACCCGAGAACAACAAGCTCGGCGGCGCGAAGATCGGCGACACCGGCATCTGGGTCGGCGACTACACCGTCCAGCCGGAGAACGGCGGACTCGGCGTCTACGCCCACGAGTACGGCCACGACCTCGGTCTGCCGGACCACTACGACACCGCGGGCGGCGAGAACTCCACCGGCTTCTGGACGCTGATGTCGTCCGGTTCCTGGCTCGGCACCGGCAAGAACGAGATCGGCGACCTGCCGGGCGACATGACCGCCTGGGACAAGCTGCAGCTCGGCTGGCTCAACTACGACAAGGCCAAGGCCGGCGTCAACTCCTGGCACAAGCTGGGCGTCGCCGAGTACAACACCAAGCACAAGCAGGCCCTGGTCGTCGACCTCCCCAAGAAGGCGGTCACCACCGAGATCGTCGCCCCTGCCGAGGGCAAGACCCAGTGGTGGAGCGGCAGCGGTGACAACCTGAAGAACACGCTGACGCGTTCGGTCGACCTGACCGGCAAGTCCAAGGCGCAGCTGACCTTCGACGGCTGGTACGACATCGAGGCCAACTACGACTACCTCTACACCGAGGTCTCGACCGACGGCGGCGCCAACTGGACCGCCCTCGACGGCACGGTGGACGGCCAGCCGATCCCGCGCGACGGCAGCGACAAGCCGGTCCTGACCGGCACGGTCGACGGCTACAAGAAGCTCGCCTTCCCGCTCGACGCCTACGCCGGCAAGAAGGTCGACCTGCGCTTCCGGTACCAGACCGACGGCGGCGTGGCCCAGAAGGGCTTCGCGGCCGACTCGATCACCGTGACCGCCGACGGCGCCCCCGTCTTCACCGACAACGCCGAGAGCGCGGACGCCGCGTGGAAGGCCACCGGCTTCTCCCGCATCGGCGCGTCCTTCACCAAGGACTACGCGCAGTACTACATCGCCGAGAACCGGCAGTACGTCTCGTACGACAAGACGCTGAAGACCGGCCCGTACAACTTCGGCTTCACGGCGCGCCCGGACTGGGTGGAGCACTACGCCTACCAGAACGGCCTGCTGATCTGGAAGTGGGACACCTCCCAGGCGGACAACAACACCAGCCAGCACCAGGGCACCGGTCTGGTCCTGCCGATCGACTCGCACCCGGACCAGCTGAAGTGGGCCGACGGCACGCTGATGCGCAACCGGATCCAGTCCTACGACTCGCCGTTCAGCCTCTACCGCACCGACGGCATGACGCTGCACAAGGCGGACGTGGCGAAGTACATCCCGGGCTCGAAGGGCGTCTCGGTCTTCAACGACCGGAAGAACGACTACTACGACGAGTCGAACCCGACCGCGGGTGTCAAGATCACTGACACCAACACGAAGATCAAGATCCTCAAGGAAGCCAAGGACGGCTCGACGATCGAGCTCGAGGTCGGCGCCGCGGGTAGGTAATCCGTATCCTTGCAGGTCAGAACATGATCGGCGGTGACCCACTGGCGGGTCACCGCCGATCCGTGTTTAGGTGCGTCCTGTGACTCTCTTATTGACACCGACCGACACGGGGGGATGAGCGCATGGCCGCAGGAGGCTTCTGCAAGCTGCCGAACGGCACGGTGGTGGTGGCGCTGAACCTGCCCAGCCCCGCCGTCGACGGCCCCGGCGCCGTCCGTGTCCTCGTCCACTCCGTGAACCGCGCGCGGGCCCTGACCAGGCTCCGGAATCTCGGTCTGCGGTCGGTCTACCTGCGCGGCAACGCCGCCCCTCCCACCCCCGACGAGATCACCGCGGTCCTGCACCACCCCGACGGCCTCATATGGCGCACGGCCCCCGACAACGGTGTCGCGTCGAGTCCCGAGCTGGTCCAGGAGTTGTGGCGTCCGATCAGGGCCCTCCTGCGGCGCCCGGCGGCCCACACCTGATCCGCACGGGCCCGTCGAGGCGCGGGGCTACTGCACGACCGGCTTGCCCGACAGCTCCACACCGGCCTCGCGCAGCTCCTCAAGGGCCCGGTCCGTCGTCTCCTGGGCCACCCCGGCCGTCAGGTCCAGCAGAACGTGCGTACGGAAGCCCTCCCGGGCGGCGTCCAGGGCGGTGGCCCGTACGCAGTGGTCCGTGGCGATACCGACCACGTCGACCTCGGTGACCTCGCGGGAGCGCAGCCAGTCGGCCAGGGGCGTGCCGTTCTCGTCGGCGCCCTCGAAACCGCTGTACGCCGCCGAGTACGCCCCCTTGTCGAACACCGCGTCGATCGAGCCGGAGGCGACCGCGGGGGCGAAATTGGGGTGGAAGCCGACGCCCTCCGTGCCGGCGACGCAGTGCGCGGGCCAGGAGCGGGCGTAGTCCGGGTTCGTGGAGAAGTGGCCGCCGGGGGCGATGTGGTGGTCGCGGGTGGCCACGACGTGCTGGTAGCCGGACCCGGCCGCCTGCCCGATCAGCTCCGTGACGGCGGCGGCCACGTCGGCGCCCCCGGACACCGCGAGGCTGCCCCCCTCGCAGAAGTCGTTCTGCACATCGACGACGATCAAGGCGCGGCGCATGGTCGGTGTCCTTCGGCTATGAGGTCGGCAAGCCCGGCCGGTGAACCACCGAGCCTATTGACAGAGGGGAGCGAGTGGGAGGGGGCGCGGTTCGGCGCATCTCGGCACACCGCCTTTAGCTACCCGAGGTCTCGTGCAGGTACTCCGTGGGAAGGACGGGCTCCCCGCGCGAGAGCTGCGTGGCCGACATCGGGAGACCCGCGCGCGCCCTCGTGTGCCGCTCGCGCGCCGCGTCGAGGGGCTCACGCGCCACCACCTCGCCGCCCTTGACCAGCTCCACCAGCAGTTGCCGGTCCGCGAGCCCGTCCGGCACCGGCCCGGTGCCGATCACCTCGGCCTCGGCGACCCCGTGGGAGTCCAGCCGCCGCGCGGCCCACTTGCGTCCGCCGACCGAGGTCTTGCCGCCGCTGGACTTCTTCGCCACGGCCACCAGCGGTGCCTTCGGGTCGGTGGACTCGGCCCGTGCGACCAGCTTGTAGACCATCGAGGAGGTGGGGTGGCCGGAGCCGGTCACCAGCTGGGTCCCGACGCCGTAGGCGTCCACCGGCGCCGCCGCGAGCGAGGCGATCGCGTACTCGTCCAGGTCCGAGGTCACCACGATCTTCGTGTCGGTGGCGCCCAGCTCGTCCAGCTGCCGGCGGACCCGGTGCGCGACGAGCAGCAGGTCACCGGAGTCGATCCGTACCGCGCCCAGCCCGGTCCCGGCGACCTCGACGGCGGTGCGGACCGCCTCGGCGACGTCGTAGGTGTCCACCAGCAGCGTGGTGCCGCGGCCGAGGGTGTTCACCTGGGCCTGGAAGGCGTCCCGCTCGCTGTCGTGCAGCAGGGTGAAGGCGTGCGCGGAGGTGCCGACGGTCGGGATGCCGTAGCGGAAGCCGGCGGCCAGGTCGGAGGTGGTGGCGAAACCGCCGACGTACGCGGCGCGGGAGGCCGCCACCGCCGCGAGCTCGTGGGTGCGCCGGGCGCCCATCTCGATCAGCGGCCGGTCACCCGCGGCCGCCGACATGCGCGAGGCGGCCGCGGCGATCGCCGAGTCGTGGTTGAGGATCGACAGGATCACGGTCTCCAGCAGCACGCACTCGGCGAAGGTGCCCTCCACGCGCATGATCGGCGACCCCGGGAAGTACACCTCGCCCTCGGGATAGCCCCAGATGTCCCCGCTGAACCGGTAGCCGGACAGCCACCGCAGGGTCTCCTCGTCGACGATCCCCCGCTCGCGCAGGAAGTCCAGCACGGCCGAGTCGAAACGGAAGTTCTCCACCGCGTCCAGCACCCGGCCGGTGCCGCCCACGACGCCGTAGCGGCGGCCGTTCGGCAGCCGCCGGGTGAAGACCTCGAACACGCTCCGCCGCTCGGCCGTGCCCGACGCGAGGGCGGCCCGCAGCATCGTCAGCTCGTACTGGTCCGTGAAGAGAGCCGTCGAGGGGACGCCCACCCGTCGCCCACCACCACCCTTCCGAGGAAGCGCTTCGCGCCCTTCTTCTTCTGGCAGCCCAAGGTCCGCTGTGTTCATGTGAGGAGCGTACCCCCATTTCGTCAATCTGACGATTGCGGTCCGGGGACACGCGATCGCCTTGCGGCCAGGCCCGTTTGTGCGTCTACCCCCCTCGGGTGGCAGCATGGGCTGTGTGACGTCACCCGCACCCCTGGAGATCGAACAGACCGAGTCGGCGGAGGAGGTTTTCGCCGTACCCGAGCCGGACGTCCCGTGGGTCACGATCGTCCACAACGACCCGGTCAACCTCATGAGCTATGTGACGTACGTCTTCCAGTCGTACTTCGGCTACTCCAAGGACAAGGCCACCAAGCTCATGCTCGACGTCCACCACAAGGGCCGGGCGGTCGTCTCCAGCGGCAGCCGCGAGGAGATGGAACGCGACGTGCAGGCCATGCACGGCTACGGCCTGTGGGCCACCCTCCAGCAGGACCGCAAGTAGCCAGCTCCCCGCCCAGCAGCGAAAAGGCGTACATGCCCGGAACCTTCGAACCGCTCCCCGGCGGCGGCGCGGCCGTCGCCCTCGACGACGTCGAGATCTCCATCATCCGGTCGCTGGCCGTCCAGCTCCTGGAGCTCATCGGCCCCGGCCCCGCCGAGGACGCCCCCGACGACCCGCTCGCCGAGCTGTTCGCCGAGGGGCCGAGCGAGCCGCCCGCCGACCCGGTGCTCAGGCGGCTGTTCCCGGACGCCTACAGCGACCCCGGGCAGCCCGCCTCACCGCGGGAGGCCGAGGAGCAGCGGGCGCACTCCGCGGAGTTCCGCCGCTACACCGAGAACGACCTGCGGGCCGGCAAGCGGGACAGCGCCCTCGCGGTGATCCGCTCCCTCGACGCGCTCTCCTCGGCCTCCGCCGGCGAGGGCGGTGCCGTGCTGAAGCTGTCGACGGCGGAGTCCCAGCAGTGGCTGGGGGCACTGAACGACCTGCGGCTCGCGATCGGCTCGCGGCTGGAGATCACCGACGACGAGGACACCGACCTCCTCTACCGCCTTCCGGACGACGACCCGCGCAAGCCGATGGTGATGGCCTACCTGTGGCTGGGTGGACTCCAGGAAACGCTGGTCGGAACCCTTATGCCCTGATCGGTGCAGATTTCGTGACCGCCGGGTGACCGAAAAGTGTTCGCTCAGAGGACACTCAAATCCGGATAACGATCGCGTCACCGCACCTGCCTTCTATGGCCACTTCGGGTGCGTTTTGTCTGCTTTTCCCTGTGTCGTGCGCCACATCGCGCCCTCGTGATCAGTGTTTCGGGCGTGATAAATCTTCACGACCGCCCGGCAGAACACCACCCGAATGTTCGGCCGGGTGCGCCACCGAGCCGGCAACCGCCGGCCAGGCACGAGCGGGCTCGCGGGCCCGCTCAGCTCCATCATTCCGGGGGGATCGAAACCCGATCCGAGGCCGACGAGAGGCCCGGATCGGCATGGAGAAAGGCGCACCACACATGACCTCTGCGCAGGTCGACACGGAGAAGGCATCTGAAGAGGGCTACGAGCGCGGACTCGGCAGCCGTCAGGTCCAGATGATCGCGATCGGCGGCGCCATCGGCGTCGGTCTGTTCATGGGCGCCGGGGCGAACATCGCCAAGGCCGGGCCCAGCATCATCCTCATGTACGCCCTCGCGGGCGTGATCATCTTCTTCATCATGCGAGCGCTGGGCGAGCTGCTGCTCTACCGCCCGGTCTCCGGCTCCTTCGCCGAGTACGCCCGCGAGTTCCTCGGCCCGTTCCTCGGGTTCGTCACGGGCTGGACGTACTGGCTCCTGTGGGTGGTCACCGGCATGGCCGAGCTCACGGCCGCCGCCATCTACATCCACTTCTGGTTCCCCGAGATCCCGCAGTGGGTCAGCGCCCTGGTGTTCCTGGTGGTGCTCTTCGGCGTCAACCTGATCTCCGTCAAGATCTTCGGCGAGGTCGAGTTCTGGTTCTCGATGATCAAGGTCACGGCCATCATCGGCATGATCGTCATCGGCCTCGGCGTGCTCACCCTCGGCTTCTCCGACGCCGGCGACACCGCCACCGTCTCCAACCTCTGGTCGCACGGCGGCTTCTTCCCCAACGGCATCGGCTCCAGCCTGATGACCCTCCAGGGCGTCATGTTCGCCTACCTGGCCGTCGAACTCGTCGGCGTCACCGCGGGCGAGTCCGAGAACCCCGAGAAGACCCTGCCCAAGGCCATCAACACCCTGCCCTGGCGCATCATCGTCTTCTACGTCGGCGCCCTGCTGGTGATCCTCTCCGTGGTCAAGTGGACCGAGTTCTCCGCCGGCGAGAGCCCCTTCGTGCACGCCTTCGGCAAGATCGGCATCCCGCTCGCCGCGGGCATCGTCAACTTCGTGGTGCTCACCGCCGCCCTGTCGTCCTGCAACTCGGGCATGTACTCCACCGGCCGCATGCTGCGCGACCTGGCCGCCAACAGCGAGGCGCCGCAGGCGTTCGGCAAGCTCAACGCCCGCCGGACGCCCGCCGTCGGCATCGCGGTCTCCGTGGCGCTCATGGGCATCGGCGTCGTCCTGAACTACGTCGTCCCGGAGAAGGCGTTCGTGTACGTCACCTCCGTCGCCACCGCGGCCGGCATCTGGACCTGGATGATGATCCTCGTCAGCCACATCCGCTACCGCTCCGCGGTCGACGCGGGCCGGCTGCGCGCCTCGTCCTTCCCCGCCCCCGGCGGAGCGCTCTTCAGCTGGGTCGCGCTCCTCTTCCTCGTCGGCGTGACCTGCATGATCGCCTACGACAAGGACGCCCGGGTCTGCCTGTACGTCGCGGCCGGCTGGGCCGTCGCGCTCGGCGTCGGCTGGGCGGTGCTCAAGCGCCGCAACCCGCAGCTCACCGAGCGCCGCGACCCGGAGTTCGAGCAGGTCGGCTGACCACCCCGCAGGACGCCCGCCGCAGGGAGTACTCGTGGCACCCCCTGCGGCCGCCGCTCAGGGCGTCCGGCATACGGGCCGTTCCGTACCAACCCTCGGTACGGAACGGCCCTCTGCTTATGCTGGCGAGCATGCTGACCATCACCCAGGCCCTCGTCGACCAGATCGTCGCCCACGCGCGCAAGGACCACCCCGACGAGGCGTGCGGCGTCGTCGCCGGCCCGGCCGGAGCGGACCGCCCCGAGCGCTTCATCCCGATGCTGAACGCGGCCATGTCGCCCACGTTCTACGAGTTCGACTCCGGCGACCTGCTCAAGCTCTACCGTGAGATGGACGACCGCGACGAGGAGCCGGTGGTCATCTACCACTCCCACACCGCGACCGAGGCCTACCCCTCGCGCACCGACATCTCCTACGCCAACGAGCCCGGCGCGCACTACGTCCTGGTCTCCACCGCCGACACCGACGGTGCGGGCGAGTTCCAGTTCCGCTCCTTCCGCATCGTCGAGGGCGAGGTCACGGAGGAGGAGGTCCAGGTCGTCGAGGCCTACTGAGCACCTCTGAACAGGGCGGTCTCACTCCCCGGCCCGAAAACGTCCGCCATGTGGGATCACATTCCAGGACCCGGACCGGGAATCGATACGATGAGCCCATGGTTTTCCACGACGTGAGCGAAAAGACGCCGGGCGATCTGCTCGTGGCGCGGCTGCACGTCGACCTGTGCAGGCTCGCCAGCGCCATCTGTTGACGCACGTCCCTGCCGCCGTACGGCCGTGAGCCGCGGCGCTGCACACACGCACCACCTGCTGTTCCTGCGCTGCCGCGCGCCCCGACTGACTACTCCCGACAGGAGCCCTGAAGCCATGGCCATCGAGGTCCGCATCCCGACCATCCTCCGCACCTACACCGACGGTCAGAAGGCAGTGGAGGGCAAGGGAGAAACCCTCGCCGAGCTCTTCACCGACCTCGAGACCCGGCACGCCGGCATCCAGGCCCGCATCGTGGACGGCGACCAGCTGCGCCGCTTCGTCAACGTGTACCTGAACGACGAGGACGTCCGCTTCCTCGACGGCATCAACACCAAGCTGTCGGACGGCGACAACGTCACGATCCTGCCGGCCGTGGCCGGCGGCATGGTCTGATCACCCATGCGCTACGACTCCCCCCTGGCCGCGGTCGGCAACACCCCCCTGGTGCGCCTGCCGCGGCTGTCGCCGTCCGCCGACGTCCGCATCTGGGCGAAGCTGGAGGACCGCAACCCGACGGGGTCCGTCAAGGACCGCCCCGCCCTGCACATGATCGAGCAGGCGGAGAAGGACGGCCGCCTGACCCCGGGCTGCACCATCCTCGAGCCGACGTCGGGCAACACCGGCATCTCCCTGGCCATGGCGGCGAAGCTCAAGGGCTACCGCATCGTCTGCGTGATGCCGGAGAACACCTCGCAGGAACGCCGGGACCTGCTGGGCATGTGGGGCGCGGAGATCATCTCCTCCCCGGCCGCGGGCGGCTCCAACACCGCCGTGCGCGTCGCCAAGGAGCTCTCGGCCGAACACCCGGACTGGGTGATGCTCTACCAATACGGCAACCCGGACAACGCCGGCGCCCACTACGCCACGACCGGCCCCGAGATCCTCACCGACCTGCCGTCCGTCACGCACTTCGTGGCCGGCCTCGGCACCACCGGCACCCTCATGGGCGTCGGCCGCTACCTGCGCGAGCACAAGCCGGACGTCCAGATCGTCGCCGCCGAACCGCGCTACGACGACCTGGTCTACGGCCTGCGCAACCTCGACGAGGGCTTCGTCCCCGAGCTGTACGACGCCTCCGTCCTCACCAGCCGCTTCTCCGTCGGCTCCGCGGACGCGGTCACCCGCACCCGCGAGCTGCTCCAGCAGGAGGGCATCTTCGCCGGAGTCTCCACGGGCGCCGCGCTGCACGCCGCGATCGGCGTCGGCAAGAAGGCCGTCAAGGCCGGAGAGCCGGCCGACATCGTCTTCGTCGTCGCCGACGGCGGCTGGAAGTACCTCTCGACCGGCGTCTACACGGCGGCCACGACCGAGGAAGCCATCGACACCCTCCAGGGCCAGCTCTGGGCGTAGCCGACGGCGCGCACGACACGAAGGGCTGGAGTCCTGCACTCCAGCCCTTTCCCGTCGCGGTGCTCAGCCCGCCAGATACCGCACCTGGTCCCACAGCGTCGGATCCACCACACCGACCCGCCGCCGGAAGCCCCACACCGGAACCTCCCGCAACTCGTCCGTCTCCAGGAAACTCGCGCGCCCCTGGGCGTCGCCGACCGAGCCCGGCGGCAGCGGGATCACACCGGTGCGCCCGTCACGGAACCGCGTGGTGATCTTCGCGACCGTCGCCCGCTCCCCGCGCACCGCCAGCACCAGACAGGGCCGGTCCTTCGTCCGGGCCTCGTCCTCGTAGGGCACATCGGCCCACCAGATCTCCGCCGGCTGCGGCCGGCCCTCCGTGAGGACGGCCCCCGCGCTCCGGCCGCTCCGGGCCGACGGCCGCCGCCCCCGGCCCCAGCCGTCGACGAGCGTGGCGATGAGCGCGAGCAGCACCACCGCGGCGAGCGCCAGCCACCAGGACGTGTCCATACTGAAAGACGTTACCGGCGCCGCCCCTGCCACGCGCCCCCCTCACAGGGATCACCCCCGGCCATGCCAGCCGAACCGGTGACACCACAGGTGAGTTCGCCCACAACAGGCCTTGGCGGAGGAGCTACCGGAGGTTTTGCGCCTTACGCTCGACGGACCGCACGACCCCCGACGCCCCTCTCAGACTTATCCCGCCAGCGGAGGTTTCTGCTTCATGAAGCTCACCGTCGTCGGCTGCTCGGGGTCGTTCCCGTCCGCGGAATCGGCCTGCTCGAGCTACCTCGTCGAGGCCGACGGCTTCCGGCTGCTTCTCGACCTGGGCAACGGTGCCCTGGGCGAGCTGCAGCGCCACTGCGGTCTCTACGACCTCGACGCGATCTTCCTCAGCCATCTGCACGCCGACCACTGCATCGACATGTGCGCGTACTTCGTCGCACGCTACTACCGCCACGACGGCGGCCGCTGCGATCCGCTCCCCGTCTTCGGCCCCGAAGGCACGGAACACCGGCTGACCACCGCCTACGCGGACACCCCCTCCGCCTCCTCCATGAGCGAGGTCTTCGACTTCCACACGGTCAAGCCGTCCACCTTCGAACTCGGCCCCTTCACGGTGCACACCGAGCGGGTGGCCCACCCCGTGGAGGCGTACGGCATCCGGATCGAGCACGACGGCAAGGCGCTGACGTACTCCGGCGACACCGGAGTGAGCCCCGCGCTGGACGAACTGGCCCAGGACGCCGACCTGTTCCTGTGCGAGGCGGCGTTCACGCACGGCAAGGAGGACATCCCCGACCTGCACCTCAACGGCCGCGAGGCGGGGGAGACGGCGGCCCGGGCCGGTGCCCGCCGCCTGGTCCTCACCCACATCCCGCCGTGGACGGACCCCCAGGTCAACCTCGCCGACGCCCGCGAGGTCTACGGCGGCCGCGTGGACCTGGCCGCGCCGGGGCAGACGTACGAGATCTGAGCACCCCGGCACGAAGGCCCCGGAACCACAGCAGCGGTTCCGGGGCCTTCGGCGTGCGGTGGGCTACTTCGCCTCCGCCTTCTGCAGCTCGGCGAGTTCCTCGTCGGACTCCCGGCCCGGCGTCGGCAGGTCGAACTTGGTGATCGCGAAGCGGAAGACCACGTAGTAGACCGCCGCGAAGCACAGGCCGACCAGGGCCAGCATCCACGGCTTGGTCGCGATACCGAGGTTCAGCAGGAAGTCGATCGCGCCGGCGGAGAAGCCGAACCCGTCCTTCATGCCGAGCGCCCAAGTCAACGCCATCGAGACGCCGGTGAGCACCGCGTGCACCGCGTACAGCACCGGAGCGATGAACATGAACGTGAACTCGATCGGCTCGGTGACGCCGGTGACGAACGAGGTCAGCGCCAGGGAGAGCATCATGCCGCCGACCACCTTGCGGCGCTCGGGCCGGGCACAGTGCACGATCGCCAGGCACGCGGCGGGCAGCGCGAACATCATGATCGGGAAGAAGCCGGTCATGAACTGCCCGGCGGTCGGGTCACCGGCCAGGAAGCGCGCGATGTCACCGCTCTTGCCCTCGTAAGAGCCGGCCTGCAACCAGGGGAAGGAGTTCAGCAGGTGGTGCATGCCGATCGGGATCAGCGCACGGTTGGCCACACCGAAGATGCCCGCGCCGACCGCCCCGGAGCCGACCAGCCACTCACCGAAGTTGTGCAGGGCCGTGCCGAGGACCGGCCAGATGTAACCGAAGACGATGCCGATGGCCAGGCCCGCGAAGGCCGACAGGATCGGCACCAGGCGGCGGCCGCCGAAGAAGCCCGCCCAGTCCGGCAGCTTGGTGCGGTAGAACCGCTGGTAGAGCAGCGCCACGACGATGCCCATGACCACACCGCCCAGCACCTTGGCGTCGGCCGGAGCAGCCACCATGACGGCCTTGCCGTCGACCTCCGCCGCCACCTTGGGCAGGGTCGGGTCGGTGAACGTGGCCAGCACGTTCTTGAAGACCAGGTAGCCGACCACGGCCGCGAGCGCCGTGGAGCCGTCCGACTTCTTGGCGAAACCGATCGCGATGCCCACGGCGAACAGCAGCGCCATGTTGTCGAGGATCGCGTTGCCACCGGCCGCCATGAAGCTCGCGATCTTGGTGATGAACGCGGGGAACGACTCGCGCCCGAGCATGTCGGGGTTGCCGAGCCGGACCAGCAGCGCGGCGGCGGGCAGCACCGCCACGGGCAGCATGAGGCTGCGGCCGATCCGCTGCATGACGGCCATCACGGCCGAGCCCTTCTTCGGGCTCGCGGGCGCGGCGGTGTCTGTGGACATGAGCTTCCTCCATGGGGCACGGCGCCGCCCAGGAAGAATGCGACGGGGGACGGCGGCGTCTCAAAGAAAGGGGAACGCGGTATCCACCGCGCGACCTCCACCGGTGAGTGGTGTAGACCAGTTGTAGCACGGCAGGCCGAACGAGTGGAACCCGCCGATTCCGCCCGCCGCGGCGATCACACCCGCCACTTTTGTCGAGAGGCGGACTCGTGGTGTAGACCAGGCGTTCGACGGTCGCACGAACATGACACCGTGCCACCGGCACAGCCGACAGGGCCACTCGCGCAGAGGGGCCGACTGTGGGTTACTGCGACAAAGCGGTTCGGATCAGGGAGAACGAACATGGCCACCAAGGCTGAGAAGATCGTTGCCGGGCTCGGCGGCATCGACAACATCGAAGAGGTCGAAGGCTGCATCACCCGCCTCCGCACCGAGGTCGCGGACCCCTCCAAGGTCGACGAGACCGCCCTGAAGGCCGCCGGCGCCCACGGCGTCGTCAAGATGGGCACCGCGATCCAGGTCGTCATCGGCACCGACGCCGACCCCATCGCGGCGGAGATCGAAGACATGATGTGAAGGGCGGGGATCGTCCCGGGCTTCACCCCCTGAGACCCCCACCCCCACCGGGGCCCCTCCCACCACGGGAAGGGCCCCTCCCGCGGTACGGATAGGCTCAGCCGCATGTCTCGAATCGACGGCCGCACCCCCCAGCAGCTCCGCCCCATCACCATCGAGCGCGGCTGGAGCAAGCACGCCGAAGGCTCCGTCCTCGTCTCCTTCGGCGACACCAAGGTCTTCTGCACCGCCTCCGTCACCGAAGGCGTCCCCCGCTGGCGCAAGGGCAGCGGCGAAGGCTGGGTCACCGCCGAATACTCCATGCTGCCCCGCGCCACCAACACCCGCGGCGACCGCGAATCCGTCCGCGGCAAGATCGGCGGCCGCACCCACGAGATCAGCCGCCTCATCGGCCGCTCCCTGCGCGCCGTCATCGACTTCAAGGCCCTCGGCGAGAACACGATCGTCCTCGACTGCGACGTCCTGCAGGCCGACGGCGGCACCCGCACGGCAGCCATCACCGGCGCCTACGTCGCACTCGCCGACGCCATCGCCTGGGCCCAGGGCAAGAAACTCATCAAGGCCGGCCGCAAGCCCCTCACCGGCACCGTCTCCGCCGTCTCCGTCGGCATCGTCGCAGGCGTCCCCCTCCTCGACCTCTGCTACGAGGAAGACGTCAGGGCCGACACCGACATGAACGTCGTCTGCACCGGCGACGGCCGCTTCGTCGAGGTCCAGGGCACCGCCGAAGCCGAACCCTTCGCCCGCGACGAACTCGACGCCCTCCTCGACCTCGCCGTCGCCGGCTGCGGCGAACTCGCCGCCCACCAGCGCACCGCACTCGACGCCGTCCTCGAAAAGTAAAAGGCACACCAAGAAGGGTGCCCGGCGCGGGCAACCGCGCCGAGCACACTCGCGTCTGAAGGAGTACGGGCGCACGGCTCACCCCTGTGCGCCCGGCCAGCCGCGGGCCCGACCGGCCCGACCGAACGAGAGGGACCGCTCCATGGCCGCGAGCCGCCGACGCCGCACCGCAGCCGTCGCCGCCACCCTGGCGGCCGTCGCGCTGACCGCCGGACTCACCACCGGCTGCGCCGCCGTCGACAAGGCACTGGACTGCGTCCAGACCGCCGACGCCATCGCCGACAGCGTCACGGAACTCCAGCAGGCGGTCGACAGCGCGGCGGGCGACCCCACCCAGCTCGACGAGTCCCTCGACTCCATCGACGAGAACCTCGGCAAGATCGGCGACAAGACCGACAACGCGGACGTCGGCAAGGCCGTCGACGACCTGAACAAGGCCGTCGACAACGTCCGCGCGTCGATCAAGAACGGCGACGAGACGCCCGACATCAGCCCGGTCACCGACGCGGCGGGTGAGTTGACGAAGGTGTGCACGCCGTAGCACTGCGGGGCGGTGGCCGGGCGCGGGTGCGTCGTGGCGGCCCGCGCAGTTCCCCGCGCCCCTGACGGGGCGCGATCCTGCCCGGCGATACTGGGCCCATGAGTCGCCTGATCCTCGCCACCCGTAACGCCGGAAAGATCACCGAACTTCGCGCGATCCTCGCCGAAGCCGGGCTGCCCCACGAACTCGTCGGCGCCGATGCCTACCCCGACATCCCCGACGTCAGGGAAACGGGCGTGACGTTCGCCGAGAACGCCCTCCTCAAGGCCCACGCACTGGCCCGGGCCACGGGCCTGCCCGCGGTCGCCGACGACTCCGGCCTCTGCGTCGACGTCCTCAACGGCGCCCCCGGCATCTTCTCCGCCCGCTGGGCCGGCCGCCACGGCGACGACAAGGCCAACCTCGACCTCCTGCTCGCCCAGCTCTCCGACATCGCCGAGGAACACCGCGGAGCCCACTTCGCCTGCGCGGCGGCCCTGGCCCTGCCCGACGGCACGGAAAGGGTGGTCGAGGGCCAACTCCGCGGCACCCTCCGCCACGAGCCCACGGGCTCCGGCGGCTTCGGCTACGACCCGATCCTCCAGCCGGACGGCGAATCGCGCACCTGCGCGGAGCTGACTCCCCAGGAGAAGAACGCGATCAGCCACCGGGGGAAGGCGTTCCGGGCGTTGGTGCCGGTGGTGCGGGAGCTGTTGGGCTGAAGAGCCAGGCAAGCACATGGAAAGGGCGCGGCGCCCAGCTGGGCGCCGCGCCCTGGTGTGGGGCCGACGAGACTCGAACTCGCACTGTCCACTACCTAAAAGTGGTGCCTCCTGCCAAAATTGGGCTACGGCCCCACGTACACCTTACTGGTCCTCAGCGACCGGCTGCGGCGGGAGGGTAAGACCGCGCGAACCTCTGGAATGTGTTCTCGTCTGGCTGTGGCAAGACGGGCAGAGATAGCGCAGGTTCTCCCGGCGGTTGTCGAGGCGGTCGCCGTTGATGTGATCAATCTCCAGGACCAGCCTTCTGCCCTGCCATCTGTCCCCGGTTCCGCACTCGGCGCAGGCATGCGGTACGCCGAGGTCGTCAAGGGCGCGCCTGAGCAGGACCGTCTTTGTACGGGGGCGTCCGGGAGGGCGCCGGACCAAAATCTCGGCTGGTGGTTTGCGGTTCGGGGAACGGCTACCCCGGTAGTGTCCCTGCCCGGTGAAGTGGGCGACCGACAGGCCGTGTGCTTCGATGCTGCGTTTCACGAGCGCACGAGCCGCACCGCTGCCGCTTCGGCCGAGGGCGGCGACGACTCCGGCCACACTCGTCGCGGACTCCACCGCAGCCGCCAGTTCAGCGCGAGCAAGGAGGCCAGGGCCGTACCTGCGCCCGCTGGTGAAGTGTGAGGTGTCGATCCCGAACTTGTCCAACTGCTTCCTGATGTGGCCGTACGGGCTGTCGCGTGAGGGGAGACCCAGGTACTCCAGCATCTCCCTGATGCTGTTCGAATGGGCGGCGGCTTCGCTGAGCAGCTCTCGCGGGTACCGGCGCCGCTCTCGATCCGGCAGAGGCACTTCACGGAAGTGGGAGGTGTCGATGCCGTAGTGCCGGAGCCGCTTGCTGAGATAGCAGCGAGGTCCGCTTCCCATCGGCGCTCCCAGCATGTGCATCAGGTCGACCATGCTGGTCGCCTCGGCGGCAGTCCGAGTCAAGAGCTCCCGTGTGTACTTCGGCTTCTTCATGTGGCGGCCCTCCGCCTGCGGCCCCGGTAAGTGTCCGTCACGGCATGACAGTTGGGGCAGAGCAACTGAAGGTTCCCCGGGCGGTTGTCCCACCAGTCGCCGTTGATGTGGTCGACCTCAAGCCGGAGGGGCTTGTCGTTCCATCTGGGTCCAGTGCCACACAACGCGCAGCACTCCGGCACTCCGACAAGGAGCAGATGCCGAAGCAGTCGCCTCCCCGGGATCCTGCCTGCCTGTGGTGTCCCGAGGCTGAGCAGGTCTCCTCGGGCGCGCCTGGACCCTGGCGATGGTGTCGCGAAGTGGGATGTGTCGATGCCCAGCGCCGCGATGCGGCGTCCGATGTGCGTGTGGTTGCCCCCGACCGGGTTGATGCCCAGGCGGCGAAGCACCTCTTTGACGCTGGTCGAGACCGCCACGACCTCTCGGAGTCTCTCTTCGGTGTGCCGGGCCCACCGCGCCGGGAAGTGTGAGACGTCCACGCCCGCTTCGGCCATCTTCTGGCGCAGATAGCGTCTGCTGCCGGGGGTGGGTGTGCCACCGCACCAACGGACGGCGTCGTCCCAGTTCGCTGTTGTCCGGGCTGCTTCTTCCAGTAGCTCGCGGGTGTACCTGGCCCCCATGAACCGCCCCTCCGTCCCCGACCACCCGTTCGTGGTCTCGCACGGAGTAACGAACCGTTTATCGGACCGTCACGCCCGAAATGCGGGCGGGATGCGGAACGGCTCGTACCGGAGGTTCACCGGTACGAGCCGCTCTCGGGAACGATCAGTGGGGTCTCAGACCCCCAGGTCCTTGATGATCTTGGCTACGTGGCCCGTCGCCTTGACGTTGTACAGGGCGCGTTCGACCTTGCCCTCCTCGTCCACGACGATCGTGGAGCGGATGACGCCGACGACCGTCTTGCCGTACAGCTTCTTCTCGCCGAAGGCGCCGTAGGACTCCAGCACCTGCTTGTCCGGGTCGGCCAGCAGCGTGACCCTCAGGGACTCCTTCTCGCGGAACTTGGCCAGCTTCTCCGGCTTGTCGGGGGAGATGCCGATGACGTCGTAGCCCGCGCCCGCCAGCAGCTCCAGGTTGTCCGTGAAGTCGCAGGCCTGCTTCGTGCAGCCCGGGGTGAGTGCGGCCGGGTAGAAGTACACGATGACCTTGCGGCCCTTGTGGTCCGCCAGGGACACCTCGGTGCCGTCGGCGTCGGGCAGGGTGAAGGCGGGGGCCACGTCCCCCGGCTGGAGTCGCTCGCTCATCCGGCCAGGGTAACCGGGGGTGCTGACAGTGTGATGAGCCGTGGAGCTGACAGACTGTCCCCCACAGGCTTCACACCGACTTCGAAAGGCGACACGGTGGCGGACACGGCGGACACCAGGACCCCGGCGCAGATCGAGGCGGACATCAGGCGCCGCCGCGCGACCCTGGCCGAGACCCTCGACGAGATCGGGGTGCGGGTGCACCCGAAGACGATCGTCGGGGATGCCAAGGCCAAGGTCGCGTCCAACATCGATCACACCCTCGGGCGGGCCTACGTGGAGGTGAACCGGGCCGTCACCGGTGTGCGCGCCCGGTTCGTGGACGAGGAGGGCGCGCCCCGGCTCGAGCGGGTCGTGCCCGTCGCGCTCGTCGTGGTGGGAGTGGTCGGGCTGCTCGCGGTCAGCACCCGGCGGCGCAAGGGCTGACCCGACTGCGTACCTCGGCGGGAGACAGGTAGGTTTCAGGGCGTGAGCGCCAAGAGAAACGAGCAGAGCACCCATCCGGACAAGCTGCCCATCCGGATGCTGCACGACCGCGTACTCGTGCGGCAGGACACCAGCGAGGGCGAGCGGCGTTCCGGCGGCGGCATCCTGATCCCCGCCACGGCGGCGGTCGGCCGGCGGCTGGCGTGGGCCGAGGTCGTCGCGGTGGGGCAGAACGTGCGGACCGTGGAGGCGGGTGACCGGGTGCTGTTCGACCCGGAGGACCGCGCCGAGGTCGAGGTGCGGGGGATCGCGTACGTGCTGATGCGCGAGCGTGATCTGCACGCCGTGGCCGCGGACCGGTTCGAGGGCGCCGAGGACTCGACGGGCCTGTACCTGTAGGGCTGTAGCGCCCAGGTCGTGGCGAAGGGGCCGGTGACGGTGGTCACCGGCCCCTTCGCCACGACCTTTGCTACGTTGGAGGCAACCCCCGACGAGACGCGCCGTACCGGGATCAAGGCAAAGACGACGCACCGACACCGTCAGCCCGTTTCCCGGAGGTGCCCGTCGTGGCCTGGTTCCTGCTCGTCGTCGCCGGTCTGCTCGAGGTGGGGTGGTCCGTCGGCATGAAGTACACAGACGGGTTCACGCGTCCGCTGCCCAGTGTGCTCACCGGCGCCGGCATCGTGGCGAGCATGCTGCTGCTGTCGCAGGCGGCCAGGACCCTGCCCATCGGTACCGCCTACGGCGTGTGGGTGGGGATCGGCGCGGCCGGGGCGGCGGTGTTCGGGATGGCGGTGCTGGGTGAGCCGGCGACCGCCGCCCGGATCTTCTTCGTGTGCCTGCTGCTGGTCGCCGTGGTGGGGCTGAAGGCGACCAGCGGTCACTGAGCCGTCGCCCGGCTACTCGCGGCGTGCGCCCTGGGGGACCACGCCCCAGCCGGGGCCGGTGGGGCCGCCCGTCGCGCCGCCGTCGGTGGTGTCGCCGCCCCCGCCCTCGGTCGTGCCGCCGCCGGTCGCGCCCCCGTCCGTCGTGCCGCCGTCGGTGGTGCCGCCGTCCGCCGTGCCGCCGCCGGTGGGGGACTGGCCGCCGGTGCCGCCGTCGGTGGTGCCGCCGTCGGTCTGGCCCTCGGTCTGCCCCTCGGGGGCGCTGGGGCTCTGCTCGGGCGCCTGGGTGCCGGTCTCCTCGCCGCCGGTGGTCGTGCCGCCGTCGGTGGTGGCGGAGGCGCTCGGGTCGGCCGGGGCCTGGCTGCTGGGGGCCTGCGAGACGTCGGATCCGGGCTGGAGCCTGAGGTCGAACTCCTTGACGGGCTTGCCCTTGAGGGCGTCCTGGGTGAACTGCGTCCAGATCTCGGCGGGTGCGCCGCCGCCGTTGATGCGGGGCAGGCCCATGGCGCGGTACAGCGACTTGTGGGCGGCGGTGACCGGGTCCTGGCCCATGACGGAGACGACGGTGGCGAGGTCGGGGGTGTAGCCCGCGAACCAGGCCGCGGTGTCCTCCTCGGCGGTGCCGGTCTTGCCGGCGACGGGGCGGCCGGCGGCCTGCGCGGCGGAGGCCGTGCCGTTCTGGACGACGCTCTGCAGCATCGAGGTGGTGGTGTCGGCGGCCTCGCGGCTGACGGCCTGCCGGGTGCGCCGTTCGGGCAGCTCGATGGGCGTGCCCTCCTTGGTGACCTTGTCGACGATCGTGTACGTGCCGTGCCGGCCGTGGTTGGCGAGGGTGGCGTAGGCCTCCGCCATGTCGAGGACGCTGGCCGTGGCGGTGCCGAGCGCGATGGCGGGGCCGTCGGCGAGGTCGGGGGTGGCCTCGGGGATGCCGAGGTCGATCGCGGTCTGCTTGACCTCGGCGGGGCCGACGTCGGCGGCCATCTGCGCGTACACCGAGTTCACGGAGCTGTCGGTGGCCTCGGTGACGGTGATGTCGCCGTAGGAGCGCTGGTCCTCGTTCTCGGGGGCGTAGGGGTCGCCGGTCCAGCCCTGGACGGGGCGCTTGTTGGTGCCGTCGTAGATGGTGTTCGGGGTGATGACGCGGCCGTCCTGCGTCTCGGAGTGGTTCTCGACGGCGGCGGTGAACACGAAGGGCTTGAAGGTGGAGCCGACCTGGAAGTCCCTGCGGGTGGCGTTGGGGGTGTACTGCTTGACGTAGTCGATGCCGTTGTACATCGCCACGACCTTGCCGGTCTTGGGGTCGACGGAGGCGCCGCCGGCGCGGACGTAGGTGTCGACCTTGTTGTTCTTCTTGTCGAGCTTGGACATCAGCTTGTCGTTGACGGCCTTCACGAACGCGTCCTGCTTGTCCTTCTGCAGGGTCGTGGTGATGCGGTAGCCGCCGGCGTCGAGCTTGCTCTCTTCGATGATCTTGTTCTGGGTCAGGTAGTCCTTGACGATCCGGACGATGTAGCCGCGCTGGCCGGACATGCCGGTGGAGAGGGTGGACTCCTTCGGCACGGGGAACTTCATGCCGGTGCGCTCCGAGGCGCTGAGCCAGCCCTTCTTGACCATGCCGTCCAGGACGTAGTTCCAGCGGGACTCGGCGGCCTTGCGGTTCTCGGGGTGGGCGACGACGTCGAACTGGCTGGGCGCGTTGACGAGCGCGGCGAGGTAGGCGGCGCGGGCCGGGTCGAGGTCCTTGGCGTCCATGCCGTAGTAGGCCTGGGCGGCGGCCTGGATGCCGTAGGCGTTGCGGCCGAAGTAGCTGGTGTTGAGGTAGCCCTCGAGGATGTGGTCCTTGCTGACCTCGCGGTCCAGCTTGATCGCGATGAAGAACTCCTTGGCCTTGCGCGTGACGGTCTGTTCCTGGCGCAGGTAGTAGTTCTTCACGTACTGCTGGGTGATGGTCGAGCCGGACTGCTTGCCCTTGCCGAGGGCGGTGTTCCAGGCGGCGCGGACCATGGCCTTGGGGTCGACGGCGGACTCCGTGTAGAAGTCGCGGTCCTCGGCGGCCAGGATCGCGTGCTGGGCGTCCTTGGAGATCTGCGGGAGGGTGACGTTCTCCCGGTTGACCTCGCCGTCGCGGGCGATCACGGAGCCGTCCGCGTAGAGGTAGACGTTGGCCTGCTTGGTGGCGAGCGCGTTGGCCGGTGGGATCTTCACCAGCGAGTAGCCCAGGAAGAAGCCGCCGGCCAGCAGCAGCACGACGACGATGAGGCCGCCGAGCGTCATGCGCCAGGTCGGGATCGCCCGGCGCCAGCCGGTCCGCTTCGGCTTCCCGGCCGCCGTGCCCGCGGGCGTGCCCGGGTCGCCGTCGGCGTCCGTCTGCGGCTCTCTCGATGCCCAGCCCGGATTCGGCTGCTGCGGCTGAGGCTCGTCACTCATGTCGTGCACGGACTCCTGTTTCGCGTCGTACGTCGTTCCGTACGTCTCTGCTCGCTCTTGCGCCCCTGTGGTGAAGACTGTCCCATCCGTTGATCAGTTCCCTGATCGAGGGCCGGGCTGTGAGCCGTGCGGTGAGGCGGGCCGCGTGCGGGCGGGTGCGCGGGCGGGCACAGGGCCAAACGCGGTGCTCCGCACTCCTGCCCGAATCGTGATCCCGCCTGCGTGTCGTTCGCCCGAAGGGGGACCCGGCCGTGGATCGCGACGGCTCCCACGTTCCGCCCGGCCGGCACCGCCGTCACGCTGCTCGCCCCGGCCACGGCGCCAGGGTCTGTTGCGAAAGCGGCGTCGTCGCCCGAAGGGCGCGGACGCAACGGATCGTACCGTCTGGGCCGGTGCGCACTCGCCCCGCGGCGCTCCCGCCGCCCCCCGAAAATGCGTGGCACGCCCGTTCAGCGGGCCACTAGGCTCCTGCGCTTCGGTGCCGGGCGGCGAGGAGGGCTGTGGATGTGGGCTCGGGACGGTTGTACGCGGCCGTCGCGGCGGGGGGTTTCAGGCGGTACGCGACGTATCGGGCGGCCACGCTGGCCGGGGTGTTCACCAACACGGTCTTCGGCGTCATCCTCGTCCACACCTATCTGGCCCTGTGGGACCAGAGGCCGCATCTCGGGGGGTACGACCAGGCGCAGGCGGTGACCTACGTCTGGCTGGGTCAGTGCCTCTACGCGACGCTGGCGATCCAGGGCGGGGGAGCCGAGAAGGACCTGATGGACCGCATCCGCACGGGTGAGATCGCCGTCGATCTGTACCGGCCGGCCGATCTTCAACTGTGGTGGCTGGCGGGGGACGTGGGGCGGGCGTTGTTCCAGATGCTGGGGCGGGGTGTGGTCCCGTTCCTGTTCGGCGCGCTCTTCTTCCCGATGGCGCTGCCGACGTCGGTCACCCCGTGGGCGGCCTTCGTGGTCACGTTGCTGCTGGCGGCGCTCGTGAGTTTCGCGATCCGCTATCTGGCGGCGCTGAGCGTGTTCTGGCTGCTCGACGGCATGGGCGTCAACCAGGTGCTGGTGATCACGGGGATCTTCTTCTCGGGCATGGTGCTGCCGCTGAACGCCTTCCCGGGTGTGTTCGGCGAGGTGGTGCGGGTGCTGCCGTGGGCGGCGCAGATCCAGATGCCGGCGGACGTGCTGATGGGGGAGACGGACCCGCTGCGGGCGTTCGCCTTCCAGGCGGCGTGGGCGGTGGCGCTGCTGGCGGCGGGGCGGCTGCTGCAGTCGGCGGCGACGCGGCGGGTGGTGGTGCAGGGTGGCTGAGGGCGGTGTCCTGCGGGAGGGGGTGCGGGCCTACCGGCTGATCGCCGGGATGTGGGTGCGCTCCAGCATGGCCTACCGGACCTCCTTCGTCGTCACGGTGTTCGGCAACCTGACGGTGACCGCCCTGGACTTCGTGGGGATCCTGCTGATGTTCTCGCAGGTCGACTCGCTGGGCGGCTGGTCGCTGCCCGAGGTGGCCTTCCTCTACGGGCTGTCGGCGACGTCGTTCGGGATCGCCGATCTGGTGCTCGGCTCGATGGACGTGCTGGGTGCCCGGATGCGTGACGGCTCGTTCGACACGCTGCTGGTGCGTCCGGTGCCGGTGCTGGCCCAGGTCGGCGCCGACCGGTTCGCGCTGCGCCGGCTGGGCCGGATCACCCAGGGCGCGGTGGTGCTGGGCTGGGCGCTGGTGTCGGTGGACGTCGACTGGAGCGCGGCGAAGGTGCTGCTGGTGCCGGTGATGGTGGTCAGCGGCGCGGCGATCTTCTCGGCGGTGTTCGTGGCGGGCGCGGCCTTCCAGATCTACGCCCAGGACGCCGCCGAGGTGCAGAACGCGTTCACCTACGGCGGGACGACGCTGTTGCAGTATCCGCCGTCGGTGTTCGGCAAGGACCTGGTGCGGGGCGTGACCTTCATGCTGCCGCTGGCCTTCGTCAACTGGGTGCCCGCCGCCCATGTGCTGGGGCGGCCGTACCCGGTCGCCCTGCCCGGCTGGGCGGCGTTCGCCTCGCCGGTGGTGGCGGTGGCGTGCTGTGCGCTGGCCGGGCTGGCGTGGCGGACGGGGCTTCGTTCCTACCGGAGTACAGGGAGTTGAGTTGACCGGGTCGGAGAGCGGGTTCGGCGGACCGCGGAGCGGGTTGCCCGAACAGCAGAGCGGGTTCATCGAAGTCGACGGTGTCGAGAAGGTCTTCGAGGTGCGCAAGAAGACCGGCTTCATGAAGCGGGAGCGGCGGCAGGTGCGGGCCGTCGACGCGATCTCCTTCCGTGTGGAACGCGGTGAGATGGTCGGCTACATCGGCCCGAACGGCGCCGGCAAGTCCACCACGATCAAGATGCTGACCGGCATCCTCACGCCCAGCGCGGGCCGGCTGCGGGTGGCCGGCATCGACCCCTCCCGGGAGCGGACGCGCCTGGCGCACCGGATCGGCGTGGTGTTCGGGCAGCGCACCACGCTGTGGTGGGACCTGCCGCTGCTGGACTCCTACCGGCTGATGCACCGCATGTACCGGATCCCGGACGCCCGTTACCGGGAGAACCTCGACCGGCTGGTCCAACTCCTGGACATGGGCGACCTGCTGGACGTGCCGGTGCGCCAGCTCTCCCTCGGCCAGCGGATGCGCGGTGACATCGTGGCGGCGCTGCTGCACGACCCGGAGGTGCTGTACCTCGACGAGCCGACCATCGGTCTCGACGTCGTCTCCAAGTCGAAGGTGCGGGACTTCCTGCGGGAGTTGAACGCCGAGCGCGGCACGACGGTGCTGCTGACGACGCACGACCTGCAGGACATCGAGCAGTTGTGCCGGCGGGTGATGGTCATCGACCACGGGCGCCTGATGTACGACGGTCCGCTCGCCGGGTTGCACGAGGCGGGGGACAGCGAGCGGATCCTGGTCGTGGACCTGGAGCGGGAACTGCCGCCGATCGAGGCGCCGGCGCCCGCGCGGGTCGTGCGGGTGGACGGTCCGCGGCAGTGGCTGGCGTTCCCGGCGGGGGAGTCGGCGGCTCCGCTCGTGGCGCGGATCGCCGCCGCGTACCCGCTGGTGGACCTGTCGGTGCGGGAGCCGGACATCGAGGCGGTGATCGCGAAGATGCTGCACACGTCGGGGGACACCCCCGGGAGCCCGCCGGATCAGGCCGAGCGGGCGATCTCGTAGCCCCCGGCGCGGTGAACTCGTAATCTGCTGTGTATGACCGACGACGCCGTCCCGGACCTTCGCGCCTCCGACGCCGACCGTGAGCAGGTCGCCGAGATCCTGCGGGACGCCCTCGCGGAGGGGCGCCTGGACATGGAGGAGTTCGAGGAGCGGCTGGACGCGACGTACAAGGCGCGCACCTATGGGGAGTTGGCGCCGATCACCCGGGACCTGCCGGCCGCGGGTGTCACCGTGCCGTCGGTGTCCCTGACGAAGGACGCGGCCGCCGGGCCGGACTGGTCCGGGCGGATCGTCGGCGGCGAGGGCACCTCCACGTGGGCCGTCGCCGTCATGTCCGGCTTCCAGCGCAAGGGGCACTGGACGATGCCCCGGCGGTTCACCTGCCTCGCCTTCTGGGGCGGCGGGGAGATCGACCTGCGCGAGGCGTCCTTCGCGGACCGCGAGGTCGAGATCAACGCGATCGCGATCATGGGCGGGGTGGATGTGATCGTGCCGCCCGGGGTCGAGGTCGTCGTCCGCGGCATCGGCGTCATGGGCGGTTTCGACCACGGCGAGGAGGGCGTGCCGGGCGAGCCGGGCGCACCGCGGGTGATCGTGACCGGGTTCGCGCTGTGGGGCGGCGTGGGGGTCCAGCGCAAGCTGACCCGCGCGGAGAAGCTGCGGGTCCGTGAGGAACGCCGCCAGGAGAAGCTGGAGCGGCGGGCGGAGCGGGCGCAGCTGGACGAGCGGCCCCGCCGGCACCGGCACGGCGGACACTGAGGCCCGGCGGCCGGTCGGCCGCCGCGGCTCGGCGCGTGAGCGCCGCCCCGGCAGCGGTGTGCCCGCCGTCTGCGGCAGACGGCGGGCACAGGGCGGGAAGGGCTACAGCTCCGCCGGCGCCGACCCCTTCAGCGTCGACAGGTCGAAGGACTCCGCCATTCGCGCGTACCCCTTGTCGCTGGGGTGCAGATGGTCGCCCGAGTCGTAGTCGGGCCGAAGCCGCCGCGGGTTGTACGGGTCGCGCAGCGCCTGGTCGAAGTCGGCCACGGCGTCGTACACCCGCCCGGCGCGGATCTGCGCGTTGATGGCCTGGCGGACCTGCTCACGTGCTTCCGTGTACCCGCGGTGCCCCTGGAACGGCATCAGCGTCGCCCCGACGACCTTCACGCCGCGCGCGTGGGCCTGTCCCACCAGCGTGCGCAGCCCGGTGAGGACCGCGTTCGGGTCGGCCAGGCGCGGGTTGCGCAGGATGTCGTTGACGCCGAGGTCGATGACGACGACCTTGACGTTCGTCCGCTCCAGCACGTCCCGGCCGAAGCGGTTCAGGCCGCTGGGGTTGTCCGCGGGGCGGCCCAGGCCGTCGGTGAGGACCTGGTTGCCGCTGATGCCCTGGTTGACCACGCTGTAGCGGGGCAGGTCCCGCCCGGAGGCGATCTCGGAGCGCAGCCGGTCGGACAGCACGTCGGTCCAGCGGCTGTTGGTGTCGGGCGTGGAGGTGATGCCGTCCGTCAGGGAGTCGCCGAGGGCGACGACCGTGCCGTCGGACTCGTTGCTCAGCACGTCCAGCGCCGTCAGGTAACGCCAGGAGCCGGTCCGCTCGGTGTACGGCGTGCCCGTGGCGTCCTGCGCGTGGTCGCCCTGGGCGACGTAGGAGGTCTGCCGGGCGTGCCGGTGGTAGGTCACCGGGCCGGAGCTGGTGGGCGTGTAGGTGGTGATCAGGACGTCGGAGTCGTGCGGGACGACGACCCGTACCGCGTCGCTCATGACCTGCCGGCCGGGCGGGACGACGACCGTGGGGCCGCCGCCGAAGGTCAGCTGCCGCATGGTGTCGGCGAGTGCGGCCGGCGTGCCGCTGCCCGCGGAGACGGCGATCGTCGCCCGCGTGATGCTCAGCGGCGACTGGCCGTAGAGATTGGAAAGCGTGACGCGGGCACTCGTACCGCCGACGCTGGTGTGGACGACGTTGCGTACCGAACGGTCCGCCATGCCCGTGGTCTCGGTGCCGGGTTCGGCGGCGGAGGGAGATGCGGACCAGGTGCCGACCCAGGTGCCGGTGGAGGCGGGGGCGGCGGAGTTGTGGGGGGCGCGGCCGTCGCCGAGGGCGTTGCGGATGCGCAGGCCGTCGTCGGACGCCACGCCGACGTATATGGCGGTGGAAAGGCCCACGATCGCTGCGACGACCAGGGCCAGGAGGGCGTAGCCACGTCCTCGGGTCATGCTGTTCAGTTCTCCTCGGGCGATGGGAGCCCAAGGCTCCGATCTGATGTGCCCATGATGCGGCATGGGCCGGGGGAAGCTCACAGCACCCCGTGGCATTACCCCTTCCGACAGACGCCGGGAACTGCTGTTCCGTTCCAGGAGTCGGTCAGGAAGGGACAATGTGTGTGCGGGATCACCGAGCGGGTGGAGCGGATGGAACAGACGAAAGCAGCGGAAAAGGGTGCCGGTGCCGGAGGGCAGCATGCCCGCCCCGGCGCCGCCGTGAACCGCGCGATGACGACCTTCAGCCCTGCGGACCAGGAGAAACAGCGCGGCGTACGCCGAATGAAGCTCACCGCCACGGGACTTCTCGTGTTCGTGGCGCTGGTCTACGTCCTGTCCACCTGGGCGCACAACTCCGGCGCCGGGACCTGGGCGGCCTATGTCGCCGCCGCCTCCGAGGCCGGCATGGTCGGCGCGCTCGCCGACTGGTTCGCCGTCACCGCCCTCTTCCGCCACCCCCTCGGCATCCCCATCCCGCACACCGCGATCATCCCCACCAAGAAGGACCAGCTCGGCGTCTCCCTGGGCGAGTTCGTCGGCGAGAACTTCCTCTCCGAGGACGTCGTACGGCAGCGGCTGCGCGCCGTCGGCATCGGCAGCCGCCTGGGCGCCTGGCTCGCGGTCCCCGAACACGCCGACCGGGTCACCGCCGAGCTGTCCACCGCCCTGCGCGGCGCCCTGACGGTCCTGCGCGACTCCGACGTGCAGGCCGTCGTCGGTGAGGCCATCACCCGCCGTGCGAACGCCCAGGAGATCGGACCCGGCATCGGCAAGATGCTGGAGAAGGTCGTCGCCGACGGCGGTCACAAACGCGTCGTCGACCTGATCGTCACCCGAGCGCACGACTGGCTCGTGCTGCACCGCGACGAGGTGATGGACGCCGTGGAGGGCGGTGCCCCGGGCTGGACGCCGAAGTTCGTCGACCGGAAGGTCGGCGAGCGCGTCTACCGGGAACTGCTGCGCTTCGCCACCGAGATGCGCGACATGCCCGGCCACCCGGCGCGCAGCGCCCTGGACCGCTTCCTCAGCGACTTCGCGGGCGACCTCCAGTCCGACACCGACACCCGCGCCCGCGTCGAGCGGCTCAAGGGCGAGGTCCTGGGCCGCGGCGAGGTCCAGGACCTCATCGCCAGCGCCTGGACGGCCGTACGATCCATGATCGTCTCGGCGGCCGAGGACGAGCGCAGCGAGCTGCGGCTGCGGGTACGGGCGTCCCTGCTGTCGCTGGGCTCCCGGATGGCGCGCGAGCGCAAGGTGCAGGACAAGGTCGACCAGTGGGTGGAGGACGCAGCCGTCTACGTCGTCACCACCTACCGCAAGGAGATCACCTCCCTGATCACCGACACGGTGGCGAGCTGGGACGCCGAGCACACCACGAAGAAGATCGAGGCCAACATCGGGCGCGACCTGCAGTTCATCCGCATCAACGGCACGGTCGTCGGCTCGCTGGCCGGGCTGCTGATCCACACGGTGTCGCACGCGCTGGGCGCGTGAAGCCCCGGGCGTAAGAGAAGCCGGTCAGGGCACCCGACGGGGGTTCCGCTCGAAGAGGAGGGGGCCCATGACCACCGCCCAGGCCGACACCGGCCACACCGTGACCACCGACATCCCAGCCCGTCTCGACCGCCTCCCGTGGTCACGCTGGCACTGGACGATCGTCATCGGTCTCGGCACCGTGTGGATCCTCGACGGACTCGAAGTCACCGTCGTGGGCAACATCGCCGGCCGCCTGTCGGAGCCCGGCAGCGGCCTGCCCATCACGTCCGGCGAGGTCACCGGTATGGCAGCCGCCCTGTACGTGGCGGGTGCCTGCCTGGGCGCGCTGTTCTGGGGGCGTCTGACCGACAAATGGGGGCGTAAAAAACTCTTCATGATCACCCTGGCGGTCTACCTGGCCGCCACGGCCCTCACCGCCATCTCCTTCGACACCTGGTGGTTCTTCCTCTTCCGGTTCCTCACCGGCTTCGGCATCGGCGGCGAGTACGCGGCCATCAACTCCGCGATCGACGAACTGATCCCCAAGGAGTACCGCGGCCGCACCGACCTGATGATCAACGGCAGCTTCTGGCTGGGCGCGGTCTTCGGCTCCCTGCTGTCGATCGTCGCGCTGGACACGGACGTCTTCGCGGCGAACGTCGGCTGGCGCCTCACCTTCGCACTCGGCGCGGTCCTCGCCCTGGTGATCCTCCTGGTCCGCCGGCACGTGCCCGAAAGCCCGCGCTGGCTGCTGATCCACGGCCGCGACGACGAGGCGGAACGCCTCGTCTCCTCCATCGAGAGCAAGATCGAGGAGGAGAGGGGTGAGCCGCTGCCCCGCCCCGAGGGCGAGATCACCATCCACCAGCGCCGCAGCGTCTCCTTCATCGAGATCGGCCGCACGGTCTTCTCCGACTACCGCAAGCGCGCGATCCTCGGCTTCTCCCTCTTCATCGGCCAGGCGTTCCTCTACAACGCGATCACCTTCGGCTTCGGCGCGATCCTGACGACGTTCTTCGACGTCCCGAGCGGCAGCACCGGCTACTACTTCGCGGTCATCGCCATCGGCAACTTCTTCGGCCCGCTGTTCCTCGGCAAGCTCTTCGACACGGTCGGCCGCCGCATCATGATCTCCGGCACGTACATCCTGTCCGGCCTGCTCCTGTTCGGCACGGCCTGGCTCTTCGACCAGGGCTCCCTGAGCGCGACCACGATGACGGCCTGCTGGTGCGCGGTGCTGTTCTTCGCCTCGGCCGGCGCGTCCAGCGCCTACCTGACGGTCTCCGAGGTCTTCCCCATGGAGACCCGGGCGATGTCGATCGCGTTCTTCTACGCCATCGGCACCGCGGCCGGCGGCATCAGCGGCCCGCTGCTGTTCGCCAAGCTCACGGAATCCGGAGTCGTCGGCGACACGGTCCTGGCGTTCTCGATCGGCGCGACGCTGATGTGCCTGGCCGGCCTGGTGGCGGCCCTCCTCGCGGTGAAGGCGGAACGCCGCTCCCTGGAGGACATCGCCAAGCCGCTGACGGCGGCGGAGCAGAAGACGACGGTGTAGCGGCCTGAGGCGGGCGGGACCGGCTCCGGTTCATGACGACCGGGGCCGGTCCCGCCCGCACTCACGTCCGTCCCGGGCCGGTCCCGCCCGCGCTCACGTCCGTCCCGGGCCGGTCCGCGTCACCCGGCCCGCCCGTACGTGCCCGTACCCAGCAGCTCCGGCAGCGGGTTGACCAGGCCACCGGAGGGCGAGTGCCGCTGCGCGGAGGGCCCGGACGGCCACACCGCCGGACAGTGCGTGCCCTTGCGCGGCGTCCTCAGGGTCACGAGGTAGGTGTCGATGGCGTCCCGCGCACACGGGCTCAGCCAGTAGTCGCCGTGGCCCACACCGTCGTACGTGAGGAACACGGCCTCCTGCCCGATCTGCCGGGCGGCGTTGGCGCCCCAGGAGTACGGGGTGGCCGGGTCGAAGCGGCTGTTGGTCATCAGGATCGGCGGAGTTCCCTCGACGTCCAGCCGGCGCTGCGGGTTGCGCACCTCGGAAGGCCAGTCCTGGCAGCCGTTCTGGACGGTCCAGCCGAGAGGGCTGAGCCGGGTCACGGGCGCGAGCCGGCCCAGTTCACGCTCGAAACGGGCCAGGGTGCGGTAGGAGGACACACCGAAGTCGTAGTCCTGGCACATCACCGAGTTGAACGGGTACTCCATCGGCTCCCCGTACGTCCGCGCGAACCGCGCCGCCGCCCCGGCGGCACCGGCGTCCAGGTCGGCGAGCATCCGGGCGAACCCGAACCAGCCAGCCGGGTCGTACATGCTGCCCAGGGCCACGGACTGGAGGTCCTGGGGCGTGATGGCCTGCGGCGGGTCCCCCGGCACCACCAGGTCACCGGCCTCCGCACGCTTGTAGAGCGAGGTGAACACGGCCCGGGCGTCCCGGCCGTGCAGCGCGCAACCCGCGGTACGGGCGCACCAGTCGGCGAACTGGCCGTACGACTGCTCCACCCCGACGGCCTCGGTCTTCTGGAAGCCCCACGGACCCAGGCTGTGGTCCATGTTGGAGTCGAGCGTCATCGCCCGGATGCGGTGCGGGTAGCGCTCGGCGTACTGCTGGCCGATCGCGGTGCCGTAGGAGACGCCGTAATAGCTGATCCGCCGCTCGCCGAGACCGGCGCGGATCGCCTCCATGTCGCGGACGACGCTGCCGGTGTCCATGTGGTCGGCGAGCGGGCCCGACAGTTCGCGGCAGCTCTCGCCGAGCGCGCGGTTGGCCTTGCGGAGGGCGGCGAAGGAGGCGGCGCTGTCCGGGTAGAGCAATGCGTTCTGGGTCATCACCCGGTCCTCGTCGCACCGCACCGGGGTGCTGCGGGCGACACCGCGCGGGTCGAACCCCACGATGTCGAACCGCGCGAGCAGCTCGGAGGAGAAGCTGCTGGGGGCGCTGAACGCGAAGTCCACGCCCGAACCGCCCGGCCCACCGGGGTTGACCAGCAGTGAACCGATCCTGCGGGCGGGGTCGGTGGCCCGGTGCCGGGCGAGGGCCAAGTCGAGGGTGCTCCCCTTCGGCCGCTTCCAGTCCACGGGCACCTTGACCGTGGCGCACTCGAAGACGCCCTCGCCCCCGCCGGACGGCGACTCGCAGGGCGCCCAGGCTATGCGGCCGGGTAAGCGGGGGGCGGGGGACACGGCCGTGTCCCCGGCCGAGGGCGCGGCGACCGCGGTCCCGCTGATCAACTGCCCGAACAGCGCGGTGGCCAGTGCTCCTACGGCCAGTCTCCCGCGCCGTCGTATGACGCGCGGGGCCGGTGGGGTGTGGGACGGCACGGATGTTCCTCCATGGATCAGGAGTTCACAGTTGGATCACACCCTTTCTCCAACTCCCGTGCAGTACAAGGGACATGACGGCCAGCCGTGGCCGGACCGCTTCGGCCGCGCGAATCCCCGACAGGAACTGCGCTATAGTTGATCTGTGTCCAGCCGCCGGAACTCCGGTAGCGGGACGATGCGTTGGTGGTCCAAGGAAAGACGCCCCACTTCCTGTGGGGAAATGCAGGTGCAAGGCCTGCCCGGCGCTCCAACAAGAACCCGGCCCTGGGATTCAGGGCCGGGTTCTTTCGTGGTGTCTGCCGAGGTGAGCCGGTGTGCCTGCCGAGGCGAGCCGTTGTGTCTGCCGAGGTGAGCCGGTCGGCGTGCCCCGGCTCACCGGGATCAGCCGGTCAGCCGCGCCGGTCCGCGACCGCCCACGACGCCAGCCCCACGGCCCCCGCCACACCGAACACGGCAGGCCAGGCACCCACCTTCCTCGCCAGCGGATGAGATCCCGCGAAGGCGGCGAGGTAGGCGGCCGACAACGCCCCCGCGGCAACCCCGCCGGCCTGCTGCCGCCACTGCCGGGCGGCCGCCACACCGGCCACGGCGAGCACGACCCCGCCGAGCGGCCGCTGCCGGGTCCAGCGGGCCACGCCGTACCCGCCCACGAGCCCGCTCGCGGCGACCACCGCACTGGGAACCTTCGCCATACCTGCCTCCTGCGTCGTACACCTGTTCAAGATCCCGAGGCTAGCCCGCAGACTCGCGGAACCCGAACCTGAGCCTGGGCTTGTCAAGTTTCCTCCTCCGAGCTATATAAGAAGACGTAAACCGTATGGCATCGCACCCACGGCACCTGAAGAGAGGAGTGACCCGTGATGCTCATGCGCACGGACCCCTTCCGTGAGCTCGACCGACTCACCCAGCAGGTCTTCGGCCCCGCCACCACCCGCCCGACGGCGATGGCGATGGACGCCTACCGCTCGGGGGAGGACTTCTTCGTCCACTTCGACCTCCCCGGCATCGACCCCGAGACGATCGAGCTGGACGTCGAGCGCAACGTCCTCAACGTCCGAGCCGAGCGCAGGTCCCCCGCCCCCGAGGGCGCGGAATCCATCGTGGCCGAGCGCCCCACCGGCACGTTCACGCGCCAGCTGTTCCTCGGCGACACACTCGACACGGAGCGCATCGACGCCTCCTACGAGGCCGGCGTCCTGACCCTGCGCATCCCGGTGGCCGAGCAGGCCAAGCCGCGCCGCATCCAGATCTCGGGCGGCGACACGCGCAGGCAGCTCAGCAGCTGACCACACCGCACACCACAGGTACGTCGCGCCGCCGGTACGAGCTCCCGGCGGCGCGACACCCCCCACGCACCCCCTCGCACACACCCGGAGGAAAACCCCGCACATGAGCACGCCGACGGTGCCCCGTGTGACGACGAGCCGCGCCCCTCACACCGCCGCTGCCGCGGCCGAGGACGGCTGGCCCCAACTGGTCGATGCGGTCCGGGAGTCGGGCCTCTACCCCACCCGGACGAAGGCGGAACAGGTCACCCGTACCGTCCTGGCCGCCCTCGGCACCCACGTCACCGGCGACGAACGCGTCGACCTGGCCCGCGCCCTGCCCCCGGAGGCCGCCCGGCTGATCGCTTCCCAGATCCCGGCCACACACCGCCTCACGGCCGCACGATTCGTCGACGAGGTCGCCTCACGCACGCCTGGGGCGACGCCCGCCACGGCCCGCTGGGACGTCAGCTCCGTCCTGAGCGCACTGCCACCCCTCGTCGGCGACGACCTGGTCACCCGCATCCTGGCCCAACTCCCCACCGGCTACGCCCTCCTGTTCGGCCGGGCGGACCTGACCCCGGCTCCGTAGTCTTCTGAAGACGGACGACGGCCACCGTCCCGGTCACGGACCGGCGGTGGCCGTCACGGTGCCCG
Organism: Streptomyces sp. NPDC029041; assembly: GCF_040637515.1. Classification (NCBI taxonomy): domain Bacteria; kingdom Bacillati; phylum Actinomycetota; class Actinomycetes; order Kitasatosporales; family Streptomycetaceae; genus Streptomyces; species Streptomyces sp. NPDC029041. Next base: position 648,315 of record NZ_JBEZWO010000002.1, on the reverse strand, counting down.
ACCCGCTGCCGCCAGGAGCCTCCTTGACCCGTACGACGTGGACCACCCTCACCACTCCGGACGGCACGCGCCTCGCCCACACGGACCACCGCCCTGCCGGGGACCGGGCGTCCGCCTTCCTCCTCCTGCACGGTCTGGCGGGCCACCAGGGCGAGTGGGACACCCTCGCCGCGCAACTGTCCGCCGACGGCCACCGCGTGGTGACGTACGACGTCCGAGGCCACGGCGCCAGTACCCGCACACCGGCGACCACGACCCGCGAGGCGCACGTCCAGGACGCCGTGGCCCTCATCCGGCAACTGGACCTGGCCCCGGTGATCCGGGCAGGGTCTGGGTCGGCGACCGCCCGGACTTCTCGGGCGGCGACGCGAACGTCCTCTGGATCCCGCCGGGCTGGTCCGGGCTGAGCCTGCTGGTGCGGGGGGCTGCGGGACCGAAGGCTTCGGAGCTGCGCGTGCTGCGGCTGGAGTCGTCCGACTCGGAAGGCAGGCCGTAAAGCAGGCCGGTCACCGCGCTGCAGGCATGTTGCCGTCGCGCCAGTCGGTCACGCGCTTGCGGATGCCGGCGACCATGGGGAGTCCGTCGACGTCTGCGGGATCGAACCACCGGACGTCGGTGGACTCCTCGGACACGGCCAATTGCCCGGACACGGGGCGAGCGAGGAAACAGATGGAGAACTCCTGCCGCACCTCGCCGTCGTCGTAGGCGAAGACGTGGCGGGGATTGGTGTAGGTCCCGACGATGCCGATGATCTCGACATCGAAGCCAGTCTCCTCGCGGGTCTCTCGTACCGCGCACTCCGGCAACGACTCACCGATGTGCATCGTGCCACCTGGCAGCGCCCACATGCCGTTGTCTCGTCGGCGCTGAAGCAGGATGCGCCCGGCGTCGTCGACAACGACGACGGAAGCGGCCGGAACCAGACTGTTTGCAGCGGGGGCATCGGGGGCGTCCTCGTAGTCGCGCCTACCCATTGCATTCCTCTCCCCATACCGGAGTGCCTCGGGCCCACAGTTCTTCGACGTGTGAAGCGAAACGGTCGAACATGCCGTCGTCCTGGTGACGACGCAGATGCAGCGTAGGAGCATCGTGGCCGACACTGTGCGTCAGCAGGGGCGTCACAATCATGTCGTCATCGAAGCGGAAGACGGACAGGTGCGCGTGCCCATCGCTGTACCTCGCGTCGATACCTGGCTGACTTCTGATCTTCTCCAACTCGGAGAGTGTCACGCGGATTCTCGTGGACAGTGTGAGCGCAACAGCCTCCTCTTGTTCCCGGGACCGGGTGAGCTCGCTGTCAGGCTCGCCCAGCAGGAAGCGCACTCGACACCCCTGAGCGGCTTTGCGCTGTAATGCCACGCCGAGTCGGGCCTGCTCCAGCCACAAGAAGTAATTGGTGTAACCGGCGAACGTCAGTTCCCGCTCGGCCTTGGTGATCAACGATCGCCACAGTGAAGCCGGACAACCGGACCGGTACGGGTACACGGAGACGACCTCTCGGTCTGGGCCGACCTTGATCGCCTTCTTTGCGGCGGCAGGCCACAACACTGCCTCATCCTCCCCGAGCGCCTCGCAGACGTCCCACCGATGCCGGGCGTGGGGGACGCGCCCGGCTTGGGTGAGCCATCGGCCGACGGTCTTGATGTCGACTCCGCACTTCTCGGCTAACTGCCGGTCCGTCATTCGGGCTTGAAGCATGGCACGGCGTAGCGCTTCGTTCACGAGTGCTCCCGGGGACGCTAGGGACGTTTTCAAAGGTGAGCCAACTTCGTGTCTAACGGTCAGGGGACGGAGTAGGAACGCACCATCGGGGGCGGAAGTGTGGTGGACGCATGACGAGCAGACCCCCGCGACCGTGGCGACGGTCCGGGGGCGCGGCCACCAACGAGAAGGGTTGATGACATGGCCCACGGTATCGCCGGACTCCTCGAACCATTGCTGCGGTTCTTGTTTCGCGCTTCAGGGCGCCACAGAGCCCCTGGTTCACGTCGCGTGACGCGATCGCAGGACACAGCGCTTGCCTCTCACCGATGCCCGCCTGCGCTCCGGGGCGAGGACATCGGCCTCGTCCGCCCCTATCTCGTCGCCCACGAGCGCCGTGAGAAGGAACGTCGACGGCGATCGCGGCGGCGAACGCTCGTGGTCGTCACGTGCGGAGTCGATATCGCTCCACGCTGGACCCACTGTGCGGAGGTGGCAGCCTGATGACCTACGACCGGGACAGCGTTCTCGCGGTCACTCCCGGACTGCGGCTGCTGCCATGGGAGAACGACTCCGGCAAGCCGTGCTTCCTGTCCACCCACGGCGCTCCTGGCCCACTGGCTCGCCTCGCGGACGAGATCGAAGCGGACCAGTTGCAAGACGGCGCCCTCGTGCTGAAGGGCGCTCAAGCCGTCTTGGAGGACCAAAAGTCCGGGGAGGACGCGGTACGCCGTGCGCTGCGCGCCGCCACGCAGTGCCTTGGCGATGTCTTGCGGATCGCTGACAGCCGAGGGGCCCGTTTGCCGCGGTCGACAGACGACGACGATGACGGCGATCGCGGCCGGGATGACGACACGGGAGAGGACGGGCCACAGGTGCAGGAAAAGGGGTTCGGATGAGTGAGGACAACCAGAGCGTGCGCCATCGGTACCGGTTCGCGGAATGGGCCCTGGGGGTTGCGCCGAACATGGCACTGCGCCATTTCGGTAAGTGCCTCGCATGCGGCGACAGGCTATCGACGGTCATCACCCGGCGATAGCTGAGTACGTCCAAACGTCCGCCGGGATCGAGTGCTTCAGCTGCCATGTGATGGCCATCGGCTTGCTGCCCGTGTGCTCCACATACTCGGCAGGGCCGAGCAACATCCATGGTTGGGCGCCGCCGATGTCTGTGTTCTTGTAGCGGCGCACGAAGAGCAGGACGTGGCTGCCCTCAGCGGCGTGACGCTGGTACCGAAGGCCGGTGGGAGATGTCTCCGAGGTCTGGTTCTGCGACTCCCAGTGGAAGCGGGTCTCGCTGAGGGCATAGTCGTGGTAGCGGGTCTGCGGGGAGAAGTCCTTCTCATCCTTCTCCAAGGTGATGAGAAGGGCGTCGGTCTTCACGGACTCGCACCACTTCACGCCCTCACGGAAATCGCCGGGCATGAAGCCGCCGATAGCGGACTGCCCCAGAGCAGGCAGGATCTCCTCGCGGCTGTACGAGGCGTGGACGGTCAGAGGGACCCCCGTGTCGCCCCCGAGCCCGAGTAGCGGAATGGGGACGTGCTCCGTGTGGGCCAGGTTGTACGCCAACACCTCGCGGAGTTCACTTCGCACGGCTCGCTGTTTGCGGAGCGCCGCGAAACCGGAGTCGTAACTGGCGAAGCCCTTGCGGGTCACACCGCCGAGCGGCCAGAGCTGGAAGAAGAGCATGCGGGCATACGCCTGCCCCTGCTCATCGAGCTCGCCATAGGCAGGCGCGTCATCTTCCAGCATCCGGGTGTATGCGGCTACACGCAGTGGATCGTCCACGTGTAGGAATGCAGGGACGCGCTTGAGGAGCGCTGCTTCGCCTTCAGGCGCCTCGCCCTTGAGGAGTCCTGCGCGGCGTAGAAGACCGGTCCAGGAATTTCCGTTTCCTCGATAGAGCTCCTTCAGCTCACGGCCGCTCTCTTCCAGGTAGTGGCTGAGCCTGGACTCTCCGTAGTCCGCAACTTCGCGCGCCAGCGCAGTGACGTTGACCCCGATCTGATCCTTGATGTTGGCGATGATCGCCTTCCTCGCCTTCTCTTCAAGGATGATTTGGCAGCCCGAGGGCAGCTGGGGGAAGTCATGCTCGATGTGGTCGAGCAGTCGTTTGCGGGTCAAGTTGGTGAGGGCTCGGAACTGGCTCTCAAAGCGGAACTCCTTGCGATGCTGCCCGATGAAGTCCAAGACGGTCAGCACCGCCTTGCCTTCAGATCGGCGGAGTCCACGGCCAAGCTGCTGCAAGAACACCGTGGCGCTGGATGTGGGACGCAGAAGCAGCAGGGTGTCTACATCCGGGATGTCGAGGCCTTCGTTGAAGAGGTCGACCGAGAAGATCACCTGGAGCCTGCCCGACGCCAGGTCGCTCAGTGCCTGCTTGCGCTGCTCGGCCGGCGTCTCCCCAGATAGCGCGATGGCCTCAAAGCCAGCCGTCCGGAAAACCTCGGCCATGAAGTGAGCGTGGGCTACTGACACACAGAACCCCAACGCCCGCATGGTGCTGGGGTCGGACAGCTTTTCCCGAACGGCCTTCACCACCAGCCGGGCACGCCTGGCGTTGCTCGACAACACGTTGCTCAGCGCGGTCGGGTTATACGCTCCGCGCTTCCACTCCACCGTGCTGAGGTCTGTGGTGTCGCTGATGCCGAAATAGTGGAAGGGGCTGAGTAGATCATTTTCCAGCGCCTCCCACAGGCGCATTTCGGCTGCAATCCGGCCGTCAAAGAACTCGTCTTGAATGTTCTTGCCGTCCATGCGCTCAGGTGTGGCCGTGAGCCCTAGGAGTTCCAGCGGTTGGAAGTGATCGAGGATCTTGCGGTACGTCGGTGAGGTTCCGTGGTGGAACTCGTCGAGGACGATCACATCGAAGTGATCCGGAGCGAGACGGCCAAGGCCCTTGGTGCTGAGCGACTGCACGCTGGCGAAGACATGTGACCAGCGTTCCGGGATTTCACCGCTGTGTAGCGATTCGCCGAAGTTCGCGTCCACCAAGACGTCCTGGTAGGTCCTCATCGACTGATCGAGGATTTCCTTGCGGTGGGCGACGAAGAGGAGCCGCAGATCACGGCCATGCTTCTTACGAAGATGCTTGTAGTCCAGCGCTGCCATCACGGTCTTGCCCGTGCCAGTGGCTGCCACCAGCAGGTTCCGGTGCCTGTCATGCACCTCCCGCTCGACTTCGAGCCGCTCCAGCATGTCGCGCTGGTGGGGATAGGGCCGTACCTCCAGCCCTGACAAGGTGATTCCACGCTGAGCCGCGGACGTCGAGGATGTTCCGCCTGCGATCGCCAGGGCTTCCTGGAGGCGCTCGCCATCGGCCTGCGGGTCGTACGCCTCGAAGGACGGGTCGCTCCAGTAGGCGTCGAAGGTCGCCTCGAACTTGCGCATCACGTCAGGTGTGGCGACGGAGGAGAGGCGGACGTTCCACTCCAGGCCATCGAGAAGCGCTGCCTTGGACAAGTTGGAACTGCCCACGTACGCCGTGTCGTATCCGCTCTTGCGGCGAAACAGCCATGCCTTGGCGTGTAGTCGGGTCGAGCGGGTCTCGTAGTTGACCTTGACCTGCGCGTTGAACTCTTCCACGAGCCGATCCAACGCGCGCCGCTCGGTGGCACCGATGTAGGTCGTTGTGATGACCCGTATCGGGACGCCTCGTGCATGGGCGGCCTTGAGTGACTGCTCAATGATCCGCAGCCCATGCCACTTCACGAAGGCGCACAGGAGGTCCACGCGGTCGGCGGTTGCGAGCTCCGCGCGCAGCTCGAAGCCGAGGCTCGGATCTTCTGGCGAGTTGGTGATCAGAGCAGCGTCGGAGAGCGGGATGCCTGGGCGTACGGCGAAGACACCGGGCGCTTCTTGCTGGGTGATCGCGAGGAGCTGGCGCGGTCCGTCTGCGACCAAGTCCACCCACTCCTTGGCGCCGTGCAGAGTGCTGACCGACTCCAGGATGTGGTTCGCCGCGTAGACCCGCTCCTCCGCCGGAAGGTTCTGCAATACCTGCCGAACCGTTCCCCCGATGTGTCGCGCGAGGACGTGCGGCACAGATTCAGGCCCCACGGACTCGCTGATGGGATGCCATCCGAAGCTTGCCAGCTCCTTCAACTGCTGCTCGAAGCGGAGCGTGATCAGCTGCTCGTACAGTCCATCGGCTGGGGCAGAGAGGTCAATGCGGCTCTCAGACACAGGCAGGCTCCCCCGATTGATCGCGTCGATCGATGAGGCCGTTCTATCAAGAGGCACTGACAGAGCAGTGGCTGTGGGCACACAGCGGCCTCCCGCTGGACAGGTTCGGTCGTCGATATGCGCGATGTCGATCTTTTTGGAGGCGCAGCTGATCGCTTCGAGCTACGTTTTGAGCGTGCACTTACGTGACCTGCTCAGACGCATAGCAGAGACCTACGATCCCGAGGCTGGTATAGGCAGGGGGGTTTCAGCCCAAGACCTCCTTCGGGAGGTGGAGAGGATGTCCGATCTGCCCTTACCTCATGGCTTCGTCGCGTCTGGGAAGGGAGGGCAGGGGTCTGCGAGTAGCACCCCGTGGATCGGCGTGTTTGGCGAGTCGATCAACACGCAGGCCCAGGAGGGTTTGTACCTCGCCTACATCTTCGACTCGACCCGAACCTCCGTGACCCTCACGTTGCAGCAGGGTGTAACAAGGCTTTCGGACGTATACCCCAAGCTGGGCGACCGGCTGAGGGAACTGAAGCGGCGGGCAAGACACCTCAGAGCGGGCTTGGAACCCGAGTTAGCCGCGCATTGGGCTCACACGCCGACCTTCAACTCCAAGCTCGAACGCCCCCGCGCGTACGAGGCTGCCAGCGTGGCGGCACGGCGGTATGAGATCGCGAGCCTGCCAGCGGAGGAAGTCCTCGCAGAGGAACTCCGAGTGGCATCTCTGCTGCTCCGCGACGCCGCCGCAAGCCATCGCGTCTGGCTCCAGCAGTCGTCGAATGACGTGCCCATCGTCTACGAAGGGCAGGGCCATCTCCCTTCCCCCGCTGATGACCCCCTCGACGGCTTTCGCCCGAACGACAGCAGCGACTACTACGTCCACATCAAGGGCGGCCGTCGGCGCAGAGAACGGCACCACGAAGAGCTCATCAAAGACTTCGGCCTTCATGTGGTGATGCGCGGGTATCAGCCGATCACGCTCGGCATGTATCCCAGGGACCTAGTTCTGCGCCGTCCCGCCGTGGATCAGCAGCGCTGTTGGCTTGTGGAGGGCAAAGCCGTCAAGAAGGGCAACGCAACCCAGGCCGTCCGTGAGGCAGTGGGGCAGCTGTATGAGTACAGCTACTACTGGCACCTGAAGCGCGGTGAGCCGAAGCCGCACCTTGTAGCCCTCTTCACGGAAGACATAGGGCACTACGCGGAGTACCTAGAGGAACACAGCATCGCGTCGATCTGGAGGACTGAGGGCGGGGGCTGGGCGGGTTCTCCTACGGCCGTCTCGTGGGATCTGGCCGTGGGAGCCTGAGCAGGACGCTGTCCTACTCTGGCGATGGGGAGCGCCGCCGTGCGCTGGGCAGGTGCCCGGCGTGGCGGGCGCGTCTGCGGGGTCGCCACGCCGGGTTGGTTCAGCGGCTGCCTGCCGATGACTTTTGACCGTGTCAGGCCGTACCGCCGTGGCACTGGCCGTACGTCTGGCCCGACCCACACCAGCAACCCGCCCCCGACTGCGGCGGCCAAGCCACCGCCCGCCCCCGCGCCGCCAGCGTCGTCGCGTACTGCGGGAGCAGCGTCGCGTCTGTCGGGGAGGAGAGTTCCGATGCCGCGAAGGCCTCGTAGGACGGGACCGTGCCCGTGACGATGCCGAGGTTCGGGGTGCCGGAGGAGGACAGTTCGCGCAGGGCCGTCTCTATGGTCGAGAGGTGTTCCTCGTGGGTCGGGTACTCCGATGCGAGGGTCGGATACGCCTCCAGGAGTTCCGTCAGCTCGTTCGCCGGCCAGTGCAGGATCGCCACCGGGAAGGGGCGGGAGAGGGCCTCCCGGTAGGCGCCCAGCTCTGCTCGGAGGCGGAGGATCTCCGCCTCCAGTTCCGCCGGGTTCTCCGAGCCCAGGGACCAGACCCGCTTGGGGTCGTGGAGTTCGTCCAGGGTGATCGGGAGAGAGTGGACCGAGTCCGCCAGGGCGTCCCACTCGTCGTGGGACTTGCCGAGCATGCGCCGTACGCGGTGGCGGCCGAAGAGGAGGGGGTGGGTGGCGTAGGGGGGCTCCTGGACGTCCGTCAGGAGGCGGTGCACGGCCTCCGTGAACGTCTCGTGGGCCGCTTCCAGTTCGTCGTGGGATTCCAGGGACTCCGCGACGATCACCCAGGGGGCCGGGTCCTTGGGGGACGCTCCCCGGACGCCCTCGATGATCGCGCGGGCCTCGGCCTCGTGGCCGTACTCCCACAGGTTCGAGGCCTTGAGCGCCCGCACCAGGTGGGGGTTCTCCAGGCCGTCGGGGGAGGACAGCAGGCGGTCGTACAGGGCGGTCGCGGTGGGGCGGTCGCCGGAGAGCTCCAGGTGGGCCGCCGCCCGCAGCAGCAGGGCCTCGGCGTCCTCCGGATACAGGCCGGCGGTCCGCTCCAGGCGTGCCGCCTCGGCGGTGTGGTCGACGTTTTCGGCAGGCGTGTCGGGGCGCATGGGGGACACCGTACTGCCGGGAGGTGACGAGCGTGAGAGATGCGCAGGCCAGACCACCCGGCCTCCCGACTTTCCCTCCGCTCGCCACCCCGGCTTCACGACTCGTCCCGAACCGCCGTCGCCGGCCCGTCGGCCGCCGGCCCCCGGACTAGAGGGTCACAGCGTCGATCTGCAGGGTTTGGACCGACTTCGCCGCGAAGGGCACGCTGACCGACTTCCCGTTCAGGCGGATGTCCGAGCGTGCCGTGTAGAGGTCACCGCCGCCCGTCGTGACCGTGTTCCAGCGCGGGACCACGCCCCCGGTGCCGCCCGTCACCGTCGAGAAGCGGGAGAGGTCGAAGGTGAGGGTCTGGGCGGAGGTGGAGGTGTTCACCGCGACGATCACCAGGCGGCGGGCCGTCGCGTCGTACGCCGCCACCGCGTAGTCCACGCCCGTGTCCAGGATCGTCATGCCGGGGCGGATGTGGCGGCTGAACTGGGCCATCACGTAGTGCTTGGTCTGGACGGTGGTCGGCTGGAGGGTGCCCGCGTCGTAGGCGATCATCGCCCAGCCCGTGGACGGGTCCATGACCTGCCAGTAGCACCAGGCCGTCGGGTGCAGCCAGCGGAAGTCCAGGCAGAGGTTGGAGGCCATCGTCAGGCCCGTGCCGTCGCTGTCGCCCGTCTCGGAGTTCCACAGCTTCTTTCGAGAGGTGGTCACCACGTCCGTGTAGAGGAGGTCGCGGCGGCCGCCCGAGCCCTGGTAGCCGTGCACGTTGACCTGGGACACCAGTCCCTTGGTCGTCGAGTTGAAGGACGACCACGTGGAGCGGGCCGTGTCGTAGTTCGTCTCGTCCGACGCGGCGATGCGCAGGCCGGTGAGGCCGCGCTTGTCCAGCTCGCTGCGCATGTAGGGGAGGACCGCCGCCTGGACCGCCGGGTCCATGTGGCAGCCCTCCTGGGTTCCGGTCGCGGTCCACCAGGTGGAGGCCGGCTCGTTGAAGGGGTCGACCGTCGCGAAGTTCACGCCCCAGTTCGACTTCGCGTACAGCGCCGTCGCCGCCAAGTGCGAGGCGTGCTGGCGGTAGTTCCACGTCTGGAGGTTGTTGCCGCCGCCCGACGCGCCCGAGGGGTTGTGGTTGCCGCACATCCACCACATCGGGGAGTTGGCGAACAGTTCGGTGATCGCGCCCCGCTGTGTCGCCTTCACCAGCATCGCGCGCTGGTTGGCGTCCGCCGTCCACTTCCACGCCGAGGAGGTGGGGTCCTCGTTGTTCCAGTCCTGCCAGAAGCCCTCGATCTGCTTGAAGGCGGGGATGTTGGGCGACTTCACCATCGTCTCGCCGCCGACGCTGTTCCAGCTGCACGCGCCGAGGTTGTAGCGGGCGATGTTGAGGCCCAGGCCCGGCAGGGAACGGCCGTTGTACGTGACGGACTTGGTGGTGAAGAACAGGTCGGCGAAGTCGTCCCTGGCGCCGAAGACGTTGGCCCACCAGGCGAGGGAGGTGCCCCAGCCCTCCCAGGTGCCGTACGTGGTCGACGGGTTGACGGCGATCGTGGCGTCCGCGCGCGCGGTGCCCGTCGCCAGGGCGCTGCCGAGGAACGTTCCGCCTGCTGCGGCCAGCAGACTTCTGCGTCGTATCACGGCTCCTCCGTAAGGGAGATGAGGGCGCACGCCGGTCCCCGGCCCGGCGTCGCGAGGGGGCCCGTTGTCGGGTGACGAGAAGCATCGGGTGTGGCGTGTGGGTTGTCGAGAGTTCTGACGAACCTTCTTCAAACCCGTTTAAGAAGTCGCCGGTCCGCTCCGGAGGGTGATCCTGTATAACGAACGACAGGACACACACACGTACGAGGGGGAGGGGCGGCCGGTGAACCGGAGCTGGGCGACGCTGCGTCCCGCCCTCGCGCTGCTCTTCCTGCTCGTCGAAGTGGCGCTGCTCGACACCGGCAGCCTCTCCGCCACCGTCGCCCTCGCCGCCACCGCCGCGGCCTCGTCCGCCCTCGCGCTCTGCGCCGTCGCCGCCTCGCGGTGCGCGCCCGCCGTGCCGCGCACCCGGGTGCGTACGGCCATCCGCGACCGGGACCGGCGTACGGCGTTCCTGCCGCAACGTGATCCCGACGCCCGGGGCCGCACCCGGCCCCGGGCACCCGGTCACGCCCTCCGGGCGACCGTCGCGCAGGGGCACCTCCCCACCTGAAGTGACCCCGCGCGGGTCGTCATGCCGCCCTGACCTGTTCCGGCACGACGAGACCCCCGGAGGGCTCACCCATGTCCGTCTTCGCCAGCCTGGTCGAGCACCTTGCCGACCTGCTCCAGCCGCTGTGCGGCGCCTCGGCCGCCGCCGCGGCGATCGTCCTGTTCACCGCGCTCGTACGACTCCTCGTCCACCCCCTGTCCCGGGCCGCCGCGCGCGGCCAGAAAGCGAGGACCGCGCTCCAGCCGAAGATCGCCGAGCTGCGGAGGAAGCACGGCAAGGACCCCGAGAAGCTCCAGAAGGCCGTGCTGGAGCTGCACGCCGAGGAGAAGGTGTCGCCGCTGGCCGGCTGCCTGCCGGGGATGCTCCAGATCCCGGCCTTCTTCCTGCTCTACCACCTGTTCTCCAGCGACACGATCGGCGGCGAGGCCAACGCGCTGCTCGGCCACCGGCTGTTCGCGGCGCCGCTCGGGGAGCGGTGGACGGACGCGCTCGACGGCGGCCTCCTCAGTGGCGCGGGGCTGGTCTACGCCGGGCTGTTCCTGGTCGTCGGATGCGTCGCCGCGTTCAGCTACCGGCTCAGCAAGCGCATGATGGCCGCGAACCAGGCCGCCCGGGCGGAGGACGGGGAGCAGCTGCCGGGGCTGGGGGCGGTGAGCCGGGTGATGCCGTTCATGTCGTTCTTCACGCTGGTCACCGTGGCCGTCGTGCCGCTGGCCGCCGCGCTGTACGTCGTCACCAGTACGACGTGGAGTGCCGTGGAGCGGGCCGTGCTGTACCGGTGACCCGGCGGGGTCCGGTCCAGTACGTGAACGGGGTATTGCGGAGTGCACGCGGAGCTTGGACGATCGACCGGTCCTCCGATGGCTCCGCCCCGCCGCATCCGGGTCGCGCGCATCGGCCGGGCGCCCGCGATCGAGGGAGACTGATCATGAAGCTGCTGCGAGTCGGTACGGCCGGGGCGGAGCGGCCCGCGCTGCTAGACGCCGAGGGGACCTTGCGGGACCTGTCGGGCGTCGTCGCGGACATCGACGGCACGCTGCTCGCCGACGAGGAGGCACTCGGCCGGGTCCGGGCCGCCGCCGACGCCGGTGACCTGCCCGTACTGGACGCCACCGGGCTGCGGGTCGGGCCGCCGCTGGGGCGCATCGGCAAGATCGTGTGCATCGGGCTCAACTACCACGACCACGCGCGCGAGACCGGCGCCGAGCCGCCCGCCGAGCCGGTCCTCTTCATGAAGGCGCCGGACACCGTGGTCGGGCCGTACGACACCGTCCTCGTGCCGCGCCGGTCCCTCAAGACCGACTGGGAGGTGGAGTTGGCCGTCGTCATCGGGCGTACGGCCAGGTACCTGGACTCCGCGGAGGAGGCGCTCGCGCATGTCGCCGGGTACGCCGTGGCGCATGACGTCTCCGAGCGGGAGTTCCAGATCGAGCGCGGCGGGACCTGGGACAAGGGGAAGAACTGCGAGACGTTCAACCCCCTCGGCCCGTGGCTGGTGACCGCGGACGAGGTGCCGGACCCGCAGAGTCTGTCCCTCAAGTTGTGGGTCAACGGGGAGTTGAAGCAGGACGGGACGACTGCCGAGCAGATCTTCCCGGTGGGGGAGGTCGTGCGCTACCTCAGCCGGTTCATGACGCTGTACCCGGGCGATGTGATCAACACCGGGACGCCCGCGGGCGTGGCGCTGGGGGCGCCCGAGCCGAAGCCGTTCCTGCGGGCCGGGGATGTCGTGGAGCTGGAGATCGAGGGACTCGGGCGGCAGCGGCAGGAGTTCAAGGACGCGTAGGCGCTCCGCTGGGAGGGGTGGGGGACTGCGGTCCGTTGCCGGCTGCGGCGGTCCGTGGCTGGTCGCGCAGTTCCCCGCGCCCCTCAGGGCGCTCCCCTCACGCCAGTACGGAAGCCAGGTCGCGCCACGCCTTCCTCGGGAGGGCGTCGCGGGGCTCGCCGGTCAGGACCTGGAGAGCGACGTGGTCCGCGCCCGCCTCGAAGAAGGCGTCGATCTTCGTGCGGATCGCCTGGTCGTCGCCCCAGGCGAACAGGGCGTCGACCAGGCGGTCGCTGCCGCCGTCCTTCAGGTCGTCCTCGGTGAAGCCGTGCCGCAGGAAGTTGTTGGTGTAGTTCGGCAGCGGGAGGTAGATCTCGAGGAACTCGCGGGCCAGGGCACGGGCGCGGCCCGGATCCGTCTCCGGGACGACACCCAGCTCCGGGGCCAGCAGCGGGGTCTCACCCAGGATCTCGCGGGCGTGCGCCGTGTGTTCCGGGGTGACGAGGTACGGGATCGAGCCCGCTGCCCGGTCGCGGGCCAGCCGCAGCGACTTCGGGCCCAGGGCGGCCAGCAGGCGGCGGTCCTCCGGCAGTCCGGCGGCGTCCAGACCGTCGAGGTGGGAGACCAGGGCCGAGTAGGGGCGGGCGTACTGCTCCACCCGCTTGGCGTGGCTCACTCCGAGGCCCAGCAGGAAACGCCCGGGGTGGGACGACTCCAGCTCCGCGAAGGCCGACGCGGAGGCGTCCGGCTCGTGCTGCCAGATGCTCTGGATGCTGGTGCCGACCGTGACCGTCGAGGTCGCCTCGATGAGCGGGGCGGCGTTGGCGGCGGAGCTGTTGCCGCCCAGCCAGAGGGCGCCGTAGCCGAGTTCCTCCAGTTCGGCGGCGGTCTCGGCGAGTTCGCCGCGGCGGTCCGGGTCCTCGGAGCGCAGGCCCACGCTCCAGATGCCGTACCGGCCGAGCGTCTCCTTCAGGGGGGTGGTCATCGGTGGGGTTCCCTCCGGTAGGGGCGCCATGCTTGATCACGCGTACACGGGTGCCAACCGGAGGGAGTCTGCGCTCATTCCGGGAAGGACCTAGCGGTCCAGGAAACGCTCCAGGGCCTCCACCACCATGCGGTGATCGTCGAGTTGCGGCAGTCCGGAGACCGTCACCGTGCCGATCACGCCCACGCCCTCGACGGTGATCGGGAAGGAGCCGCCGTGGGCCGCGTAGGTGTCGGGGTCGAGGCGCGAGGACTCCTCGAACGTGCTGCCCTTGGCGCGGAAGCGGGCGCCGACCAGGTACGAGGCGGAGCCGTAGCGCTCGACCACGCGGCGCTTGCGGGCGATCCAGGCGTCGTTGTCCGGCGTGGAACCGGGCAGTGCCGCGTGGAAGAGCTGCTGGCCGGAGCGGTGGATGTCGATGGCGACCGGGGCCTGGCGCTCCCGGGCCATCTCGACGAGGAGCGAGCCGAGCGCCCAGGCGTCGTCGTGCGTGAACTGACGGAACACCAGGACGCGTTCCTGCTTCTCCAGCTCTTCCAGGCTCGGGGTGAGTTCCGGGTGGAACTTCGGGGTGAGCCCCTGGCTGTGGGAGGGCGTGTTCTTGTGGGTCACAGGGTCACCGTCACCTTCTCGAGGGCCGAACGGCGAGCGGCCTCCAGGACGTCCAGGGCGGCGGCCGCATCCCGCGCGGTCACCGGGTTCGGGGCGCCCTCCAGCAGGGCCTTCGCCACGGCCGCATAGTAAGCCGGGTAGTCGCCCGGGAGGGTGGGTTCGGCGCGGCCGCCGCCGGTGACCGGGGACTCGCCGGAGCCCACACGGCCCCACAGCGACTCGGGTTCCACGCCCCAGTCGGGGCCGGGGCGCAGGCCGTCCCGGAGCGCCGCCTCCTGGGGATCGAGGCCGTACTTGACGTAACCGGCGCTGGAGCCCAGGACGCGGAAACGGGGGCCGAGTTGGGCGGTCGTCGCGGAGACGTAGAGGTGGGAGCGGACGCCGCCGGCGTGGGTGATCGCGATGAAGGTGTCGTCGTCGGTCTCGGCGCCCGGGCGGCGGATGTCCGTCTCCGCGTACACGGAGGCCGCCGGGCCGAACAGGACCAGGGCCTGGTCGACGACATGACTGCCGAGGTCGTAGAGCAGACCTCCGATCTCCGCGGGGTCACCGGACTCCCGCCAGCCGCCCTTCGGCTTCGGCCGCCAGCGCTCGAAGCGGGACTCGAACCGCCACACGTCGCCCAGCTCGCCCTCGGCCAGCAGCTTGCGCAGGGTCAGGAAGTCGTTGTCCCAGCGGCGGTTCTGGAAGACGGAGAGGAGCAGGCCGCGCTCCTCGGCGAGGGCGGCGAGCGCGCGGGCCTCGGCCGCCGTGCCCGCGACGGGCTTGTCGACCACGACCGGCAGACCGGCCTTCAGCGCGGTCGTCGCGAGCGGCACGTGCGTCTTGTTCGGGGACGCGATGACGACCAGGTCCAGCTCGGCGGCCCGGTCGAACAACTCGTCCGGTGCGGCCGCGAGGCGTACGTCCGGGAACTCGGCCCGGGCCTGCCGCTGCCGTTCCGGGTTCGAGGTGACCACCGTGTCGAGGGCCAGGCCCTCCGTGGCGGCGATCAGCGGGGCGTGGAAGACGGAGCCGGCGAGGCCGTAGCCGACGAGGCCGACGCGAAGGGGCGAACCGGGGGCTGTGCCGAGGGGTGTGCCAGTCATGCCACCCACTTTCGCAACGCTGTTGCCAAAGTGCAAGCGCCGGGGACAATGGGGGCGTGGACAAGGCGGACGACCGTACGGGCGGTGAAGGCGGCATGCGCGGGGCGGGAGCTGCGGGGACAGCTGGTACGGCCGGGGCAGGAGCGGCCGGTACCGCCGGGGCGGGAGTTGCGGGAGCAGCCGGGGCGGAGGGCGGCGGCGGGGTGAACCTGCTGTCCCTGCGCAGCCACAACGCCGCGTTGGTGCTCGACCTGCTGCGGACCGCCGGGGACGGGGGCATCAGCCGTCTCGAACTCGCCGAGCGGACCGGGCTCACCCCGCAGGCCGTCAGCAAGATCACGGCACGGCTGCGGGAGGACGGGCTCGCGGCGGAGGCCGGACGCCGGGCGTCGACCGGGGGCAAGCCGCGCACGGTGCTGCGGCTGGTGCCGGAGGCCGGACACGCGGTCGGGGTCCATCTGGACCGGGACGAGGTGCGGGTCGTGCGCGTCGACCTGCGGGGGACCGTGGTGGCGGAGCGGCGGGCCGCGCTGGATCTGGGGGCGGGGTCGGAGGCCGTACTGGCCGCGGTGCGGGAGGCGGTGGCGGGGGTGTTGCCGGTCGGGGGTGTGGGGATGGCGCGGCAGGGAGCGGACGGGCTCGGTCAGGACCCCCGGCACGGACTCTCCGGGCTCGATCCTGCCCTGCTCGGGTTGGGTGTCGCGTTGCCCGGGCCCCTCGATCACGGCCGGGGGGTGCTGCACCGGGTGACCGGATTTCCCGAGTGGGACGGTTTCCCGCTGCGTGAGGCGCTGGAGGAGCGGCTCGGGGTGCCGGTCGTGGTCGACAAGGACACCAACGCGGCGGCGCTGGGCCTGGCCGCCGGAGGTGAGCGCGGCTCCTTCGCGTACCTGCACCTCGGCACGGGGCTGGGCGCCGGGCTGGTCATCGGCGGCGGCGTGCACCGGGGGGCCAGGACCGGGGCCGGGGAGTTCGGCCACCAGGTGATCCAGCTCGACGGCCCGCCCTGCACCTGCGGGAACCGGGGCTGTGTCGAGGCCCTGTGCCTCGGTGCCGTGGCGCGCGGCGACCTGGACGAGGCGGCGCGGGTGCTGGGGGCCGGTGCGGCGAACCTCGTCGGGCTGCTCGACATCGACGTCGTCCTGCTCGGCGGCCGCACGGTGGCGGCTGCGCCCGAGGCCTTCGTGGACGGGGTCGGCGCGGTACTGGAGGCCCGCGCCCGGCGAACGGGCCAGGACGCCGTGCCCGTACGCGTCACGGCCGGGGGAGACGGGGCCGTGGCTGCGGGGGCGGCCCAGCTGGTGCTGGGGCCGGTGTTCGGGCGTGGGGGAGTCTGAGACCGGCTGAGACCGGGGGCGGGAAGGCGCGCCGTCCGACGAGCGGCAGGAACGCATCAGGCAGCGCCTGCGGCAATCCGCGCCGGTCCGGCGGGTCCTGCGGGATGAGGGACAGGGGATGCGGGATGGGGGACGCGAGCTCGGGCCGACCGCTCGTCCTGCCGTGCAGCAGGCGCAGGCAGGCCCGACCGAGCCGGGACCACTCAAGGTACGGTCGACGCCGCCGGGGCTGTCCGCCGACCGGGCGGATCCGAGCCGCCGTTCGGGGTCGGTTCGCGGCGGCGGCGTCTGGCGAGCCCCTCCGCTCGGAATGTCACATCATCATGCGACTCCGCACGCCCGCTCACTTCTGCCTGGCGGCGGCAGCGGCGGCTGCCGTCCTGCTTCCCGGTGCACCTCCCGCCCACGCGGAGGCCCCGGCGCCCGCCTGTGCCGCGCCCGACGACCACACCTTCCCGCTCACCACCCGTATCCACGGCGGCCCGGACTCCTACACGGCCGGTGGCGGGTTCGGGACCTTCTCCGTCGACCTGACCAACACGACCGACCGGACCTGCGCGGGGATCCACCCCGTCGTCGTGCTCGTCGACGGCAAACGGGCGCTGGAGCCCTCCCAGCCCCACCTCGAATTCTTCGACGGGCCGCACGCCCGCCCGGTGCGGTTCGAGAAGACGGCCGAGGACGAACTCGTCGGGGCGTTCGCCGGTGAGGAGGACGGCTTCGCCGGGTTCACCGTCGGACCGGGCGAAACCGTCACCGTGAAGGTGCGGCTCACGCTCACCTCCGACGCCGTGGCCAACGAGGTCACGGCCAACGCCGCGGTCGTGCAGCGGCACGACGACGACGGCGACTGGGTCGGGCAGTCGAACGACTACCGGTTCCAAATCGACGCCGACGGGCCGGGGACCGGCACCGACCCCGGCACGGACACCGACCCGGACAGGGATCCCCGCCCCGACTCCGAGGCATCCGTCCCGCCCCGCGAGGACCGTTTCCCGTTCGCGGAGGAACTGGCCCGTACCGGCACCGGCACCCGGGTCGCCGCGGCCACCGCGGTCCTGCTGCTCGCCGGCGGCGCGGCCCTGCTCGTCGCACGCCGCCGCCGCGGAGACTCACCGAAAGGGCCGTAGACAGGCCCGTCCCGCCAGTCGGGACGCCGTGCACGTGACGTTCCGCAAGATCCCGCCACTGTTTAGGCTGGGTCGCACGCTGGACCGCGTACGGCAGGAGATCCCGCACATGGCAGACCGCAAGCCCATCGCATCGTGGCTCACCGACATGGACGGTGTACTCATCCACGAGGGCGTTCCGATCCCCGGCGCCGACGCCTTCCTGAAGAAGCTCCGCGAGTCCGGGAAGCCCTTCCTGGTCCTCACCAACAACTCGATGTACACCCCGCGCGACCTGCACGCCCGGCTGCGCCGCATGGGCCTGGAGGTGCCGATCGAGAGCATCTGGACCTCGGCCCTGGCCACCGCCCAGTTCCTGGACGACCAGCGGCCGGGCGGATCGGCGTACGTCATCGGCGAGGCCGGGCTGACCACCGCGCTGCACGACATCGGCTACATCCTGACCGACCACGAGCCGGACTACGTCGTCCTCGGCGAGACCCGCACGTACTCCTTCGAGGCGATGACGAAGGCCGTGCGGCTCATCCTCGGCGGTGCCCGGTTCATCTGCACCAACCCCGACGAGACGGGTCCCTCCACCGAGGGCCCGCTGCCCGCGACCGGTGCCGTGGCCGCGCTGATCACGCAGGCGACCGGCAAGAAGCCGTACTTCGCGGGCAAGCCCAACCCGCTGATGATGCGGACCGGGCTGAACGCCATCGGGGCGCATTCCGAGACCAGCGCGATGATCGGCGACCGCATGGACACCGACGTGCTGGCCGGCATGGAGGCCGGGATGCAGACGTTCCTCGTGCTCACCGGCCTGACCCGGCCCGAGCAGGTCGAGGACTTCCCGTACCGGCCCTCGCAGGTCGTGGACTCGATCGCGGACCTCGTCGACCGGGTCTGACACCCCGGGCCCGGCGGCGGGCGGGGCTCAAACCCTCGGTCAAACCCTCGGTCACCCGTACGGCGCAGCCGCCGCGTCCCTGAGGATGCGGCGGCCCACCGGGCGGGGGAGGCTCCAGGCGTCTGGAGGTTCACGATGGGTTTGCTGAGAGTCACGGTCTGTACGAGCGTCCTGGCCGTCGTCGCCCTCGCACCGGCGGCGTACGCGGCGGACGCGGGGAGCGTCTCGGTGACCCCGGCGCGCCCCGCCCCCGGCAGTGACGTCACGCTCCGCGTGACCGGCTGCGCCCAGCGGACGGCCGTGGCCGCCTCCGCGGCGTTCGTCGCGGACACGCGGCTCACCGTCGCCGGCGCCGGCGAGCTCGTCGGCGACAGCCGCGTCCGCTCCACTCTCGAGGCGGGTTCGTACGCCGTGCGGATCACCTGCGGTGCCTCGCGGCGGACCGGCACGTTCACCGTCCAGGACGGCCGAGCGGGACCTGGGGCGGGACAGTCCGGGGCCCCGCGGGCTGCCGTGCCGGGGGCCCCACCGGCCGCCGTGCCCGGGGCCGGTGGCCGGCCACCCGCCCCCGGCGAGGGCGGGCAGCTCCCGGTGCCCGGCAAGGGCGGACAGCCGTCCGCACCCGGCATCGACGAGGAGGAGGGCCCGCCCTCCCGCCGGCCCGGCGCACCCGCCTCGCCCGTCGCCCCCGTCCGGGCGGGTGGTGGCGGTGCCGCCGACTCCCTCGCCGCCGAGGGGCGCGGCGCCGGTCCCGGTACGGCGCAGGGGGTGACCGGACTCGTACTCGCCGGGGCGGCCGCCGCGGTGGTCCTCGCGCTGCGCGGGGTCCGCCGGGGCCGGGGGACGGACTGACCATGCACGACCGCGATCACGTTCGGAGACGTTTCTCGGGTACCGGCCGCCTGCTGACCGGCATGGCCTGGGTCGTGCTGCTGCTCGGGCTGTGGCTGTGGGGCCGCGAGGTCACCGAGACGCGACACGGCATCGCGGCGCCCGCCACGGGTGACATGGCGGCGGCCGGACGGCCCCCGGACATCAAGCTGCCGCCGGAGCACCGCCCGCTGGGCGACGCGCTGCCGCAGCGGGTCGACATCCCCGCGCTCGGCGTCCAGGCCCCCGTGGTGGCACGGGGTCTCGACGCCGACGGGGCGCTCGATCCACCGCCCTACGACCAGCCGGGCGTGGTCGGCTGGTACGCCGGCGGGGTCGCACCCGGGGCGCCCGGTACCGCGCTGATGGTCGGTCATGCCGACACCGAGTCGCGGCCCGCCGTCTTCTACAAGGTCAGTGCCATGCGGCCGGGCCAGACGATCCGGGTGGTCCGGGCCGATGCCAGGATCGCCGAGTTCACGGTCGAGTCCGTCCAGGTCCTCACCCGCGACCGCTTCGACGCCCACCAGGCGTACGGCCCCCGCGAGTCGGGGCGGGCGGAGCTGCGTCTGATCACCTGCGGCGGCAGCTTCGACCGTACGACCCGCAGCTACACGGCGAACGTGGTCGTCTCGGCGTACCTGACGGGAACCGGCCCCTAGTGTTGTGACCGCGAACGTTCACCGGGTAGGTCGCGATGTCCTCGATCGCTGCCTCTCAGCTCCTCCCCTCAGCGGGTGCGCCCTCATCCGCACGGCGGATACGGTCCGCCGTAGCGGACGAGGTGTGGCCGCCATGTCCGACGCCAGCATGTACGTCATGACGACAGCGACCGCTCCGCTCCCTGCCTCCGCCCCTGCGCCTGTGTGGGCTCGCCGCGCCGCCCACGCCATCGCTCTGTGCGCCGTCCCGTCCGGTCTGTGGCGCATCGCCATGGCATCCGGGGTCTATGTGGGCTACGACGACCAAGTGCTGCGCGATGTCTTCGACATCCCGGGCTGGGGCATCGCATACGTCATCGGCCTCTCCGTCCTCACTGAGCTGGCCGCTCTGTTTCCGCTGCTGCTCGTCAGCGACCGGTGGAGGCCGCTGCACCCCAGGGTCCTCGCCCCGCTGGCCTGGAGCGCCTCGGGCATCCTGGTTCTGGTGGCACTGTGGCAACTCGTGGTCGCTTTCACCGTCGAGAGCCAGACGTACATGTCGAGCGGTACGGCCCAGACCGTCTGGGGGTTCGTCTTCGCCCCGCTGTTCGCAATCCCCGCCCTGATGACCGCGGTGACCTGGTCATACGCAAAACGGCACCGGGCACGCGGACAGGCATGACCCCGCCGGGACACCGGGTTGAGCCAGCGACCCGGTGAGCCGCGCCGGAGGACACGGCGGCCACGGTGGGTGAATCTCTGGCCGAAGGCCGGGCATGTGCTGTGAAGCCTTCAGGATTGAAGGGCCGCCCCGGCCCGGAGGCCGGATCACGTCACGTCCCTCCGCGGTGGCGCTGCGTCATCGCGCCGACGGTGTTCGCCTCGTGGGCGTCGCGGGACGTATGTCAGGATTGAGACTTGGAACGGTGCACCCAAGGGGGAGTTGGATGTACGGCAGCAGGGGGGCCGGGGCGTTCGCCAGGAGGCGGATGTCCGCAGTGGTGCTGGGGGCGGCACTGCTGGTGACGGGGTGTTCCTCCTCCGACGGAGGAGACGGATCGGACGCGCGCGGGGACGCGGGCGCCGGGATCACCCAACAGCCCAAGGAAAAGGCCCCCTTCTGGGTCAATCCGGACGGGACGGCGGCCCGGGAGGTCGCCGCCCTGCAGAAGTCCGGCAAGAAGCAGGACGCCGAGCAGATCCGCAAGATCGCCGAGCAGCCGGTCGCCGAATGGGTCGTCCCGGACGACCCTCAGGAGCAGGTCCGGGGCTTCACCGAGGCCGCCGACAAGGCCGGCCGCACGGCCCTGCTCGTCCTCTACAACATCCCGCATCGCGACTGCGGCCAGTACTCGCAGGGCGGCGCCGCCGACGGCGACGCCTACCGGGACTGGATCGACGGCGTCGCCGAAGGCATCGGCGACCGGCCCGCCACGATCGTCCTGGAGCCGGACGCCCTGCTGCACCTGGTCGACGGCTGCACCCCGGAGCAGTTCCACGAGGAACGCTACGACCTCCTCAAGGGCGCCGTCGCCAAGCTCACGTCGCTGAAGCACACGAAGGTCTACCTGGACGCGGGCAACGCCGGCTGGCAGCAACCGGACCAGATCTTCGAGTCCCTGAACCGCGCGGGCATCGCCCAGGCCGACGGCTTCTCGGTCAACGTCTCCAACTTCTACTCCACCGAGGACTCCATCGCCTACGGCAAGCAGCTCTCCGCCAAGGTCGGCGGCAAGCACTTCGTCATCGACACCAGCCGCAACGGCAAGGGCCCCTACAACGACGGCAAGCCCGACGAGCGCTGGTGCAACCCGCCGGGCCGTTCCCTGGGCGAGACCCCGACGACGAAGACGGCGGACCCGCTGGTCGACGCGTACCTGTGGGTGAAGCGGCCGGGCGAGTCCGACGGCGAGTGCAAGGGCGGCCCGAAGGCGGGCCAGTGGTGGGCGGACTACGCGCTGAAGCTGGCGAAGGCCACCGCCTGACCCGATCGGTCAGGGCGGTCGACGCCCCGGCCCATGGACAAGGGGCGCCCTCCTCGCGGAGAGCGCCCCTTCGTCGTGCCGTCGGCGGTCAGGGCACCTTGACCCACTGCGCCTTGCTCGGCGTGCCGTCGGCGTCCGTCACGAACAGCATGTACCAGCCCGCCTGGACCAGGTTGCGGTTCTCCGGCACAGTCACCGTCAGCTTGTCGCCGGACGCTTTGAAGTCCAGGGCGATCGACCGCTGGTCGATGTCCGTGACATGCGTGGCGGCGCTCGGCCGGATCAGCCGGACCTTCTTGACCTTCGCCGCGTCCGACGAGGTGAACGTCCCCGTGGAGCCCCGCTCGATGGTCTGCGGCCCGCCCGACAACGCGGGCCGGTCCTTGTCGCCGTACAGGTAGGGCGGCGTGTAGATCTCGATGCGCTGCTCGAACTCGCCCGGCTTGGTGTTGGCCGCGTCCGCGTAGAGCGAGTCGGAGCCGAAGAACATCACGCGGCCGTCGGGCAGCAGGATCGAACCGGAGTGGTAGTTGCGGCCCACGAGCGGGTCGGCGACGCGCTCGAGCTCGTTCTTCTCCGTGTCGTAGAGCCGCGCCTCGAGGATGTTGGAGTCACCGCGGCCGCGGTAGTCCTCCGAGCCGCCGGAGATCAGCACGCTGTCGTCGGGCAGGACCGAGGCGTTCGGGTAGCGCGTGCCCTTGTCCAGGGACGGGCCGTCCACGAAGCGCGGGTTCGGCTTCTTCAGGTCGACGATCCGGGTCTTCTCGCTGGACTGCTCGGACTCGCCGACGCCGCCGCCGCCGACCACCATGTACTTCTCGTCCTGCGCGGGCGGCAGCAGCACCGTGCCGGACGTCTCCATCAGCGTGGGGTCGCTCAGGCCCGGGATTTTCGAGAACTTGTTGGTGTCGACGTCCCACACGCCCGGCTCACGGCCCACGTCGTCCGGCCCGTAGCCCGCGTTGGACCCCGAGTAGAAGACCTTGCCGTTCTGCATGAGGAACAGCGCCGGGTACGTCGGGAACTGCCGGACCTTGTCGGTGTAGGTCCACTTCTTGGTCTTCGGGTCGAAGACCTCGTTCTTGCCCGGGACCAGCTGGCCGATGTCGTCGAGGCCGGAGACGCTGAGGATCTTCCCGTCGCTCAGGGTGGTGAGCGTCGGGTACCAGCGGGCCTCCTTCATCGGGTCGACCTTGATGTACTTCTCGGCCACGGGGTCGAACTCGAAGGCGTCCCGGATGCCCTGGAAGTCCTTCTTGTCGAGCGCGAGCTTCTGCGCGATGCCGTAGGTGTTCTTGGCGTCGGCGCCCTTCAGGCCGTGCACGCGGTAGTTGTCCTGCGTGCCCGTCTCGTACTTCTTGCCGCGCTTCTGCGCCTCGACGTAGATCCGGCCGAGGCCGGGGTCGTTGCGCAGGAACCTGCCGGTCGCCTTGTCGAAGACCTTCTTGGCGCGCGGCACGAGCACCGGGTCCTTCGAGACGAAGGTCTTGCCGTTCTCCTTGCCCGTGAACGTCGTGCCGGCGGGCAGCGTGATCGGCTTGTCCGGGTTCTCGTTGTGGACGATCATCAGGCCGCCGGCCTTGGTGACGTCACCCTGGAGCTTCTCGTAGCGCTTGGTGCCGCCCGCGATCAGCAGGTTGCCGTTGGCGAGCTGGGTGTGGCCGGTGCAGAACAGGTCGGCCGGTGTGGGCACCTTCTTGATGGTGCCCTTGACCGGGTCCCAGATCCGGGTGTCGAACTTCTTCGCGTCGAAGTTGTCCTGGTCGTTGCCCGACCCCGCGACGAGCAGCACCTTGCCGGTGCGCAGCAGCGCCGCGTGAATGGTGTTCTGCCGGTACTCCTCGGGGAAATCGACTATCTCCCACTTGCCGTTGGCGGCCTTGTACTCCGGCTTGTCGATGGTGTACTGGTGGTATTTCTCGGTGCTGAAGCGGTAGAGCCACGGCCCGTTCATCCCGGCCAGCGCGAGTACCACCGCCGTGCCGATCGCGAGTCGACGGGCCCGGCGGCGGCCTGCACGGTCGTTCATTCCTTACGTCCCCCAAGTCCACCAAGGGCGATCTGCATGGTCTGGTCGGATCCCCCGACCTCCCCGTGTGCGCCCGGGGTGGCGGCCCACGTGGGCTTGTGCTGCGGGGTGTGTCCCGACGGCTGCTGCGGGATGGGCAGCGGCTGCGTCCGGTGCGGCCCCGCAGGGTCCTGCGGCTGCCCCCCGGCAGGGGCGGCGGGCTTCTTCGCGTCCTGCCGCAGCTGCCAGCGCCAGGCGAACACCGGCGAGGCGGTGATCAGCAGCGCGAACGTCGCCCAGATGATCATCGCGGGGTGCGAGTGGCCGAAGACGAAGCCGGCCGCGATCGACCCACCGAAGATCGCGACGAAGTACCAGTGGTAGCGGAACGTGCCGAACCAGCGGTCCGGGCTCGCCGAGTCGCCCTTGGGCGTGACCACGAACTTGCTCTTGCGCCGCAGCACGGAGTCGATCAGCGCCTTCGCGTACAGCGGCGCCGACAGCGCGGACATCACCATGCCGGCCACACCGCCGGAGCCCTCCGGCTCGTGCGGCGAGACGTTGTGCCGGCGGTTCCAGACGTACAGCCCGATCTGCAGGGCGGAGGCGTTGCCGTAGAGCATCAGCCACACGGCCGGGTCGATGTTCACACCCGAGGCGCCCAGGCCCAGGAACAGGCAGCAGCTCAGCGCCGCCAGGATCCAGTTGAGGGCCGACATCGGGTAGAAGATGATCATCATCGTGTAGTTGAAGAGCTTGCTCGGCGGCAGCGAGTACCAGCCCTTCCAGTACTGCCCGATGATCGTCTCGTACGTCCCTCGCGACCAGCGCATCTGCTGGGTGAAGAAGTCCGTCCAGGCGCTCGGGCCCTCACCGACCGCCAGCACGTCCGGCGTGTACACCGAGCGCCACTTCTTCCCCGTCGCCGGGTTCTTGTGGCGGTGCATCTCGAAGCCGGTCGCCATGTCCTCGGTGATCGAGTCGTACAGACCGCCGATCTGCTTCAGCGCCTTGATGCGCACCGCGTTGGACGTGCCGACGAACATGGGGGAGCCGTAGCGGTTGCCGGCGCGCTGGATCAGCGCATGGAAGAGGAACTGCTGCGACTCGGCGGCCTTGGTGATGGGGTTGTCGTAGTTGCCGTAGACCTGCGGGCCGATGACGAAGCCGACGTCCGGGTCGCGGAAGAAGCCGAGCATCCGCTCCAGGTAGTTGGGCAGCGGCACGTGGTCGGTGTCGACCGAGGCGAAGAAGTCGTAGTCGTCGCCGTGCGCTTCCAGCCAGGCGTTGTAGTTGCCGTGCTTGGTCTTGGCGCGGTGCGGGCCCTTGGCCTGGTTCCACTTCGCGACGCCCTTGCGGGAGAAGTGGTGCACGCCGAGCCGCTCGCAGACCGCCTTCACGTCGGGGTCGTCGCCCTCGTCGAGCAGCCACACGTGCATCAGGCCCCGGTGGCGGATCCTGACGGCCGCCTCCAGGGTCTTCGTCACCATCTCCAGCGGCTCCTTGCCGGGCACGAAGGAGGTGAGGAAGGCCACTCTCGTGCCGGTCTCGGGCACCACCGGGATCGGGTCGCGGGCCACCAGCGTGGCGTGCGCGTTCGACAGCACGTTCATGCAGCGGAAGAACTCGATCAGGCCGATCGAGACGAGCATGACCATGTCGAGCGCGGGCAGCCAGTCGAAGGCCGGGTAGTCGCGCTCGGTCCAGTGCTCGGGCTGGAGCAGCCAGAACAGCAGCACCAGGGACAGCACCGGCGCCGCGGCCAGCATCAGGGCGACGCGGATGCGGTGCGGCTCCTGCGAGATGAGCGAGCGGTACTGCACCTTGTACGGCTTATTCGGATCCGGCTGGGTGAGGGGACCGGCAAGCCGGCTGTAGTGCTCGTAGTCGTATCTCGGCAGCGTCTTCTTGATCCGCCGGAACGTCCCCGTCGTGCTCATCCGGTGAGCCGGCACCCTGAGCTGGGTGGTCTGGGACGGGTCGTTTTCCTGCCGGGCACCCGTGGGCCTCGACGTCATGAGTCATCCCCCCACACGCGGACAGCCGCGTGTTTCGTAGCTTCCTACCGCCTGCTGCTGGTCCCCCTCGACCTTCACAGACGTATCAGTGGTGGATCGCAGTCACCACGTCATCCACACCCTATAGACACGGTAATGCGACCTTCCGGTTGCATGATGCCCCCCACGGCATCGGTTCATGAACGGGGCCCCTATCCCCGCCCAGCCCGCAACCGGCTCCGAATCCCCCCAACTGCCGCGTAATCGCAGCATCCTGTAAAACCAGAAAGCCAAGATTCTACGGCGCTCAGCATGATCGCAAGACGCGAAACACGGTGGTTACGGTCATAGGCGTTCATTGTGACCGTGTGAGGGCCGTGTGGAGACGTTGTCGACGGGCGGGCGTCAACGGTGTGAAAGTGCTCTCTCGTGGTCCCTCCGCCCGCATCGGGTCGCCGGACCGCACCGCGTCGCTCTCGGCGAGGCCGGCTCCCCGCGCGGCCTGCTCTTCCATACGGCCCACGGGTGCGTCCAGTTCAAGGAGGTCCCTCTCGCGGGAGCCGCAGCGCGGCCGCCGCGCGCGGCGACGCCGCGCAGAAACAACGGTGGCGGCTTGTGTTCGCGTATCCACGAACACAAGCCGCCACCGGCAACGTGCGCCGCCAGGGACTCGAACCCCGGACCCGCTGATTAAGAGTCAGCTGCTCTAACCAACTGAGCTAGCGGCGCCTGCTGACGTCGTAACCCTACAGGACGTCGAGAGGTGCTCCCGACCACCGCCCGGGGGCGCGGGCCCCGGAAAGACGGTCGCGTACATCATTCGGACCGTCAGCATGCGCGTGCGGAAGACAGTTGCGAAACTGGCCACGCGCGCCCTCCGGTGCCCGGGCGCCGTATTTTCCGCCGGAAGTGTGAGGGGAATCGCATGGAGTCGCCGGTATTCGAGGAAATCGACCCCGCGAGCGACTGCGACTGCCCGGGCTGCGTCCACTGGCGCCGCGCCCTCCCGCATTCCTGGTCCGGCCGGGCCGGCGCCCACCCGGCGGCGCACCGGGCTCTCGCCCTGGCCGCCGTGGCCTCCGCCGCCCTCGGCGCGGGCCACACCGCACCGGCCGCAGCGGCCCCGCACGCCTCGCACCACCCGGGCGTTCCCGCAGGTGACGAGCCCGAAACCCCGCAGGGTGCCATGTCCCCGTTGCACGGTCCCGAAGGCCGCCAGACGGAGTCCTCCGTCGCCCCCGAGTCCAGCGCCATCACGCGCACGGAGATCATCAACAGGGCCAAGACCTGGGTCGCCGCAAAGGTGCCGTACAGCATGAGCGCCTTCTGGTCCGACGGTTATCGGCAGGACTGCTCCGGCTATGTATCGATGGCCTGGCGGCTGCCGCGGAACGAATGGACGGGCAGTCTCGCGGCGTACGGGGAGAAGATTTCCAAGGAGGAGCTCCAGCCGGGCGACATTCTGCTGTTCCACAATGCGGCCGACCCCGAGAAGGGTTCCCATGTCACCATTTTCGGCGGCTGGACGGACAGCGCACACACCCACTACACCGCCTACGAGCAGACACCCCCGCACACCCGCCGGCAGTCCACCCCCTACGCCTACTGGGACAACTCCAGCCGGTACGTGCCCTACCGCTACAAGGGCGTCACCGCGCAGGAACCGGTCCCCGGCAAGGACGGCGGCCAGGCGGGTGCGCCGGCCTCCACGCCGTACCCGGGAGCGGTGTACTTCGGCCCCGGAGCGAACAACGAGTACGTCACGCGGCTCGGCCGCATGCTCGTCGACCGCGGGGCCGGCGGCGCGTACGCCTCGGGCCCGGGGCCGCGCTGGACCGGCGCCGACCGGCGGGCGACCCGGGCGTTCCAGCTGGCCCAGGGCTGGACCGGCGCGGACGCCGACGGGCTGCCCGACGCGCGCACCTGGGAGCTGCTGGTCACCGGCCAGGGCGAGGACGTGAAGGACGGGGTGGCCGGCCCGCCGCCCGCCTCCCACGGGGTCCCCGGCTACCCGGGGCGGGCGATGTTCCGCCCCGGAGCGAACAACCCCCACGTCACCCGGCTGGGCGAGCAGCTCGTGCGGAAGGGCTTCGGCAGGTTCTACCGGACCGGACCGGGCCCGGCCTGGAGCGAGGCGGACCGGCGCGGCGTCGAGGCCTTCCAGCGGACCCAGGGCTGGCGGGGCGGCGCGGCGGACGGCTACCCGGGCCCGGAAACCTGGCGGCGCCTCTTCTCATAGGGCTCCGAGGCACCCCCTCTTGCCGGGCTCGAAGGCCCTCCGTCTGGAGGGTTCCAAGGCCCCTTCGGCCCCCCTCCGGGCGGGCCCCGAATCCCGGTCGGGCCCTCGAGGGGCCCGTATCCGGACCACCGTTGTGACGCATCTGGCGCGGAGGCTGGAGGCACGCATGAGTACGACCACTTCCCACACGTCCGAGTCCGACGGGCCGGCCGACGGACCGGTCCGGTCCGCCCGGCTCATCCAGAACGAGGCCACCACCGAGATCCCCGTCCATCTGCTGTTCCGTGACGACCCCGACCCCGCTCCGGTGCCGGTGAAACCGGCGGTCGTCGGCCGCAGGCAGGGCACGGGAGAGCAGCCGCGCCTCAGACGCCCGGCGGCCGCCCGGAAGCGCCCGGTGCCCGAAGTGGACCCCGGCCTCGTGGAGCGGCCCGCGCGGGTGCTGCCCGGCGCGGCAGGCGTACTGGCCGGAGCCTGCGGCGCGGCCGGGTGCGTGGCCACCTCCTGGTGGGCCGGGGTGCTGCCGCCGCTCGTGCTGGAGGCGCTGCGGCTGCCCGCGTACACCGGGGCAGGGCTCGGCCCCGCGCAGTGGGCGGCGTACGCGGGGGCCGGGGCGCTCGGGCTGTTCGGGCTCGGCGGGCTGGCCCGGGGCCGCACCGGACGTGCCTGGGTGCTGGACCTGTTCGGCCGCTACCGGGGGACCGTCCGGCGCTCCGGCCTGCTGTGGGTCAACCCGCTGCTGCTGCGCCGCCGGGTGGACGTACGCCTGCGGCACTGGCGCAGCGAGCCCGTGCCCGCGGCCGACGGGAGCGGGGTCGCGCTGCGGGTGGTCGTGCTGGTGGTGTGGCGGGTACGGGACACCGCCCGGGCCGTGCTGGGCGTCGAGGACCACGAGACGTATCTGCGGGAGTGCGTCGAGGCGGCGCTGGCCCGGGTGCCGGTGGAGATGCCGGGCGGGCCGCGGGGTGCCGGGGACGCGGCGGCCGAGGCGCTGACCGGCTTGGTGGCGGCGGACGCGGCCCCGGTCGGCCTGGAGGTGTTCTCCGTGCAGCCGGTCCGCGTGGAGTACGCCCCCGAGATCGCCGCCGCGATGCACCGCCGCCGGATCGCGCAGCTGGACGCCCGGCACCGGGCGAGCGTGCTCTCCTCGGTCGTGGACTCGGTGGAGGACACCGTGACCCGGCTGACCATGCGGGGGCTGGTCGAACTCGACGACTACGAGCGAAAAGTGCTGGTGAAGGACCTGACGGTGGCGTTCTGCGCCGGCCGGGGAGAAACAGCCCCGTGATTGGTATGGACATGTTCAACTAGCGGCCATAATCTCGAACTTGGTCTAGACCTACATGCACGGCTCACCGAACCTCCCCCACGTTCACCAGGAGCGGCAGCATGCGAACCAGGACCAAGGTGTCCGCAGCCGCGGTGGGACTGGCCACGACCGGAGCCCTCGTGCTCTCCTCCGGCGGTGCCAGCGGCCACGGCTACACCGACCTCCCCATCAGCCGGCAGAAGCTCTGCCAGAACGGCACCGTGACCAACTGCGGATCCATCCAGTGGGAACCGCAGAGCGTCGAGGGACCGAAGGGCTTCCCGGCCTCCGGCCCCGCCGACGGGCAGATCTGCAACGCCGGCCTCGGCCGGTTCAGTCAGCTCAGCGCACCGCGGACCCCGTCCGGCGGCGCCTGGCCGGCCACCAGGGTGACGGGTGGCCAGAGCTACACGTTCCGCTGGCAGTTCACCGCCATGCACGCCACGACCGACTTCAAGTACTACGTCACCAAGCCGGGCTGGAACCAGAACCACAACCTGGCCCGGTCCGACCTCAACCTCACCCCGTTCCTCACGGTGCCGTACAACGGGCAGCGTCCACCGTCCACGCTCTCCCACAGCGGCAGGCTGCCGACCGGGCTCAGCGGCCGGCACGTCATCGTGGCCGTGTGGACGATCGCCGACACGGCCAACGCGTTCTACGCCTGCTCGGACGTCACCTTCTGACCCCTTGTGAACCTCTGAGCTTCTCTTGAGTCACCGCTGCGGCCGGTGTGGGTAGGTTCCTGCCACACCGGCCGCTCGAAGGCCGCCCAGGGCCTCGGGGGAGCTCATGGAAATCTTCTTCTACATCGTGCCCACGCTCATGATCGCGGTCGCCTCCTGTGCCGTGGTCGTGGTGGTCCGGCGCTCCGTGCGGGTCAGCCGCGCCTGGAACAGCGGCCTGACCGCCGAGGCCCGCTGCCTGCGGGTGTACACCACGACGAGTGGGGGCGGCGACAGCTCGGTGCACACCTCTCTGCACCACGTGTACGAGTTCACCACGCGCGACGGCCGCGGCGTCCGCTTCGAGGAGCAGGGCGGGCCCGGGACGGTCCTCGAGGGCGACATCGTCACCGTGCACTACCCGGCGGACCGCCCGGAGCACGCCACGGCCAGGCCCCCGGCGCACGGGAAGCTCGCCGCGGGCACGGGATGTCTGCTCGCCTTCCTCGGCACGTTCATCCTGTTCGCCATCGGCTTCATGGCGGTGACGTACGCGATGTTCTCCGCCGTGGGCGACTTCATGCAGCCGTAGCGCTCCACATCTGACGGTACGTCAACTACCGTGCGCGCCCATGGACTCCAGGGCGAACACGGTCGCGGAACTCATCGCCGCCCGGTGGGGCGACCACCGCCCCGGGCTGCGGTACGAGGACCGGACCCTCACGCACCACGAGGTGGCGGCGGGCGCGGCGGCCCGGGCGGCACTCCTCACGGACCTCCTGCCGCCGGCCGCCGAACCCCACCTCGGGGTGCTGCTCGGCAACACCCCCGAGTTCCCGCTCTGGCTGGGCGCCGCGGCCCTGGCCGGGGCGGCCGTCGCCGGAATCAACCCCACCCGGCGCGGGGCCGAACTCGCCCGCGACATCCTCCACACCGAATGCCGGGTCCTGATCACCGAACGGGCCCACCTGCCGCTGCTCGCGGGCCTGGACCTGCCGGGAGTCCGCCTGCTGGTGACGGACACCCCGGAGTACGCCGAGCTCCTCACCCCCTACGCGGACGTCCGCCCCGACCCTCGCAGGGCCACCCCCGGCGACCGTTTCCTGCTCTGCTTCACCTCCGGCTCGACCGGCGCCCCCAAGGCCGCACTCTGCTCCCAAGGGCGCCTGACAGCAGCCGGCCGCTCCCTGGCGGACCAGTTCTCCCTGTCCCGGGACGACGTCCACTACGTCTGTATGCCGATGTTCCACGGCAACGCGGTGATCGCCGACTGGGCACCCGCGCTGGTGACCGGCGCGGCGGTGGCGCTGCGCCGCCGCTTCTCGGCGTCCGCGTTCCTGCCGGACGTACGCCGCTACGGGGCGACGTACTTCACGTACGTCGGCCGGGCGATCCAGTACGTCCTGGCCACCCGGCCGCGCCCGGACGACCGCGACCACTGCCTGCGCCTGGGCTTCGGCACGGAGGCCGGCGCGGTGGACGCGGCCGCCTTCGAGCGGCGGTTCGGGGCGGCGCTGGTGGAGGGCTACGGCTCGTCGGAGGGCGGGGCGGCGATCACGTGGACCCCGGGCACGCCGCCGGGTGCGGTCGGCCGGGCCGCCCCCGGGCTCGTCGTCCTCGACCGGGAGACCCGCGCGGAGTGCGAGGCGGCCGTCTTCGACGGGGCGGGGCGGCTGCTCAACGGGGACGAGGCGATCGGCGAGCTCGTCAACCAGGGGCCCAGCCCCTTCGAGGGCTACTGGCGCAACCCTCCGGCCGAGGCGGAACGCCGTGAGGGAGGCTGGTACTGGACGGGCGACCTCTTCTACCGCGACACCGACGGCTACCTCTACTTCGCCGGCCGCACCGACGACCGCCTCCGCGTGGACGGGGAGAACCTGGCCGCTGCGATGATCGAGAACATCCTCGCGCGGTACGAGGGGGCGGAGGCGGTCTGTGTGTACGCCGTACCGGACCCGGTGACCGGGGACCAGGTGATGGCCACGATCGCCGGGTCGTTCGACCCGGAGGGCTTCGCGGCGTTCCTCGCCGCCCAGCCCGACCTGGGGACGAAGATGGCTCCCCGGTTCGTACGGGTGGTGGAGCGGATGCCGGTGACGGCGACGAACAAGATCCGCCGGGCGGAACTGCGCGGGGAGGGGGTCCGGTGCGCCGGTCCCGTGTGGTGGCGGCCGCCCGGGGAGCGGGCGTACCGCAGGCTGACCGAGGGGGACCGGAGACGCGCTGAGGGGCCCCTCGCTCCCACGAGAGGCCCCTCATCCGTGCGCCGCCAGGGACTCGAACCCCGGACCCGCTGATTAAGAGTCAGCTGCTCTAACCAACTGAGCTAGCGGCGCATGACTCCCGCCTGCCATCGGAACCGTGTTCCGCGGCGGGCGACGGGGAAAATACTACCCAATGCCGGGGGGTGCTTCTGACCACCCGGCACGGGGCCAGGGGGCTTCTAGATCGCCAGCGAGAGCAGCACCGGTGCGGCGTGGCGGTTGAGGGTGTCCGCGGCCTGGCGCAGGCGGTGGGCGTGCTCGATCGGGAGGGACAGGGCCAGGCAGCCGACGGAGGAGCCGGCCGTGATCGGGACGGCCGCGCAGACCGTGCCGATCGCGTACTCCTGGAGGTCCAGGACGGGGACGGTCGGCGGCTGTGCCTCCAGGCGGGAGAGCAGCAGCCGGTCGCTGGTGATGGTGCGCGAGGTGAGGCGGGCCATCTTGTGCCGGGCGAGGTGGTCACGGCGGCCGGCGTGGTCGAGCTGGGTGAGCAGGCTCTTGCCGATGGCGGTGGCGTGGGCAGAGGAGCGGAAGTCGACCCACTCGTTGACCGCGGGCGTGGACGGGCTGTCGGCGTAGTGGGTGATGCTGATCTCGCCGTCGACGTACCGGCTCATGTAGACCGCGGCACCGACCGAGTCCCGCAGCCGGTCCAGGGTGCGCTGGAGCTTGTCGCGCAGGGCCTGCTCGCGGTGGTGGGCGGAGCCGAGGCGGGCCAGGGTCTCGCCCGTGACGTAGGCGCCGTCGGAGATCTGCTCGATGTAGCCCTCGCGGCGCAGCATGCGTAGGAGCGCGGTCAGCCGCTCCGGCGCGATGCGGGTGTGCAGGGCTATCTCCGCGTCGGTGACACCGCTGGTGCCGCGCGCCACCGTGTCGAGGACGCGCAGGGCTTCCTGGGCCGAGTGGTACGGGGTGGTCGGCTCGTGCTTCAGCGCCACGGTGGTCTCCCCCTGCGCTTGCTGTAGGGCCGTGATCCGGTCAGTGAACCTGTTCCAGGTTAACCGGCAATGGGCTTGTCAGGAGCGGGGGTTGACAAGATTCCCGGGGCCGCGGACTGGGGCAATGACACTCTGGCACGTGCCAGAAGCATGCCCCAGTCCCGGTGTCGGTCAGCGGGCCGGGCGTCCGGCCTGCTCACGTGCTGTAGTCACAGCACTGCGCTGAGGAACTCCCGTGTCCGGTCCAGCTCCGGGTCGCTGAAGATTTTCTCCGGCGTTCCGGACTCGATGATCCGGCCGTGGTCGAACATCAGTACCTGGTCGGAGATGTCCCGGGCGAAATTCATCTCGTGGGTCACGCAGAGCATCGTGATGTCGGTGGAGCGGGCGATGTCCCTGAGGACGTCGAGGACTCCGGCGACCAGCTCGGGGTCGAGCGCGGAGGTGACCTCGTCCAGCAGCAGCACCTGCGGCCGCATCGCCAGGGCCCGGGCGATCGCCACCCGCTGCTGCTGGCCGCCGGAGAGCTGGGCCGGGTGCGCGTCGCACTTGTCGGCCAGGCCCACCAGGTCGAGCAGGCCCTTGGCCCGTTCCACCGCCTCGTCCTTCGACAGGCCGAGGACGGTCACCGGCGCCTCGGTGATGTTCCGCAGCACCGTCATGTTCGGGAACAGGTTGAACTGCTGGAAGACCATCCCGATCTTCTTGCGGACCTCGCGGACCTGCTTGTCCGAGGCCGGGAACAGCTGCTGCCCGTCGACCGTGATCGTGCCCTCGTCGGGCTTGAGCAGGGTCATCAGCAGCCGCAGGATCGTGGTCTTGCCGGAACCGGACGGCCCGATCAGGGTGACGTGCTTGCCGGCGTCGACCGAGAAGTCCAGGTGGTCCAGGACGGTGTTGCTCCCGAACCGCTTGGTGACCTGCTCCAGCCGGATCAGCTCGCCCGTGCTGCCGGCGGGGTCCTTCTCCGGATTGGTCTCGGGCTGGGGAATGGTGTCAGTGGGCAAGGCGTCGCTCCAAGGCTCGCAGGGCAAGGGAGGCCAGGTAGGATATGACGATGAAGGCCACGCCGATCACCGTCAGCGGCTCGGTGAACTGGAAGTGCTCCTGCGAGTACAGGCGCGCCTGGCCGAGCATCTCCAGCACGGTGATCGCCATGACCATCGGCGTGTCCTTGAGCATGGAGATGACGTAGTTGCCGAGTGCCGGGACCACGCGGCGCACCGCCTGCGGCAGGATCACCGCGGTCCACGTCCGGCGCAGCGGCAGGTTCAGTGCCGTCGCCGCCTCCCACTGGCCGACCGGCACGGCCTCGATGCCGGCCCGGTAGACCTGCATCGTGTACGTCGAGTAGTGCAGTCCGATCGCGAAGACACCGGTGGTCAGCGCCGAGAAGGCCAGACCCCACTCGGGCAGCACGTAGAAGAGGAAGAACAGCTGCACCAGCAGCGGGGTGTTGCGGACGAACTCCGTGACCGCGCCGACCGGCCAGGTCACCCAGCGCGAGGGCACCCGCATGAGCAGCGCCCACACCAGGCCCAGCGCGAACGAGATCAGCGAACCGAGGGCCAGGATCTGCACGGTGACGAGCAGACCGTCCCAGAAGTGCGGCATGAAGCCGCTGACAGCGCTCCAGTCCCACTTCATGCGACGGCACCTCCGATCCCGGTCGTCTTCGGACGATCCAGTTCCTGGCCGGGCGTGCTCCCGACGGGCTTACCGGTGCCGGCCTTCAGCTTGCGCTCCAGGCCGCGCATGCCGCGGGTCAGCGCGAAGGCGATCACGAAGTAGATCAGCAGCACGATCGTGTAGATCTCCGCGCTCTCCTGGAGCGCCAGACGCACCAGGTTGCCGCTGAACGCCAGGTCGCCCATGCCCATGATGGACACCAGGGCGGTGCCCTTGAGCAGTTCGACCAGCAGGTTGGAGAACGGCGGGATCATCTCCGGCACGGCCTGCGGCAGCAGGATCAGCCGCAGCCGCTGCCAGGGCGTGAAGCTGAGCGCGATCCCGCCCTCCTTCTGCGCCGGGTCGACCGCGTTCAGCGCGCCGCGCACGATCTCGGAGCCGTACGCCCCGTAGGTCAGGCCCAGCGCCAGGGTGCCCGCCCACAGCGGCACCAGCTGCCAGCCGAAGGCGATGGGCAGCACGAAGTACACCCAGAAGATCATGACCAGCGCCGAGGTGCCGCGGAACACCTCGGTGTAGACGCCCGCGAGGAAGCGGACGATCCACAGCCGGTGGGTGCGCGCGACGCCGACGCCGAAGGAGACCGCGGCGGCCAGCAGGGCGCTGCAGACGAGCAGCTGGATCGTGACCCAGACGCCCTTGAGTACGAGTTCCCAGAGTCCCGAGGTCATCCGCCGCAGAGCTCCTTCGCGGTCAGATCCGTCATCTCGGACTCGGTGAACCCGAACGGCTTGAGGATGCGGAGCAGTTCGCCGCTCTTCTTGAGCTTGCGCAGCTCCACGTTGAAGGCGTCGCGCAGTTTCGTCTCGGTCGGCCGGAACGCGAAGGCGCCCCCGTCGACGTGCGGCTTGCCGCCGACGATCGGCTTGAACGGATCGGTGGCCTCCGCCTTGGCGGACTTCTTCACCACCTCGCGCACGGTGAGCGCCGTGCCGGCGAACACGTCCACGCGCCCCGCCTCGACGGCGTTGAGCCCCGCCACCTGGTCCGGGACGATGAGGATGTCGCTCTCCTCGTACCCGGCGTCCACGGCGTACTGGATCTCG
The DNA here is from genome assembly GCF_040637515.1 of Streptomyces sp. NPDC029041. Lineage (NCBI taxonomy): Bacteria > Bacillati > Actinomycetota > Actinomycetes > Kitasatosporales > Streptomycetaceae > Streptomyces > Streptomyces sp. NPDC029041. The sequence continues at coordinate 612,349 of NZ_JBEZWO010000002.1, read as the reverse complement.
GCGTAGCCGGTCCCGGTGGCGAACTTCGCCTTCTTCTCCACGACGTCCTGGTAGCTGCGCAGCCCCTTCGGGTTGCCCTTGCGCACGATGAACGCGTCGAGCATCTGATAGTCGGGGTCGGCGAAGATGACCTGCTCGCAGCGCTCGGGGTTCACGTACATCCCGGCGGCCACGACGTCGAATTGCTGGGAGTTCAGGCCCGGGATGAGCGAACCGAACTCGGTGGGCACGGGCTGCACCCGGTCGACGCCGAGCCGCTTGAAGATCACCTTGGCCAGTTCCGGTGCCTCACCGGTCAGTTCGCCGTTCTTGTCGATGAAGCCGAACGGGATCTCTCCGGCGATGCCGAGCCGGACGACGCCCGCCGCCCGGAGCCGGTCGAGCAGGTCACCGCCCTCGGCGTCCGAGGCGGTGGCGACCCGGCTGCATCCTGCGGCGCCCAGCGCGCCGAGCGCCGCCACCCCCGCGAGCAGCGACCGGCGGGTGGGCCCGGGGACGGGCCGGGGTATGGGTTCGGGACGTCTGAAGGGGCTTCTCTGTGGTGGAGCCATGGGCGCGCGGCTACCCGACCGCCCCCGAGTTATGCCGATCTTTTCAAGCCCCGCACGTGGCCCGTGCACCCTTGACCGCAGCGGCGACGGGCACTCCCATGGAGGCATGGCTGATCGCTACATCGAAGTCTCGCTGGTCAAGCGCGACGTGACCTGCACGGCCAGGCTGCTGGACGACCGCGCGCCGATCACCTGCGCGGCCGTCTGGGATTCCCTGCCGCTGGCCGGCGACGTCTACCACGCGAAGTACGCACGCAACGAGATCTACGCCCTTTTCCCGCCCTTCGCCGAAACCGAACCACCCCTGGAAAACCCGACCATCACCCCGATCCCCGGCGATCTGTGCTATTTCACCTTCGCCGGGGCGGAGTTGGGGACCAAGGCGTACGGCTACGACCGCGAGGTCCGCGCCGGGACCACCCTCGTCGACCTGGCCCTGTTCTACGAACGCAACAACCTGCTGCTGAACGGCGACGTCGGCTGGGTGCCCGGCATCGTCTGGGGCCAGGTCGTCGACGGCCTGGAAACCATGGCCGAGGCGTGCAACGACCTGTGGAGGTCGGGAGCGGCGGGGGAGTCGCTCAGCTTCCGGAGGGCGTAGGCCGGCCGGCCGAGGCCACCCCGGCCTCGTACAGCGCGTGGGCCGCCCGCAGCACCAGATCGTCCCGGTGCCGGGCGGCCACGAGCTGCAGACCGACCGGCAGACCGTCCGCGTCCGAGCCGACCGGCACGCTCGCCGCGGGCTGCTGCGTCATGTTGAACGGGTAGGTGAACGGGGTCCAGCCCGTCCACCGCCGATGGCCGGAACCCTTCGGTACCTCGGCGCCCGCCTCGAAGGCCGTGAGCGGCATGGTCGGCGTGACGAGCAGGTCGTAGGTGTCGTGGAAACGGCCCATCCGGCGGCCCAGGTCCATCCGGACGTCCACCGCGGCCAGATAGTCCAGCGCCGAGTACCGGGCACCCCGCGCACAGATCTCCCGCAGACCCGGGTCCAGCACCTCCCGCTGGTGCGGGCCCAGGTGCTGGGTCACCCGGGCCGCCCCGCTGAACCACAGGGTGTGGAAGGCCTCCACCGGGTCGGTGAGGTCCGGGTCGGTCTCCGTGACGTACGCGCCGAGTTCCGCCAGCCGCTCCACCGCCCGCCGCACCGCCCGCGCGACCGCCGGCTGCACCGCCACCTGCCCGCCCAGCGACGGCGAGAACGCCACCCGCAGCCCGCGCACCCCGCCCGCCAGGCCGTCCGTGTACGGGCCGGCCGGGGCGGAGAGGGCCGACCAGTCACGCGAGTCCGGATGGCCGATGACGTCCATCAGCAGGGCCGCGTCCGCCGCGTCCCGGGTCATCGGCCCGACGTGCGCCAGTGTGCCGAACGCGCTCGCCGGGTAGAGCGGCACCCGCCCGTACGTCGGCTTCAGCGCGAAGATCCCGCAGAACGAGGCCGGGATGCGCACGCTGCCGCCGCCGTCCGTGCCCAGCGACAGCGGTCCCGCGCCGAGGGCCACCGCCGCGGCGCTGCCACCGCTCGACCCGCCCGCGGTACGGGTCGGATCGCACGGGTTGCGCGTCACACCGCTGAGCGGCGAGTCCGTCACGCCCTTCCAGCCGAACTCGGGCGTCGTCGTCTTGCCGATGAAGACCGCCCCGTGCTCCCGCAGCCGGGCCACGGAGGGGGCGTCCTCGTCCCACTTCCCCGCCGGATCCACGGCCCTCGACCCGCGCAGGGTCGGCGCCCCGCGCTGCAGCAGGATGTCCTTGACGGTGACCGGCACCCCGTCCAGCAGCCCGCGTGGCTCACCGCGCCGCCATCGCTCCTCCGACTGCCCGGCCCGCTCCAGCGCCTCCTCGGCGGTCAGCCGGACGAACGCGTTCACCTCCGGCTGGATCGACTCGGCCCGCTCCAGCGCCGCGCGCGTCGCCTCCACAGGACTCCACTCGCCCCTGCGGTACCCGTCGAGCAGCCGTACGGCGGTCAGGTCGGTGAGCTCGGTCATGCACCCTCCAAGGGAGCGCCGGACGTCAGTGCCCGGGTACATACCCACGCTGCTTGTCGACCACGTTCTTCAACGGCTCTCCGGCCGCCCACTGTTCGTACAACTCCACGAACTGCCGACCGAGTTCGTCGCGCCAGCCGATGGTGTCGCCGCTCATGTGCGGGGACACGATCAGGTCCGGGGCCTGCCACAACGGGCTGTCGGCGGGCAGGGGTTCGGCCTCGAAGACGTCCAGGGCGGCGCCCGCGATCCAGCGCTTGGCCAGGGCCTCGGCCAGCGCGTCCTCGACGACGAGCTGACCACGGCCGATGTTGACGAACCGGGCGGAGGGCTGCATCAGGCCGAAGCGGCGGGCGTCGAACATCCCGTGCGTCTCGTCCGTGAGCGGGGCCGCCGCGATCACCCAGTCGGCGCGGGCCAGCAGCCGGTCCAGGTCCTCCGGGCCGTGCACGCCGGAGCGCGCGGCGCGGCCCACGAGCGCGGTGGTGATGTCCAGCGCCCCCAGCGTGCGCGCGATCGCCCGCCCGATCGGCCCCGACCCGACCACGACGGCCCGGGTCCCGGCGATCCGCTGCGACTCACGGTGCCGCCAGGTCCGCTCCCGCTGGAGCTCCAGGGTCCGCGGCAGATCCTTGGCCATCGCCAGCACGAGCGCGGCGACGTACTCGGCGATCGGCTGGTCGAAGACGCCGCGTGCGTTCGTCACCACCGTGTCCGAAGCGGCGAGTTCCGGACACATCAGATGGTCCACGCCGGCGCTCGCCGTATGCACCCAGCGTGGCCGCGGACCCGCGCCCGGCCAGGCGTCGCGCACGGCGCGCGAGGTGAAGTCCCACACCAGCAGGACGTCCGCGTGCGGGAGGCGCTCGGCCAGATGTGCCGCGTCGGTGTGTTCGATACGGGCGCGGCCGGTGAGGCTGCCGAGGCGGGGCAGGGGTTCGGCGTCCAGGACGAGCAGGGTGGGCATGGGCATGAGCAGCCGATTCTCCAGCCGTGCGGCGGGGCCGGCCGGCCCCGTGGCGCCGGTCGGTGACGACGAGTTAACCCGGTGTTGACCAAGGAGTGATCCGGGCGGATTGACCACGCTCGCACCCGAACCTACCGTCGTCAACACGGGCGTTCCCACGATCCGTTGCACACTCGTTGCCCAGCGTGAGGCCGGTGCCTGCCATGGACGTCTCATTTCTCGGCGGGCCCAGCCCGCAGCGCGGGGTCGGCGTCGTCGCCCCCTTCGACTTCGCACTCGACCGCGAACTGTGGCGCTGGGTGCCGGGCGAAGTCTCCCTGCACATGACACGAACGCCCTACGTGCCGGTCGAGGTCAGTCTCGACCTGGCCCGGCTGGTCAGTGAGCACGAGACGCTGAGCGAGGCGGTCCGCACGCTCAACGCCATCGCCCCCGAGGTCGTGGCCTACGCCTGCACGTCCGGCAGCTTCGTCGGCGGCATGATGGGCGAGCGGGCGATGTGCGAGGCGATGAGCCGGGCCGGTGCCGTACCGGCGATCACCACCTCCGGCGCGCTGCTGGAGGCCCTGGTGGAACTGGACGTGCGCCGGGTGGCGCTGGTGACGCCGTACACGGTCTCGGTGACGCGGTCGCTGGAGGCCTACGTCGCCCAGGCCGGTGTCGCGATCTCCGGCTGCGCCTTCATGGGGCTGACCCGGCACATCTGGAAGGTCCCCTACCGCGAGGTCGTGGACATGGCCCGGCAGGCCGTCCGCGGTGACGCCGACGCGCTGTTCATCAGCTGCACCAACCTGCCCACGTACGACGTGATCCCGCAGCTGGAGGCCGAGCTGCGCATCCCCGTGATCTCGGCCAACCAAGTGACGATGTGGGCGGCACTGCGCCGACTGGGTACCCGTGCGGTGGGGCCGTACCAAGCGCTGATCAATCCGGCGGCGCGTTCCGGTCCCGCAGTGCCGGGGGCGGACCCCGGTCCCGTACTGCCGGAAGAAGAGCAGCAGCAGGAAGGCTGGACATGACAGCACTGGGATTCCTCTACCCGGGCCACTCCGCCGAGGACGACTATCCGCGCATCGAGCAGTTGCTGGGCAGCGACATCCGGGTGGACCTGGTGCACACCGACATCGGTGAGGACGCGCACCGGGTGGACGCGCTGCTCGAGATGGGCTCCGCCGGGCGGCTCGCGGCGGGCGTCCAGGAACTGCGGCACGCCGGAGCGGACGCCGTGGTGTGGGCCTGCACGAGCGGCAGCTTCGTCTACGGCTGGGACGGTGCGCAGGAACAGGTCCGCGCCCTGGCCCAGACCGCCGGCATGCCGGCCTCGTCGACGTCCTTCGCTTTCGCGCACGCGGTGCGCGAGGTGGGCGCGCGCAGGGTCGCGATCGGTGCGACCTACCCGGAGGACGTGGCGCAGCTGTTCGCCGAGTTCCTCCGCGCGGCCGGTGTGGAGGTGGTGTCGGTCAACAGCTCCGGCATCATCACCGCCGCCGAGGTCGGCACGTGGGGCGAGGCCGAACTCCTCGCCCTGGCCCGCGGCTCCGACCACCCCGACGCCGAAGCGCTCCTCCTGCCCGACACGGCCCTCCACACGGCCGCCCACATCCAGGCCCTGGAGAAGGAACTCGGCAAGCCGGTCCTCACCGCCAACCAGGTCACGGTCTGGGAGGGCCTGCGCCTGGCGGACCGGCGGGTGAACGCGCCGGAGCTGGGCGCGCTGTTCACGAGGGAGCCGATCGTCCAGGCGTGAGCCGAAGGCCTGATCCTCGCCCCCGGCGGCCCGGCCCGCGTTTCACGGCCTCCGCTCCGGGGGCGGGGGCGGAGGATGTGGCGGTGGCGGGAGGACGGGCGGCTCCCGGCGGCGACGCCCGAGGGCCGAGGGGAACGCGAAGCCGACGGCCGAGCCGGCGACGGCTCCGACCGCCAGGGCCAGGGCGACGTCCCACCAGGCACCGGAGCCGAGCAGCTGCTGCGGTCCGGCCACCACGGCCCCGAAGCAGCCCGCCGCGACCGCGCCGCGCAGGCGGGTGTGCGGACCGGCCCCGCCCCCGCTCACAGCCGGTCGCTCCGTGCGCGCCGTCGGCGGAGCACCCACAGCACGAGGTAGGCCGCGAGAGCGGTCGTGAAGAGCGCGCCCACCGTCACCCTGGCCGCCACCCGGACGACCCCCTCCGGATCCCGGAGGGCCTCGGCCAGGTTCATGGCGAGGGCCGACGCGAACGCGGCCTTGAGGCAGCCCGCCGCTCGTGCCGCCCGGTACGTACCCGTCTCCATGGACTGCCGAGTGCCCCGGGGTGGCGGGAAAAGGGCGCCGTGCCCGTGAACCCGTCCTTCATGGGGGCCGGAATCGGTCCCACCCCTTCTTCGGTGCGGATCGGGGCATACGCACTCCAACAGCCCACTCCGTGCTGAGGAATGCTCAACTCCGCCACATCACACGAAACTTCGATTGACCGAAAGCGCGTTCCCCCTCCGTCGTCCATTGCGTGCACACTGACCACGTCCGCAGCCAGTCGTGCCGTGAAGGACTCCCGATGGCCGTACCGGGCCCGTTCAGATCCTGTGCAAGCGCTGTCCGGCTGGCCGGGCGCCTGCTGTGCTGGAGCCTGGCCGCGGCCATGGTCTCCGCCGCCGTGGACGCCTTCCTCGATCCCCGGGCCCGCTGGTGGGGCATCGTGTGGCCGCTGCCCTGGTGGCTTGTCTGTGCGTCAGCCCTCGCGTGGACCGTCCTGCGGGCCCGTGAGAAGGCCGACCGCCCCCCTCCGCACGACAGCGTGCGCAGCGATTGGGACCGGGCCGCCTGACCTGTCGACGCGCTTCAGGGGGAATAACCGGAGACAGTCTCCCGTTATGGCCGGAACGACAGCACACGGCCCACAGCAGGAGGCACCCCACCGTGGCGGCAGACGAGACACGCGGCGCGGCAGACGAGATACGCGGCGCAGCACGGGGCAGCGCCCCCGTCCCCCTCTCCGTACTGGACCTGGTCACCGTGGGGGCCGGTCGTACCGCCTCCGACGCCCTGCGCACCAGCGTCGACCTGGTCCGGCTCGCGGAGAACCGGGGCTTCCACCGCTACTGGGTCGCCGAGCACCACTCCATGCCGGGCGTGGCCTCCTCCTCCCCGGCCGTGATCCTGGCCCACCTCGCCGCCCACACCGACCGCATCCGGCTCGGCTCGGGCGGTGTCATGCTGCCCAATCACGCCCCGCTCGTCATCGCCGAGCAGTTCGGGACGCTGGAGGCCATGGCCCCGGGCCGGATCGACCTCGGCCTCGGCCGCGCCCCCGGCACGGACGGTGCCACGGCCGCCGCCCTGCGCCGCGCGGAACGGCTGAACGAGGGCGCCGACGACTTCCCCCAGCAGCTCGCCGAGCTGACCCGCTTCCTCGACGACGACTTCCCCGACGGCCATCCCTACCGCCGCATCCACGCGGTCCCCGGTCCGGTCCAGGCCACCTCCCCCGGCGGCGTCCAGTCCCCGCACCGCCCGCCTCTCTGGCTGCTCGGCTCCTCCGGCTTCAGCGCCCGCCTCGCCGGGACCCTGGGGCTGCCCTTCGCCTTCGCCCACCACTTCTCCGCGCAGAACACGATCCCGGCCCTGGACCTGTACCGGGAGTCCTTCCGACCGTCCGCCGTGCTCGCCGAGCCGTACGCCCTCATCGGCGTCTCCGCGTTCGCCGCCGACGAGGAGCGGGAGGCCCGCCGGCAGGTGCTGTCCGCCGCCCTCAGCATGGTCCGGCTGCGCACCGGCCGCCCCGGCCTCGTGCCCACCCCGCAGGAGGCGGAGGCCTACGAGTTCAGCCCCATGGAGCGCGAGTTCGTCGACTCCTGGAACGCCAACGTCATCCACGGCACCCCGGACGAGGTGCGTTCGGGCCTGGACGACCTCGCCAAGCGCACCGGCGCCGACGAGCTGATGATCACGGCCAACGCGCACGGCGGCGACGTCCGTGTCCGTTCCTACGAACTCATCGCCGACGCCTACGGGTTGCCGACGCCCGCCTCGGCCTGAACGCCCGGCGTGCCCAGCAGCTCGGAGATGCGGTCCGGCGGCACCGGGCGGGAGTAGAGCCAGCCCTGTCCGGTGTCGCAGCCGATGCTGCGCAGCCGGGTCGCCTGCGCCGAGGTCTCGACGCATTCGGCCGTGACGGTCAGCCCGAGCCGGTGCGCGAGCTGGATCATCGCCTCGACGACGACGGCGTCGGCCGGATTCGCGCGGGCGGCCGCCTCCCGGTCGTCGTACTGGAAGCCGCGCACGAACGATCCGTCCAGCTTCAGCACCGACACCGGCAGCCGGCTCAGGTAGGCGAGGTTCGAATAGCCGGTGCCGAAGTCGTCGATGGCGATCCGCACCCCCATGTCGCTGAGCGCCTTCAGGGTCTGCAGCGGACGGCCCGCCGAGCCCATCACCGCCGACTCGGTCAGCTCCAGCTGGAGCAGGTGCGGCGCGAGGCCCGTCTCGGCCAGGGTCTCCGCCACGTCGGCCACCAGGTCGGAGTCCCAGACCTGCCGCACCGCCACGTTCACGCTGACGAAGATCGGCGGCTCGTCCGGGTGGTCCAGCTGCCACCGCCGGGCCTGCCGGCAGGCCGTGCGCAGCACCCAGCGGCCCAGCGGGACGATCGAACCGTCCTCCTCCGCAAGTCCGATGAACCGATTCGGCGTCAGTACGCCGAACTGAGGATGATTCCAGCGGACGAGTGCCTCGACCCCGTGCAGCCGGTCGTCCTCCATGCCCACCAGTGGCTGGTACTCCAGCTGGAACTCGCCCCGCTCGATGGCCGGCCGAAGGGTGGAGGCCAGGGCCTGGCGGGTCATGCGGTGGGCGTTGCGTTCCGGGTCGAACAGCGTCCAGCGGGCCTTGCCGTCCGTCTTCGCCCAGTAGAGCGTGGTGTCCGCCGCCTGCATCAGCGCGGTGGGGGTGGTGCCCGCGGCGTGCCGCTCCACGACCCCGATCGACGCCGAGACCGACAGCCGCTGCCCGGAGATGTCGAACGGTTCCTGGACCGCGCGCAGCGCCGACTCGGCCAGCTCGGCCAGCTGTTCGGTGCCCGTGGAGTCCTCGACGAGCAGTGCGAACTCGTCACCGCCGAGCCGGGCCACCAGCGGGATGCTGGTCCGTGAGTGCCCCGCTTCGTCCGCGCAGCGCATGAGACGCTCGGCGACGGCGGCCAGCAGCCGGTCGCCGACGCGGTGGCCGAGGGTGTCGTTGATGGCCTTGAAGCCGTCCAGGTCCAGGTAGCACAGCCCGATCCGGCCCGTGCCGCTCTGCTCGTAGGACTCCGCCTCCAGCGCGGCCGACAGCCGTTCGAAGAACAGCGTGCGGTTGGGCAGCCGGGTCACCGGGTCGTGCATCTGCAAGTGCCTTAGCCGGGCCTGGAGTTCCCGGCGGGCGCTGATGTCGGCGACGGACAGCAGGACCCCGCTGTCCTCGGCGGGCAGCGGGGTGACCGTCACCTGCACCCACAGCGAGTGCCCGTCGGGGTGCTTGAGCCGGCGCGTGCAGCGCAACCGCGACTGCCGGCCGCGCAGCACCTCGCGGTAGGCGTGCCAGGTACGGGCGTCGGAGGTGAGGTCGACCAGGTCGGCGGCGACGGACCCGGGAAGCCCGTCCGGGCCGGTGCCGAGCAGCGCGGCGAGCGCGTCGTTGGCGCTGACGACCGTGCCCTCGCGGTCCACGACCGCCATGGCGAGCGGGGCGGCCGTGAAGACCGAGCGGTAGGGCTGCCGGGACGGCGGCTCGGTACGGGGAGACGTGTCGATCTCACTCTCTGTGACGACCGGCCGGTCCAGGTCTGCCGCGGGCGCCGGCCCTTCGGAGGTTCCGCTCACCGCTCGCTCCCGCATGTATTCGATCTCTGTCCGTGCAGGAAAGGTCAGGAAAGTGTGCCGATCATAGAGGCTGGCCCCAGGGCCTTCCAGCCGGTGTCCAGTCTTCCCGGCCAACCGGCCCTTCTGCCAGATCGTTTCTGCGCGCAGCTGGACGGCTTCTTCAGGCCCCCGACCAGTTGTGACGTTCTGTGAGTGCTTCGGGGATGTCGGCTTCCGTGATTTTTCGGCCCCTTCACCCGACCGGTGCAGGCAAACAGGACGCAGTACGACAAATCATCACACGCTGGGTGCGGTGTCCCGCGATCCGTACCCGGAGGTATACCCGTGCCGCGTCCGTTTCCGCGCGCCCGACTGCGCAGCACCGCGGCCGTGTTCACCACTATGTCGGCGCTCGCCGCCACCTCCCTCGGTGCCGGCCCCTCGGCCGCCGAGCCCGGCTCGGCCGCGCCGTGCGCCCTGACCCGGACCGACGCCCACCACTCGGAGGGCCTGGACACCTGGAACGCCGCCTATCCGCGCCCGGCCCGGTCCCTGGACGCGGTCATGGTCTTCCTGTCCTTCCCGGACGCCCACCCGCTGACCACCCCGCAGGAGCTGACCGCCGACCACTTCCCGGCCACCACCCGCTTCTTCGAACAGGCTTCCTACGGCCGCTTCACCCTGCGCCCGCACGCCCTGCGGCACTGGATCCGGATGCCGAAGCCGTCCACCGCGTACGACATAAGGCGGGACTGGAGCCCCGCGCGCCGGGCCGCCTACCTGCACGACGCCCTGTCCGCGGCCGATCCCCGGGTCGACTTCTCCCGCTACGACGTCGTGTACTTCGTCGCCGACCCGGACGCCCCCGGCGTGGACTCCGATGCGACCAAGGTGGTGAACCTGACGAGCCCGCTGCGGGCCGACGGCACCGAGCTGCGCCGGATCGTCACCGTGTTCGAGCAGCATCCGCCGGACCGGCTCGTCCTCGCCCACGAGACCGGGCACGTGTTCGACCTTCCCGACCTGTACCACCGGCCCGCCGACGGCAAGGGCGACTGGGACACGCACGTCGGCGACTGGGACCTGATGGGCAGCCAGTTCGGCCTGGCGCCCGACCTCTTCGCGTGGCACAAGTGGAAGCTGGGCTGGCTGGACTCGCGGCAGGTGCGGTGTGTGCAGGACGCCGGGTCCGCCCGGCTGACCCTGGAGCCGCTGACGGCGGGGCCGGGGATGCCGCTGACGGGGGCGGCGGGGGCGCAGGCCTTCGGGCTCGGGCGGGGCGCGAAGCTCGCTGTGGTGCGGACGGGGGTCGACAGCGTGCTCGCCTTCGAGGCGCGGGTGCCGGTGGGCAACGACGCGGGCGCGTGCCGGCAGGGGGTGCTGGTGTACCGGGTGCGGGGCGGGGCGCAGTCCGGGAGCGGACCCATCGAGGTGATCGACGCCCATCCGCACACCGACGCGTGCTGGGAGAACTCCGTCTACCCACCCCTCGCCGACGCCCCGATCGGCATCGGGGAGAGCTTCACGGTGCCGGGGGAAGGGGTGCGGGTGAAGGTGGAGGGGCGTACGGCCTCCGGGGCGTGGACGGTGAAGATCGCGGTGGGGCGCTGAGGGTGTTCCGGGACACGCAAGAGGCCCCTCGCTCTCGCGAGAGGCCTCTTACCGTCTGGTGCGCCGCCAGGGACTCGAACCCCGGACCCGCTGATTAAGAGTCAGCTGCTCTAACCAACTGAGCTAGCGGCGCCTGCTGACGTCGTAGACCTTAGCACCCTGGTCGGCGGGAGGAAAAATCGAAATCCGCACCGCCGAGCGGGCCGCCCGGACGGCCGCCCAGAGCAGTACCTCGGGCCCGGGCAGCCAGGGCTGACGGGTGTCGGGGGCGACGAGCCAGCGGGTGGCGGAGCGGGCGGGGGCGGCGGTTTCCGTGGACGCCCGGGCGGTGGGGGAGGTGCTCTCCGACGGGGCCGGGACGGTCACCGCGTCGCCGGTGCCGTGGCACAGCAGGGGCGGTACGGCGTTCGTACGGCGGGCGTCCCGGGCGTCCCGGCCCCGGCCGCGGGTGCCCCACTCCTCCCACTCCAGCAGCACGGGGAGCCGCTGGGCCGTCCCCGGGGCGGCGAACAGCAGCATCCGGCCGCGGAACTCCGCGACCGGCCCCGAGCCGGGGCCGTCGTCCCACAGCCGGTCGAGCATGCGTCGGCCGAACATCGCGGGCGCGCTGACCACGTCGAAGACCGAGCCGCAGGGCAGCACGACCGGCGCGTCCGGCCGCTCCTCCCAGAGGGCGAGCGTGCTTCGCGGATACGTTCCTGCCGAGGCGAGCCAGGCGGCCCCGTCCGGGGTGACATCGGAGGCGTTCCATGCGCTGCTCATGGCAGGCATGTCTACCCCGCGTGAGCGTCCGGCTCCCGAGGGTTGTGCGAAATCGGGACAGGAGCGGGTGGGAGGGAGTATCTTGCCCGCCTGGCATATGCCACGTGATCAGTAAGGGGTGACGGCAGGGCCTCTCAGGCGGTGCCGCCGGGCCCCCATCCCTCGACGCCGCCCCGCATCAGATCCCGCCCGAACTCGACCATTTTCTTGGCGTAGTCCTCGGTCCACTCCGCCCGCTCGGCGATGTCTGCCGTCGTCAGCCGGTCGAACCTGCGCGGATCGGCCAGCTGCGCCGCCGCCATCGCCTGGAACTCCACCGCCCGGTCCGCCGCGGCCCGGAACGCCAGCGTCAGCTCCGTCGCCCGGGCCAGCAGCGCCCGGGGGTCGTCGATCGACTCGAGGTCGAAGAAGTGCTCAGGGTCGGAGGCCGCCTCCGCGGGCTCGAAGAGCAGGGGCGCGGGGCGTAGCCGCGGTTCGTTCCGACGCGGCGTGGGCTCCGCCATGTCTTCTCCTCCTCGTACGTCGCGCTGACCCTCTCGGTGGAGTGGGCCACCGTCCATTGTCTCGCGGGCGCGCAAGTGGGCATCGCAGTAGCGGGTACGGCCGCCCCACCACCCGGTGTTCGTCAGAGCCTCGGGGGCACGCCGCTTTCCGGCCAGATCACGGTCGCCGCCCCACCCTGTGCTCCGCCAGGTGCGCCAGCACCGCGTGGTTGGCCTCCCAGCCGTCCGGGCTGTGTTCATCGGCCGCCTCCGGCGGCTGGCCGGCCTCCGGCCGGGGGC
>NZ_JBEZWO010000002.1:294655-599778 GCF_040637515.1 Streptomyces sp. NPDC029041 | reverse complement strand
GGCGGGGAGGTCGGGAGGTGCGGTTCACGGTCGCCACCCCACCCGGTGTTCCGCCAGGTGCGCCAGCACCGCGTGGTTGGCCTCCCAGCCGTCCGGGAACTTCACCACCGTCCCCAGCTGCACCGGCTCCGTCGACGGATAGTCGTCCAGGAGGTCGGTCACACCCGCCCGGCAGACCACGATGCAGGCGTGGCGGTGGCGGGAGGCCAGGACGCAGAGGCGGCCCGTCTCCAGGTGGAAGGCCGTGGCGTCGGGGCGGCCGGAGAGGGGGTGGAGGACCACCGTGACGTCGTACTCGCGGCCCTGCAGCCGGTTCGCCGTGTCCACGACCACATCGGCGACGCCCAGGTCGGCCAGGGCCGCGCGGATCGCGGCCGCCTGGTCCCGGTGGGCCGTGCCGACCGCGATCCGGTCGGCGGTGAGGGGCGAGGGGCCGGAGGAGCGTTCCGAGGTCGCCGTACCCGCCCGGTCCAGCAGGCGTCGTACGACCGTCGCAACCGCCCGGACCGCCTCGGGGTCGGTGCGCGGCGTGTGCCGGGCGGGCAGCTCCAGCAGGCCCCAGCCCGCCTGCGCCGCCTCGTCGATCACCCGGTCGGGACCCGAGCCGTCCGACGGCACACCGAAGGACAAGGTCCGGTCGCCGGGGCCGGTGCCGCTGCGGAACGGCGTGTACGGGTAGAACGCGTCGGAGACCAGGGGCGCCGCGGAGGCCGGAAGCCGCCAGGACACCGGCAGGCGGTGCTGCGGCAGGTCCGGATTGTGCGCGAGCAGCGTCGTCACCGCCGAGGCCGACGGGTCGTACGCCAGGCCCGCCCACTGCTCGCTGCCCACGATCGCGAACGGGTCGAGCTGCCCCGGGTCACCCACGAACAGCGCCCGCTCGAACAGCCCGGCCACGGCCAGCAGCGCGTCCGAGCGCATCTGGTAGGCCTCGTCGACGATCGCGTGCCGCCACGGCTCGTCCACCGTGACGTGCGCCCACTTCGCCGCCGTCGAGATCACCACCGCCAGTCCGGCGAGGTCGGCCGCCTTCGACGACGTGCGGACGTTCGGCAGGTCGTCGAGCACCTTGTCGTACGGGTCGGAGTCGCTGCTGTGCAGCCGTCCCACCGGCAGTTCGGGGCTCTTCTCGGCGAGCCGCAGGACCAGGTCGTCGACCTGGGCGTTGGTCTGCGCGACCACCATCAGGGAGTGGCCCGCCTCGGCGAGCTCCAGGGCCGCCCGGACCACCAGAGTGGACTTGCCCGCACCCGGCGGGGAGTCCACGACGACACCGCGCGCGGTGCCGTGCAGCGTGTCGTGCAGGATCGCGTCGGTGGCCTGGGCCGCGGCGGCCGAGGGGTCGAACACCGTGGTCACAGCACATCCTCCTCGGTCACCGGGTCCGCCGCCTCCAAGGTCGCCTCACCCGGCGGCCCGCCGTGCGTCCACGGCGTCTCCTCCGGGTCGGGCAGCTTCGCGCCGCCCCGCTGCTCGTGCTCGAAGAGCGTGAAGCAGACCCGGTCGCCCTTCTCCGGCACCGACCCCGGCTCGGGCTCCTTGCCGCGGCCCATCTTGTCGAGGACCCGCAGCACGACGTACCCGCCGTCCTCCTCGGCCGCGACGAACTCCGCCGACTGCGGCTTCCCGCCGAGCGACCGGTACACCTTCGTGCGCTCGCCGAGATACGGCCGGTCGTCCGTGCGCACCGTGACCAGGGGGCGGGGGCTGGGCCGCTTGCCCTCGCTGTACGCCATCACGACGTCGGTGACCTCACCCGCGAACGCCTCCCCGGACAGTCGCCGGCCCGCCATCACCAGCGGGTCGTCGAGGGCCTCCTGCGCCTCCAGCCGGGCCTGCTCGCGCTCGCGCGTGGCGAGCTTGTTCGCCGCGGTGACCGCGTCGTCGCGGCGCGGCTGCGGCGGCTCACCGGCCAGCACACGGTCGCGGTGGCCGGTGAACGACCAGCGGTCCCGGGTCCACCGTTCCTCGACCCGCGCCCCTTCGGGCAGCTCCCGCAGCAGATCGAGGCCCCGCCACACCGCGTCCCAGGTGGGCCGGGTGCGGCTGAGCACCAGGTCCCGGATCTCCCGCTCGGCGGCGGTCAGCGCCCCGAGCCGGTCGTCGGCCTCGAGCCCGTCCTCGGCCGCGGCGAGGGCGGTGCGGGCCCGGTCGTACCGCTCGATGGCCGGGGCGAGCAGCTTGTTGTCGAACGCCGGGTCGGTGGCAGGACCGGCCGGCGGGCAGGTCAGCTGCCCCTGCGCGTCCCGCTCCAGCTCGGCCCGCAGCGCCGCCTCGGCACCGGTGCCGCCCTCCGGCGGATCGATCCAGGCGAGCAACGCCCCCAAGTGCTGGTCCTCCAGGCTGGACTGCCCGGTCACCCAGTGCCGACCCAGGACGTCGGTCATCGCCAGCAGCAGCGAGGAGCCGGGCACCCGGGCCCGCTCCCCGAAGTGGGTCAGCCACCGCCCCAGCAGCGGCACCCGCGGCGGCGCCGGATAGGGGGCCTCCGGATCCTGCTCGGCGGTCCGCCGGAACCGCATCGAGCGCCCGAGCAGCCGCACCAGGTCGATGCCCGCCCGGCTCGGCACGATCAGCTGGGGCGCGTCCGCGCACAGGTCGACCTCGACCTTGACGCGCTTGCCCGTCTCCGGGTCGGTCTCGGTGCGCTCGGCGGCCTCCACGGCGTCGGCGTATGTGTCGACGTACGGCAGCACGACGTCGGCCAGTTCGGCCAGGAACGCGAACCTCAGGTCGCGGTCCCGGGGCTGCGGGACGGCCAGCAGACGCGGCGCGTCCCGGTCGGTGCCGACCAGCGCGCCGAGCGGGGCACCGGCCTCACCGGCGGTGGTCAGCGGCACGAACACCAGCGGGCGGTCGCCGAGATGCCGGTGCCGGACGGTGGCGGCGGGCTGCGCACGGCCCGTGCTGACGGCTTCGAGGCGGGCCAGGGTGGAGATCAGCGACACGCCGCCTCCAGTGCCTCGGCGCGCAGGGCGGCCGCGCGCCGCAGCGCGGCCACGGCCGGGTCGTCGGGATCGCCGGCCTCGCCGCGCGCGGCCGCGAGGACGTCCTCGACGGTGGTGAGGCCGCCCAGCTCCGCCCGTACGGGACGCCCGAGCGAGGTCACCGCACCCTCTTGGCGCGAGCGGGTCCGGCAGTGGAAGGCCAGCTCGCACGCGGACAGACACTCGGGCGCGTACGTGGCCGGGACCGATTCCACGGCCGCCGTCAGCGCCTCGGCGGGCAGCTCGGGCGAGAAGCAGGTGCCCTCGGGCAGCGCGTCGGCGATCTCCTCGATGCGGGTCAGCCGGGCCAGCTGGCGGGCCGTCACCGCCCGCTGCTTGCGGATGTCGACGGCGGACGCGGCCGGCTGGTTGGAGAAGTCCCGGGGGCAGACCAGCAGCACCCGGTGCCGCACCCGCGGCGTGGGCACGGTCGCCCCCTCGGCACCGGCGTCTCCCTCCGGCTCCGCACCGCCTTCCGGCTCGGCACCGCCTTCCGGCTCGGCGCCGAGCCGCGTGGCGAGCTCCTCCAGGGCCAGCACGTACACCGCCGCCTGGCGGGCCGCCGCCCCGACCTTCGCCGGGTCCGCCGAACCGTCCAGCAGCGGGAAGGACTTGATCTCCACGACCGTCCAGCTGCCGTCCGGGTGCACCACCACCGCGTCCGGCTCCAGGAACGCCGGGGAGCCCGCCACGTCCAGCGCGAGCATCGGATGGTCCAGCAGCGTCCAGACGCCGGGATGCGCGGTGGCCTCCCGCAGCTCCAGCTCCGTACGGGCGGTACGCCCCCGGGGGCCGGGCGCGGTCAGGTCGGGCACGCGCGCGGCGACGGGCGGCTCGGCGGACCGGTCGAGCTTGTCGTGCACCAGCCGCAGCAGCTCCGCGCCACCGTCGGCCTTGATTTTCGCCTCGAACGCGTTGCCCCGGGTGAGCGCGAACTGCGACTGCCCGAAGGCCGACGGCGAGCCCAGCGCGCTCGCCAGCGCCGCCTTGTTCACCCCCGCGCCGTCGAGGATCGCGCGCCGGGCACAACCGGGGTTGGCGGCCAGCGCCGCCAGAGCGCGCGCGTCCAGTGCCTTCGCGGGTACGTCGGGGCCGCGCAGCTCAGCGAGCCGGTGCCGGAGCGCCGTCCCCCGCGTCCTTGGGGGAGGCACCCGGCTCGGCTCCCGCTCCGAGCCGCGACTCGCGCTGCCGTGGAATTCGCTCACCCGCGGAAGTCTGGCATCCGCCACTGACAATCGAGGAACCCGCGGCGGAAGAGGCAGCGGGGGAGCCCGTGGGAGACGGGGCGGCGGAGTCGGTGATGGAGCCGGTGGGAGAGGTGGCGGCGGAGGCGGTGGTGGAGGCCGCCGCGACCGGGGCCACCGGCCGCACGAACGCCGCCTTGATCCGGTCCGAGGTGCGCATCACGAAGGGTGCCAGCAGCAGTCCGGCGCCCATGACGGCCGCGCCCGCGACCGCGTCGAGGAAGTAGTGGTTGGCGGTGCCCATGACCACGATCGTCGTGATCAGGGGATAGGCGACCGCGGCCGCCTTCGTCGCGCGCGTGCCGCCGTAGCGCCACAGCATCACTCCGCACCACAGCGCCCAGCCCACGTGCAGACTCGGCATCGCCGCGTACTGGTTGGTCATGTTCCCCATGCCGCGCGGCGCGCTCGCCGCGCCTCCCCACCAGCCGTAGGAGCTGTACTGCGCCATCGTGTCCACGAAACCGTGGCTCGCGTCGAGGAGCCGGGGCGGGCACGTCGGCAGCAGTGTGAAGCCGATCAGGCCTATGAGGGTGGACGTCATCAGCCAGGTGCGGGCGGCGCGGTAGCGCACGGCCCGGGAGCGGAAGAGCCACACCAGGACCGCCGGGGTGACGAGATAGTGCAGCGAGGCGTACCAGAAGTCGGCGGGTATGCCTATCCACGCCTCGCGCGTGAAGAAGCGGTTGAGCGGGTGCTCGAAGTTGAGGTACAGCGCCTTCTCGAAGCGCAGGATCGACAGCCCGTTGTCGACGGCGCCGGAGACGTCGCCGCGGGCGAGGAGCCGGCCGGCCGAATAGCACGCGTACACCAGAAGGATCAGCGGCAGCTCGGTCCACCAGCGCAGCCTTGGCGCGGGGGCCGCCTCGGTGCCCGGTGTCTCGGTGTGCGGCATCCGATCGTCCTCCCCCTTCTTCGTCATCACGCGTAACCCGTTCGGCCGTGCCACTGTACGGCGTGGGCGGACGCACCGGGGTGCGCCTCCGGCCTTCGAAGACGCAGAGATCGCCCCCCGGGTTGCCCCCGGCGGGCGTGGGCCATGATGGAGGAGTTCCCCTTGCGTTGTTCTTCCGGAAAGGTTCCCCATGGCCGCGCGCATCCTGCTGGCCCGCCACGGACAGACCGAGTGGTCCCTGTCCGGGAAGCACACGGGCAGGACCGACGTGCCCCTTCTGGAGGAGGGCCGGCGCGGCGCCAAGCTGCTCGGCGAGCGCCTGCACCGGGCGCCGTACGAGGGGCTCGACGGCGTCGAGGTGCGTACCAGCCCGCTGGCACGCGCGCGTGAGACCTGCGAACTGGCCGGCTTCGGTGACCGCGCGCGTACCTGGGACGCACTGCTGGAGTGGGACTACGGGGCGTACGAGGGCATGACCCCGGCGGACATCCAGGCCGTCCGGCCCGGCTGGCTCATCTGGCGCGACGGCGTCCCGGGCGGCGAGTCGCTCACCGAAATCACGGCACGCGCCGACGAGGTGGTCTCCTGGGCCCGCTCCGAGGACCGCGACGTCCTGATCTTCGCCCACGGGCACATCCTGCGCTCCATAGGGGCGCGGTGGCTCGGCCTCCCGATCGACTTCGCGGCCCGGATACGACTGAACCCGACGTCGCTGTCGGTGCTGGGCTGGGCCTACGGAGAACCGGCGATCGAGAGCTGGAACGACCTGGGGCACCTCGCGTAGGTATCAGGCCGTACGCGCCTGGTTCTCAGGCCATGCGCGGCGCCGAGGCGTGCCTGTCCAGGAATGCCGTCACCCCGGTGGCCCGGCGATGCGGCCGCAGCACCCGGGCCGTCGCCGCCAGCATGGTCTGGACGCGCGACGACTGGACCTCCTCCAGCAGATCCAGCACCCGCATCCCCGCCACCGCCGCCTCGTCCGGCCGGCCACCGCGCGCGAGGTCGTCGGCCAGCTCCGCCGTGTACAGGGCGATGTTCCGGGTGAAGTGCGGATCCTGCAGCTCGGCCGCCCGGCGCGCGTGCCGGGCCGCCCGGGGCCAGTCGCCCAGCGTGGACCAGCACTGCGCCTCCAGGCCCTCCAGTTCGGCCTCCCCGTAGAAGCTCATCCACTCGGGGTCCGCGTCCGAGGGGCCCCGCTCGAAGAAGGCCTGCGCCCGGGCCAGTGCCTGTTCGCAGCCGACGCGGTCGGCGAGTCCGGCCCAGCCGCCCGCCTCGCGCAGCGCGAGCAGCGACATCAGCCGGGCCGAGCCCACCGTCCGGGCCACGCGCTGCGCGGCCTGGGCCGCCCGGACCGCCTCGCGCGGCCGGCCCGCGTCGCGCGCGAGGAACGCCGTGTTGCAGAAGGCGTGCGCCTCCAGGCCGGGATCCCCGGTCATCCGGGCGGTCGCCAGGGCCTCCGCGTAGTGCGAGCGGGCGTCGTCGAAGCGCCCCGAGTCGTGGGCCAGCCAGCCCACGGAGATGGCCAGTTCACCGGCGCCCGAGTAGAGCCGGTCGGCCGTCGTCTGGCGGGTCGCCCCGGCGTCCAGCAGGGCGTAGGCGGCACGCAGCGGGGCGGCGGCGCGGCGGTAGAGGCCGTCGGCGCCGTGCCGGTCGTCGAGCAGCCGGATCCGGCGGACGGCTTCTTCCAGGGCGCCCGCGTCGCTCGCCCCGGCGCGGCGCAGGGGGCGGTGCATGGGGTGTTGCGCCGCCGCGGCGTCGCGGGCGAGGCCGACAGGCCCCAGTGAGGCGGCGGCCACCGTAGCGCCTCCGCCGGTCATGAACGCGCGACGTAGCACGTCGCTCTCCTCGTAGGTGTCGTGCGGGTGGTACGGGTCGTACGGGTTCCGCGTTTCATACGGACCGCACTCCCTGCTGGTCTCACTTGTGGCGTTCGCCCGGTTCGCGGTGCGCGGCGGGGGCGCGCCCTCGGTTTCGCGCGCCTGGCGTCCGCGTACCGACGAGCGGGGCGCGAACCCCAGGTCGGTGAGTGTGCGTCCCGGGAACATGTGCAGGAACACCCGTTCGTAGGCGTAGTTGGGACAGCGGATCTCGCCCGCTTCGACCCGGCCGATGTACCGAGCGTCACAGCTGACCTGCTCGCCTATCTCGAGCCCGGCCCGGCGGATCGCCGCGGCGAACTCGGCCGGCGAGCGCTGTCCGCGCAGCCGCCGGAAGGCGAGATTCGGCCGTGGCGGCCGGTTGGATCGAGACGAGGTCACTGTTGACGACGCCATGGCCGGGTCCTCCCGTGCGAACCGTCGAACCATGCCGGACGCGGGTCGACCTGCGGTGAGTCGTCCGCGTGGTCCGCCCGGGTCCGGCGAGCAAGAACGTACCTGCTGTGATGGAGCCGCCACGCTGGGTTTGGCTACAAACCGGATATCTCATACGTGATCTGCCATGAAGTGCCATCCTTTGCGGCTGACTTCCGCCGTAGCCGTTGACGCCTCGCCGCGTTGAACCCCGCGGACCGGGAGGCCCCCGCTCCCGACCGCTCGTCCAAACAGGGGTTCTCGTGGTGGAGGCCGGATGGAGACCAGCCGGATCAGCGATCCTCGTACGCCGCCGGGTGCACCGGCGGCCGGCTGCGATGTGGTGACGGTGCCGGCCCGGCAGGGGCTGGAGGCGGTCGACATCCTGCGCCGGGGACCGGCTGACGCGGTGGGCCCCGTGCTGCACGACGGCGGCGACACCCTGGGCTTCCTGGTGCCGCCGGGGACGGCCGCCGCGTGGGACGTGCCGGGGAGCACCTGCACCAGGACCGACGGACGCGGACGGGCCCTGGCGCCCGAGCCTCCCGTCGAGGGCTCGGACTGGCTGCTGCCACCGGGCGAGGCGGACCTCGCGACCGACCCCGCGGTGCTGCGCGCGGCCCTGGGGGAGGCCGCCCGGATGATCAGGGCGGCGGACAGCTGCCGCTGAGGCCGCCTCACCCACCGTCGAGGCCCCTCGCCCCCGGGCCGGCCGGCGCGTACTCCCCGCTCATCGGCCCACCCCGATAATGACCCCATGGGAAAGTCCAAGAGCGGCCGGCGCAGACAGGCCGGTGCCGAGGCCGTCGTCGAGAGTGTCGACGGCGGGCTCGCCGAGCTCATCCCCGACCGCGAGCGGGCCCGGGCCTGGACGCTGGTGATCGACGGGGCCCCGCAGTCGCACGTCGACCTGGACGACCCGGCGTACCTGTCCTTCGAGTACCAGCGCCGCCTCGGCCACGTGATCGACCTCGTCGCCCCGCCCGGACGGCCCCTGCACGCCGTGCACCTCGGCGGCGGGGCCCTCACCCTCGCGCGCTACGTCGCCGCCACCCGGCCCCGCTCCACCCAGCAGGTCGTCGAACGCGACGGCCCTCTCGTCCAACTGGTGCGCCGCGCACTGCCCTTGGATCCGAACGCGCGCATACGGGTGCGCTCCGCCGACGCCCGCGCGGGCCTCGCCAAGGTGCCGGACGGCTGGGCCGACCTCGTCATCACCGACGTGTTCAGCGGGGCCCGGACGCCCGCCCACCTGACCTCGACCGAGTTCCTCGACGACGTGCGCAGGGCGCTCCGGCCCGGCGGCGTCTACGCCGCCAACCTCGCCGACGGGCCGCCGCTCGCCCACCTGCGCGGCCAGATCGCCACGGCCGCCGCCCGCTTCGAGCACCTCGCGCTGGTCGCGGATCCGGCGGTGCTGCGCGGCAAGCGCTTCGGGAACGCCGTCCTGGTCGCCTCCGACCACCCGCTGCCCGTCGCCGAGCTGACCCGCCTCGCCGCCTCCGATCCGCACCCCGCCCGCGTCGAACACGGCAGGACCCTCACCGACTTCACCGGCGGAGCCGCACCCGTCACGGACCTCGCGGCGGTGGCGTCACCGGCACCACCGCCGTCGGTGTTCGGATGACCGGCCACGGCGGCCCGCAGGCGCGATGACCGGCCACGGCGCTCAACCTGTGCCGACGGCCGCCCACGGCGCTCAACCTGTGCCGACGGCCGCCCACGGCGCTCAGTAGGCCGGATCTCAGAAATCCCGATCTCAGTAGGTCCCGATCTCCACCCGCGGCGGCCCGTCGTGCCAGGTGCAGAACACCGACACCCGGTCCGCGCCCGAGGAGAACTCCACGCGGATCCACGACTCCGTCTTCCACACCTGCATCGACCAGCCCGCCCCGGGCGTCGCCGAGACCAGCGAGGCGGACGTCTTCCCGAGGTCGAAGACCGCCCGGCCGCCGTCGGTGTCGTAGCTCCTGACCCGGCCGGAGGCGGCGGGAGCGGTGGTGCCGGCCGACGGCGTGGGGGAGGGGCTCGGGCCGGCGGACGCCGGAGGCGTGCTCGGCTGCCGCCGCTTGGGCGCAGGTGTCCGTTCCGGCGGCGTGGGCGGCGCCTTCGGCTCCCGTGTGGACGACGTGTCGGCGGCCTTGATGGGCAGGGCGCGCGGCGGGTCGTAGGCCGTGCCCGCCATCACCGTGTGGACACCCCACCACGACAGCGTGACCGCCGCGCCCGTGGCGAGCAGCCAGGCCAGTACGTGTACGAGTCCTCTGCGCATCGCGGGCCATACTGCCTCACGGGTCCCACGCGTGACCCCAAACGGCGTCCTGCCGGGGCCGGTTGTCCCCAGCCGGACAGTTGTCCACAGCCCCGCACCCGGCTGTTCGAGATGGCGTACGGTGCGGCGCATGGCAAGTGTGCTCGTGGTCGAGGACGACCAGTTCGTACGCTCGGCGCTGATCCGCCACCTGACCGACGCCTCGCACACCGTGCGCAGTGTCGGGACGGCACTGGAGGCGCTGCGCGAGGTCGCCCACGTTCGCTTCGACGTGGTGATCCTGGACCTCGGACTGCCCGATCTCGACGGGTCCGAGGCCCTGAAGATGCTGCGCGGGATCACGGACGTACCGGTGATCGTCGCCACCGCCCGGGACGACGAGACGGAGATCGTCCGGCTGCTGAACGCCGGGGCGGACGACTACCTGACCAAGCCCTTCTCGGTGGAGCACCTCTCGGCCCGCATGGCGGCCGTGCTGCGCCGTGCCCGCTCCGGGGCCGCGGAGGCGGAGCCGTCCCCCGCGATCCGGGTCGGCGGCCTGACCGTCGACCCGCTGCGCCGTCAGGCCGAGCTGGACGGCGCGCGACTCGACCTCACCCGCCGTGAGTTCGACCTCCTCGCCTTCCTGGCCCGCCGGCCCGGAGTCGTCGTCCCCCGCAGGGAGCTGCTCGCCGAGGTGTGGCAGCAGTCCTACGGCGACGACCAGACCATCGACGTCCATCTGTCCTGGCTGCGCAGGAAGCTGGGCGAGACGGCTGCCAGCCCGCGCTATCTGCACACCCTTCGGGGTGTCGGCGTGAAGCTGGAACCACCCGGGCCGCCGCGATGAGGTGGGCCCTGGTCAAGGTGTCGCTGGCCGTGACCACCATGGTCGTGGTCGCCTTCGCGGTGCCGCTCGGACTCGTCATCCGCGAGATGGCCCGCGACCGTGCCTTCTCCAACGCCGAGCGGGAGGCCGCCGCCGTCGCCCCGGCCCTGTCCATCACCACCGACCGCGACCAGCTCGAACGGGTCGTCGCCGCCGCCGGTTCCGACGCCGGGATGGCCGTGCACCTCCCCGAGGGGGGCGGCAAGGAAGCCGTCGAACTAGGGCGGCGGCGCGCCGCCGACGAGGACATCGCGGCCGTGCGCAGGCTGGGCCGCGCCTCCACCACGGGCGTCCCCGGCGGCTCGACGCTGCTCCAGCCGGTCGCGCTCAGCACCGGCAAGATCGCGGTCGTCGAGGTCTACGTGCCGGAGTCCGACGTCACCAACGGCGTGGGCACGGCCTGGGCCGTGCTCGCCGCGGTCGGGGTGGCGCTGATCCTCGGCTCGGTCGCGGTCGCCGACCGGCTGGGCGTGCGCATGGTCCGGCCCGCGCAGCGCCTGGTCGAGGGGGCGCACGACCTGGGAGAGGGCCGGCTCGGCGCCCGCGTTCCCGAGGAGGGCCCGAGCGAGCTGCGGCTCGCGGCGGTCGCGTTCAACTCGATGGCCGACCAGGTCGTCCAGCTCCTGGCGAACGAGCGGGAGCTGGCGGCCGACCTGTCCCACCGGCTGCGCACGCCCCTGACCGTGCTGCGGCTCAACACCGCCTCGCTCGGCGAGGGACCGGCCGCCGACCAGACCAGGACCGCGGTCGAGCAGCTGGAGCGCGAGGTCGACACCATCATCCGTACGGCCCGGGAGGCCAAGCCGCAGACGGCCGCGGCCGGTCCGGGCGCCGGATGCGACGCGGCCGAGGTGGTCCGGGAGCGGATGGCGTTCTGGTCGGCGCTCGCCGAGGACGAGGGCCGCAAGTGGCGGGTGGCCGGGGCCGACCGGCCGGTGCGCATACCCGTGGCCCGCGCCGACCTGGCCGCCGCGCTCGACGCACTGCTCGGGAACGTCTTCCGGCACACCGCGGAGGGCACCGCCTTCGCGGTCGACGTGCACAACGGCGACGACGCGGTGATCGTCCTCGTCTCCGACGCGGGCCCGGGCATACCCGACCCCGAGACGGCGATGGCGCGCGGCCGCGGCTCCGGGAGCGACGGCTCCACGGGACTCGGCCTGGACATCGTGCGCCGGCTCGCGGAGTCCACCGGCGGGGACGTACGGATCGGCTCCTCGGTGCTCGGAGGGGCCGAGGTGCGGATCTGGATCCAGCTGGACGGCCGCACCCCGGCCGGCGGCGGGCACCGGCAGATGCGGCGGCGCCGCCCCGGCAGGCTCGCTGCCGTGTACAACCGCTCCCGTTCCCGCTGAGCACCCCCGACACCGCGTCTTCACGGGACGGTCACGTTTCGACAAATGAAGGCGACTGCTCTTGACGCGTGACCGGACATGCGGCTGTCATTGCGCCACCGTGTTCGGTCAAGTTGGTTTCTGGTCGATTGCGACTGGATTTCATGCCACACCCTCATGGCCGGACCCTGCCTTCAGGAGCAGTTCATGCACGACCTCTCTCCCTCCGGTCTGTCCCTCTCGGCTCCCAGCCGCCGCACCCTGCTGCGCGGCATGGGCGGCGCGGCCCTGCTGGGCGCCGGGATACCCCTGCTGAGCGCCTGCGGCGGCAGCGGCTCGTCCGCCGACCCGAAGACGGTCAGTCTCGGCTCCAACTCGTCCGACGCCGTGCCGAAGAAGGCGTTCGCCGAGATCTACGCCGCCTTCACCAAGAAGTCCGGCATCAAGGTCGACGTGAACACCAAGGACCACAACACGTTCCAGGAGCAGATCAACTCCTACCTGCAGGGCACGCCCGACGACGTCTTCACCTGGTTCGCCGGCTACCGCATGCAGTTCTTCGCCTCGAAGAAGCTCGCGTCCCCGATCGACGACGTGTGGCAGAAGATCAGCGGCAACTTCCCCGCGGCGATGCAGAAGCTCAGCAAGGGCGAGGACGGCAAGTACTACTTCGTGCCGCTGTACACGTACCCGTGGGCCGTCTTCTACCGCAAGAGCGTCTTCGCGCAGCACGGCTACCAGGTGCCCACGACCTGGGACGACTTCGTCGCCCTGTGCAAGCGGATGAAGAAGGACGGGCTGGTCCCGATCGCCTTCGGCGACAAGGACGCCTGGCCCGCCATGGGCACCTTCGACCAGATCAACTTCCGCACCAACGGCTACGACTTCCACGTCGAGCTGATGGCCGGCAAGGCCTCCTGGACGGACGCCAAGGTGCGCAAGGTCTTCGACCACTGGACGGAGATCCTGCCCTACCACCAGGAGGGCGCGGTCGGCCGCACCTGGCAGGACGCGGCACAGTCGCTGGTGGCCAAGAAGGCCGGCATGTACCTGCTGGGTACGTTCGTCGGCCAGCAGTTCACCAACAAGGCCGACCTCGACGACCTCGACTTCTTCGCCTTCCCGGAGATCGACCCGCAGTTCGGGCAGGACACCGTCGAGGCGCCCACCGACGGCTTCATGCTCT
Source organism: Streptomyces sp. NPDC029041 (assembly GCF_040637515.1). NCBI lineage: Bacteria > Bacillati > Actinomycetota > Actinomycetes > Kitasatosporales > Streptomycetaceae > Streptomyces > Streptomyces sp. NPDC029041. The sequence continues at coordinate 586,701 of NZ_JBEZWO010000002.1, read as the reverse complement.
CCAAGGCCCCGAAGAACCGCGACGGCGCGATCAAGCTCCTGGAGTACCTCGGCACGCCCGAGGCCGAGCAGATCTACCTCAAGGCCGACTCCAGCGTGGTGGCCGCCTCCACCAAGGCCGACACCTCCAGCTACACCGCGCTGCAGAAGAAGAGCTTCGAGATGATCTCCGGCGCGAAGAGCCTCACCCAGTTCATGGACCGCGACTCCCGCCCGGACTTCACGTCCACGGTGATGCAGCCGGCGCTGCAGAACTTCATCCGCAACCCGAAGAACGTCGACAGCATCCTCTCGTCGATCGAACGCCAGAAGAAGACGATCTTCGCCTCCTCCTGATCCAACGGAGACTCGACGACTCGGACCCGACATGACTGCCACCCCCGCGAAGGCTCCGGAGCCGGCCGCCCCGCCGGCTCCGGGGCCCAGCCCCGCGTCCCCGCCCGCCAAGACCCCCCACGGACACCGGCGTCTGCTCACCCGCCGCGACCGCCTCACGCTCGGCCTGATGGCCGGCGTGCCCACGATCCTGCACGTCGCCCTGGTGTGGCTGACGGCCCTCGCCTCGATCGCGCTGGCCTTCACCACCTGGGACGGCATCGGCTTCAGCACCATCAAGTGGGTCGGGCTGCAGAACTTCAGGGAACTGTTCACCAGCAACCCCCAGTTCTGGCCCGCCGTCGAGCACAACGTCATCTGGTTCGTGGCGCTCATCCTGCTGCCCACGCCCTTCGGCCTGTTCCTCGCCGTGCAGCTGGACAAGAAGATCCGCTTCAGCCGCGTCTACCAGACCGCGTTCTTCCTGCCGGTCGTGATGTCGCTGGCGGTCATCGGGTTCGTCTGGCAGCTGATCTACAACCCGGACACGGGCCTGATCAACAGCATCATCGGCGCCAACAAGCCCGGCCACTACATCGACTGGATCGGCGACCCGGACCTCAACCTGTGGGCCATCCTCGTCGCCGCCTCCTGGCGGCACGCCGGCTACATGATGATCCTCTACCTGGCCGGCCTGAAGAGCGTCGACCCCGCCCTGCGCGAGGCGTCCGCCCTCGACGGCGCCAGTGAGTGGCAGACGTTCAAGAACGTCATCTTCCCGACGCTGCGCCCGACCAACACCGTCGTCCTGGTCGTCACGATCATCGAGGCGCTGCGCGCCTTCGACCTGGTCTTCGTCTTCAACAAGGGCGCCCAGGGCACCGAGCTGCTGTCGATCCTGGTGACCAACAACATCATCGGCGAGTCCAGCCGCATCGGATACGGCTCCGCGATCGCCGTCGTCCTGCTGGTGATCTCGCTCGCGGTGATCATCCCGTATCTGATCGCCACCTTCCGGAAGGAGCGGCGCGCATGAGCTCCCACCCGTCGCCCACCACCACCCTGAACGTGGCGCTTCGCGCCGCCCCTTTGAACTCTGGTGCCCCGCGCAAACAGCGCACCCCGCTCCGCCCCGCCCGGATCCTGCTGCACACCTTCCTCGTCGTCACGGCGCTGGCCTGGCTCGCGCCCCTGCTGTGGGCGCTGCTCGCGGCGATGCGGCCGTACGCGGAGACCAGCACCAAGGGCTACGTCTCCTGGCCCGACAAGCTCACCTTCGACAACTTCACCAACGCCTTCCAGCAGTCGGAGATGCTGCACTACTTCGGCAACACACTGCTGATCGCGGTCCCGGCCGTGCTGCTGACGCTGCTGCTGTCGTCGATGGTCGCCTTCTACGTCAGCCGCTTCGACTTCCGGCTCAACCTGTTCCTGCTGCTGGTCTTCACGGCCGGCAACCTGCTGCCCCAGCAGGTCATCATCACCCCGCTGTACCGGCTGTACCTGCTCATCGACCTGCCCGGCATCACCATGAGCGGCAAGCTGTACGACTCCGCGCTCGGCCTGGTGCTGATCCACGTGGCGTTCCAGTCCGGGTTCTGCGCGTTCGTGCTGAGCAACTACATGCGCTCGCTGCCGCACGAGCTCACCGAGGCCGCCCTGGTCGACGGCGCCTCCGTCTGGAGGCTGTACTGGCAGATCGTGCTGCCCCTGTGCAAGCCGGCGATGGCCGCCCTCGCCACCCTGCTCTCCATCTGGATCTACAACGACTTCTTCTGGGCCATCGTCCTGATCTCCACCGGCGAGAACATGCCGATCACCTCGGCGCTGAACAACCTCTCCGGCCAGTACTTCACCGACCCCAACCTCGTCGCAGCCGGCGCCCTGCTCACCGCGATCCCGACCCTGATCGTGTACTTCGCGCTCCAGCGCCAGTTCGTCAGCGGTCTGACCCTGGGCGCCAACAAGGGCTGAGCTCGGCCCCGGCATCCCGTGCCTGCTGATCCTCTATGGATATACTGGGATGCCGATCGGATATCCCGGAGGTCTGTCATGACCAAGACGCTGATCGACATCGACGAGGAATTGCTGGCCGAGGCTGCCATAGTTTTCGGGACCAAGACCAAGAAGGACACGGTCAACGCCGCTCTCAGAGAAGGCGTCGAGCGCAAGAAGCGGGCCCTCGCGCTGGCCAGACTCGCGGCGCGGGCGGACGCCGGTGATTTTGACGATCTACTGGAGAAGGAGACCTATCGTCGATGAGCGCGGCGACCTACCTCATCGACACCAGCGCCCTGGTCCGCATCCTGAAGCAGCCCGCCCGGGGACTCTGGGAGAAGCCCCTGAAGGAAGGGGTGATCGCGCGGTGTCCGCTGACCGAGGTCGAGTTTCTGTACAGCGCCAGGAACGCCGAGGATCGGGCCGAGCTCGTCCAGGACCTGGACGCGCTGTTCGGCTGGGCCCCCCTCGATGACCGGGCGATGACACGCGGGTGGGATGTGCAGCGAGAACTCACCGAGAAGGGAAAACACCGTTCCGCCGGCGCCGTGGACCTGCTCGTCGCTGCGACCGCCGAGCTTCAGGGACTCACCCTCCTGCATTACGACAACGACTTCGAGACCATCGCCTCGGTCACCGGGCAGCCGGTCCAGTGGCTCGCCGCTCCTGGCACCCTCTGACCACCCCGGCGGGCCCGAGGGGCGCGGCACTCCCTCTCATCGTGCCGCGCCCCGCCCCCCCGTCCCCCGTCGGTCAGACCGCCTCGACCTCGGGCAGCGTGCCGGTCCGTGCCGCCCGGCCGTACCACCGGGCGCTGGTCTTCGGCGTGCGTTCCAGCGTCGCGTAGTCCACGTAGACCGCGCCGAAGCGCTTGCCGTAGCCGTACGCCCACTCGAAGTTGTCCATCAGGGACCACAGGTAGTAGCCCCGGACGTCCGCGCCGTCGGCGATCGCGCGGCGAACCGCCGAGAGGTGGCCGTGCAGGTAGGCGACCCGCTCCGGGTCGTGCACCCGGCCGTCGGAGTCGATCTTGTCGTCGTAGGCCGCGCCGTTCTCGGTGATGTACAGCGGCAGACCCGGCGCCTCACGCGTGTAGCGCATGATCAGCTCGTGCAGGCCGGTCGGGTCGATCGTCCAGCCCATCTCCGTGCGCTCTCCCGGCGTCTGGTGGAACGCGACGTCGTCGGCGGCCGGCCACGGCGAGTGGTCGCTCGCCCCGTGGCCGTCGGCGCGAGGCGCCTTAGCCGACACGTCCGCGGCCGAGACCAGCGCCGGCGTGTAGTAGTTGAGACCCAGCGCGTCCAGCGGCTGGTTGATCAGCTCCAGGTCGCCGTCGAGGACGTGGTTCCAGTCCGTCAGTCCCGCGGTCGCCACGTACAGCGACTCCGGGTAGGCCCCGTGCAGCATCGGACCATGGAACACACCGTTGGCCAGGTCGTCGATCCTGCGGACCGCGTCCAGATCCGCCGGGTCCTGTGACAGCGGCCTGACCACCGAGGAGTTGAGGCTCACCGCCACCGTGTTGCGGGCCGGCATCACCGAGCGCAGCGCGGACGCGCCCAGCCCGTGCGCCAGATTCAGATGGTGCGCGGCACGCAGCGAGGCCGCCGGGTCCGTACGGCCCGGGGCGTGCACCCCGGAGGCGTAGCCCAGGAACGCGCTGCACCACGGCTCGTTGAGCGTGATCCACTGCTCCACCCGGTCGCCCAGCGCCTCGCCGGCGATCTGCGCGTACTCCGCGAACCGGTACGCCGTGTCCCGCTCCGGCCAGCCGCCCGCGTCCTCCAGGTCCTGCGGCAGGTCCCAGTGGTACAGCGTGATGGCCGGCTTGATGTTCTTGGCCAGCAGCTCGTCCACCAGCCGCCGGTAGAAGTCCAGACCCTTCTGCACGGCCGGGCCCCGGCCGGTCGGCTGCACCCGCGACCACGAGATGGAGAAGCGGTAGGCGCCCAGGCCCAGCTCCGCCATCAGCGCCACGTCGTCGCGGTAGCGGTGGTAGTGGTCGACAGCGATGTCACCGTGGTCGCCGCCGAGGGTCTTGCCCGGCGTGTGGCTGAAGGTGTCCCAGATCGACGGCGTCCGGCCGTCCTCCCGCACCGCACCCTCGATCTGGTACGCGGACGTCGCCGCGCCCCACAGGAAGGCGGGCGGGAAGGTCACCGGAGTGGCCGGGTTCTCGGAGTCAGGCATGGAAGCGCTCCCAAAGGGGTCATGGGGACCGACGAGTGGAGGGGGAGGGGGAGGGGGAAAGGGGCCGAGGCGGCTGTGGCTCGGCCCCGGGAAACGGGAATCAGCCCTTGACCGCGCCCTGCATGATGCCGCCGACGATCTGCTTGCCGAAGATCGCGAAGACGATCAGCAGCGGCAGGGTGCCCAGCAGGGCGCCCGCCATGATCAGGGACTGGTCGGGGGTGTAACCGCGGCCCAGACCCGCGACCGCGACCTGCACGGTCGGATTGCCGGTCTGTGTCAGCACCAGGAACGGCCACAGGAAGTCGTTCCAGGTCTGCACGAACATCAGCATTCCCAGCACGGCCATCGCGGGCCGCGCGGTGGGGAACACCACATGCCACACCACACGCCAGCTGCTCGCTCCGTCGACGCGGGCCGCCTCGATGATCTCGTCGGGCAGCGCCTGGATGAGGTACTGCCGCATGAAGAACACACCGAACGCGCTCACCAGCGACGGGAAGATCACGGCCTGGAGCTGGTCCGTCCAGTCGAGCTTGGCGACCATCATGTACAGCGGGATGATGCTGAGCTGCGGCGGCACCATCATCGTGCCGATCACCACCAGCATCGCCGCGCTGCGGCCCTTGAAGCGCAGCTTGGCGAAGGCGAACCCGGCGATCGTCGACAGGAACACGATGGTGAACGACGAAATGCCGGCCACCAGGGTGGTGTTGAGGAACGCCTCGCCCAGGTTGGCGTCCGTCCAGGCCACTTCGAGTTTGTCGAAGAGGCCGGAGCCGAACCAGAAGGGCGGCGGGGTCTGCGCCAGGCGCTGGTTGTCGCGCGAGGCGGCGATCGCCGTCCACACCAGCGGGAACAGCGAGATGACGGTGAACAGGGCGAGGATGACGTACGCCACCGGGCCGGCGTGCATCTGCCCGCCCGCGCGTGCCGCCTTCATGCCGCGTGACCGCTTCGGCGGCTCGGGGACCGCGTCGGCCGGGGGTTTCGTCAGGGTCGTCGTCACGGCCGGTTCTCCTTAACTACTGGCGCGCAGCCGGCGCGAGATGACGTAGTTGACGATCCCGATCACGATGAGGATCAGGAACATCGTCCAGGCGATGGCGGAGGCGCGGCCCAGGTGCTGGTTGACCCAGCCCTGCTCGTACAGGTAGAGACCGAGCGTCTGGAACTGGTGCTGGGACCCGCCGGAGGCGCCCTTGTTCGCGTCGAACAGCAGAGGCTCACCGAACACTTGCGAGGCTCCGATGGTCGACACCACGACCGTGAACAGGATCGTCGGACGCAGCGAGGGCAGCGTGACGTGGAGGAACTGCCGCCAGCGGCTGGCTCCGTCCAGTGCCGCCGACTCGTACAGGTCCTGGGGGATCGCCTGCATCGCGGCCAGGTAGATCAGGGCGTTGTAGCCCGTCCAGCGCCAGACGATGATGCTGGACACGGCGATCTGCGACGGCCACTTGTCGTTCTGCCAGTCGACGTGATCGATGCCGACGGCGTTCAGCGCCCAGTTGATCATGCCGTAGTCCCGCCCGAAGAGCAGCACGAAGACCAGGGAGGCGGCGGCGATCGACGTGGCGTAGGGGGCCAGCATCACCACGCGGTAGAAGGTTGAGCCGCGCAGTTTGTAGTTGAGGATGTGCGCCAGACCCATGGCCATCAGCAGCTGCGGAACCGTGGAGATGATGCCGATGGTCAGCGTGTTCTTCGCCGCGTTCCAGAAGAAGTCGTCGTCGAAGATGCGGGTGTAGTTGCGCAGCCCGACCCAGTTCATGTCCGTCGGCGCGGTCAGCTCCACCTGGTGCAGCGAGGCCCAGCCGGTGTACAGCAGCGGGAACAGGCCGAACGCGAGGAAGAGCAGGAAGAACGGCGAGACGAACGCGTAAGGGCTCCACCGCATGTCGCGCTGCCAGCGACGGGAGAGCCGGGCGCGCTTCTTCCTCGCCGCCTCCGAGTCGGCCGGCGGGCGGCCCGGGGCCGCGCCCCCCTCCTTCACGGGGGGCGCGGCGGTGTCGTGCCTGGTCGCCATTCCGGTCACTGGTCCAGGTTGTTGTCGATGGTCTTGACGGCCGTGTCCCACGCCTCCTTGGGCGACTTGCCCTGGGTGACGAGGATGACGCCGTTGTCCGTCAGACCCTGCTGGATGATCTGGTCCTTCGGGCCGATCGTCTGCACCGGGCTGCTCTTGGCGGCCGCGGCGAAGATGGTGCCGATCGGTGCGTCACCGGTCATCTCGTTCTTGGCGTTCTTCACCGCTTCCGACTCGTAGGCGGCGGGAGTGCTCGGGAAGCTGCCCTGCACGGCGAACAGCTTGGCCTGCTGCTCGGGCGCGGTCAGCCAGGCGGCCAGCTTCGCGGCCTCCTCCGCGTTCTTGCCCGACTTGGGAACCGCCAGGAAGGAACCGCCCCAGTTGCCGGACTTCGGCGACGCGGCCACGTCCCACTTGCCCTTGGCCTCCGGCTTCGACTTGCCCTTGATGTAGCCGAGCATCCACGGCGGGCAGGACATCGCGGCGAACTTGCTGTTGGCGATCGTGGTGTCCCAGGCGGGCTGGAACTGTGTCTGGTTTCCGATCAGTCCGTCCTGGGCCGCCTTGGCGGTGAGGTCGAAGGCGGCCTTCACGGCCGGGTTCGACTTGTAGATGACCTTGCCGGAGGAGTCGTAGAAGCGGTCCTTCTCACTGCTGAGGATCGCCTGGAGCAGACCGCCGGGGGAGTCGAGGAAGGTGGTGCCCTTCGGCGCCTTCTTCTTGTAGTCCTCGCCGACCTTGACCAGCTTGTTCCAGTCACCGGCCCACAGCTTGGCGACCTCCTCGCGGTCGGTGGGCAGACCGGCCTTCTCGAAGAGGTCCTTGCGGTAGCAGATGGCCATCGGGCCGACGTCCGTGCCCAGGCCGACGGTCTGACCGTCCTCGGTGGTGGCCTGCTGCCACTTCCACTCCAGGTAGTCGCTCTTCTTGCCGTACTTGGAGAGGTCCAGCAGCTTCGCGGACTGGGTCTTGACGATCTCGGCGATGTTGCCGACCTCGACGCCCTGGATGTCCTGCAGGCCGCTGTTGGTGGTCAGGTGGTTGACCAGCGTGGGGTAGTAGTTCTCGTTCCGCTCGACGACCGTCTGCTGGATGTCGACGTCCGGGTGGAGCTTCTCGTACTCCTTGTAGAGGCCGGCCTCCTCGAACCCGAAGGTGCCGAAGAGTCCCAGGGTGATCTTGGTCTTGCCGCCGCTGCCACCGCTGCCGCCCGACGAGGAGCCGTCGTTTCCGCCGTCGTCGGCACAGCCGGCCAGCAGCCCGGCGCCCAGCGATGCGACGGCTGCGACGACCATCGCCTTGCGGGCGGTTCGGATGCGTGCTCGCATGTCGTCCTCCTGTTGCCCTGACGTGCCGACCCCCCGGCCAACTGCTGTGTCGGACCGTTCTACGCGCTTAAGGCTCGGGCGGGGAACGTGCGGGTTGTGTATGTGTCAGGTAGTGTGGGAGCGCTCCCACGAGTGATGTGTTGAAGAGTCCCCGGTCGCGGCGGGGGTGTCAAGGGACCGGACAGGGAGAGATGCGTTCAGTTATCGGGCTGTTAACTGGACCCGGGACGGACGCGGTTGGATCCCGGGCCGGTTGAATCGAGCCAGTCGGACCGCCGGTGGCACGGCTCGTCCGGCCGAAGCGGAAGCCCGGGGCGGCGAGCCCCCGGCTTCGGTCGTCACGGCTGACGGGCCTGTTAAATTCCAGGCCAGTCGCAGAGTGCGGGTGTGAACGGGAAGGCGGAGCCCATGGCAACCCACGGAGCGCGGGGCCGAAGTGGTGGCCGGCCCACCCTCGAAGAGGTGGCGGCGCGCGCCGGTGTCGGCCGCGGCACCGTCTCGCGGGTGATCAACGGCTCGCCCCGGGTCAGCGACGCGACCCGCGCCGCCGTCGAGGCGGCGGTCGCCGAGCTCGGCTACGTCCCCAACACCGCTGCCCGCGCCCTGGCCGCCAACCGCACGGACGCGATCGCACTGGTCGTGCCCGAGCCGGAGACCCGGTTCTTCGCGGAGCCGTACTTCTCGGACATGCTGAAGGGCGTCGGGGCGGCGCTGTCCGACACGGAGATGCAGCTGCTGCTGATCTTCGCGGGCAGCGACCGCGAACGCGCCCGGCTCGCCCAGTACCTGGCGGCCCACCGCGTGGACGGCGTCCTGCTCGTCTCGGTGCACGCCGACGACCCCCTGCCCGACCTGCTCGCCCAGCTGGAGATCCCGGCGGTGATCAGCGGCCCGCGCTCGGCGGCGGAGACCCTGCCGTCGGTCGACTCGGACAACTACGGCGGTGCCCGCCAGGCCGTCGAGCACCTGCTGTCCCGGGGCCGCAGCCGGATCGCCCACATCACCGGCCGTCTCGACGTCTACGGCGCCCAGCGCCGCGTCGACGGCTACCGCGAGGCCATGCGCGACGCCGGCCTCGGGGCCGACGAGGGGCTGATCGAGGCGGGGGACTTCACGGAGGAGGGCGGGCACCGGGCCATGGCGGCCCTGCTGGAGCGCCACCCCGACATCGACGCGGTCTTCGCCGCCTCCGACGTCACCGCGTCCGGCGCCCGCCGGGCACTGCGCGATGCGGGCCGCCGCATCCCGGAGGACGTGGCGCTCGTCGGTTACGACGACTCCGCCATCGCCCGCCACATGGAGCCACCCCTGACCAGCGTCCGCCAGCCCATCGAGGAGATGGGCCGCCGGATGACGGACCTCCTGCTCACCGAGGTCGCCGACCGCCGCCCGCCGGCGTCCCGGGGCCTGGAGCGCCGGCAGATGGTCCTGGCCACGGAGCTGGTGTCCCGGTCGTCGTCGTGAGGGGTCATCCGCTCCTGGATGTCGCCGAGGTCGCCCGGACCGAGCCCTACCTGCGGACGGTGGGGGAGGTGTTCCGCGCCTTCCGTGACCAGGACTCGGGCTGCGTGTCGTACGGGGTGCGCCTGGCGGACGGCGAGCGCTGGTTCGTGAAGGAGGCGACGACGGCCGCCGCCCGGCACTCGCTCGACCGGGCCTGGGCCTTCCACCGCGCGGTGCGTCACCCGGTGATCGTCCCCCAGGTGCACCGCTTCCGGGCCGGTTCCGGCGGTCCGGCCGTGGTGATGCCCTGGCGCGGTGGCGAGGTCCTCTACCACTCCACCCTCCGCCACCGAGGCGGCCGCGCCCACCCGGACCATCCCGTGGCCCGCTTCCGTGCCCAGCCCCTCGCCCAGGTCCTGCACGCCGTCGACGGCCTCCTGGACGCCCATCTGGCGGTGGAGGCCGCGGGTTTCGTCGCCGTGGACCTCTACGACGGGGCGTTCCTGTACGACTTCGCAACCGGTGCGCTCCGTCTGATCGACCTCGACGAGTACCGCCAGGGCCCGTTCACCCTGGAGGCCGGCCGGCTGCCCGGCTCGCGGCGTTTCATGGCCCCGGAGGAGTGGCGGCGCGGCTCTCGCATCGACACCCGCACGACGGTCCACGCCCTGGGCCGTGCCCTCCGCCTCCTGCTGGACGCGGGCGACGAGGAGCGCGCCTGGCGCGGCACGGCGGAGCAACTGGCGGTCGTCGAACGGGCCGTGCGGGCCGATCCGCGTGAACGCTTCAGCGGTGTGGCGGAGTTGGCGGCGGCGTGGCGGTCGGCGAGCCGAGGCCGGGGTGACGGCGCAGGGCATCCAGACCGTCGGGCACGAACAGCCGCTCCCGGATCGCCTCCCGGAACTCCGCCTCGCTGAACCAGCCGTGCCAGGCGATCTCGGACGGGTCGGGGGTGAGGCGCTCCGGCACGACGGCCTCGTGCACTCCGAGCCAGTACGGGCTGATCGCCCCACGGCACAGGAACGAGAACACGAACCGCACCCGTGCCCGGACGCCCAGCTCCTCCGCCAGCTCGCGGGCCGCCGCCTCCTCGTACGACTCGCCGACCGCGACGCCCCCGCCGATCAGCCAGTCGTGGTGGCCAGGGAAGCGGGACAGGTGCTCCGGCCTGCGGTGCACCAGCACGCGCCCCCGCGTGTCGCGGCAGACCGTCGTGGCGACCCGGTGCAGCCAGCCGTTGCGGATCGCCTCGTCCCGGTCGACCACCCCGACGACCCGGTCCTGCTCGTCGACCCGTTCCACCAGCTCACCCATGGCCTCACGATCGCACGCGTTCACACCCGGGCCGGTGCCGCCCGGCGCACCAGGTACACCGCCGCCGTCACGACCAGCACCACCATGCACGCGATGAACACCAGCCCCGCCCCCTCCAGGCCGATCGGACCGGTCAGCAGGCCGACGCCGATCACCGGCAGGGAGATGCCCGCGTAGGCCACCACGAACAGGGCCGAGATCACCGCCGCGCGCTGGTGTGCGGGAGAGGCCCCGGCCACGTCGGCCAGCGCACCGCGGAACGCCAGACCCTGGCCGGTCCCGCCGACGAACGCGCTCGCGACCAGCAGGGCCATCTGGTCCCACCGCAGCGCGGCGGCGAGCAGGGCGAGACCGGCGAGCAGCCCGGCACACCCCAGCGGCAGGGAACGCCGGGCACCGAACCGGCCGACCGCCAGTTGCCCGGCCGTCGACGAGAAGAAGGCCAGCGCGACGATCAGCCCGCTCACGGCATGGTCGTCCACGTCCAGGGACTCCGCGAGGAAGGCCGGGCTGACCGAGGTGAACACCCCGAACAGGGCGAATCCGACGAAGGAGGCGGTGGCGGCGGGCCCGAACACCGACCGCACCTGCGGGGGCAGCGCCGGCCGCTGCGGCCGTACGGCGCGCAGCGGCTGCCGCTCCCGGACGGTCTCCGCGAGCCGCAGCAGGACGAGGGCCGAGGCGGCCACCAGGGCGAGGTGGGTGACGAACGGCAGATGAAGCGGCCAGGGTGCGTACTCGGCGAGAAGCCCCGAGAGCAGGGGACCGCAGCCGAGCCCGCCCATGTTGGCCGCGGTCGCCACGAACGTGGCCCGGGAGCCACCGCCCTCGGGTGCCAGCTCCATCACGTACGCCGTGGCGGCCCCGGTGAACAGCCCGGCGGACAGCCCCGACAGCAGCCGCCCCGCGTAGAGCCAGCCGAGACCGCCGGCACTCAGGAAGCAGACGGCGCTCAACGCCGCGAAGGCCAGGCCGCACAGCAGCACCGGGCGCCTGCCCACGGCGTCCGAGGCGTTGCCGACCAGCAGCAGCACACCGATCACGGCGAAGGCGTACAGGGCGTACACCACGGTCACCGTCAGCTCGGAGAAGCCGAACTTGTCCTGGTAGAGGGGGTAGAGGGGAGTCGGCAGCGTGGTGCCGGCCATGCAGACGGCGAACACCGCCCCGCTGAGCACACACGCGCGCCACCCCGGGCGTCGACCGTCCATGGCGCCGACGGTAGCCAGCCGGCCGCGCCGCCCCAGGCAGGCGCGCAAAAAGCTTCAGCCGGTGGCTTCTTCCGAAGCCACCGGCTGATTACTCAGGGTGAGTGACGGGACTTGAACCCGCGGCATCCTGGACCACAACCAGGTGCTCTACCAGCTGAGCTACACCCACCATGACCGGCTTGGAGGTCAGTGACTTCCCTGACCGGCCGAGAAAAAGTGTACAGGGTCCGAAGGGGTGCTCGCGCACGGCTTTCGCCGCGCCGCCCCGACGGGCCCCCGCAGCGCCTACTGAGCGGGCAGAACGTGCTTCGCCGCGATCGTCTTCGCGGTGTCCGAGTCGGGCCCGGGCTGCGGGACGAACACGGCCTCGCGGTAGTACCGCAGCTCCGCGATCGACTCGCGGATGTCGGCGAGCGCTCGGTGGTTGCCGTTCTTCTGCGGGCTGTTGAAGTAGGCCCGCGGATACCAGCGGCGCGCCAGCTCCTTGACCGAGGACACGTCGACGATCCGGTAGTGGAGGTAGTTCTCCAGCCTCGGCATGTCGCGCAGCAGGAAACCGCGGTCCGTGCCGACGGAGTTCCCGCACAGCGGCGCCTTGCCCGGCTCCTTGACGAACTCCCTCACGTACGTCAGGACCTGGTCCTCGGCGTCCTTCAGGGTGGTCCCCGCGGCGAGCTCCTCGAGCAGCCCGGAGGCGGTGTGCATCTGACGCACCACGTCCGGCATCGTCTCCAGCGCCTGGTCCGGCGGCCGGATGACGATGTCCACGCCGTCCCCGAGCACGTTCAGCTCGGAGTCGGTCACGAGGGCGGCCACCTCGATGAGCGCGTCGTCCGACAGCGAGAGGCCGGTCATCTCGCAGTCGATCCACACCATGCGATCGTTCATGTGTCTAACCTTACGGCCCGCTGCCTCCGGCCGGGCCGCCCGTACCGCGAAAGCCGCAGGGCCCGCGGGAGGCATGCTCCTCGCGGGCCCTGCGGCTACCGGTTCACGGCGCGCTGCGCTGCCCGGGCAGGCTCGCCGACAGGGCCGGGGACTGGCCGACCGCGCTCGCCGCCGCCGTACGGCGGGACTGCAGCGGCACCGGGTGCTCCGGGTGCAGCGCGGCCGGTGCCTGGCCGGACTGGCCCGGGTGCCCGGTGTGGCCTTGGTGGCCCGGCATGCCGGAACCGGGGCCGCCCGGTGCGCTCTCGGTCTCCTGAGGGCGCTCGCCCTGCGGACGCCGGGCGCGGTACGCCGCCCGGTACGCGGCCGGGGACGAACCCAGCTGGCGGCGGAAGTGCCCGCGCAGGGCGACCGGCGACCGGAAGCCGCAGCGCCCCGCCACCTCGTCCACCGAGTAGTCCGACGTCTCCAGCAGGCGCTGCGCCTGGAGGACCCGCTGCGTGATCAGCCACTGCAGCGGAGCGCTCCCGGTCAGCGAGCGGAAGCGGCGGTCGAACGTACGGCGGCTCATGTACGCGCGTGCCGCCAGCGTCTCCACGTCGAACTGTTCGTGGAGGTGCTCCAGCGCCCAGGCGACGACCTCGGCGAGCGGGTCGGCGCCGATCTCCTCGGGTAAAGACCTGTCGAGGTAGCGCTCCTGCCCGCCGCTGCGGCGCGGCGGCACGACGAGCCGCCTGGCCAGGGCTCCGGCCGCCTCGTTCCCGTGGTCCGTGCGCACGATGTGCAGACACAGATCGATGCCCGCCGCGGTGCCCGCCGACGTCAGCACGTCTCCGTCGTCGACGAACAGCTCACGCGGATCCACGTGTACCGACGGATAGCGCTTGGCCAGCGTCGGCGCGTACATCCAGTGGGTCGTCGCGGGACGGCCGTCCAGCAGGCCGGCCGCGGCGAGCACGAAGGCGCCGGTGCACAACCCGACGATGCGGGCGCCCTCCTCGTGGGCGCGGCGCAGCGCGTCGAGTGCCTCCTCCGGTGGCGGAGAGGTGATCGAACGCCAGGCCGGTACGACGACCGTGCCCGCGCGCGAGATCGCTTCCAGGCCATGTGGTGCGGTGAGTTCGAGTCCCCCGGTGGTCCGTAGCGGACCTTCCTCGCCACCGCACACCAAGAGGCGGTAGCGCGGTACGCCGGCGTCCTGGCGGTCAACCCCGAACACCGACAGCGGTATGGAACTCTCGAAGATGGGGCCGCCGCTGAACAGCAGCACCGCGACGATCTCCTTGCGGCGTCGCCCGGAAAGCTTCCGGGCCGCGGCTTCCGGCGCGGCAGTGGAGTCGTGGCTCATACTGCTAAGCCCCCCTCGTTGGTCGCGGCTCCTCGGTTGTGTCGCTCCTGCACGTTTCCCCTCGGTCCTGCACGAGTCCCCCGCCGTAGACAGTCAAGATCGAATCTACTGTGTGCCGTTGTGCCGAAGTGGCCGGTTCACCACTCGGCAGATTGTCGACTTGGCAACTTGGCGTGAAGCATTCGATCACGAAGCGTTGCACTCGTGGGCCGTGCAGGGAAGTGCGCCTCGTCGCGGTGGCCAATCCACGTAGGGTGCGCGGACCCCCCGAGGCCCTTTCCGTGCAGGTCGAACGGGGGTTGGGGGGTGGTCGGACGGGGTGATGCACAGGTACGAGAAGTTGGCTGAAAAGTGCCGTGTGCGTGCGCGGAAACCGGTCAGCTGACCGGTGTATCTCCCCCGGTGTGCCGTCCGCCACGGTGTGACCCCGTTCCGGTGCGGTGCCGCCGGCCCCGGTGGGGTGCCCGGTCCTCGGCCGCGAGCCGGGCCGCGCCGCGTTCGGACTGGCGCAGCAGGACCCGGCAGGCGCCCGTGACGGCGGCGAGCCCGAGGGCTGTGCCGGCCGCGCCGGCGAGCGAGGTTCCGTAGCCGAGGAGTACCACCGGGACGAGCAGGCAGCTGAAGCCGGCCCAGCGAACCACATCCGTCGCGGTGTCCCGCGGCGGCGGGGCCGCGCGGTCCGCCTCGGCGGCGGGGCGTGGTGCGGACATGCGTGCTCCCTGTGGCGTGACTCACGGGGTTCAACGCGCGGCCGGGCCGTCGGTCACTGGCTGCCCCCGTCGCCCCGCAGGTCAGTGAATCCCGTGCAAACCGCCTGTACAGCGCAGCAACCATTGCGTTACGGGCGGTGCCTCGTGCATGCTCCCTGGAACCCGCACGCACCGTGAGCGGGATCTGGGCTAAGGAGGCGTGGCGCCGTACCCTTGAGGGTATGGGGTTGGGAAGACCATTCCCGGACACAGCTCCGCCGCACCCTGTCATCCCTCCCGGACAAGGATCACAACGCCGAGACAGCCATGGCCGGTCACGAATTCTCCGAACCCGCGGACCGCAAGCGGCCCGTCGCCGATCCCACGGCGGCCGAGCCCCTGGCGGCGAACGAGCCACGCCATTCCTGCGATCCCGCCTTCAAGCACGGGGTCGTCGTCGGCTTCGACGGCTCCACCTCCAGCGAGCGCGCCCTGGCCTACGCCATCGGCATGGCCCACCGTTCCGGGTCGGGCCTGATCATCGTCCATGTCGCCAACCGGCTGCCGACCACGGTGTGGGCCGGCTGCGAGCCGCCGGTGTTCGTGGACGTGCCGGACCACCGCACCGAGGTGCTCGGACTCGAGCTGGCCTGTGCGGACTATCTCGCCGAGGTGCCCTGGATCCTGGTCGAGCGCGGCGGTGACATCTGCCACGAACTCGAAGAGGTCGGCCGGGAGTACGAGGCCGACGCGATCGTCGTCGGCTCCACCCACGGTCTCGTGGGGCGCATCTTCGGCTCCGTCGCCGGGCGGCTCGCCAAGCGGGCGCAGCGGCCCGTCATCGTCATCCCCTGAGCTTCGACTCCCTTGGTGTCACGCGCGAATCCACTGGCGCGCAGAGGTGTTTGTGCCTTTGTGAAGGGCATATACGGAACACCGCACCACTGCACCTGCACGAAGGGAGCCCGCCGTGGACAAAGACGTCTCCGCGGGAAGCGGAATCACAACCGTGGCCGGTCGACTCGCCCTGTCCATCACCCTGTTGGCCTTCGGGCTGGGACATGCCGCCGTGATCGACGGCGTGTCAGCCGCTGACGCGGCATCAATCGCCGAGTACGTGGGGGGCATTGCGCTCTTCGTCGCCGGGCTCGTGGCCCTGCGCGAGGGTGACGCTGCCGGTGGTACGGCGTTCTCGGTGCTCGGGGCGCTGTGGTTCACATGGGCCGTGTCCGAGACCGCCTCCGGCAACGGGGCAGGGTTGTTCCTGCTGTTGTTCGCCCTGGTGGCGCTGTCCCTGACCCTCGCGGGCGGGGATCAGCTGGGGCAGGGCGTGCACGGGCTGTTCTTCGTCGCGCTGTTGCTCATGGCGGTCGCCGAGTTCGCCGGGAGCGAGGGGCTCGTGAAGGTGGGCGGGTGGTTCGCGGTGGCCGCGGGGGCGGTGGCCTGGTATGCGGCCACGGCCACGTTGGCGCACTGGCCGACCGTTCTTCCGCGACGCGCTGCCGGCCGGGGCGTGACGGCCACCGGGTAGCTGCGCGGGCCGGGGAGTTGGGCGGCTTCCCGGCGATGAGACGGACCCCCCGTGCAGGGTGGCAGCACGTGGGGGTCCGTTTTCGTTCGTCGGCCTGTGCGGGTGCGTTTGTGGTTGCTCGCGCCCCCGCGGCGGAGCCGCACATCGATGCAGGCCCGCGCCCCTAAAAGAGGGTCACTTACTCCACCGTCACCGACTTGGCCAGGTTCCGCGGCTTGTCGATGTCGCGGCCCAGGACCAGAGCGACGTGGTACGCCAGGAGCTGGAGCGGGATGCCCATGAGGATCGGGTCCAGCTCGTCCTCGTTCTTGGGGACGACGATCGTCTCGTCGGCCTTCTCCTGGGGCTGGTGGGCCACGGCGAGGATCTTGCCGCTGCGGGCCTTGATCTCCTCCATGGCGGCGCGGTTCTTCTCCAGCAGGTCGTCGTCGGGGACGATCGCGACCGTCGGCAGGGCCGGCTCGATCAGGGCCAGCGGGCCGTGCTTGAGCTCCGAGGCGGGGTAGGCCTCGGCGTGGATGTAGGAGATCTCCTTGAGCTTCAGGGAGGCCTCGCGGGCCACGGGGTAGCCCCGGACACGGCCGATGAAGAGCATCGAGCGGGCGTCGGCGAACTGCTGGGCCAGCTTCTTGACGTCCTCCTCCAGCTCCATGACCTCGGCGATCTGCGCGGGCAGCTTGCGCAGGCCCTCGATGATCCGCTTGCCGTCCCGGACCGACAGGTCGCGGGTGCGGCCGAGGTGGAGGGCGAGGAGGGCGAAGGCCACCGTGGTGTTGGTGAAGCACTTGGTGGAGACCACGCAGACCTCGGGGCCGGCGTGCACGTAGATGCCGCCGTCCGCCTCACGGGCGATGGCCGAGCCGACCACGTTCACCACACCCAGGACGCGCGCGCCCTTGCGCTTGAGCTCCTGCACGGCGGCCAGCACGTCGTAGGTCTCGCCGGACTGGGAGACCGCGACGTAGAGGGTGTCGGGGTCGACGACCGCGTTGCGGTAGCGGAACTCCGAGGCCGGCTCCGCGTCGGCGGGGATGCGCGCCAGCTGCTCGATCATCTGGGCGCCGATCATGCCCGCGTGGTACGAGGTGCCGCAGCCGAGGATCTTCACCCGGCGGATCCGCCGGGCCTCGCGGGCGTCCAGGTTCAGGCCGCCCAGGTGCACGGTGGAGAAGCGGTCGTCGATGCGGCCGCGCAGCACGCGGTCCACGGCGTCGGCCTGCTCGTGGATCTCCTTGTGCATGTACGTGTCGTGGCCGCCCATGTCGTAGGACGCGGCCTCCCACTCCACGGTGGTCGGCTCCGCCGTGGTGCGGGTGCCCTCGGTGGTGTAGGTGCGGAAGTCGTCGGCCTTGAGGGTGGCCATCTCGCCGTCGTCGAGGGTGACGATCTGCCGTGTGTGGGAGACCAGCGCGGCGATGTCGGAGGCGACGAACATCTCCTTCTCGCCGATGCCGAGGACGACCGGGGAGCCGTTGCGGGCGACGACGATCCGGTCGGAGAAGTCGGCGTGCATGACGGCGATGCCGTACGTGCCCTCGATCACCCGGAGGGTCTCGCGGACCTTGTCCTCCAGCTTGGGCGCCTGCGAGCGGGCGATGAGGTGGACCAGGACCTCGGTGTCGGTCTCGGACAGGAACTCGACACCGTCCGCCTCCAGCTTGCGGCGCAGGTCGGAGGCGTTGTCGATGATGCCGTTGTGGACGACGGCGACCTTGCCCTCGGCGTCCAGGTGCGGGTGCGCGTTCACGTCGGACGGGGCGCCGTGGGTGGCCCAGCGGGTGTGGGCGATGCCGGTCGTGCCCTTGAATCGGGCCGGGACCCTGGCCTCCAGGTCGCGGACGCGGCCCTTGGCCTTGACCATCTTCAGGCCGGACGTCTTCGGGGACGTGACGACGATGCCCGCGGAGTCGTAGCCCCGGTACTCCAGGCGCTGGAGGCCCTCCAGGAGGAGGGGCGCGACGTCACGCTTGCCGATGTAACCGACGATTCCGCACATGTATACGTATTCCTAGCCGTAGACGATGCGCCGCAGCTGCCGGAGCGAGAGCTCCGGCGGGGCCACCGCGCGGTACTTGAGGTCCGCCCCGATCCGTTCGAAGATCTCCGCGTTGACCAGGCCCTGGGCCTGGAGCTCGCGGTGGCGGCGACGGACGTATTCCTCGGTCGTCTCGTCGAAGTAGGCGAGCACGTCCTGGATCACACGCAGCGCCTCGCCCCGGCCGAGGGCGGTGGACCGCGTCAGATGATCAACGAGTTCGTCGTGCACTCGCTAGATCTTGGGCCACCGGCGGCGCTTTCGCAAGAAATCTGCCCGATTTCGGGCAGGCCTCCGTGGGGGGCTTTTGGGGGAACGTTGAACGTGTCATGAGTGCCTGTTCGTGATCCGTCCACCGGGCGTCCGGTATCCCGTTGCCCGAGGCGTCGATTTTTGGACGCCATGGACACTCCTCGTATGGGCGTACCCGAGCGGCTCGCCGAGCGCATGAGCATGGCCGAGCAGCACGAGTACCTGCGCACGAAGTTCTCCCGGCGCACGATGATCAGAGGCGGAGCCGTCACGCTCGGCGCCGTCGTGGGTGGCGCGTTCGTGCCCGGCGCCACCGCCCGGGCCGCCGTGCCGACGGCCCGCACCGCCCCGGCGACCGCATCCGTCGACGGCGCTCTCGTCGCCCCCTTCGGCCGCCACCTCGCCTACGGCACCGACCCGCGCACGGAGATGACCGTCTCCTGGCAGGTTCCCGTCGCCGTCAAGAAGCCGTTCATCCGGATCGGCGCCCACCC
Source organism: Streptomyces sp. NPDC029041 (assembly GCF_040637515.1). Classification (NCBI taxonomy): domain Bacteria; kingdom Bacillati; phylum Actinomycetota; class Actinomycetes; order Kitasatosporales; family Streptomycetaceae; genus Streptomyces; species Streptomyces sp. NPDC029041. The sequence continues at coordinate 567,637 of NZ_JBEZWO010000002.1, read as the reverse complement.
CTGGGACCTCTCCCGCAAGATCGACGCCGAGGTCCGCACCCTCTTCACGCCCGCCGGAGTCGGCGCGAGCGGCAACCACACCCAGTACTACGTCCACGCCAGGCTGAGCCGTCTGAAGCCGGGGCGGACGTACTACTACGGCGTCGGCCACCAGGGCTTCGACCCGGCCGCACCGCACCTGCTGGGCACCCTCGGCACCTTCACCACCGCCCCCGCGCACAAGGAGCCGTTCACCTTCACGGCCTTCGGCGACGAGGGCGTCAGCTACCACGCACTCGCCAACAACAGCCTGCTGCTCGGCCAGAACCCGGCCTTCCACCTGCACGCCGGTGACATCGCGTACGGCGACCCGACCGGCCAGGGCAGGACCGACGACACCGGCTTCGACTCCCGCGTCTGGGACCAGTTCCTCGCCCAGACCGAATCCGTCGCCAAGTCGGTCCCCTGGATGCCCGCCTACGGCAACCACGACATGGAGGCCTGGTACTCGCCCAACGGCTACGGCGGCGAAGAAGCCCGCTGGACACTGCCCGACAACGGCCCCGACAAGAAGAACCTGCCGGGCGTCTACTCCTTCGTCCACGGCAACACGGCGATCATCTCGCTCGACGCCAACGACATCTCCTTCGAGATCCCGGCCAACCTCGGCATCTCCGGCGGCACCCAGACGAAATGGCTGGAGGCCCAGCTGAAGAAGTACCGGGCCTCCCACGACATCGACTTCATCGTCGTGTTCTTCCACCACTGCGCCTACTGCACCTCCACCTCCCACGCCTCCGAGGGCGGGGTCCGGCAGGAGTGGGTGCCGCTGTTCGAGAAGTACACCGTGGACCTGGTCATCAACGGCCACAACCACCAGTACGAGCGCACCGACGTGATCAAGGGGAACAAGGTCGCCAAGAAGCTCCCGATCGGCGGCACGGCCTACCCCGAGACCGACGGCGTGGTCTACGTGACCGCCGGTGCGGCCGGACGCAGCCTCTACGCGTTCAGCGCCCCGCTGTCCTACGAGGGCAACGAACACGACGTCGACTCCGTCGCCTCGTTCGTCAACGTCAAGGGCGGCAAGCAGAACGAGACCGTCGCCTGGTCCCGGGTGCGCTACCTCGACTACTCCTTCCTGCGCGTGGACGTCACCCCCGCGCCGAAGGGACGCCTGGCCACGCTGACGGTGCGCGGCATCGCGGAGAGCGGTGACCAGGTCGACCACTTCACGGTGGCGCGCCGGGCCAAGTAACCGCGAGCGGCCTCGGCGGACGCGACCGGAGCGGAAGGCGGCTCCGGTGGGGGCTTGTCGCGCAGTTCCCCGCGCCCCCGAGGGGGCGCCTCCTGACGGAACGATGACGGGCACCCCGGAGGACCGTACCCCGGGGTGCCCGTCCGTCTCCGGGTCAGAAGCCCGCGATCGGGTTCTTCAGGTTGCCCACCAGCTGGAGGGCGCCCGACGGGTCGGACAGGTCCACCATCTGCTCGTTGTTGCGGAGCTGGAGGCGGTTGAGGCAGGAGAGGGCGAACTCGGGGGCGAACATGTCGTACTGCTCGAACCGCTCGGCGAGTTCGGGCTTCGACTCCTGGTAGGCGCGGGTGACCTCCGCGACCGTGCGCCAGAAGTCGTCCTCCGCCAGAACCCCCTCCGAGGCGAGGTTCGCCGCGAGGAAGCGGAAGAAGCAGTCGAAGACGTCCGTGAAGATCGACAGGAGTTTCTTGTCCTCCGGGACCTCCACCCGCAGCCGCTCCACCGCCGGCGGCAGTACCGCGTCCGGGTCCATGACCGCGATCTCCTCGGCGATGTCCTTGTAGATCGCGCGCTGCACCACCCCGTCCTTCAGCACCAGGATGACGTTCTCGCCGTGCGGCATGAACACCAGGTCGTAGGCGTAGAAGCTGTGCAGGAGGGGCGTGAAGTAGGCCTGGAGGTAGCGGCGCAGCCACTCCTTCGGGGCGAGGCCCGACTGCTCGATCAGCGCGCCCGCGACGGACGCACCGTCGTGGTCGACGTGGACCAGGGACGCCATGGTGGCCAGGGACTCGCCCTCACCCAGCGACGGCACGGGGCTCTCCCGCCACAGCGCGGCGAGCATCTTGCGGTACGGCGAGTAGCGGTCCGTCGCCTGCTCGTACTCCAGGTGCCGGTAACCGACGGCCGCGCGCTCCCGGATGATCGACAGGCCGGTGGACCGGAGCACCGGGTCGCCCTCGATGAGCTGGGCCAGCCAGTCGTTGATCGCCGGCGTCGCCTCCATGTAGGCCGCCGACAGCCCGCGCATGAAGCCCATGTTGATGACCGACAGGGCTGTCTTGACGTAGTGCTTCTCGGGGCTGGTCCGGTTGAAGAACGTCCGGATGGACTGCTGGGCCAGGTACTCGTCGTCACCCTCGCCCAGGCACACCAGGTGCCGGCGGGCCACCTCGGCCGCGAAGGTGACGCTGAGCTTGTTCCACCACTGCCAGGGGTGGACCGGGATGAACAGGTAGTCGGCCGGGTCGAGGTCCTGCTCGCGCAGGACGCCGTGGAAGCGCTCGACGGTCTCCGCGCCCAGTTCCTCGCGCAGGAACGACTCGTACTCGATGCCGACACCGGCCGTGAACGCGGCACGCGACCGGTGCGCGGCCAGCCACACCAGGCGGACCGGGCTCGCCGTCTCCGGCGCGTACGACAGGTACTCGTGGATGCCGAAGCCGAGCCGGCCGTTGTTGGCGACGAAGCAGGGGTGGCCCTCGGTCATCCCCGTCTCGATGGCCTGGAAGCCGGCGCGGGCCAGTTCGGCCGCCGTGGTCTTCGGCTTGGTGAGCTTGTAGCAGGTGCCGGAGAGGGTGGAGGAGATCTCCTCCAGGTAGACCGGCAGGATGTCGTCACTCAGGCCGAGGGACTTCTGCAGTTCGATGAAGAAGTCCAGCGCGGCCAGCGGGACCTCGGTGCCGTCCCGGTGGCGGGTGATCGACTCGGCGTCGACCTGCCAGTGGTCCAGGGCGCGGCGGGTCGAGGAGAAGCGGTAGCTCGTCAGGCCGTCGTCGCTGCGGACGACGTAACTCTCCCCGTCCTGCTCGGGGGTGATCAGCCGCTCGTGCGCGAACTCGGCGAGCGCTTTGCGGATCAGGAGGCGGTTGGCCCGCGCCCAGCGGTGGGGGGACAGATGCGCTACGGCGTCGGACAGGGTCATACGGCTACTCCTCGGGCGGCCAGGAACTGTGCGCGCGTGCAGAAGCTCAGCAGCGCGCGCTTCTCCGGCTTGTCGATCTCACGCTCGGCCACGAAGCCGACGGCCTCGTTGAGCGCGTGCACTGCCTTGTTGCTCACGTCGGGCTCCACCACGACCCGGCGGGTGCGCGGGTCGGCGAACAGCTCGTCCATCACGGTGGTGATGACGGCCCGGGTGAAGCCGTGGATCGGCCGGTCGGTCGGCGCGACCAGGAAGTGCATGCCGACGTCGCCGGGCTCCGGCTCGTACAGGCCGGCCAGCTCGACGTACCGGGGGTCGTACTTCTCCATCAGGAACGCCGGCCGGCCCTCGTGCAGACCGAGGTAGGCGTCGTGGTGCTCGTGCGCGGCGATCCGCATGTACTCGCGCTCGACGTCCTGGAGTTCGGCGTCCTGCATCATCCAGTAGGCCGCCTTGGGGTGGGTGACCCAGGAGTGCAGCAGCCCGGCGTCCTTCAGCGGGTCGAGGGGGCGGACGGTGAGCGTTCCGATACCGGGGGCGGCGCTCATACGGCGAACTCCTGGAACGCGATCGTCTTCTCCACCGGGTAGTACTCGCTGCCGAGCAGCTCGCGGATGATGTACGCGTTCCGGTAGGGGCCCATGCCGAGGTCGGGGCTGGTGATGCTGTGCGTGTGGACCCCGGCGTTCTGCAGGAAGATCCCGCGGCCGGTGACGTCGATCGCGTAGTTGCGGGCGACGTCGAAGTTGCCCTGCGAGTCGTAGACCAGGCGGTCCTTGACCGGCGCGAGGAACTCGGGTTCGGCGTACTTGTAGCCCGTGGCCAGGACCAGGCCCTGCGACTCCAGCTCGAAGTCCTTGCCCTGCTCCTCCTGGCGGAAACCGAGGGTGTAGGTGCCGTTCTCGTAGCGCGCGCTGTTCAGCGCGGAGTTGGTGAGCAGCCGGGTGGGGACGGGGCCGGAGAGGTTCTTCTGGTAGAGCAGGTCGAAGATCTCGTTGATGAGGTCGCCGTCGATGCCCTTGAACAGACCCTTCTGCTCGGCCGTGAGGCGGTAGCGGGTCGCCTCGGGCAGCTCGCGGAAGTAGTCGACGTACTCCGGGGACGTCATCTCCAGCGTGAGCTTGGTGTACTCCAGCGGGAAGAAGCGCGGGGAGCGGGTGACCCAGTTCAGCCGGTAGCCGTGGACGTCGATCTCGCTGAGCAGGTCGTAGTAGATCTCGGCCGCCGACTGGCCCGAGCCGACCAGGGTGATCGAGTCCTTCTTCTGCAGCTCCGCCTTGCCGGCCAGGTAGCGGGAGTTGTGGATGAAGTCGCCGCCCAGGCCTTGGCAGGCCTCGGGTATGTAGGGCGGGGTGCCGGTGCCGAGGACCAGGTGACGGGCCCGGTAGGTGTCTCCGGCGGTGGTCCGCACGACGTAGAGCTCGTCCTCGTACGTCACCTCGGCGACCGTCGTGCCGAAGCGGATGCTGCTCAGTTTGCCCGCGGCCCAGCGGCAGTAGTCGTCGTACTCGACGCGCAGCGGGTAGAAGTTCTCGCGGATGTAGAACGAGTAGAGCCGGCCCTTCTCCTTCAGGTAGTTCAGGAAGGAGTACGGGGACGTCGGGTCGGCGAGGGTGACCAGGTCCGACATGAACGGGGTCTGGAGGTGGGCACCGTCCAGGAACATGCCGGCGTGCCATTCGAAGTCGGGCTTCGACTCCAGGAAGACGCCGTCGAGTTCGTCGATCGGCTCGGTCAGGCAGGCCAGGCCGAGGTTGAAGGGGCCGAGCCCGATCCCCACGAAGTCGTGGGTTCTGGTCGGGTTGTCAGGACGCGCGGTCAAGGGACTCTCCCAGGTACTGCTCGGCGTGGCCGGCGATCAGATCGAGGACGGCGGCGATGTCGGACGCCTGCGTCTCGGGGTTGAGCAGGGTGAACTTCAGGTAGTGGCGGCCGCCGACCTTGGTGCCCGCGACGATGGCGTCACCGGAGGCGAACAGGGCCTTGCGGGCGTAGAGGTTGGCGCGGTCGATCTCGGCGGGGTCGGTGACGGCCGCCGGGATGTAGCGGAAGACCAGCGTCGACAGGCTCGGCTCGACGACGACGTCGAAGCGCGGGTCGGCGGCGATCATCCGCCAGCCTTCCCGGGCCAGGTCGCACACCTCGTCGAAGAGCTGCCCGATGCCGTCGGCGCCCATGGTCCGCAGGGTCATCCACAGCTTGAGGGCGTCGAAGCGGCGGGTGGTCTGCAGGGACTTGTCGACCTGGTTGGGGATGCGCTCCTCGACCATGCGGCGCGGGTTGAGGTACTCGGCGTGGTAGGTGGCGTGGCGCAGCGTGGCGGCGTCCCGCACCAGCACCGCCGAGGAACTCACCGGCTGGAAGAAGGACTTGTGGTAGTCGACGGTGACCGAGTCGGCGCGCTCGATGCCGCTGATGCGGTCCCGGTGCTTCAGTGAGGCCAGCAGGCCGCAGCCGTACGCGGCGTCGACGTGCATCCAGGTGCCGAACTGCTCGCACAGCTCGGCGATCTCGGGCAGCGGGTCGATGGAGCCGAAGTCGGTGGTGCCGGCGGTGGCGACGACGGCCATGGGGACGAGACCGTCCTGCGCGCAGCGCTCCAGTTCGCGGGCGAGGGCGACGGTCTGCATGCGCTTGTCGTGGTCGACGGGTATGGAGACCACGGCGTCCTGGCCGAGGCCGAGCAGCTTCGCGGACTTCTTCACGCTGAAGTGGCTGACCTCGGAGGCGAAGATGCGCAGCCGGCCGAGGTCGTTGCTCTTGGCCTCCTCGCGGGCCAGCAGCAGCGCCTGGAGGTTGGACTGGGTGCCGCCGGAGGTGAACACGCCGTCGGCGGCCGGGCCGAGGCCGATCCGTTCGGTCGTCCAGTCGATCAGCTTCCGCTCGATGAGCGTGCCGCCGGCCGACTGGTCCCAGGTGTCCAGGGAGGAGTTCACGGCGGACAGGACGGCCTCGCCGAGCACGGCCGGGATGACGACCGGGCAGTTCAGGTGGGCCAGGTAGCGGGGGTGGTGGAAGTAGATCGCGTCCCGGAGGTAGACGTCCTCCAGTTCGTCGAGCACCGCGGTGGTGTCGTGCAGCGGCTGGTCGAGGTCGATCTCGTCGATGCGGGGGGAGAGGGCGTCGACGCTGATGCCGGTGAACGGCCGGTCGGTGGCGGCGAGTTTGGCGGCCACCCGCTCGACTCCTTCGGTCACGGAGCGGCGGTACTGCTCCGCGGTGGCGTCGTTGAGCAGGTGCGAGCGCATGTGCGGGTCCTCCGGTGGGGACAGTCCGGTGCGGGACAGGGTGGGCTGGTCTCCGTCCAACTTAGGCAAGCCTAACCTAAGTCGATCAGTCTCGGCGTTCGCCCTGCCGTGACTGTGGTCACGTGGGGCACGTCGGTCGGACGGGGGCCGCGGTTACGCCTCGGCGCGCAGCTGCTCCTCGCTCATGCCGCGGCGCCAATAACCGACGAACGTCACCCTGCGCCGGTCGATCCCGAGTTCGCGCACGAAGTGCCGGCGCAACTCCTTCACGCATCCGGACTCGCCGGCGATCCAGACGTACGGCCGCTCGGCCGACGGCAGCGGGGTCTCGCGCAGGGCGCGGAGGGCCATGGGGGACCCCTCGACGGTCCCCTCCTCCTTGACCAGCCAGGTGATGTCGGCGTCGGCCAGGGTCACCAGGTCCTGGATGTCGCCGGCGTGCGGGACCTCCAGCCAGACCCGGGCGCGGGTGCCGGCCGGGAGCGACTCGACGATGGCGGAGGCGGCCGGGACGGCGGTCTCGTCGCCCCAGACGACGACCAGATCGGTGTCCCCGGGCGGCCGGAAGCGGATCGCCCGGTTGTCGGCGACGGCCGGGCCGAGCAGCAGGACCCGGTCCCCGGCGGTGGCGCGGGCGGCCCAGCGGGAGGCTGGGCCGGCCTGGACGGAGGCGTCCGGTCCGATGCCGTGCAGGGCGAAGTCGATGTCGATCTCGTCCGGGTCCCGGCGCAGGCCGCGCAGGGTGTACGAGCGCATCACGGCCCGCACGTCGTCCGGGAGTTCACGCCAGCCTTGCCACCAGCCGTCCCCGAGCTCGAGCGGGACGACCGGCTCGGGCTGACCCGGGTGCGGCAGGAACAGGGACAGGGACTGGTCCTGGCCGTCGGAGTGGAACGCGTGCAGATCCGGACCCCCGAAGGTGACGCGGACCAGGGACGGACCGAGCCGCCTCGTCCGCAGGACCTGGAGGGAGAAGAAACGGAACGGGGCGGCTACGGCGGTGGTCATGTCGACTCCTGAGTCGGGGTCGGGCAGGGGGGATGCCGGCCTGCTCGGGGGTGCGGGGGAGGGGCGAGGGCCGGGCGGCCGCGACGGGGCCCGTACGCGCGCCCGGAGGCTCGGTGCGCGCGGAGGCCGCGACGGGCCGAACGCGCCCCCGAAGGCTCGGCGTACGCGGAGGCCGCAGCAGGCCCGTACGCGCCCCCGGAGGCTCGGCGCGCCCTGGCGGAGGCGTCAGGCGACCTTCTTGGCGCTCTCGATCGCCTTGGCGAGGTTCTCGACCAGAGGGGTGCACTTGTCGTACGACAGGATCGGCTCGGGCGAACGCGCGATGACCTGGCCGGCCTTGACCGCCGGGAGCTTCTTCCAGGTGGCCTCGGTGATGTCGGCCGGCTGGATGGTCGAGGCGCGGTCGTCCATCATGATGATGTCGGCCGGGTACTTGTCGACGTTCTCCCAGCTGAGGTTCTCGAACCAGCCGCCGTTGGCCTCCATGGCCTTCTTCGGGGGCTCGACGAAGTTCACGCCGAGGGCCTTGAAGTACTCCAGGTCGATGGAGAAGTTGGAGCCGGAGACGTAGAAGATGGCGTCCGAGGCGGACCCGGCCATCACCTTGATCTCGGGGCGGGACTTGGCGGCCTTGCGCAGACGCTCGGAGGCGGCCTCGAACCGCTTCTTCGCCTCGACGACCTTCGCGTCCTTCAGGTCGGCGCCGAGCGACCCGGCGAGCTCGGCCATGCGCTGCAGCGGCTTCGGCATCTGACGGTCGAAGACCGAGACGGCCACGCTCGGGGCGAGCTTGGCGATCTTGTCCTTGGACGCCTCCGGGACGTACCAGAGGGTGCCGGCGGCGTCGAAGGTGGTGGTGATGAGCACCTCGGGCTGGAAGGCCGCGTACTTCTCGACGTTGAACTCGTCGTAGCGGTTGCCGAAGACGGTCAGCTTGCTGACGTCCATGTCGCCGGCCTGGACATCGGCCTTGCCATCCTCGGTCTTCGTCGGGCCGAAGACGCCCTTGACCTCGATGCCGTAGTCGTACAGGGCGGCGGCGACACCGGTGAACGCGACGATCTTCGTGGGGACCTGGTCCAGGCTCACGGACTTGCCGCGGTCGTCCTTGAAGGACCAGGGGCCGGACTTGGCGGCACCCTTCGCGTCCGAGCCGCCGTCCTTGGAGTCCTCACTGCCACACGCGGTCACGAGGGCGCCGAGCCCGAGAGCGCCACCGGCGGCGAGCAGGCCGCGGCGGGAGAGACGGGCGGTTCTGGCGTTCGACATGACTGGGTCTGCTTTCGTGCGTACGGAGCCACTGCAGGCATGGCCGACAGCCCCGTGGCTGAGATCATGCTTAGGTTAGCCTAACCTGAGGATCTGTCCAGGGGGTCCTGGGGTGTGTGCCCGGGGGCGGGGTGGGAATGCCCTGGGGTGCGGTGATCCCCGTCACCGGGAGGCCGGCCTCCCGCTCGGCGCGCCGGCTATGAGGCGAGCGGCGTCCACGCGGTAGGAGATGGGCGAACCCGTCGAGTAGCACGGGTCTGACGAGTGGCTGGCCGACGAGTCCGTCCGGCGCGTTCTGCCGACGCCGCGACCTCGGCCTGCGAGCGTTTCGAAAGCCCCACCGGCCAGAAGCCGGTGGGGCTTTCGGTGCTCGATGCGTTGAATCAGCCCGCCAACCCCAACTCCCGCGCGATCAGCATGCGCTGGACCTCGCTCGTGCCCTCGCCGATCTCCAGGATCTTGGAGTCGCGCCACATGCGGGCGACCGGGTACTCGTTCATGAAGCCGTAGCCGCCGTGGATCTGGGTGGCCTCGCGGGCGTTGTCCACCGCGACCGTGGAGGAGTGGAGTTTCGCCAGGGCCGCTTCCTTCTTGAAGGAGGCGCCGGAGACCAGGCGGGCCGCCGCGTCGCGCCAGGCCAGGCGGGCCGTGTGGGCCTTCATCTCCATGTCCGCGATCTTGAACTGGATGGCCTGGTTCGCCGCGATCGGCTTGCCGAACGCGTGGCGTTCCTTGGCGTACTTGACCGACTCGTCGACGCAGCCCTGCGCCAGACCCGTCGCCAGGGCCGCGATCGCGATGCGGCCCTCGTCGAGGATGCGCAGGAACTGGGCGTAGCCGCGGCCCTCCTCGCCCAGGAGGTTCTCCGCCGGGACGCGGACGTCCGTGAAGGACAGCTCGCGGGTGTCCGAGGCGTTCCAGCCGACCTTCGAGTAAGGGGCCGCCACCGTGAAGCCGGGCGTGCCGGACGGGACGATGATCGAGGAGATCTGCGGCCTGCCGTCGGGCTTGCGGCCGGTGACCGCCGTGACCGTCACCAGGCCCGTGATGTCCGTCCCCGAGTTGGTGATGAAGCACTTCGTGCCGTTGATCACCCATTCGTTCGTGGCGGAGTCGAGGCGGGCCGTCGTGCGGGTCGCGCCCGCGTCGCTGCCGCCGTCCGGCTCCGTCAGGCCGAACGCGCCCAGGACCTCGCCCGAGCAGAGGCGGGGGAGCCACTCCCGCTTCTGCGCCTCGGTGCCGTAGAGGTGGATCGGCATCGCGCCCAGCGAGACGCCGGCCTCCAGGGTGATGGCGATCGAGGAGTCGACCCGCGCCAGTTCCTCCAGGGCCACGCCGAGCGCCAGGTAGTCACCGCCCATGCCGCCGTACTCCTCGGGGAACGGCAGGCCGAACAGGCCCATACGGCCCATCTCGCGGACGATCTCGTAGGGGAACTCGTGCCGCTCGTAGAAGTCGCCGATCTTCGGCGCCACCACCTCGTGCGCGAACTCCTCGACCGTACGGCGGAGTTCCTCCAGTTCGGGGGAGAGACGGTAGTCCATCGTGATCAGTGCTCCTCGGTGTCCTCGTGGGACAGGGCTCGGACGGTGCGGGACGGGCTGGGTCGGCCCAGGTGGGCGGCCATCCACGCGCTTGTGGCGACGAGGCGGCCGAGGTCGATTCCGGTGTCGATGCCGAGCCCCCGCAGCATCCACACGAGGTCTTCGGTGGCGAGGTTGCCGGTGGCCGACTTGGCGTAGGGGCAGCCGCCCAGGCCGCCCGCGGAGGCGTCGATCGTCGTGACGCCCTGCTGCAGCGCCGCGAGGGTGTTGGCGAGGGCCTGGCCGTAGGTGTCGTGGAAGTGGACGCCGAGGGCGGACACCGGGACGCCCGCCTCATCCAGGGCGGCCAGGAGTGCGACCACGTGGCCCGGGGTCGCCACACCGATCGTGTCGCCCAGGCTCAGCTCGTCGCAGCCCATGTCCAGCAGGGCGCGGCAGACCCGCACCACCCGGTCGATCGGGACCCCGCCCTCCCAGGGGTCGCCGAAGCACATCGAGAGGTAACCGCGGACATGGACCGCATCGGCCTTCGCGCGGGCCACCACCGGCTCGAACATCGCCAGCGCCTCGTCCACCGTGCGGTTGAGGTTGGCCTTGGCGAAGGACTCCGTGGCACTGGCGAAGACGGCCACCCGGCGGGCGCCGAGCGCCAGCGCGCGGTTCAGGCCTCGCTCGTTCGGGACGAGGACCGGGAGCGCGACGGGCAGGTCGGCGACCATCGGGAACAGCGCTTCCGCGTCCGCCAGTTGGGGGACCCACTTGGGGTGGACGAAGCTCGTCGCCTCGATCGTCGTCAGGCCGGCCTCGGCCAGGCGGTGGATGAACCGCGCCTTGACCTCCGTGGGGACCGTCGCCTTCTCGTTCTGCAGGCCGTCCCGGGCGCCGACCTCGTGGATGCGGACCCGGGTGGGCAGGTCCCTGCTCGGGACGACCATCGGAAGTCCGGGGACTGTCATTCCGCCGCCTCCTCTCGCGGTGCGATGACCGCCAGCACCTGGTCCATGGCGACCGTGGTGCCCGGGGCCACGTCCAGTTCGGTGACCTTTCCGGCGTGCGGCGCGGAGATGACGTGCTCCATCTTCATCGCCTCCACCACCAGCAGGCTCTGACCGGCGCTCACCTCGTCGCCGACCGCGACCTTCACCACCGTCACCGTGCCGGGCATCGGGGCGGTCAGCGAGTCGGCGCCCGCGTGGGCGGCGCGGGTGAGGGACGCGGCGACCGGGTCGTGGTCGCGTACGTGCCAGGCGTCGCCGTCGCGGCCGAGCCAGTCGGCGGCGCGGTGGAAGGTGTGGCGGACGCCGTCCAGCGTGACGCAGACCCGGTCGGCGGTGACCGTGGCCGTGCCCCGCGGGGTGTACTCCAGGGGCTCCTGCACCCGCAGGGGGAAGACCGGCGGCTTCGGCTCGCCGCCCAGGCGCCAGCCGCTCGGGACCGAGAAGGGGTCCGTCCAGCCGCCCGGTTCGGGCTTCAGGGCCTCCAGGCGTACGGCCGCCGCCGCCTCGTACACCTCCTCCGGCACGTCCGTCGGGACCAGGTCCTCCACCTCGCGCTCGACCAGGCCGGTGTCCATGTCGCCGGAGACCACCGCCGGGTGGGCGAGCAGGCGCCGCAGGAACCCGGCGTTCGTCTGCACGCCGAGCGTGACCGTCTCCGCCAGGGCCGCGCGGAGCTTGCGCAGGGCCGTCGCACGGTCGGGGCCGTACGCGATGACCTTGGAGAGCATCGGGTCGTAGAGGCTGCCGACCTCCGTGCCCTCGGTGAGGCCCGAGTCGGTGCGGACGCCGTCGCCCTGCGGCTCGCGCAGCCTCAGCACCGTGCCGCCCGAGGGGAGGAAACCGCGCGCCGGGTCCTCGGCGCAGATGCGCGCCTCCACCGCGTGACCGGTCAGCCGTACGTCCGTCTGGGTGAAGCCGAGCGGCTCCCCGGCCGCCACGCGCAGCTGCCACTCGACCAGGTCCAGGCCGGTGATCAGCTCCGTGACCGGGTGTTCCACCTGGAGGCGGGTGTTCATCTCCATGAAGTAGTACGACGACGGGTCGTTACCGGGGACGATGAACTCCACGGTGCCCGCGCCCCGGTAACCGCAGGAGCGGGCCGCCTGGACCGCCGCCTCGCCCATCGCGGCACGCGTCTCCTCGTCGAGGAGCACGCTCGGCGCCTCCTCGATGATCTTCTGGTGGCGGCGCTGGAGGGAGCACTCGCGCTCGCCGAGGTGGACCACGTTGCCGTGGCCGTCGGCCAGGACCTGGATCTCGATGTGGCGGGGGCGGTCGATCCAGCGTTCCACCAGGAGCGTGTCGTCGCCGAAGGAGGCACGGGCCTCGCGGCGGGCCGAGGCGATCTCGTCCTCCAGCCGGGTGAGGTCCCGCACCAGGCGCATGCCCTTGCCGCCGCCGCCCGCGCTGGGCTTCAGCAGGACGGGCGCACCGAGCTCGCGGGCCGCCTCGGCCAGGCCGGGGTCGCGCCCGCCGGGCACGACCGGTACTCCGGCCTCCTGGACCGTCTCCTTGGCGCGGATCTTGTCGCCCATCAGCGCGATCGCGTCCGCCGGGGGGCCGATGAAGACCAGTCCGGCCTCGGCGCAGGCGCGCGCGAAGGCGGCGTTCTCGGCGAGGAAGCCGTAGCCGGGGTGGACGGCCTGCGCGCCCGTGCGGGCCGCTGCCTGAAGCAGGCGCTCCACCGAGAGGTAGCTCTCGGACGCGGGGGCCGGGCCGATCCTGACCGCCGTGTCCGCCTCGCGGACGTGCCGGGCGTCGGCGTCCGCGTCGGAGAAGACGGCCACCGAGCGCACGCCCATCGACCGCAGCGTCCGGATGACGCGTACGGCGATCTCGCCCCGGTTGGCCACCAGTACTGTCTCGAACATCGTCGTCCGTCCCCTCACATCCGGAAGACGCCGAACTGGGGGTCACCCAGAGGCGCGTTGGCGCACGCGGTCAGGGCCAGTCCCAGGACCTGACGGGTGTCCAGCGGGTCGATCACTCCGTCGTCCCAGAGGCGGGCCGAGGCGTAGTAGGCGTTGCCCTGGCGCTCGTACTGGGCGCGGATCGGGGCCTTGAAGGCGTCCTCGTCCTCGGCCGGCCAGGACTCCCCACGGCCCTCCAGCTGGTCCCGCTTGACGGTCGCGAGGACCGAGGCGGCCTGCTCGCCGCCCATGACCGAGATCTTGGCGTTCGGCCACATCCACAGGAAGCGGGGGGAGTAGGCCCTGCCGCACATGGAGTAGTTGCCCGCGCCGTAGGAGCCGCCGACCACGACCGTCAGCTTCGGTACGCGGGTGCAGGCCACCGCCGTGACCATCTTGGCGCCGTGCTTGGCGATGCCGCCCGCCTCGTAGTCCTTGCCGACCATGAAGCCGGAGATGTTCTGGAGGAAGACGAGGGGGATGCCGCGCTGGTCGCACAGCTCGATGAAGTGGGCGCCCTTCTGGGCGGACTCGGCGAACAGGATGCCGTTGTTGGCGACGATGCCCACCGGGTGGCCGTGGATCCGGGCGAAACCGGTGACCAGGGTCTGGCCGAACTCGGACTTGAACTCGGCGAAGCGGGAGCCGTCGACCACCCGGGCGATGATCTCGCGCACGTCGTACGGCGTGCGGGAGTCGACCGGGACCGCGCCGTAGAGGCCGTGCGGGTCGACCTTGGGTTCCGTCGCCTCGGTGACCTCCCAGGGGAGGGGGCCTCGGGTGGGGAGGGTGGAGACGATGGTGCGGACGATGCGGAGTGCGTGCGCGTCGTTCTCCGCGAGGTGGTCCGTGACGCCCGAGACGCGGGAGTGGACCTCGCCGCCTCCGAGCTCCTCCGCCGTGACGACCTCGCCGGTGGCCGCCTTCACCAGGGGCGGGCCGCCCAGGAAGATCGTGCCCTGGTTGCGGACGATCACCGCCTCGTCGCTCATCGCCGGGACGTACGCCCCGCCGGCCGTGCACGAGCCGAGGACGGCGGCGATCTGGGGGATGCCGGCGCCGGACATGCGGGCCTGGTTGTAGAAGATGCGGCCGAAGTGGTCCCGGTCGGGGAAGACCTCGTCCTGCATGGGGAGGAAGGCGCCGCCGGAGTCCACCAGGTAGACGCAGGGGAGGCGGTTGTCGAGGGCGACCTCCTGGGCGCGGAGGTGCTTCTTCACGGTCATCGGGTAGTAGGTGCCGCCCTTGACTGTGGCGTCGTTGGCGATGACCACCGTCTCGCGGCCGCTGACCCTGCCGATGCCGGCGATGACGCCGGCGGCCGGGGCCTGGCCCTCGTACATCCCGTCGGCCGCGAGCGGGGCCAGCTCCAGGAACGGCGAGCCCGGGTCGAGGAGGGTGTCGACGCGGTCGCGGGGGAGCAGCTTGCCGCGCGCGGTGTGGCGCGCGCGGGCTTTCTCGCCACCGCCCTGTGCGGCGGTGGCGAGCTTGGTGCGCAGCTCCTCGACGAGGGCGTGGTGCGCCTCCTCGTTGGCCCGAAAGGCCTCCGACGCGGGGTCTGCCGCGCTCGTGAGCTCCGGTGCCTCGTGCATCCTGCGGGTCCCCTCACCTTGTTAATGAGCGTTAACGCATTTCCTTCAGGTTAACGACCGCTAACCTCCCTGTCTAGAATTGTTTTCATGGCCACCAGAACCGACGCCCCCACCCGCCGTGAGCAGATCCTCAAGGAGGCCGCGCGGCTGTTCGCCGAGCGGGGCTTCCATGGGGTCGGAGTCGACGAGATAGGTGCCGCTGTCGGGATCAGCGGGCCCGGGCTGTACCGGCACTTCGCGGGCAAGGACGCGATGCTCGCGGAGCTGCTGGTGGGGATCAGTGGGCAGTTGCTGACGGGGGCGAAGCGGAGGCTGGCGGAGGTGGACGGGGGTGGGGCGGAGCAGGTGCTCGACTCGCTGATCGAGGGGCATATCGACTTCGCGCTCGATGACCGGCCTCTGATCACCCTGCACGACCGGGAGCTGGATCGCCTCCGGGACAGTGACCGGAAGATGGTGCGGCAGTTGCAGCGGCAGTACGTGGAGCTGTGGGTGGGGGTGGTCAGGGAGGTGTACCCCGGGCTGGGGGAGCCGGCGGCCCGGTCGGCGGTGCACTCGGTGTTCGGGCTGCTGAACTCCACTCCGCATCTGGGGAGGGGTGGGTCGTTGCCCGGGCGCGGGGCTACGGCGGAGTTGCTGCACCGGATGGCTCGGGGGGCGTTCGCGGCGGCGGGGGTTTGACGGGCCTTTGCCCACCCGCCCGCGCGTGACTGTCGGGCAAGGGGCCCGGCTCGCCGCGGGGCTTCGCCTCGGACTCCGGCGGGGGCTTCGCCCCCTCCCTCACCCCCCAACGGCGTGACGAGCGTCTCCCCACCCCCACCCTGGACGCTCGTCGATACCCGCCGGTATCTTGGGCTGAGCAAGCGCTTAGACATGCGGAGTCCTGGAGGTGGCGGCGTGCGCCGTACGGTGTTCAACGAGGATCACGAGGCGTTCCGGGAGACCCTTCGCGCCTTCATCGAGGCCGAGGTCGTACCCGTGTACGACGAGTGGTTCGCGGCGGGCCAGGCGCCCCGCGACTTCTACTACAAGCTCGGTGAGCTGGGCATCTTCGGCATCAACGTGCCCGAGGAGTTCGGCGGCGCCGGCCTGGAGAGCCACAAGTTCGAGGCCGTGCTGTACGAGGAGACCGCCCGTGCGGGCGTCGCCTTCGGCGGCTCCGGTGTGCACGTGCTGCTCGCCCTGCCCTACATCAAGATGCTCGCCACCGACGAGCAGAAGAAGCGGTTCCTGCCGAAGTTCGTCTCCGGCGAGGAGATGTGGGCCATCGCGATGACGGAGCCGGGCACCGGTTCCGACCTCGCGGGCATGAAGTCCACCGCCAAGCTCAGCGAGGACGGCACGCACTACGTCCTCAACGGCGCCAAGACCTTCATCACCGGCGGCGTCCACGCCGACCGCATGATCGTCTGCGCCCGCACCTCCGCCCCGACCGCCGAGGACCGCCGCCACGGCATCTCCCTCTTCGCCGTCGACACCAAGTCCGAGGGCTACTCCGTCGGCCGCAAGCTCGACAAGCTCGGCCTGAAGACCTCCGACACCGCCGAGCTGGCCTTCGTCGACGTCAAGGTGCCCGTCGAGGACCTCCTCGGCGAGGAGAACAAGGGCTTCTACTACCTCGGCCACAACCTCGCCTCCGAGCGCTGGGGCATCGCCTTCGGCGCCTACGCCCAGGCCAAGGCCGCCGTGCGGTTCGCCAAGCAGTACGTCCAGGACCGCACCGTCTTCGGCAAGACGGTCGCGTCCTTCCAGAACACCAAGTTCGAACTGGCCGCCTGCCAGGCCGAGGTGGACGCCGCCGAGGCCGTCGCCGACCGCGCGACCGAGGCCCTGGACGCCGGGGAGCTCACCCCCGCCGAGGCCGCCTCCGCGAAGCTGTTCTGCACCGAGGTCGCCCACCGCGTCATCGACCGCTGCCTCCAGCTGCACGGCGGCTACGGCTTCATGAACGAGTACCCCATCGCCCGCCTGTACGCGGACAACCGCGTCAACCGCATCTACGGCGGCACCAGCGAGATCATGAAGTCGATCATCGCGAAGAACATGGGCCTGTAAGCCGACCGTAGTCATTGGCCGGTACAACAGTTGCCATGAGCAATGCACTCCAGAGCCTCCTCGATCTGCTCGACCTCGAGCAGATCGAGGAGGACATCTTCCGCGGCAGGTCCCGGTCCGCCGTCGTCCCCCGGGTCTTCGGCGGGCAGGTCGCGGCCCAGGCGCTCGTCGCCGCCGGGCGCACGGTCCCCGAGGACCGGCCCGCGCATTCGCTGCACGCGTACTTCCTGCGCCCCGGCGACCCCGGCGCGCCCATCGTCTACACCGTCGACCGGATACGCGACGGCCGCTCCTTCACCACCCGCCGGGTGGTCGCCGTCCAGCACGGCAAGCCGATCTTCCACCTCTCGGCGTCCTTCCAGACGTACGAGGACGGGCTGGACCACCAGGAGCCGATGCCCGCCTCGCCCGACCCCGAGAGCCTCCCGACCGGTGCGGAGCGGCTGCGTGAGTACCGGCACCTCGACCCCGGTGTGGTGGAGAAGTTCCTCGAGGCCCGGGCCGCGGTCGATCTCCGGTACGTCGACGAGCCGCCCTACGGCCGGTTCGGCGAGCCGCGCGAGCCGCACTCGCAGGTGTGGTTCCGCACCAACGGCAAGCTCGCGGACGATCCGCTGCTGCACGTCGTCCTGGCCACCTACGTCTCCGACATGACGCTGCTCGACTCGGTGCTGCTCGCGCACGGGCGCGGCGGCTGGGCCGTCGGGGACGTCGTCGGGGCCTCGCTCGACCACGCGATGTGGTTCCACCGGCCGTTCCGCGCCGACGAGTGGCTGCTGTACGACCAGGAGTCCCCGTCCGCGTACGGCGGCCGGGGACTGGGGCAGGCGCGGATCTACACGCAGGACGGGCGGCTGGCCATCACCGTGATCCAGGAGGGCGTGGTCCGCGTCCCGCGCGGGCGGGGCCCTAGCTGAGGCCCGCCTCCGCGAGGAGGTACGCCGTCATCGGGTCGTAGTGGCGGGGGCTGATCACGTGGTCGTCGAGGGGAACCGTCACCTGCACGGTGCCCTCGGCCTCGGCGATGAAGAGGGCCGGGTCGTTGCAGTCGGCGTAGCCGACGGAGTCCACGCCGTGCTGTCCCGCGTAGCCGGCCCAGCCGTGGTCGGCGACGACCAGGTCGGGCAGCGGGCGCCCCGCGCGCTCCAGGGCCGTCAGGATCGCCTTCATCGGTTCGCCCGAGTGGGTGTGCCACAGGGTGGCGCCGTGCTCCAGGACCGCCACGTCCGCGAACTGCATGACGTAGCCCTCCTCGGTCGTCAGTCCGTCCGGGATGACGACGATCTCGCAGCCCGCCGCGCGCAGCGCCGCCGCGGTCGCGCGGTGCACGTCGAGGAGGCCGCCGGGGTGGCCGGTGGCGAAGAGGACGCGCTGCCGGCCGTCCGCCGCCTTGCGCAGCCGCCCGGCCATCCGCTCCAGACCGTCGACGGTCAGCTCCGGGTCGATGGTGTCCTGGCCGTACCGGTGTTCGGGGTCGTCGTTCACGCCGACCCGCTCCGCCATCACCGCGAGGACGTCCTGCTCGTCGTTCCACCGGTCGCCGAGTTCCAGCCCGAGCCAGTAGTGGCGGTCGCTGTTCGCCAGCTTGCGGTAGTGGGAGAGGTTGTTCTCGCGGGGGGTGGCGACGTCGCCCGCGATGCGCGTCCTGACGAGGTGTTCGACGAGTTCGGCGCGGCTGGGTGTCCCGGGTATCGGCATGGCATCCATTGTGAGGCAGCCGACAGGGGGCGTCCCTGGCGTATCGAGCGCTGGGACGTGCGTCACGTACTCGGCGGGACCCCGCTCACATGCTCAGCGGGACCCCCGCTCACGTACTCAGACGTGCCGCAGCGCGAACCAGAGTTCCATCCGTACGTCCGGGTCGTCGAGGTCCGTCTCCAGCAGCGTCGCGCAGCGGGCGACGCGCTGGCGCACGGTGTTGCGGTGCACCGACAGGGCGACGGCCGTACGGTCCCAGCTGCCGTGCAGGGACAGCCAGGTGCGCAGGGTCTCGGTGAGCGCGGGGTGGGCCGTGACGGGGGCGAGGACGGCGCGGGCGTGCGCCGCCGCCTCCCCGGTCGGGACCAGGTCCGCCAGGGCGGGGCGCGCGCTGTGCCGCAGCAGCGGGGAGCGGGTGGCGCGGGCCCGGGCCAGGGCGCGGGCGGCCTGGGTGTCGGCCGCGGGCCAGTCGTGCGGGGCGACGGCGGCGCTGACGCCCAGGGTCCAGCCCGGCAGCGGGTCCGGTGCCCGGCCGGCCGGGACCAGGACCCGCACGACGTCGCCCGCCGCGTCGACCAGGGCGGATCCGAGCGCGGCGCCCAGCGCGGAGCCCGCGACGGGGTCGGGGGCGCCGTCCCCGTCCGGCCGGGCGTGCACCACGAGCCACGGCCCGTCGCCCAGCAACCCCGCGACCTCCTCGGGCGGCGCGCCCAGCAGCAGCCGCACGAGCGCTGAGGACCGGGCGGCTCCGGTGCCGCTCTGCTGTTCGCCGGTGAGCAGCGACAGCAGCACGGCCGCGACGGAGGCGACGGTGTGGTCGCCGGGGGCACGCCGGTGGGCGGCGACCCCGAGGACGAAGCCGTGCCCGGTGCCCAGGCCGTAGGCGGCGAGGTGGACACCGGCGGCGGAGTCGGTGGCGGAGGCGGGAGCGGGGCGCTCACCCGGGCCGCCGGCCGGCCGTACCACCTGGGCCAGCCGTGCCAGAGCCGCACGCACCTCGTCCCCGGGCTCCCGGCCCGCCCCCGCGATCTCCGCCCCCTCGGGCCCGTACAGCGCCGCCCGCCCGCCCAGCCGCTGCGCCAGCTGACGGAGCACCGAGGGGACCGGGTCCGGGCGGGACGCGGCGGCGGCGAGGCTGCGCTGGGCCTCGGTCACGCGGCGCAGTTCGGCCAGACGGGCCTCGGCCATGAGCTGCCAGACCGCCCGGGCCACGCCCGAGAAGGTGGTGCGGGGCGGCACCTCCAGCAGCGGCAGGCCGTGCGCGCCGCAGGCCGCGACCAGGGCCTCCGGCACGGTGTCGTGCACCGGCGCCACCCCGAAGCCGAGGGCCGCGCCGCCCGCCGCGACGATCCGGGAGACGTAGTCGTCGAAGTAGGAGGTCCCCGAGTCACCCGAGTCAGCCGCCCCGGGGATGTGCACGCCGGCGCTGAGCAGCAGCTCGCCGCCCAGCAGATACGGATACGGGTCCGCCATCTCCGAGGTGTGCACCCAGTGCAGGACGACCGCCTCGGCGGGCGGTCCGGCGAGCTGCCGCAGGCCCAGGTCCTCGCGGGCCAGCAGCGCGGTCAGCGGGACGGGTGGGGTGGGCGGAACCCCGGGGTCCGGCATGGTGTGCGTTCCCTCCATCCGGCACCGGCTCGAATGGATGAAACGTACACTTCGCAGTCCCTTTCCGGCCACCTAAGGTCGGTCCTCGTCACCCGCCGGCGACACCGACCGAAGGAGGCCCTCATGGCCGTCGACTACGCCGTCATCGTCGTGCACCTGGCCGTCTCCCTGGTCACCCCGGCCACCGACACCGCCGTCCTCGCCGCCTGGCGCGAGCGCCTCGCCGGACGATCTCCCGAACTCGCGTCCGAACCGGTCCCGGCTCCCCAGTAGAGTCATAGAACAAGCAGTGCATAGCAGTACACACGCGATGAAGCGTAGGAAAGAAGGCATTACTTCATGAGCAGCAACGAGACTCCGCGCGGGCCCGTCGACTCCTCCCGCGTCCCGCGGTACGCCGGACCCGCGACCTTCGCCCGGCTGCCCCGGCTGGACGAGGTCGGCCGGGCCGATGTCGCGGTCGTGGGCGTGCCGTTCGACTCGGGCGTCTCGTACCGGCCGGGTGCCCGCTTCGGCGGCAACGCGATCCGCGAGGCGTCCCGGCTGCTGCGGCCGTACAACCCGGCGCAGGACGCCTCCCCCTTCGCCCTCGCCCAGGTCGCGGACGGAGGCGACATCGCGGTCAACCCGTTCAACATCAACGAGGCCGTGGAGACCGTCGAGGCCGCCGCGGACGACCTGCTCGGCACCGGTGCCCGCCTGATGACGCTCGGCGGCGACCACACCATCGCGCTGCCCCTGCTGCGCTCGGTCGCGAAGAAGCACGGTCCGGTGGCGCTGCTGCACTTCGACGCCCATCTGGACACCTGGGACACCTACTTCGGCGCCGAGTACACCCACGGCACCCCGTTCCGCCGCGCGGTCGAGGAGGGCATCCTCGACACCTCCGCCCTGTCCCACGTCGGCACCCGCGGCCCGCTCTACGGCAAGCAGGACCTCACCGACGACGAGAAGATGGGCTTCGGCATCGTCACCTCGGCCGACGTCTACCGGCGCGGCGCCGACGAGGTCGCCGACCAGCTGCGCCAGCGCATCGGCGACCGGCCGCTGTACATCTCCATCGACATCGACTGCCTCGACCCGGCCCACGCCCCCGGCACCGGCACCCCCGAGGCCGGCGGCATGACCTCGCGCGAACTGCTGGAGATCCTGCGCGGGCTGGCCTCCTGCAACCTGGTCTCCGCGGACGTGGTCGAGGTGGCCCCCGCGTACGATCACGCCGAGATCACGTCGGTGGCCGCGTCCCACACGGCGTACGAACTGACCACGATCATGTCCCGCCAGATCGCCGCGGCCCGGAAGGACTCGGAAACCAAGTGACTCACGACCACGACCTGGTGCTCCGCCCCACGCCCGCCCAGACGGAGGCCGCCCTCAACCCTCCTCCCGGCCGCACCGGCGGAGACCTGGTCGTGGAGACGCTGGCCGGGCTCGGCGCCACCACCGTCTTCGGGCTGCCCGGCCAGCACGCGCTCGGCATGTTCGACGCCCTGCGCCGCTCGGACCTGAGGTACATCGGCCTGCGGGTGGAGAACAACGCCGGGTTCGCGGCGGACGCCTACGGCCGGATCACCGGTGAGGCCGCGCCGCTGCTGCTGTCCACCGGGCCGGGCGCCCTGACCTCCCTGGCCGCTCTCCAGGAGGCGGCGGCGGCCTCCGCGCCCGTGCTGGCCGTCAGCAGCCAGGTCCCGACGGCCGGCCTCGGCGGTGGCCGGCACGGCTACCTCCACGAACTGCCGGACCAGGCCGCCTCGTTCCGGGGCGTGGTCAAGTCCGTGCACACCGTCCGCACCCAGTCGCAGATCCCCTCCGCGATCGAGGCCGCCTGGACGTCGGCACTGAGCGCCCCGCACGGTCCGGTGTGGGTGGAGATCCCGCAGGACGTGCTGCTCGCCGAGACGGCGATCCCGGTCGTCACCGGCGGCGACGCCTTCCCCGAGGAGCTGCCGCCGCGCCCCGAACTGACCGCCGTGGCCGCCGATCTGCTGTCGAGGGCGGCCCGCCCGGCGATCATCGCGGGCGGGGGAGTGGTCCGCGCGGACGCCTCCGGCAAGCTGAAGCAGCTGGCTGAACGGCTCCGGGCCCCGGTCGTCACCACGCCCGGCGGCAAGGGCGCGTTCCCCTGGAAGCACCCGCTGTCGCTCCAGTCGTGGATCGAGGACCGGCACACCACGGACTTCCTGGAGGACGCCGACGTCCTGCTGGTCGTCGGCTCGGGGCTCGGCGAACTCTCCTCGAACTACCACACGTTCAAGCCGCGCGGCCGGGTCGTCCAGATCGAGGCGGACCTCGGCAAGCTGGAGTCCAACCACCCCGCGCTGGGCATCCACGCGGATGCCCGCCTCGCGCTGCAGGCGCTGCTGGAGACGGTGACCGAACGACAGGACCCGGCGGCCCCGGAGCGGGTACGGGACGTGCTCGCGAAGGTCGGCGAGCGCATCGCCGCCCAGGAACTCACCCTCGAACAGGACGTGCTGGCCTCGGTCCGCAGGGCGCTGCCCGCCGACTCCCCGTCGTTCTGGGACATGACGATCCTCGCGTACTGGGCCTGGTCGGCCTTCGACGCCAAGGGCCCCAACCACATGCACTCCGCGCAGGGCGCCGGCGGCCTCGGTTACGCCTTCCCCGCCGCCCTCGGCGCGGCGGCGGCCGACCCGACCCGACCGGTCCTCGCCGTCTCCGGTGACGGCGGGGCCCTGTACTCCATCGCCGAGCTGGCCACGGCCCGCCAGTACGACCTGAACGTCACCTGGCTGATCGTCGACGACGGCGGTTACGGCATCCTGCGCGAGTACATGACCGACGCGTTCGGCGAGGCGACGGCGACGGAACTGTCCCGGCCCAACTACGTGGCCCTGGCGGAGTCCTTCGGCGTCCCCGGGGTGCGGACGACCCCGGAGAACCTGGAGCAGGACCTGGCGAAGGCG
This sequence comes from Streptomyces sp. NPDC029041, assembly GCF_040637515.1. NCBI lineage: Bacteria > Bacillati > Actinomycetota > Actinomycetes > Kitasatosporales > Streptomycetaceae > Streptomyces > Streptomyces sp. NPDC029041. The sequence continues at coordinate 544,619 of NZ_JBEZWO010000002.1, read as the reverse complement.
CTCGAGGCGCCCGGGCCTTCGGTGGTCCTGCTCCCGGCCGTGCTGCGGATGTTCGCGCCGACGCACCTGGGCTCGGACTGATCACCGGGTCGGCCGGGCGCGACAACCTTCACAGTGATCGCTACCAGATCGCCTCGACCCACTCCGGGTGGTCGATGAACGGGTTGCGGTTGTGCTGGTAGGTGTCGTAGATGGCCTGGTTGCGCTTCTCCTCGAAGGCGCTCGGCGGGTCCTGCTCGTTCCACTGCTTGAGGACGGAGAGCTTGCCCATGTAAGGGGCGCTGCCGTTGTCGACCTTCTCGTTCGGCTCGAGGTCGGCGAAGCCGTCGCCGCCGTCGTAGCGCACGGCCATGTACAGGATCATGCGGGCCACGTCGCCCTTGTCGGCGTCGCGCGGTTCGAAGGAGTCGGAGTCCGTGAGGCTGCCGCCCCCGCCGCTGACCGTGCTGCCGCCGTTGTCGAAGTCCTTGTTGCCGCGGATGCTGTTGACCTGCACGTCCGCGGGGCGCAGGTGGTGCAGGTCGGTGCCGGGGCCGGTCACCTCGCCGAAGTCGCCGTGGGACTTGGCCCATGTGTGCTCGCGGTTCCAGTCGCCGAGGTCGCCGCCGTTGAGGGACTTGCTGCGTGAGACACCGCTGTACAGCAGGATCACGTTGTTGCTGTTGTTCGGGTCCTGGTCGGTGACCTTGAGGGCGTTCCAGACCGCGGAGTACGAGATCTTCGTCTGGCTGCTGATGATGGTGTGCAGGGAGGACTTGAGGCTGGTGCCCGTCTTGCCGACCGCGTTCTTGTAGTACGTCGTGTCGTACGCGGTCGTCGTGGCCGCGGCCGGGGTAGCGGTCAGGGTGGACGCGGTGAGGCCGGCCAGGGCGGCGGCCGTGGCCAGAGCCACGGGCTTCCATCGGCGTATCCGTCTTGTCGCCAGCATGTGGGGTCCCATCTACGCGGGTTGATCGGGGGCGGCAATCGGGAGAGTGACATGGACATGCGGCCGTGTAAATGAATCCGACATGGCAATCAGATGACGGAAAGCGGCAAGTCGGGCGTGTTCTACGCGAGTTGACGTACCAAAACAGTCCCCCACGGGTGGGTCGGAGGCCGTTCGGTTCGGGTCGGCCGACTGGAGCAGGACCCGGCGAAGGCGCTTGACGCGCCCGGGCCCTCGGTGGCCCTGCTCCCGGCCGTGCCGCGGATGTTCGCGCCGACGCACCCTGGCGGAGCGCCGGCCGCCGCGGGGTGGCTCCTACAGGCCGTCGCGGACCATCGCGGCGACGATGCGGACGTGGCGGTCGGCCGCCGTGCCCGACCACTCGTTGTCGTAGTTCAAGCCGTAGGGCCAGAAGTGGCCGCCGCCGGTGGAGATCTTGGCGCCCGAGCCGTCGTACTGCTTGACCAGCGCGGTGGCCTGGCCGCCGGTCCAGGTGCCGCTGCCGCCGAGGCGGGACCAGCCCCCGCTGAGCCCCACGCCGATGGTGTGGGCGATCTCGTGCAGGGCCGTCCGCTCGTTCATGTAGCTGCGGTTGCTGCCGAAGCGGATCGTGCCGTTGAGGTTGCCGTCGGCGGTGGGGACGCCCGGTTCGTAGCGCACGGTGAGGGTTTTGCCCAGGTCGCTGAGGTTGTTGTAGCGGGCCACGGCCGCGTTCATGGCCTTCGTGATGAGGTCGTAGGCCGAGCGCTGGTCCGCAGTGGGGTTGCTCGCGCGGACCAGGGACCAGGTGATGGTGGCCGCCGCCGTACGTTCCCGGGCGGGGGCGGGCGGCGCCTGGGGGGTCGCGGCCTGCGCGACGACGCCGGGGCCGGTCAGCAGGGCCGCGGTGAGTGCGGCCACCAGTATCTTGCGTGGACTCATGTGCGGATCCTCCAGTGGGGGTGGTCGTCGCGAAACCAGCGAAACTTCGCACGACGTTCGGGATCTCGGACAAGCGGCGCCGCCGTACACGCAAAGCCCTTGTTCGACGCGGCAGTTGGCGCGCTGTCGACCGCAAGTATCCCGGCGGGAAGGGCGGCGTCAAGAGTTCCGGCAGAGGTCAGTGGAGCCAGAAGAGCAGGGTGTCGGGATTCGTCCCGAGCTGCCGCGCGCCCTCCCACTCCCGCGCCTCGAAGCGCAGGGCGTCCGCGAACCGGCGGGCCGGGCCCCGGAATTCGGGGTCGAGGCGGTCGAGCACGCGCGCGTAGGCGTCGGCCAGGGCGGCGGCCCGCGGGGCGGGCAGGGTGCCGATCGAGGGCACCGCGTCGCCGGGGTGCGGCAGCCGCAGCGGCGGACCGCTGAACAGGAACGCACCCGGGAGCAGGTCGGACGGTACGCCGTGCCGGGCCAGTTCGTCGTCCATGGCGTGGAACCAGGCCGGCCGGCGCCAGGTGCCGAGGTCGGCCGGGTCGGAGAAGTGCGCCGCCACGGTCTGATAGAAGGCGTAGCTGTAGGCCGGGCAGGGGTCGGTGCTCGGGGTGCCGTCGATCAGCTCGTCCAGGGCCCGGCTGATGGAGACGGTCAAGGTGATGCCCTGCTCCCGGAAGCGGGCGTCGGTCCGCCGGCACTCCGTGCGCACCCGGGCGAGCGTGCGCTCCTGCTGCTCGGTCCGCTCCACCGCCGTGAGCAGCCGCACCACCGTTCTCATGTCGCCGGTGCTCATCTCCAGGCAGTAGCCCACCGCTGCGTTTCCCTTCACCCGTTCGCCGGACACCGGGGACCATGATCGGGGACGGGGGGACGGCGTCGGCCGGGAAGTCGGGGGCCGTTCGATCATGCGGGGTTATGACGGATCGGCTGAGGAGTGGCGCACCGCAGCCACGGTGAGGATCGCGGGCGGCGCGGTCAGGGGACTACGCGTCGCGGCGGTGGCATCCTCGGGCCGGGCCGGTCACAACCCGGCGGTCGGCGGCCGGGGTTCGGCGGCCGAGGTCCCCGCGGCGTGCCGGGGTCCTGGTGTGAGCCGTTGTGCAGAAGCCGTGCGCCGCCTGTGAAGCCGGGCGGCTCCCGATAACGACTCGTACAAGCTCTCGTCGTCCGTGCAACCTTTCGGCCACCTCCGCGAGTCAAGGGGTGCATGACTTCTGGGATATCCCGCCGCGCGCGAGTGCTGGCAGCGGCCGTGGGTACCGGCGTGCTCGTACCGCTCACGGCCGCCGCCACGCCCGCCTCCGCCGCCACTCCGGCCGTGACCTGCACGTCGGCCAAGGCCGGGCTGGCCACCAAGCTGACGAAGGACATCACCGCCGCGCTGGCCACCCGCAAGGGCACGGTCGCCGTCGGCCTCTACGACCGCAGCACCAACACCACCTGCACTCTGCGCGCGAGCTCCGCCTACGACTCGGCCAGCGTCGTCAAGGTCACCGTCCTCGCCACGCTGCTGTGGGACGCGAAGAAGTCGAACCGGTACCTCACCGACCGCGAGAACACCCTCGCCAAGGCGATGATCACCAAGTCGGACAACGCGGCGACCTCCACCCTGTGGAGGCAGCTCGGCATGACGAAGATCAAGAACTTCCTCGCGGCCGCCGGCATGACGCAGACCAAGCCCGGCGCCAACGGCTACTGGGGCCTGACCCAGATCACCGTCACCGACGAGCAGAAGCTGCTGAAGCTCCTCACCGCCAAGAACGCGGTTCTGAGCGACAACTCCCGGGCCTACATCCTCAAGCTGATGGGCCAGGTCGTGTCGTCCCAGCGCTGGGGCACGCCGTACGGAGTGCCCTCGGGTGTCACGGTGGCCGTCAAGAACGGCTGGCTGCAGCGCTCCACCAACGGGTGGCGGGTGCACAGCGTCGGCGCGTTCAAGGGCGGCGGCCACGACTACGTGATGACCGTGCTGACCCACGGCAACAGCACGATGAACTACGGCATCGCCACCATCCAGGCCGTGGCCAAGGTCATCCACAAGGACCTGGCGGCGAGCTGACCGGGTCCGGCCCGCCCCTCACCGCGCCGCCCACGACACTCGAACAGGAATCGAAAACGTTACGGCGGGATGAAAACGGCTCCCGATCGCGTTGGTGCCTTCCGGCAGAGCAGGACGACTGGAAGGTACCGGCGTGACACCGAAACGGGGATGGGCACGACGACTGTGGGCCTACGCGTGGCGCCACCCGAAGGACGTCGTACTCGCCCTCGGCTCCTCACTGGCCGGCATGGCCGTCATGGCCCTCGTCCCGCTGATCACCAAGGTGATCATCGACGACGTCATCAGCGAGCACACCCGGTCCATGACCACCTGGGCCGGCCTCCTGATCGCCGCCGCCCTGGTCGTCTACGTCCTCACCTACATCCGCCGCTACTACGGCGGCCGCCTCGCCCTCGACGTCCAGCACGACCTGCGGACGGAGATGTACGGCACGATCACCCGGCTCGACGGCCGCCGCCAGGACGAGCTGTCCACCGGCCAGGTCGTCGGCCGCGCCACCAGCGACCTCCAGCTGATCCAGGGCCTGCTCTTCATGCTCCCGATGACCATCGGGAACTTCATGCTCTTCCTGATCTCCCTGGTGATCATGGCGTGGCTGTCCGTGCCGCTCACCCTGGTCGCGCTGGCCGTCGCCCCCGCCCTGTGGTGGATCGCCAAGCGCAGCCGCACCCGGCTGCACCCCTCCACCTGGTACGCCCAGGCCCAGGCCGCCGCCGTCGCGGGCGTGGTCGACGGTGCCGTCAGCGGCGTACGCGTGGTGAAGGGCTTCGGCCAGGAGGAACAGGAGACCGGCAAGCTCCGCGAGGTCGGCCGCCGCCTGTTCGCGGGGCGGCTGCGCACCATCCGCCTGAACTCGGTCTACACCCCGGCCCTACAGGCCGTCCCCGCGCTCGGCCAGGTCGCGATGCTGGCCCTCGGCGGCTGGCTCGCGGTGCGCGGGCACATCACGCTCGGCACGTTCGTCGCCTTCTCCACCTACCTCGCCCAGCTGGTCGGCCCGGTCCGCATGCTCGCGGTGGTGCTCACCGTCGGCCAGCAGGCCCGGGCCGGCACCGAGCGCGTCCTGGAGCTGATCGACACCGAGCCGTCGATCGAGGACGGCCACAAGGACCTGCCCGCCGACGCCCCCGCGACGGTCGAGTTCGACGACGTCTCCTTCGGCTACGACGACGGCCACCCGGTCCTCGACGGTCTGAGCTTCGAGATCCGCCCGGGCGAGACCCTCGCCGTCGTCGGCTCCTCCGGCTCCGGCAAGTCCACCGTCTCCCTGCTGCTGCCGCGCTTCTACGACGTCAGCCGCGGAGCCGTCCTGATCGGCGGCCACGACGTGCGCGAGCTGTCCCTGGAGTCCCTGCGGGCGGCGATCGGCCTGGTCCCGGAGGACTCGTTCCTCTTCTCCGACACGGTCCGCAACAACATCGCCTACGGCCGCCCGGACGCCACCTTCGAGGAGATCGAGAAGGCCGCCCGCGCCGCCCAGGCGGACCGTTTCATCACCGAGCTGCCCGAGGGCTACGACACCACCGTCGGCGAGCACGGCCTCACCCTCTCCGGCGGACAGCGCCAGCGCGTCGCCCTCGCCCGCGCCATCCTCAGCGACCCGCGCCTGCTGGTCCTGGACGACGCCACCTCCGCCGTGGACGCGCGCGTCGAGCACGAGATCCACGAGGCACTGAAGGGCGTCATGCGGGGCCGCACCACCCTGCTGATCGCCCACCGCCGCTCCACTTTGAACCTCGCCGACCGCATCGCCGTCCTGGACGGCGGCCGCCTCGCCGACCTCGGCACCCACGAGGAGCTCCAGGAGCGGTCCGCCCTCTACCGTCGCCTGCTCACCGACCCCGACGAGCTGGGCGCGGTCTCCCCCGGCCACACCCAGCCGGCCTGCCCCCAGGAGGACACCTCCGTCCGGGACGAGCTGGACGCCGAGTTCGACGCCGAGCGCGGGGTCACCCCGCGGCTGTGGACCGGCGACCGCGAGCGCAAGGACACCGCCCTCGCGGAGAGCCCCGCCACCCCCGAGCTGCTCGCCCAGGTCGAGGCGCTGCCCCCGGCCACCGACGTCCCCGACGTCGACGAGGCGAAGGCCGTCCAGCCGGAGGACTCCTACGGCCTGCGCCGGCTGCTGCGCGGCTTCGGGCTGCCGCTGCTGATCAGCCTCGCCCTGGTGGCCACCGACGCCGGCATGGGCCTGCTGCTGCCGGTGCTGATCCGGCACGGCATCGACTCGGGCGTCACCGAGGCCGCACTCGGCGCCGTGTGGGCGGCGGCCCTGCTGGGGCTGCTGACGGTCGTCGTGCAGTGGGCGGCCCAGATCGGCGAGACCCGGATGACCGGGCGCACCGGCGAGCGCGTCCTGTACTCGCTCCGGCTGAAGATCTTCGCCCAGCTGCAGCGGCTGGGGCTCGACTACTACGAGCGCGAGCTGACCGGCCGGATCATGACCCGCATGACGACCGACGTCGACGCGCTGTCGACGTTCCTGCAGACGGGCCTGGTCACGGCCTTCGTCTCGGTCGTCACCTTCTTCGGGATCATGGTCGCGCTGCTGGTGATCGACGTGCAGCTCGCGCTGGTCGTCTTCGCGACGCTGCCGCCGCTGATCATCGCCACGTTCTTCTTCCGCCGGGCGAGCGTGAAGGCCTACGAGCTGGCCCGCGAGCGCGTGTCGGTGGTCAACGCCGACCTCCAGGAGTCGGTCTCCGGGCTGCGGATCGTGCAGGCCTTCCGGCGCGAGCGGGACGGCGGGCGGCGGTTCACCGAGCGCAGCGCCGACTACCGTGCGGCCCGCATCCGGGGCCAGTGGCTGATCTCGGTGTACTTCCCGTTCGTGCAGTTCCTGTCGTCGGTGGCCGCCGCGGCCGTGCTGATCGTGGGCGGGGCCCGGGTCGACGACGGGACCCTCGCCATCGGCTCGCTGGTGGCGTACCTGCTCTACATCGACCTGTTCTTCGCGCCCGTGCAGCAGCTCTCCCAGGTCTTCGACGGCTACCAGCAGGCGACCGTGTCGCTGGGCCGCATCCAGGAGCTGCTCAGGGAGCCGACGTCGACGAAGTCCGCCGACGAACCCCGGGAGGTGCTGTCGCTGCGCGGTGACATCGCCTTCGAGGACGTGCACTTCGCCTACGGGACCGACGAAGAGGCCCTCGGCGGGGTCGACCTGCGCATCCCGGCCGGACAGACCGTCGCCTTCGTCGGCGAGACCGGCGCGGGCAAGTCGACCCTCGTCAAGCTCGTGGCCCGCTTCTACGACCCCACCGGCGGCCGGGTCACCGTCGACGGCACCGACCTGCGGGCCCTCGACCTCACCTCGTACCGGCACCGGCTGGGGGTCGTCCCGCAGGAGGCGTACCTCTTCCAGGGCACCGTCCGCGACGCCATCGCCTACGGCCGCCCCGACGCCACCGACGCCGAGGTCGAGGCGGCGGCCCGCGCGGTCGGCGCGCACGACATGATCGCCACCCTGGAGGGCGGCTACCTCCACGAGGTCGCCGAGCGCGGCCGCAACCTGTCCGCCGGGCAGCGCCAGCTGATCGCCCTGGCCCGCGCCGAGCTGGTCGACCCGGACGTCCTGCTGCTCGACGAGGCCACGGCCGCCCTGGACCTGGCCACGGAGGCCCAGGTCAACCAGGCCACCGACCGGCTGGCCGGCCGCCGCACCACCCTCGTCGTCGCCCACCGTCTGACCACCGCAGCCCGCGCCGACCGGGTCGTCGTCATGGACCACGGCCGGGTCGCCGAGGACGGCACGCACGACGAGCTGCTCGCGCGCGGCGGGCGGTACGCGGAGCTGTGGCGGACGTTCATCGGCGCGGCCGAGCCGGAGGAGCCGGTCGGCGCGTCCCGCTGAGAGCGGTGAGCGCGCTTTCATAACGCTCGTGCAACCGTCCGACATACGTCATGCGTCCGTACAGATGTACGCCGATGGTCGCAAGGGGACGCGGTACGGGAGGACGACAGTGCACAGTGGAGCGATACGCCGGCGGCTGGCGCTCGGGCTGGCCGTGCTGACCGCCTCCGGGCTGCTCGCCGTCGCGGCCCCGGGCGAGGCACAGGCCGCGACGTACGCGCTCTGCCCGGGGCGCAAGGTCCGCACCCTGCCGTTCTCCACCGGGACCGTGCTCGTCTACAAGCGCGGCGGCTACGTCTGCGCCGTCACCCTCACCAAGAAGCCCGGCGCCAGGCGCACGATGTCGGTGAGCGTGCAGGCGCGCGGCAACCGGCCGGTCGTGGACCAGGGCACGTACGCCCACCACGCGGGCCCGGTGATCGTGCACGCCGGGCGCCGCTGCGTCTGGCTCAAGGGCCGGGTCGGCCGGGGGAAGTTCAGCTCCGGCTGGATCCTGTGCTGACCGAGGCTCCATTCCGTGCGCGCGGAGAACACGTCGACTTCACTGCCGGACAAGCATCGTCTGCACGAACCGGTAACTTCTGCGAGCGAGGGCCCGGCAGCAACTGACGGGCCCGCGCACTGTCTTCAGAGGAGTGGGTCATGGGTTCGCAGATGGAGACATTCGGTTTCGGTGTGCCGTGGGAGTCGTTGTACGGCTACAGCCAGGCCACCCGGGTCGGTGACACGGTCTACGTGTCGGGACAGTTGTCCCATGACCGCGACGGCAACTTCGTGGGCGCAGGCGACTTCGAACTGCAGGTCCGCACCACGCTGGAGAATTTGGACCTGGTGCTGCGGGAGTTCGGGGCCGAGCGTAGCCAGACAGCGGAGACCACGGTGCTGGTGAGAAACCTGCGGGATAACTTCGACACGACAGCGCGTCTCCACGCCGAGTACTTCGGGGAGCACCGGCCTGCCGGCACGGTCATGGGTGTTTCCGACCTGGCGCTGCCGGACCAGCTCGTGGAGATCGGCGCGCTCGTGCGTCTCGACGCACACCCCTAGGCAGGCGCACACAGGGTTTTCCCCATGTCCCCTGGTGCTCCGGTGAGTTGGTCCGCTAGCTTCCGGCGCACATCTGTCTCACAGGGGAGTGCGCATGCGCAAGGCGCTCAGATGGCTGCTGGCGCTCACGGTGCTCATAGGCACACTGGGCACGGCGGGAGCGGCCACCGCCGCCGACGCCGCCGGCACCACCGACATCAAGGAGAGACTGCTCTCCATACCGGGCATGAGCCTGGTGGAGGAGAAGCCGTACACCGGCTACCGCTTCTTCGTCCTGAACTACACGCAGCCGGTCGACCACCACAAGCCCTCCAAGGGCACGTTCCAGCAGCGCATCACCGTGCTGCACAAGGACGTCTCGCGCCCGACGGTGTTCTTCACCAGCGGCTACAACGTCTCCACGACGCCCCGCCGCAGCGAGCCCACCCAGATCGTGGACGGCAACCAGGTCTCCCTGGAGTACCGCTTCTTCACCCCGTCCCGGCCCGCCCCGGCGGACTGGTCCAAGCTGGACATCTGGCAGGCCGCCAGCGACCAGCACCGCGTCTTCAAGGCGCTGAAGGGCATCTACGGCAAGAAGTGGATCTCCACGGGCGGCTCCAAGGGCGGCATGACCGCCACCTACTACGAGCGCTTCTACCCGCGGGACATGGACGGCGTCGTCGCCTACGTCGCCCCCAACGACGTGGTGAACAACGAGGACTCGGCCTACGACCGCTTCTTCGCCCGTGTGGGCACCAAGGAGTGCCGCGACCGGCTGAACGCCGTGCAGCGCGAGGCGCTGGTGCGCCGCGAGCCGCTGGAGAAGAAGTACGCGGCCTACGCCGAGGAGAACGGCCTCACCTTCACCACCATCGGCAGCCTGGACAAGGCCTACGAGGCCACCGTCCTCGACTACGTGTGGGGCTTCTGGCAGTACAGCCTGCTGTCCGACTGCGACCAGATCCCGGCCGACGCCAAGAACGCCACCGACGACGAGATCTGGGACTCCGTCGACACGATCGCCGGCTTCTCCGCCTACGCCGACCAGGGCCTGACCACCTACACGCCGTACTACTACCAGGCCGGCACCCAGCTCGGCGCGCCCACCATCCACTTCCCGCACGTCGAGAAGCAGTACATCCGCTACGGCTACCAGCCGCCCCGCAACTTCGTCCCCCGGGACATCCCCATGAGGTTCCAGCCGCAGGCGATGCGGGACATCGACACCTGGGTCCGGCACAACGCCCGCCGCATGCTGTTCGTCAACGGGCAGAACGACCCGTGGAGCGCGGAGCCGTTCCGCGTCGGCAAGGGCGCGAAGGACTCCTACGTCTTCACCGCCCCCGGCATGAACCACGGCGCCAACGTCGCGGGTCTCGTGCCCGAGCAGAAGGCCCTCGCCACCGCCCGCATCCTCGACTGGGCCGGCGTCGCCCCCGGCGCGGTGCAGGCCGACCCGCAGGCGGCCAAGCCGCTGGCGAAGTTCGACGCCAAGCTCGACAAGCGGGACGTGCAGCGTGAGATGACGCTGCGCCCGTAAGGCACCCGCGTGCCGCAGCGCCCGGCCGCTCACAGCGGCCGGGCGCACCCCACGGGCCGCTTCCCGCCCAGCCGGACGTACAGGGCCGTCGGGCCGGGGCAGTCGGCCCGCTCGGCGACCGCCCGGACCACCTTGTACTGCGGCCGTCGTTCGCCCGTGCCGTCGCAGGCGGTCTCGCGCACCTGCCCTTCGCCGGAGTCGTAGACGCAGTCGCCGACGATCGTGCGGGGTCCGCCCCCGCCGCCCGGGTCACCCGGGTGCGGCGGCTGGAGGTTGCGCATACAGGCGTAGCCCTGCGGGACCACCCCGTCGCCGTCCTCGTCGGACGCGGACCGCTGTTCGCTGATGTGCAGCACGAAGTCGGTGTCCGACGGGCAGCGCGGCCCGTCCCGCACCGTGCCGTCGTGCCGCGCCGCGACCCGGGCCGCCGCCCGCTCACCGGTGCACGGCACCTCGGTGAAGCTCGTCGTACCGAACGAGGAGCACTCGCCGACCGCGAGGAACACCGCCCCGTACCCGGCGGGCCGGGTGGGCACCGGCGACGCCGTGGCGGTCCTGCCGGCCGCCGGTCCGCCCAGCCGGCCGTCCTCCGCCACGCCTCCCGACGGACTCTGGCAGCCGGTCAGCAGCGCGCCGATCAGGACCAGGAGCCCGCAGACCACCCCCACAAGACTTCGCTGACGCATCGCCGACCCCCCGAGTGTGCTCGCCCAGCGTGACCCGCCGTAGCGGGCACACGCCAGGCACACTGGACGGTTTGCGCACGTTGGGGGTGGTGCGCACGGTTTTTGGCGTACGTCTAGTACGACAGCCCGTAGCCGATGGGGTACAGCACCTGTTCCGGATCATCCGCCCGTTGCACCGGCACCGGCAGCTTCCCGCGCGGCCTCACCCGCCCGGCGATCACCCGTGCGACGGCCCGCAGTTCGACGTCGGTCCAGGAGTAGGCGGCCAGACAGGCCCGCACGGACGGCAGCCGGGCCACGTCGTACGGATTGCGGATCGCCACCGCCACGACCGGCCTCCCGGTCGCCACCAACTGCTCCACCAGCGTCTTCTGGCTGCTGCTCGCGGTGACGTTGTAGGTGGCGGCCACCACCGCGTCCGCCTCCAGCGCCGCCGCGACCGCCTTGGCGATGGTCGCGGCGGACGGGGCCGTGCCGGTCGACAGGGCCGTGGCGGTGAAGCCGAGTTCGCCCAGCGCGCCGGCGAGCACGCCCGTGGGCGGGCCGGTCGTGCCCGACGGCGAGGCCGGATCAGCGCCGACCACCAGTAGCGTGGGGTGCCGGCGCCGCGACAGGGGCAGCAGCCGTCCCTCGTTGACGAGCAGTGTGGTCGTGCGCTCGGCGATCTGGTCGGCCGCGGCCCGATGCGCCCGGGTCCCGACGGTCCGGTCCACCCCGTCGTGGCTCACGTACGGCGAACGGAACAGTCCGAGACCGGACTTCAGCCGCAGCACCCGCAGGATCGATGCGTCGAGCCGGGCCTCCGTGAGCTCGCCCTCGCGTACGGCCGTCAGGACGGCGTTCCACGCGAGGTCCAGGTCGGGCGGGTTGAGGAGCTGGTCCACGCCCGCCTTCAGCGCGAGCACCGGCACCCGGGCGTCGCCGTACTTGGTCCGTACGCCCTCCATGCCGAGGGAGTCGGTGACCACGACCCCGTCGTAGCCGAGGCGTTCGCGCAGGATGCCGGTGATGATCGGGCGGGAGAGGGTGGCCGGGTCGCCGGAGTCGTCGAGGGCCGGGACCATCAGGTGCGCGGTCATGATCGAGTCGATGCCGGCGGCGATCGCCGCCCGGAACGGCGGCGCGTCGAGCCTCTCCCACAGCTCCCGGCTGTGCGTGATGGTGGGGAAGCCGGTGTGGCTGTCGACGTTGGTGTCCCCGTGCCCGGGGAAATGCTTGGCGGTCGCGGCGACCCCGGACCTCTGGTACCCGGAGACCTCGGCCGCCACCAGCGCGGACACGGCCAGCGGATCGGCGCCGAACGACCGTACGCCGATGACCGGGTTGGCCGGGTTGACGTTCACGTCGGCCACGGGGGAGTAGTCCTGCCGGATGCCCATCGCCCGCAGCTCGGCGCCCGCGATCCGCCCGAGGGTGCGCGCATCGGAGCGTGACCCGCCCGCGCCCACGGCCATGGCGCCCGGGAACAGCGTCGCGGGCTCGCCCACGCGGGCGACGATGCCGTGCTCCTGGTCGGTGGAGATGAGCACCGGCAGCCCGCGGGGCAGTTCGAGGGAGGCCTTCTGGATGCCGTTGGACAGCTCGGCGATCTGGTGCGGGTCGCGGGTGTTGTGCGCCCAGGTGAAGTAGATGATGCCGCCGACCCGGTACTTCCCCACCAGCTCGGCCGCCGTGCGGACCCCGATCTCCTTGAGGTTGGCGTCGATGTCGGCCTGGTCGGGGGCGGTGGCCGAGTGGCCGTAGACCCGCATGACGAAGAGCTGGCCGACCTTCTCCTGGAGCGTCATGCGGGAGATGGCGGCTCGCAGTCGGCGGTCGTCCGGGGCGGCCTGCGCGGGCCCGGGGGCCGCGAGGGCGGCGGTGACGCCGGCCGTGGCGGCGAGGACGGTACGTCTGGAGGGCTGAGCGGTGTTTCCCGTGCTTCCCGTGCCGGTGTCGTGCACGTGCGCCCCTTCCGGAGGTGATCCGCTCGGATCCACTGAAGGAAACTTCCAAGAAGTCACGAATATCCGGGAAGTTTCTGCCAGTCAAGACAACGCGCAGCAACCGCGGAAGGGGCCGCCACCGGCGCGGTGGAGGGGGGTGCGCCGATGGCGGCGGGTGCCGCCGGCCGCGGTACGGCGGAGAGGGTGGTCGGCGATCGCAGCCAGTGGCGAGGGCCGACACCGCACCGTGGTGACTCTCCGGAGGCCTGCGATGGGACGGGGCCGGTCCGCTCCGGGTTCCCGGCTCGGCCCGGATTTCCGCAAGTCGGGACGCAGGGGGAAGCAGCAGGTCAACGGGGCGGATGAGCCGCCACGTCCGGCCACTGCTCACCGAGCACCCGTACGGTTTCCGCGATGGCCGGACGCCGGGCCGCCCCCGTCCGCCACAGCGCGTACAGCCGCCGCACCGGCATCGGGTCGAGCGGCACCTCCACCACGCCGGCGGGCAGCGGACCGCGCCCCAGCCGGGGGATGAGCGCGACCCCGAGCCCGGCCGCGACCAGGGCGACGAGGGTGGGATTCTCGTCGGCCTGGTGGACGATGTCCGGCTCGTGCCCGGCCGTGCGCAGCGTCCGCAGCAGCCAGTCGTGGCAGACCCGCCCCGGCGGCTGGCAGATCCACCGCTCCCCGCCCAGCTCCTCCCGTCGTACGGCGGCCCGCCCGGCGAAGGGGTGCCCCTCGGGGACGAGCAGATCGCACAGGTCGTTCCCGATGACCGCCTGCTCCAGGCCCGGCGGGGCGGGCAGCGGCGCGATGTCCCAGTCGTGCGCGACGGCGAGGTCGACGGCCCCCTTCGCCACCAGGTCGACGGACAGGTGCGGGTCGACCTCCGAGAGCCGGGCGTCCAGGGCGGGATGCCGGCGGCCCAGCTCGGCCAGCACCCCCGGCATCAGTCCACGTGCCGCCGACGCGAACGCGGCGACGGTCAGCCGCCCCGAAGGCCGGCCCCGACGCTCCTCCAGCTCGGTCTCGGCGCGCTCCACGATGGCCAGCAACTCCTGCGCGGCCGACACCAGTTGACGGGCCTCGTCGGTGAGCCGGACACCCCGCCCCTCCCGCTCCAGCAGAACGGTCCGGGTCTCCCGCTCCAGCTTGGCGATCTGCTGGGACACCGCGGAGGGCGTGTACCCGAGCGCGAGCGCGGCGGCGCCGACCGTGCCGTGCACGGAGACGGCGTGCAGGGCACGCAGTCGCTGGAGGTCGAGCACGGGGTGCCCCTTTCCGTCGAGCGGGCCGCTCCGGTATTTGCTAAGCGCCGCTTCATCCAACCATGCAGCAATCATCGCTGGTGCTTCACGGTCGCCCGGGGTGATGCTCACGGCATGCGCCCGTCACACCTCGCTCTCGCCGTCCTGGTCGCCGCCGTCTGGGGCGTCAACTTCACGGTCATCGAGATCGGCCTGGACCACTTCCCGCCCCTGCTCTTCTCCGCCCTGCGCTTCCTCGCGGCGGCGCTCCCGGCGGTGTTCCTCGTGGGCCGCCCGAAGGTGGCGTGGAAGTGGATCGTGGCGGTCGGCCTGGTCCTCGGCGTGGCGAAGTTCGGCCTGCTCTTCGTCGGCATGGACGCGGGCATGCCGGCCGGCCTGTCCTCCCTGGTCCTGCAGATCCAGGCGGTGTTCACGGCGGCCGTCGCGGCCCTGACCCTGGGCGAACGGCCCTCCCGCGTCCGTCTGCTGGGCATGCTGATCGCCCTGGCCGGCATCGCCGTGGCGGCCGTGGACGAGGGCACCTCCGGCCCGCTCGGCGCGTTCGCCCTGGTCGTCGGGGCGGCGGCGTGCTGGGGCGCGTCGAACGTCCTCACCCGCAAGGCGTCCCCGCCCGACGCCCTGAACTTCATGGTCTGGGTCAGCACGGTCCCGGTCCTGCCCCTGCTGGCCCTCTCCCTCCTCACGGAGGGCCCCACACGCGACCTGGCGGCCCTGCGCGCCCTGGACTGGCAGGGCGCGGGCACCGTCCTCTACGTCGCCTGGATCACCACCGTCTTCGGTTTCGGCGCGTGGGGTTTCCTCCTGCGCCACCACCCCGCCTCCACGGTGGCCCCGTTCTCCCTGCTGGTCCCGGTCTTCGGCATGTCGTCGGCGTTCCTGTTCCTGGGCGAGCCGGTGAGCCCGCTGCGGTGGTGCGCGGCGGCGCTTCTGGTGGGCGGGGTGGGACTGGCGTCCCTCACCCCGCGCCGCGCCGCACCGCAGGCGACTTCGGACCCGACGGCGGCGGTCCCTAGGACGCCTCGACCAGCATCCCGGGCGGGCTGACGTGGAACGTGCGGGCCCGTACGCCGAAGCCGGTGTCGTCGTCCGGGTGGCTGTCGTCGTCCCAGGTGATCAGCACGCTTTCGGGGCCGTTGCCGAAGGCCGTCGCGGCGCAGGTGTGGGACCGCCGCCCGGGGTCCGCCGTGCTGACCCGCACCGGGTCACCGAGTGAACCCTGGCTCTCCGAGCAGACCTTGGCCATCACCGTGGGCACGGTGTCGTGCGTGTCCGCGCTCTCCTCGACCCACGCCATCAGGAAGCGTCCGTTCGGCAGCCGGGACAGGGCCGGGGAGCTCCGGGTGACGCCCCTGGGGTTCCCGGCCGTGATGTCGAAGGTCTCCGTGCCGTCCGGCTGGAAGATGCTCGCCGCCACCGTCGTCTGCGGTTTGCCCAGGCCGGGCCCCGCGGGGCCAGGGCAGGCCGCCTGACCCCGGGGGGGAGGCGGGTCCGGGGCAGGCCGCCTGGCCCCGGGGCGCGGGTCCGAGGCAAGCCATCTGACCCCGCGGCGCGTGGGTCCGGACAAGGCACTTGGCGCCAGGCACGCGGGCCCGGACGTGCCGCTGCCCCACCTCCCTGGTCGGCGGGGCGGGGCAGCGGCCTGGCGGGGAGCCGGGTCAGCGGGTGTGCTCGGTGAACCTCTTCGCCGTCTCGGCCAGGACCTCCTGGCCGTCACGTGCCCACAGGACGTCGTTGAACAGCTCCACCTCGATGGGGCCCGTGTAGCCGGCCGCCTCGACGTGGTCCTGCCACTCCCGCATGTCGATCGACCCGTCACCGATCTGGCCGCGGCCGGTGAGGACGCCCTCCGGGAGAGGAGTCGTCCAGTCGGCGAGCTGGAAGGAGTGGATGCGGCCGCCCGCACCGGCCCGGGCGATCTGCGCGGGCGCGGTGTCGTCCCACCAGATGTGGTACGTGTCGACCGTGACACCGACCTGGTCCGCCGGGAAGCGCTCGGCGAGGTCCAGGGCCTGCGCCAGGGTCGACACCACGCAGCGGTCCGAGGCGTACATGGGGTGCAGCGGCTCGATGGCCAGGCGGACGCCGTGCCGCTGCGCGTACGGGCCCAGTTCCGCCAGGGCGTCGGCGATGCGCTCGCGGGCGCCGTGCAGGTCCTTGGAGCCCGCGGGGAGACCGCCCGAGACCAGGACCAGCGTGTCCGTGCCCAGCGTCGCCGCCTCGTCGATCGCGCGGCGGTTGTCGGCCAGGGCCTGCGCACGCTCCTGCGGGTCGATCGCCGTGAAGAACCCGCCCCGGCACAACGTCGTCACCGTCAGCCCGGCGTCCCGCACCAGCTTCGCCGTGGCCTCCAGGCCGTGCGCCTGCACCGGCTCGCGCCAGAGCCCCACGTTGCGGATGCCCAGCCGGGCGCAGCCGTCGGCCAGTTCCGGCAGCGACAGCTGCTTCACCGTCATCTGATTGATGGAGAAGCGCTCCAGCGACCCGCTCACTGGTTCACCCCGTACACGCTCAGCAGCGTCTTCATCCGTTCCTCCGCGAGCTTCGGGTCGGGAAACAGCCCGAGCCCGTCGGCCAGTTCGTACGCCGTCGCGAAGTGCGGCAGCGAGCGTGCCGACTGGAGGCCGCCGACCATCGTGAAGTGCGTCTGGTGGCCCGCCAGCCAGGCCAGGAAGACCACGCCCGTCTTGTAGAAGCGGGTCGGGGTCTGGAACAGGTGCCGGGAGAGCCCGACCGTGGGGTCGAGCAGATCGCGGAAGCCCCGCACGTCGCCCGTGTCCAGGACCCGGACCGCCTGCGCCGCCAGCGGTCCCAGCGGGTCGAAGATGCCGAGCAGCGCGTGGCTGAAGCCCTGCTCGTCGCCCGCGATCAGCTCGGGGTAGTTGAAGTCGTCGCCCGTGTAGCAGCGCACGCCCTGCGGGAGCCGGCGGCGGATGTCGATCTCCCGCCGGGCGTCCAGCAGGGAGACCTTGATGCCGTCGACCTTGTCGGGGTGGGCGGCGATCACGTCCAGGAACGTGTCCGTCGCCGCGTCCAGGTCGGCCGAGCCCCAGTAGCCCTCCAGGGCCGGGTCGAACATCGGGCCCAGCCAGTGCAGGACAACCGGCTCGGCGGCCTGGCGCAGCAGGTGGCCGTAGACCTCCAGGTAGTCCTCCGGCCCGGAGGACGCCGCCGCGAGCGCCCGGGACGCCATCAGGATGGCCTGCGCGCCGGACTCCTCGACGAGGGCGAGCTGCTCCTCGTAGGCCGCGCGGACCTCCGCGAGGGAGTCGGAGGCGATCTGGTCGGTGCCGACTCCGCACGCGATCCGGCCGCCGACCGCCCTCGCCTCGGCGGCGCTGCGGCGGATCAGCTCGGCCGCGCCCGCCCAGTCCAGGCCCATGCCGCGCTGGGCGGTGTCCATGGCCTCGGCGACACCCAGCCCGTGGGACCACAGATGGCGGCGGAAGGCGAGGGTGGCGTCCCAGTCGACCGCGGCGGGCGAGTCGGGGGAGACGTCCGCGAACGGGTCGGCGACGACGTGCGCCGCCGAGAAGACCGTGCGGGAGGTGAAGGGCGTGCCGGGGGTCACGGCCAGGGGCTCGGTGCGGGGCTCGTAGGTCCGCAACGCCCCGTCGGCACCGGGAAGTCGGATGGTCACAGCGAGATCTCCGGCACGTCGAGACGGCGGCCCTCCGCCGAGGACTTCAGGCCCAGCTCGGCGAGCTGCACACCGCGGGCACCGGCCAGCAGGTCCCAGTGGTAGGGGGCGTCGGCGTAGACGTGCTTGAGGAACAGCTCCCACTGGGCCTTGAAGCCGTTGTCGAACTCGGTGTTGTCCGGGACCTCCTGCCACTGGTCGCGGAAGACCTCCGTGGCGGGGATGTCCGGGTTCCAGACCGGCTTGGGGGTGGCGCTGCGGTGCTGGACGCGGCAGTTGCGCAGGCCCGCGACCGCGGAGCCCTCGGTGCCGTCGACCTGGAACTCCACCAGCTCGTCGCGGTTGACGCGGACGGCCCAGGAGGAGTTGATCTGGGCGATCGCGCCGCCCTCCAGCTCGAAGACACCGTAGGCGGCGTCGTCGGCCGTCGCGTCGTAGGGCTTGCCGTTCTCGTCCCAGCGCTGCGGGATGTGCGTGGCGGTGAGCGCCTGGACGGACCTCACCCGGCCGAACAGCTCGTGCAGCACGTACTCCCAGTGCGGGAACATGTCGACGACGATGCCGCCGCCGTCCTCGGCCCGGTAGTTCCAGGACGGGCGCTGGGCGGTCTGCCAGTCGCCCTCGAAGACCCAGTAGCCGAACTCGCCGCGGATCGAGAGGATCCGGCCGAAGAAGCCGCCGTCGATGAGGCGCTTCAGCTTCAGCAGGCCCGGGAGGAAGAGCTTGTCCTGGACGACGCCGTGCTTGATGCCGGCCTCGTTCGCCAGCCGGGCGAGGTCCAGGGCGCCGTCGAGGCCGGTGGCGGTGGGCTTCTCGGTGTAGATGTGCTTGCCGGCCGCGATGGCCTTCTTCAGGGCGTCCTCGCGGGCGGAGGTGACCTGCGCGTCGAAGTAGATGTCGACCGTCTCGTCGGCGAGGACCGCGTCCAGGTCCGTGGAGACGTGCTCAAGACCGTGCTGCTCGGCCAGGGCCTTCAGCGCGTGCTCACGGCGGCCGACCAGGATCGGCTCGGGCCACAGCACGGTGCCGTCGCCGAGGTCGAGGCCGCCCTGTTCGCGGAGGGCGAGGATGGAGCGGACCAGGTGCTGGCGGTAGCCCATGCGCCCGGTCACACCGTTCATGGCGATACGCACCGTCTTGCGTGTCACGTCGTTCCCTTCGTACGCGGTCGTCGCGCCGCGTACGCCTCACCTTTCACAGGCGGCCCGTCGAGTCGGCCGTGGACTGGTGAGCGATGCAGCAAGCGCTTTCTATACAGGAAGAAGCTAGCCTCTGAACCGCGGTCCGGACAAGACCGTGACCAGGACGAGTTGTTCGAGGGGGCGAACAACAGGGGGTCGGGGGCTTAAGGTCTGCTCGGAACCATGGCCATGGGTTCGTCGGGGCAGCGGCGCTCTACCTGCTGTTCCGCTCGGAACCATGGCCGGTGGTCTGGGTGTGTACGAGGGCGGAGACGAGATGCGCGACCGGAGGACGACGAGATGACGGTGACCCTGGCGGATGTGGCGGCCCGCGCACAGGTCTCACCCGCGACGGTGTCGCGCGTGCTGAACGGGAACTACCCCGTGGCGGCCTCCACCCGCGAGCGGGTGCTGAAGGCCGTGGACGAGCTGGACTACGTGCTCAACGGGCCCGCGAGTGCCCTCGCCGCCGCCACCTCCGACCTGGTCGGAATCCTGGTGAACGACATCGCCGACCCCTTCTTCGGGATCATGGCGAGCGCGATCCAGGGCGAGATCGGCGGGCCGGGCGGCCGTGCGGGCGGGGAGAGACTCGCGGTCGTCTGCAACACGGGCGGCTCTCCCGAGCGGGAGCTGACGTACCTCACACTGCTGCAGCGGCAGCGGGCGGCGGCCGTGGTGCTGACCGGCGGGGCGATCGAGGACGCGCCGCACAAGGCGGCCATGGACGCGAAGGTGCGCAAGCTGACCGACGCGGGGACACGGGTCGTGCTGTGCGGGCGGCCGCAGGCGCCGGACACCGGGGCGATCGCGCTGACCTTCGACAACCGCGGCGGCGGACAGGAGCTGACCGAGCACCTCATCGGGCTCGGGCACCGGCGGCTCGGGTACATCGCCGGCCCGGAGGAGCGGACGACCACACGGCACCGGCTGGAGGGCCACCGGGCCGCGCTGGCCGCGCACGGCATCGAGGAGGACCCGCGGTGGACGGTGCACGGACGCTACGACCGGCGCTCCGGGTACGAGGCCACGCTGGAGCTGATGCGGCGTGACCCGTCGCTGACGGCGGTCGTCGCGGCGAACGACTCCGTGGCCCTGGGCGCGTGCGCCGCGCTGCGGGACTCGGGGCTGCGGATCCCGGAGGACGTGTCGGTGGCGGGCTTCGACGACCTGCCGTTCAGCATCGACGCGGTGCCCTCGCTGACGACGGTGCGGCTGCCGCTGGCCGAGGCCGGGGCCCGCGCCGGGCGGATCGCGATGGGGCGCGAGGAGGCACCGCCCGGGGGGATCGCGTCGGTGCGGGGGGAGTTGATGGTGCGCGGGTCCTCCGGGGTGCCGCGGGCCTCCTGAGGGCACTGCCGTCCTGGCCTTGCCGGGGCTGCGGCCCCCAGACCCCTGCCTCGGCCTGAGCGGCCTCGCCCCTCGCTGGCCGGACGGGCCGGATCGCGGCTGATCGGCGTCGTCAGCGGACGACGTCGAAGACGTTCTTCTGCAGGCCGTTGGCGTAGGCCTCGTGCTCGACGAGCCGCAGCTTCTGGGCGTCCTTGTCGGTGGCGCTGAAGAGCCGCTTGCCCGCCCCGAGCAGGAGCGGGAAGACGAGCAGGTGGTAGCGGTCGATCAGGCCGGCGTCGGAGAGGGACTGGTTCAGGGAGGCGCTGCCGTGCACGATGATCGGGCCGCCCTCGGTCTCCTTCAGCGCGGCGACGTCGTCGAGCGAGCGCAGGATCGTCGTCTCCCCCCAGTTCGACACCAGGTTCTCCTCGGCGAGGGTGGTGGAGACGACGTACTTGGGCATCACCTTGTAGTCGGCGAAGTCCTCCATGCCGGGCCACACCGCGCTGAACGCCTCGTAGCTGGTGCGGCCCATCATCATCGCCGTGGCCTCCTTCTGCTCCCGGTCCTTGATCTCGAAGGCCTCGGGAAGGAACTCGGTGTGCTTGAAGGTCCAGCCGGAGTTCCGGTAACCGGGCTCCCCGCCCGGGGCCTCCACGACGCCGTCGAGCGAGATGAAAGCGGTGCTGATCAGGGTGCGCATCTTGGGTTCCTCGGTCTCTCGTGTGGGTTTCTCTTCCTCTGACTGCGGAACACGGAGAAACTCATCGGCCGTCTCCCGCCCCGATCATCATGTGCCTTGTCGCCTGCCTGGGCCCCCGTTCGCGGCCGGCTACCGCGAGGCCGTCCTGTGGACCGACGACATCCTCGCCGCGGCCCGCCGCATCTGCCGGCGCCACGGTTTCGTGCTGGTGGCGGAGAAACCGCACCGTTCCTCCGGCCGGGACCTGACCGGCCGGGACCGGCGGCTGGATCTTGACGCAACACAGGAGCGACGGAGAGGAGTCGCGGGCAGGGGTGCCGGGTAGGGTCCGTCCACATGAAGCTGGCGTTCTCCACCCTCGGTGTCCCCGGCCTGCCCCTGGCCGACGTCCTGCGGCTCGCGACCACCCACGGCTATCACGGCGTGGAACTGCGCACCCACCCCGAGGAGCCGGTCCACACCGGCCTCGGCCCCGCCGAACGGGCGGACGTCGCGGCCGAGTTCAAGGGAGCGGGCGTAGAGCTCCTCGGCCTGGCGGGCTACGCCCGGGTCGCCGCACCGGGCGACGACGTGCCCGTCCTGGCCGAGATCCGCTCCCTCCTCGATCTGGCCCGCGACCTCGGTGCCCCGTACGTCCGGGTCTTCCCCGGCGGCGACCTGGACGTCCAGACCCCCGAGGAGGCCGACGCCACGGCCGCCCGGCGCCTGGGCACGGCCGCCGAGTACGCCAACGAGTTGGGCGTGCGCATCCTCCTCGAAACCCACGACTCCCACCGCACCGCCGCCGACGCCATGCGGATCCTCGGCCTGGTGGGCCACCGCCAGGTCGGCGCCCTCTGGGACGTGATGCACACCTGGCTCGGCGGCGAACAGCCCTCCGAGACCTACGCGGCGCTCGCCCCCCACCTCGGCTACGTCCAGGTCAAGGACATCGCCTCCGTCGAGGACACCACGCCCCTGCCGCTCGGCGCGGGCGTGCTGCCCCTGGCCGAATGCGTGGAGGTCCTCTCCCGCCACAACTGGGACGGCTGGCTCTGCTGGGAGTACGAGAAGCGCTGGTACGAGGCGGCGCCGCCGCTGCCCGGCCTCCTGGAACCCGGGCGTGAGCACCTGAGCAGGCTGCTGAACGACTCGGCGTGAGGCGCCGGCCCCGGGTCAGCGGGCCATCACGGTGAAGACGAGGGCCTCTGGGTTCGGTGCGGACTGCGCAGTCCACACCGACCCAGAGGCCCTCGCCCCGTTCGAGGACCACTCACCGCGTGTCGCCTGTCACCAACGTCCCGGAACAGCACACCCAGGGCCGGAATCAGAAAGAGCCGGCGCGGCAGCGCACGACCTAGGGGAGCCGGACCCCGGACCAGGCGTCGACTTCGCACTGCCGGTCGGCGTTGCTTCCCGCGCTCACGACCGTGCCGTCGGCACGCAGGCCGAGGGTGTGCGTCGAACCGGCCGCCACGGCGACGATGTCGCGCCATTCGCGGACGTCGCACTGGCCGTGGCTGTTGTCTCCCGTGGCGAGGACCCGTCCGGACGCGGTGACTCCGACGGTGTGGCGGCTGCCCGCGCCGAGCGCCACCACGTCTTCCCACGCGTCGACCTCGCACGCCCCGGTCGACCGCTCTCCGGTCGCCACCGCCCGCCCGTCGGCTCTGAGGCCGACCGTATGGAGGTACCCGGCCGAAAGGGCGGTCAGGTCACGCCACCCCTCGACGGCGCACTGCCGTCGTCGGTTGTTCCCCGTGGCCAGTGCGGAACCGTCCGACCGGATGCCGACCGAGTGCCAGTCACCACAGGAGAGGGCGGCGACCTCACGCCAGGACCGCACGTCGCACTGTCCTTCCGAACCCCGGCCGACCGCCAGCACGCGGCCGTTCGCGAGCAGCCCGAGCGTGCGGCGCCAGCCTGCGGCCACGGCCGTGACGCCCCGCCATCCGGAGACATCGCACTGCCCGTCGCGATTCCACCCCGTTGCCAGCACCGTGCCGTCCGACCGGAGTCCCACCGTGTGGGACCTGCCCGTGTTCGGCGCGCTGTGGACGTTGCCGGCTGCCACCGCGACGATGTCCTGCCATGGCCCGACACGGCACTCACCGGCTGCGGTATTGCCCACGGCGAGCACCGTTCCCTCCCCGCGCAGGGCGACCGAATGACGCCTTCCGGCCGCCAGTGCCGACGAGTTGGCGAGCATGACGCCTCCTTGCGCTCGGCGCGTTCGCGACATGGGGTGTCACCCTACTTCGGCCTGGAAGCCAGAGCGTCGCGGGGAGCGGAGAGGCACGGTTCACCTCCGCAGGCCCCGTCATGACCAGGGCGGAGTCAGCGCGACTCGGTACGCCGGGCGTACGCGCGGGCCGCTCGGGCGCGGTCGCCGCAGCGGGTGGAGCACCAGTGGCGGCGGCCGTGGCGGAGGAGGTAGCGGTTGCAGGGAGGGGAGCCGCAGGCGGTGAGGCGTTCGGCCGCGGGTGAGGTGAGCAGGTCGGCGGCGTCCGCGGCGAGCGTGGCCAGCGCGAGGTCGACGATCGCGGTGGTGGGGTGGGGGGCCGTGCGGTAGGGGCCGGTCGTGTCGTCCCACCGCAGCAGCGGGGCCGTGGGGACCCTGGTCATCGCGTCGTTGATGGCCGCCACCGCCGCGGGCAGGGCGGGCACGCCGTCGGTGCGGGCGGCGAACAGCGATCTGATCTGTTCGCGCAGGGACCGCAGTTGGGCCGCGCACATCTCCCGCATGCCGGCGTCGACCGGTGCGAGGCCGCGCTGCGTCAGCCAGTGGTTCGCCTGCGCGGGAGTGCCCACGAGATCGAGCGTGCGCCCGCCGGGCAGCGCGATCGCGGTGTTGGCGAGGGCGAGGGAGGGGTGTTCCTCCTCGCCCTGCGCGGGCGGCGGGGCGGACTGTTCGGTCACGGGCTCCTCCATGTTTCTCATGTTAAGGGTTGCCCGTATCCGTGAGAAGCGGCTACGGTCATCTCACGGTTTGATCGCGTCTATCCGTGAGGTGCTGCATGTCTTCTGTTCCCGTGGCGGCCGACTTCCCCGTCCGCGTCCTCGGCGGCCCGACCGCCCACTTCGAGTACGGCGGCCTGCGCTTCCTGACCGACCCGACCTTCGACGCCCCCGGCGACTACGGCAGCCCCGGGGCTCCGCAGCTGACCAAGACCGCGCCCTCCGCCTCCGGCCCGGGCGACCTCGGCCCCCTCGACGTGGTCCTGCTCTCCCACGACGAGCACCCCGACAACCTCGACACCTCCGGGCGGGCCCTGCTCGCCCGCATACCCCTCACCCTCACCACCCCCGGCGGCGGCGAGCGCCTGTGCGAGAGCCTGGGGGAGCGGGTCCGGGGTCTGGCCGACTGGGAGTCGCTCGCGCTGGACCGCCCGGGCGGCGGCACCATCACCGTCACCGCAGTCCCCGCCCTGCACGGCCCCGGATCCCGCGAGCAGGTCGAGCCGTTCACCGGCCAGGTCGTCGGGTTCGTCCTGACCGGCGAGGGCCTGCCCACCGTCTACGTCAGCGGCGACAACGCCTCACTCGACGCCGTCCGCGAGATCGCCGCCCGCTTCGGTCCCGTCGACACCGCCCTGCTCTTCGCCGGCGCCCCCCGCTTCCCCGTCCTCTTCGACAACCAGGTCCTCGTCCTGGACAGCGCGATGGCCGCGGAGGCCGCGCGGCTGCTCGGCGCCCGCCGCGTGGTTCCCGTCCACTACGACAGCTGGGCCCACTTCACCGAGGGGGGTGACGAGCTGGCGGCCGCCTTCACCGCCGCCGGGCTCGCCGACCGCCTGGACTGGGGCAAGGGCGCCTGAAACGCAGCCAGGGCACCTGACCTGCCGTCACTTCCGCCAGAACAGGTGATGGATCACGCCGCTGGGGCTCGGCACCACATCGCAGTGGAAGCGGTCGAGCAGCTCCTCGGGGGACTCCCACAGCCGTGAGCCGGACCCGAGCACCACGCCGGGCGAGACCGCCACGTGCAGGGTGTCGACCAGGTCGGCGTCCAGGAACTGCCGGACGACCGTCGCCCCGCCGCCGAGCCGTACGTCCTTGCCCCCGGCCGCCTTGCGCGCCTGGGCGAGGACCTCGGCGGGATCCCCGCCGACGAAGTGGAACGTCGTGTCGGAGAGGGTGAACGAGGGACGCTCGTGGTGCGTCATCACGAACACCGGAGTGTGGAACGGCGGCTCGTCGCCCCACCAGCCCTGCCACTCGTGGTCCTCCCACGGGCCGCGCTGCGGGCTGAACTTGTTGCGGCCCATGATCTCGGCGCCGATGCCGTGGTGGAAGTCGCGCACCAGGTAGTCGTCGAGGCCGCGGCTTCCGCCCGGGTCGGTGCGGTTGGGCCAGCTCGCCGTGGCCCCGGCCCAGGCGAACATCGTGGCGGGATCGGCATGTCCGAACGGCCTCTCCAGGCTCTGGCCCTCACCGGCACCGAATCCGTCACTCGAGACATTGAAGTTCTGTACGCGCAGCAGCTGGGACACGGGGCTCCTCCTCGTGGTCGACGCAAGAAAGACCGACCGGATCGGCGAAACTCATCGGTGCGGGACCGACTCATCCCACGGGCCCGGCGAAATCAAGGCCCGGCCTCACCCGGCCTGCGCCACCACGTGGTCGATCACCTGCTTGAAGTCCGCGTCCGGGGAGAACTCCACCAGCTCCGTGTCCGCCAGGGCGAGCGGCACATGGCCGGGTCCCCAGTAGTACGCCTGCCCCGCCTCGTACTCCTCCTCGCCGGTGGCCGTCCGCATCCGGATCCGGCCCTTCAGCAGATAGCCCCAGTGCGGGCACTGGCACGCGTCGTCGGGCAGCCCCTTGAGGGCCGGAGCCATGTCCGTGCCCTGGGGCAGAGTGATGTAGCTGATCGACATGCCGCCCCCGATCGGCATGGTGCGCACCTCTACGCCGTCGCCTCCGAGCACGACGGGTACGTCGTCGCGAGTCGCTGACGTCATGGCTCCTCCGCTCGCCGTGGACCGGGCCGTGGAAACGGACCTCGTCCTTCCACCCTGAACCGCCGGAGGGCCGCCCGCGACATCACGATCCGGTCAAGAGGTGTCCGCGGGGGCTTGCTTTACCGCCGTGTAATCGATTCCATCCCTCCGTCGGTGTAATCGATTCCACGAGCACACGCCCAAGCCGTCGCGGGTGCTCCCACGACTGATCCACGAGGAGGTGGAGCGGCGGTGGCCAGCATCAAGGACGTCGCTGCCGAGGCCGGTGTCTCCGTCGCCACGGTCTCGCGCGTCCTGAACGACCACCCGTCGGTCAGCGCCGAGGCACGCACCCGCGTGCTGGCCGCCGTCGAGACCCTGGGCTACCGCCCGAACGCCGTCGCCCGCTCCCTGCGCACCGACCAGACCCACACCCTCGGCTTGGTCATCAGCGACGTGATGAACCCCTACTTCACCGAGCTGGCCCGCTCCGTCGAGGAGGAGGCCCGTGCGCTCGGCTACAGCGTCATCATCGGCAACGCCGACGAGCGGCCGGACCTCCAGGACCACCACGTGCGGAACCTCCTGGACCGCCGCATCGACGGACTGCTCGTCTCACCCACGGACGGCGGCTCGCCGCTGATGCTGGACGCCGTACGGGCCGGGACGCCCATGGTCTTCGTGGACCGGTGGATCCCGGGCGTGGACGTGCCGGTGGTGCGGGCGGACGGCCGGGCCGCGGTCCGGGACCTCGTGGCGCACCTGCACGGGCTCGGGCACCGGCGGCTGGCGATCATCGCCGGGCCGGCGGCGACCACGACCGGCCAGGAGCGCGTCGAGGCCTTCCGGGAGGCGCTCGGCGCGTACGGGCTCGAACTGCCCGACGCCTACATCGGGCAGGGCGACTTCCAGGCCGAGAGCGGCCGGCTGGTCACCGAGGGCTTCCTCGATCTGGCCGAGCCGCCCGAGGTCGTCTTCGCGGCGGACAACCTGATGGCGCTCGGCGCGCTGGACGCCGTGCGGGCGCGTGGCCTGCGCATCCCGGACGACCTGGCGCTGGCCGCGTTCGACGACGTCCGGTGGTTCGTGCACACCGATCCGCCGATCACCGCGATCGCCCAGCCCACGGGCGAGCTGGGCCGGGCCGCCGTACGGGCCCTGGTCGACCGCATCGAGGGCAGGGCCGGCGAGTCCGTCACCCTCCCCGCCCGGCTCGTCGTACGCCGCTCGTGCGGCGAGAACCCCACCCCAGTGCAAAGGAGCACGACGTGAGCAACGCGGACGAGTTGCTGCGCATCGAGGGCATACGGAAGACCTTCCCGGGCGTGGTCGCGCTGGACGGCGTCGACTTCGATCTGCGCCGGGGCGAGGTGCACGTCCTGCTCGGTGAGAACGGTGCCGGCAAGAGCACCCTCATCAAGATGCTCTCCGGCGCCTACACCCCCGATGCCGGACGGATCCTGGTCGGCGGCGAGGAGACCCGCATCCAGGGTGCGCAGGACTCCGAGCGGCTCGGGATCGCCACCATCTACCAGGAGTTCAACCTGGTACCCGACCTCACGGTCGCCGAGAACATCTTCCTCGGGCGCCAGCCGCGCCGGTTCGGGATGATCGACCGGGGGCGGATGGAGGCCGACGCCGAGGTCCTGCTGAAGCGGGTCGGCGTGGACGTGTCGCCCCGTGCGCGGGTCCGCGAGCTGGGCATCGCGCGCCTGCAGATGGTCGAGATCGCCAAGGCGCTCAGCCTGGACGCGCGCGTGCTGATCATGGACGAGCCGACCGCCGTGCTCACCGCCGAGGAGGTCGACAAGCTCTTCGCGATCGTGCGCGCGCTGCGCGAGGACGGCGTCGGGATCGTCTTCATCACGCACCACCTGGAGGAGATCGCCGCGCTCGGCGATCGCGTGACGGTCATCCGGGACGGCAGGAGCGTCGGCCAGGTGCCCGCCTCCACGCCCGAGGACGAACTCGTGCGGCTCATGGTCGGGCGCTCCATCGAGCAGCAGTACCCGCGCGAACGGGCCGGCCGGGGCGCCGCGCTGCTCTCCGTCGAGGGACTCACCCGGGACGGCGTCTTCCACGACGTCGGCTTCGAGGTGCACGCCGGTGAGGTCGTCGGCATCGCGGGACTGGTCGGCGCCGGCCGGACCGAGGTCGTACGGGCCGTCTTCGGCGCCGACTCGTACGACAAGGGCACGGTCAGGGTCTCCGGCGCCCCGGTCGCCAAGTACGACGTCAACGCGGCCATGACCGCCGGCATCGGGCTCGTCCCCGAGGACCGCAAGGGCCAGGGCCTGGTGCTGGACGCCTCCGTCGAGGAGAACCTCGGCCTGGTGACCCTGCGGTCGGCCACGCGCGGCGGGCTCGTCGACCTCAAGGGGCAGCGCGAGGCCGCGGAGCGGATCGCGCGGCAGCTCGGTGTGCGGATGGCCGGGCTCGGCCAGCACGTGCGCACGCTCTCCGGCGGCAACCAGCAGAAGGTCGTCATCGGCAAATGGCTGCTCGCCGACACCAAGGTGCTGATCCTCGACGAGCCGACGCGCGGCATCGACGTCGGTGCCAAGGTCGAGATCTACCAGCTGATCAACGAACTCACCGCCGCCGGCGCGGCCGTCCTGATGATCTCCAGCGACCTGCCCGAGGTGCTCGGCATGAGCGACCGGGTGCTGGTGATGGCCCAAGGCCGGATCGCCGGTGAACTCTCCGCCGACGAGGCGACCCAGGACACCGTGATGGCACTCGCAGTAAGCAACCCCGGCACGGACAAGGAGGCCTCCCGTGGCCACTGACACGCTCAAGAGCACGACGGGCGCGGGTGGCGCCTCGGGGGGCCTGCGCCGCCTCCTGCTCGACAACGGGGCGCTCACCGCGCTCATCGTCCTCGTCATCGCGATGTCGGCGCTGTCCGGCGACTTCCTGACGACGGACAACCTCCTCAACGTCGGTGTGCAGGCGGCCGTGACGGCCATCCTCGCCTTCGGCGTGACCTTCGTGATCGTCTCCGCCGGCATCGACCTGTCCGTCGGCTCGGTCGCCGCGCTGTCGGCCACGGTCCTCGCCTGGAGCGCCACCTCGGCGGGCGTCCCGGTCTTCCTCGCCGTGCTCCTCGCCATAGCCACGGGCATCGTCTGCGGCCTGGTCAACGGCATCCTGATCTCCTACGGCAAGCTGCCGCCGTTCATCGCCACGCTGGCCATGCTGTCCGTGGCCCGCGGCCTGTCCCTCGTCATCTCCGAGGGCTCCCCGATCGCCTTCCCCGACTCCGTCTCCCACCTCGGCGACACCCTCGGCGGCTGGCTGCCGGTGCCGGTCCTGGTGATGGCCGTCATGGGCCTGATCGCGGCCTTCGTGCTCGGCCGGACCTACATCGGCCGCTCCATGTACGCGATCGGCGGCAACGAGGAGGCCGCGCGGCTGTCCGGCCTGCGCGTGAAGAAGCAGAAGCTCGCCATCTACGCCTTCTCGGGCGTCTTCGCCGCCGTCGCCGGTGTCGTGCTGGCCGCCCGCCTCTCCTCCGCGCAGCCCCAGGCCGCCGACGGCTACGAGCTGGACGCGATCGCCGCCGTCGTCATCGGCGGCGCCTCCCTCGCGGGCGGTACGGGCAAGGCGTCCGGCACGCTGATCGGCGCTCTGATCCTGGCGGTGCTGCGCAACGGACTGAACCTGCTGAACGTCTCGGCGTTCTGGCAGCAGGTCGTCATCGGTGTCGTCATCGCGCTCGCGGTGCTGTTCGACACGCTGCGGCGCAAGGCGGGGGCGACCCCGGTGGCAGGTGCCTCCGGAGGAGGCAAGGGCAAGCAGGCGGCGACCTACGGGCTCGCGGCCGTGGTGACCGTCGCGATCGTCGGCGCCACGTCCTTCCTGCACAACGGCTCCTCCGCGGCGAGCAGCCCCAAGATGGGCCTGTCGCTGTCGACCCTCAACAACCCCTTCTTCGTGCAGATCCGGGCGGGCGCCCAGGCCGAGGCGAAGAAGCTGGGTGTCGACCTGACCGTCACCGACGCCCAGAACGACGCCTCCCAGCAGGCCAACCAGCTGCAGAACTTCACCAGTTCCGGCCTCGGCGCGATCATCGTCAACCCGGTGGACTCGGACGCCGCGAGCAACTCCGTCAAGGCCGCCGACCAGGCGAAGATCCCGGTCATCGCGGTGGACCGGGGCGTCAACAAGGCATCCGTGGACGCCCTGGTCGCCTCCGACAACGTGGCCGGCGGTGAACTCGCCGCGAAGACCATCGCCGACAAGCTGGGCGGCAAGGGCAAGATCGTGATCCTTCAGGGCCAGGCCGGCACGTCCGCGGCCCGGGAGCGCGCGCAGGGCTTCGCCGACGGCCTCAAGGCCTTCCCGGGCATCCAGGTCGTCGCCCAGCAGCCCGCCGACTTCGACCGCACCAAGGGCCTCGACGTGATGTCGAACCTGCTCCAGGCCCACCCGGACGTCCAGGGCGTCATCGCCGCCAACGACGAGATGGCGCTCGGCGCGATCAAGGCCCTGGGCTCCAAGGCCGGCAAGTCGGTCTCGGTCGTCGGCTTCGACGGCACGCCGGACGGACTGAAGGCGGTCGAGGGCGGCACGCTGTACGCGTCCGTGGCGCAGCAGCCCTCTCAGCTGGGGAGGATCGCCGTGGACAACGCCCTGAAGGCGCTCCAGGGCAAGAAGGTCCAGGAGACGGTGAAGGTGCCGGTGAAGGTGGTCACGAAGGAGAACGTGGCCGGCTTCAGCGGCTGACATCGGGGAACGGCCGGGCGGTCACCACAGCTGGTGGACCGCCCGGCCATGTCACTCACGTGGGGAGCAACTCATGTACGACTACGACCTCCTGGTCGTGGGGTCGGCCAACGCCGACCTGGTGATCGCAGTGGAGCGCCGGCCCGGTGCCGGCGAGACCGTGCTCGGCTCCGACCTGGCCGTTCACCCGGGCGGCAAGGGCGCGAACCAGGCGGTCGCCGCCGCCCGGCTCGGTGCCCGCACGGCCCTGCTGGCCCGGGTCGGCGACGACGCGCACGGCCGGCTGCTGCTGGACTCGCAGCGCGAGGCGGGCGTCGACACGGTGGGAGTCCTGGTGGGCGGTGCCCCGACCGGCGTCGCACTGATCACGGTCGACCCGTCCGGGGACAACAGCATCGTCGTCTCGCCCGGCGCCAACGGCCGCCTCACGCCCGAGGACGTCAGGGCCGCCGGGTGTCTCTTCCAGGGCTCCAAGGTGGTGTCGGCGCAACTGGAGATCCCGCTGGAGACGGTGGTGGAGGCCGTACGGAACCTGGCTCCCGGGAGCCGTTTCGTGCTGAACCCCTCACCGCCGCGCCCCCTTCCCTCGCAGGTGCTGGCGGCCTGCGACCCGCTGATCGTGAACGAGCACGAGGCGAAGGTGATCCTCGGTGACTCCGCCGTCGGGGACACCCCCGAGGACTGGGCGCGGATCCTGCTCGCCAAGGGGCCGAGGTCGGTGGTGGTCACGCTGGGCGGACAGGGCGCGCTGGTGGCGTCGTCGGAGGGTGTCTCGCGCGTGCCGGCCGTGAAGGTGGACGCGGTGGACACGACAGGGGCGGGCGACTCCTTCACCGCCGCGCTGGCCTGGCGGCTGGGGGCGGGTGAGTCCCTGGCCGAGGCGGCGGCGTACGCGGTGCGGGTGGGGGCCGCGACCGTGACGAAGGAGGGCGCGCAGGCGTCCTTCCCGACGGCGGCGGAGGTCGCCGCACAGTGAAGAAGAGCGGAATACTGAACCGCCACCTCGCCGGTGCGCTGGCCGAGCTCGGCCACGGGGACGGGGTGCTGGTGTGCGACGCGGGCATGCCGATCCCCGACGGCCCCCGGCTGGTGGATCTGGCCTTCCGGGCCGGGGTGCCGTCGTTCGCCGAGGTGCTGGACGGGCTGCTGGCCGAGCTGGTGGTCGAGGGGGCGACGGCGGCGCGGGAGCTGCGGGACGCCAACCCGGAGGCGTCGTCGCTGCTGGAAGGGCACTTCCCCGGGCTGGACCTCGTGTCGCACGAGCGGCTCAAGGAGCTGTCGGCGGCGGCCCGGCTGGTCGTCCGCACGGGCGAGGCACGGCCGTACGCGAACGTCCTGCTGAGGTGTGGGGTCTTCTTCTGACACCGGCGCCGAGTCGCGGCAGGCCGTGAACGGTTTCGAGGGGGCCCGGTCCGTCGACCGGGCCCCCTCGGCTTTTCCCCTCCCCCGTCAGGAACCCCACGATCCCCCCAGATCCCCTCCCCAAGGGTCCTGACACCCACTACGACCCGCGGGAGGCGAGGAGGGTTGCACGGCAGAGTAAGAAATTCTTGCCGGTTTCTCGGAGAACTCTCCCTCGCCGCGGCGTCGTACGCTGAACATATGGCGCTTCTTCGGGCCAATAGGGGGCATACGGGACAGGATTCGTCGGACGGGCGGAGCGCCCCTGTGTTCGTCGACTCCTCCGGTCGGCGTGCGCGGTACCTGCGGCGCACCGGCTACGGGCTGGCCGCCGCCGCGGCCACGTACATGACGGTACTGGGCCTGAGCCTGATGGGAGCAACTCCCTTCGCCCCGGAGGCCATCCTGCCCGGCGACATCGCGGCGCCCGCCGCACCGGGACCCCGCACCCCCGGCCCGACGCCGCGGGCGTCCGGCGAACTTCCCGCGTCGGACCGCCTCGGCCCCGGATCCCAGAACACCCTGCTCACTCCGCAATCCACCGTGCCCGGCGCTCCCGTGGCTCCGCCCCGGGTGCCCGAAGACCCACCGGTCGGCTTCCCGGCCCCTCCTGACACACCAGCACCACAAACATCGCCGACCTCACCGGCGCAGCCCACCACCCCCGGTGATCCCTCCGCACCCGGCCCGGTGCCCGGCGCGGGCACCACCCCCGCCTCGCCTCCGCCCACTCCGCCGACCACCACTCCGCCGACCACCGCTCCGCCGGCCCCCGCCCCACCGGCACCCCAGCCCCCGGCGCCGACGACACCGCCGCCCGCCTCCCAGCCCCCCGGGCCGGCCCCGGCCCCCAGCCCCGCGGCGCCGTCCGCTTCCACGGCACCCTCCCTGCCCTCCAGCCCCTCGGCGGCCGAGGCTTCCTGATGCGGCGGCGCCCTCATCGGTCACCCGGCCCCTCACCGAGGCCGCCCGGTCCGCGGGGGACGCGAGCGCCCCTGTCGCCGCGGCACCGGTTCCGCCTCGTCGTGCCCCTCGTCCTGCTGGCCTTCGTCGCCTCGGTCCTCCTGATCGAGGGGTACACCACGCGGGGATTCGCCGGCGACCAGGAAGGGCGCGCCGGGCGCCCCGCCTCCGGCGGCCCCCGCGTGATCGCCGACGGCGGCCCGGTCGTCGACACCACCCATGGTCACCTGCGGACCTACCGCCCGCCGGCCAGGACCGTCGTGCTGACCTTCGACGACGGCCCCGACCCCACCTGGACACCCCGCATACTGGCCGTTCTCGACCACTACGGCACGCCCGGCACCTTCTTCGTCACCGGGCAACAGACCGTCCGGCACCCGGAAGTTCTGCGCCGTGTGATCCGTTCCGGTCACGAGGTCGGCGTGCACACCTTCTCCCACCCCGACCTGGCCACCCAGTCCGCGAGCGCCGTCGACCGTGAGCTCGCGCTGACCCAACTCGCCCTCGCCGGGGCCGCGGGCATCAACACGTCGCTGATGCGGATGCCCTACTCCTCGACCATCTCGGCCCTCGACAGCCGGGCGTGGACCGTGACCCGGCGCCTGGGGGAGAAGGGTTACGTCCTGGCCTTCATCGACCAGGACACCGAAGACTGGCGGCGGCCGGGCGCGCGGGTCATCGCCGACGCGGCCATGCCCGACCCGCCGGCCGGGGGCGTCGTCCTCCTGCACGACGCGGGAGGGGACAGGTCACAGACCGTCGAAGCCCTCCAGAGCCTGATCCCCCGGCTGAAGGCCCAGGGCTATCGCTTCACCACCCTCGCCGGCCTCGTCGGCACCGACAGTTTCACCAGCCCCGTCGGCACAGGGGAGTTGTGGCAGGGCCGCTTCTTCGTGGCCGCTGTCACCGTGTCGGGGGCAGCGGTGTCGGCGGTCGGCGTGCTGCTGCTGGTGGTCGGTTCCCTCGTCCTCGCCCGGTGTGTGGTCCTGCTCGTGCTGGCCGGCCGTCACGCCCGCCGGCACCGGCGCCGGCACACCGCACTCCACCGGCCCGTCACCCGGCCTGTCAGCGTCGTCGTGCCCGCCTACGACGAGGAGTTGTGCATCCGTAAGACACTCCGGTCGCTCGCCGCGAGCGACCACCCCGTCGAGATCATCGTCGTGGACGACGGATCCCACGACCGCACCGCCGACCTCGCGCGGTCCCTCGCCCTGGAGAACGTCACCGTCGTCCGGCAGCCCAACGGCGGCAAAGCGTCCGCCCTCAACAACGGCGTCATGCGGGCCTCGCACGACCTCGTCGTCATGCTGGACGCCGACACCGTCTTCGCCCCCTCGACCGTCGGCCGTCTCGTCCAGCCGTTCGCCGACCCGCGCGTCGGCGCCGTCGCGGGCAACGCCAAGGTCGGCAACCGCCGGCATCTGCTCGGCCGCTGGCAGCACATCGAGTACGTCATGGGCTTCAACCTCGACCGCCGCATGTACGACCTGCTGCACTGCATGCCCACCATTCCCGGTGCCGCGGGGGCATTCCGGGTCGAGGCCCTGCGGGACGCCGGGATGATGAGTGCGGACACCCTCGCCGAGGACACCGACATCACCATGGCCCTGCACCGGGCCGGGTGGGAGATCCGCTACGCGCCGGACGCCCTCGCCTGGACCGAGGCACCGGCCTCACTGCGGCAACTGTGGCGCCAGCGCTACCGGTGGAGCTACGGCACGATGCAGGCGGCGTGGAAGCACCGGCACGCTCTGGTCGAGCGTGGCCCGGCGGGCCGCTTCGGCCGTCTCGGTCTGCCCCTGCTGACCGTCTTCCAGATCCTCACCCCGCTGCTCGCCCCGCTGATCGACATACTGGCCCTGTACGGCCTGGTGTTCGGGAACCCGCTCACCACGGTGCTGGCCTGGAGCGGGGTGCTGGCCGTCCAGGCCGTCTGCGCCGCGTACGCCTTCCACCTCGACGGCGAACGGCTCCGGCCCCTCTGGGCGCTCCCGCTCCAGCAGGTCGTCTACCGCCAGGTGATGTACCTGGTCCT
This sequence comes from Streptomyces sp. NPDC029041, assembly GCF_040637515.1. Lineage (NCBI taxonomy): Bacteria > Bacillati > Actinomycetota > Actinomycetes > Kitasatosporales > Streptomycetaceae > Streptomyces > Streptomyces sp. NPDC029041. Next base: position 509,520 of record NZ_JBEZWO010000002.1, on the reverse strand, counting down.
CGTCCAGGCCTGCCTGACCGCGATCCACGGCTACCGGCTGCCCTGGCAGCGGCTCAACCGCAGCGGAGACGTGATGCTGCCGCCTCAGCCCTCCACCCACCGGACGTGAACCGGCCTCGGGCGGCGGGTGGTGCGGACACGTCCTGGGCCGGATGGCGCACCCGGCGCGCCGCGGGCATCCAGGTCACCGGGGCGCCCTGACGCCGCCCCTGCCGCCGCCGGCTCGTTCGATCGCCCTCGGCGCATCGCACGATCGGGTTGAGTTGGCCCGTCCCCCGGGGCCGTCAGCCTGCCTCCCGGGTGCTCTGCGCTCAGGGTGTGATCATGAAAACTCCCCGACTGCACTCCGTGCACCGTTCGCTCGCCCACTCGGCCGGCGCGACCGTCATCGTCCTCGCGGCCGCCCTGACCTCCGCCGCCCCCGTCGCGGCCCACGCCGCCGCACCGCCCGACCGCGGCGCGGACCAGAGCTCTTCGTGCCAGAGCACCCGTGTGCAGAAGCAGGGCCTCGAAAACATCGTCTGGGGTGTGCTGTTCGGGCCCCAGGCCATGCAGGCGCAGGACACCCGGTGCGACGAGGGCGCGGCGGCGAGCGAGCAGGAGGAGACCGGAGGTTTCCTGCGGCCCGTGTTGGTCCCCTGACCTGCCGGCGCGCAGCGCAGCCGACGTGGTGCGGGCGCTCGGCGCCCCTCCCTGCTGTTTCGGGTACGGTGCCGCCGGACGGCGCCGTACCCGTGCCTCACCGGGCGTGCCCCGGGAGCCGGCGGGTCAGCAGGTGCGTCAGGGTGCCGTCGTCCTCGACGATGTCCCGGGTGTGCCCGAACCCGATCTTCCCCAGCAGACGCAGTGACGCCTCGTTCTGCGCGGCCACGGTGGCGTGCACCTCGGTCAGCCCGAGCGCCTCGAAGCCGTAACCCACCAGCGCCTCCGCCAGCTCCGTTCCGAGCCCGCCGCCCCAGACCTCGGGTCCCAGGGCATAGACGATCTCGTGCCCCCCGGCCTCTTCGGTCGGCTTGATCTCCGCGTGCCCGACCAGGAGCCCCCCACGCCGGACCGCCCACACGTCGAACAGGTTCGCCGCGTACACCTTGCTGAAGATCCGCCCGAACAGCGCCCGGTCCTCCGCCTCGGTGACAGGTCCGTCACCCATCCACCGGGACACCCTCGTGTCCTGGAACAGAGCGACGAAGCTCTCCTCGTCGTCCGGGTCGTAGGGGTCGAGCAACAGGCGTGGGGTGCGCAGTGTCGGAGGCATGCCGGGGGACACTAGTCAGCGGGATCGCGGGGCGGCAATCGACTTTCGCCCACTCTCGGCGCACGGTCGCCGGGGCAGTCGCGGCGATGCGCGCGACGGGCGCCTTGACCGAGGCCGGCGCCGCCGCTCGTTCCCGTTCGGTCAGCCGGCCCGCGGCCTCACCGCCGCAGGCTGTAGCTCACCATGGACGCCCCCACCACCGATCCGAACGCCGGCAGCAGGAACTGCGCGAAGGCCTCCCAGCCCCAGACGATCCCCGCGCACGCCGCCGTGACGTTGATGGCCAGGGACATGATCCACAGGGCGACGCTCTGGGCCTGGGGTGACATCGTTCCTCGTCGTCGGTCGTCGGTCGTCGTCGTGCGGGGCCGGGGAAAGGGGCGGCCGAGGCGGAATCAACCCGGCCCCTCACCCCGCAGGGGGCGGGAAGCGCGGCGGTGCCATGTGCGACGGGGGCGAGCCGTGGGTGCTCCCGTTCGGCGCGGAGTCACCCGGGGCCACGATCGCGTGCCGCCCGGACAGCGGAGCCGTCACGAGCAGGGTCAACGTGCCGACGGCGCACAGGCCGACGAGAAGCGTGCCCGCCGCGTACGCGCGGCCGGGGGTGCTCGGGCCTGGCGGGCGCATCGGTATCACGGTCGCTCCGGAATCGAGTCCGCCCCCCTTTTTTCATGGACCTCTGAATTCTTCCACGGGGTGTCACCGCGAAGAGGGAAGGCGTGATGCTTGAAGTGTAAAGTTTCCGCCTTTCTTGTGGATTCACCGTGAAAGGTGAAGCCGCGACCGCATACTGATCGGTCGCTTGATGGGAAACCCCCTCCGAAGGTCCGGTCCCGCCGCGCTGTCGTACCCGGGCGGTACGGTCGGATCATGACCGATCAGGCGGGGGCCGCCCAGACGGGCGAGCGGCGACTGGCCACGCTGGAAGGCGTACTCGAACGCATCACCTACGTCAACGAGGAGAACGGCTACACGGTCGCCCGGGTCGACACCGGCAGAGGCGCCGGTGACCTGCTCACGGTCGTCGGTGCCCTGCTCGGCGCGCAGGTCGGTGAATCCCTGCGCATGGAGGGCCGTTGGGGCTCCCACCCGCAGTACGGCAAGCAGTTCCACGTGGAGAACTACACGACCGTCCTGCCGGCCACCGTCCAGGGCATCCGCCGCTACCTCGGCTCCGGCCTGGTCAAGGGCATCGGCCCGGTCTTCGCCGACCGCATCACCCAGCACTTCGGCGTCGACACCCTCACGATCATCGAGGAGGAGCCCAAGCGCCTCATCGAGGTCCCCGGGCTCGGCCCCAAGCGCACGAAGAAGATCGCCGACGCCTGGGAGGAGCAGAAGGCCATCAAGGAGGTCATGCTCTTCCTCCAGACCGTCGAGGTGTCCACCTCCATCGCCGTGCGCATCTACAAGAAGTACGGCGACGCCTCCATCTCGGTCGTGAAGAACCAGCCCTACCGGCTCGCCTCCGACGTCTGGGGCATCGGCTTCCTCACCGCCGACAAGATCGCCCAGTCGGTCGGCATCCCGCACGACAGCCCCGAGCGCGTCAAGGCGGGCCTGCAGTACGCGCTGTCCCAGTCCACCGACCAGGGCCACTGCTTCCTGCCGGAGGAACAGCTGATCAAGGACGCGGTGAAGCTGCTCCAGGTCGACACGGGCCTGGTCATCGAGTGCCTGGCCGAGCTGGCCGAGCCCCAGGAGGACGGCGGGGACCCCGGCGTCGTACGGGAGAAGGTGCCCGGCCCGGACGGCGGCGAGCCCGTCACCGCGATCTACCTCGTCCCCTTCCACCGCGCCGAACTCTCCCTCTCCGCCCAGCTGCTGCGCCTGCTGCGCACGGGCGAGGACCGCATGCCGGGCTTCCGGAGCGTGGCCTGGGACAAGGCGCTGAGCTGGCTGAAGGGGCGCACGGGCACCGATCTCGCGCCCGAGCAGGAGGCCGCCGTCAGGCTGGCGCTGACCGAGAAGGTCGCCGTCCTCACCGGCGGCCCGGGCTGCGGCAAGTCCTTCACGGTCCGCTCCATCGTGGAGCTGGCCCGTGCCAGGAAGGCGAAGGTCGTGCTCGCCGCCCCCACCGGCCGGGCCGCCAAGCGCCTGTCCGAGCTGACCGGCGCCGAGGCCTCCACCGTCCACCGCCTGCTGGAGCTCAAGCCCGGCGGCGACGCGGCCTACGACCGGGACCGCCCGCTGGACGCCGACCTGGTGGTGGTCGACGAGGCGTCCATGCTGGACCTGCTGCTCGCCAACAAGCTGGTGAAGGCCGTCCCGCCGGGGGCGCACCTGCTCTTCGTGGGGGACGTGGACCAGCTGCCCAGCGTCGGCGCGGGGGAGGTGCTCCGCGACCTCCTGGCCGACGGCGGCCCGATCCCCGCGGTGCGCCTCACCCGGGTCTTCCGGCAGGCCCAGCAGTCCGGCGTGGTGACGAACGCGCACCGGATCAACGCCGGCCAACACCCGGTCACGGACGGCATGAAGGACTTCTTCCTCTTCGTCGAGGACGACACCGAGGCCGCCGGGCGGCTCACCGTCGACGTGGCTACCCGCCGCATTCCGGCCAAGTTCGGCCTGGACCCCCGCCGGGACGTCCAGGTCCTCGCCCCCATGCACCGCGGCCCGGCCGGCGCCGGCACCCTCAACGGCCTGCTCCAGCAAGCCGTCACCCCGGGCCGTCCCGACCTGCCCGAGAAGAGATTCGGCGGACGGGTGTTCCGTGTCGGCGACAAGGTCACCCAGATTCGCAACAATTACGAGAAGGGCAAGAACGGTGTCTTCAACGGCACCGTCGGGGTGGTCACCTCGCTCGACCCGGTCGACCAGCGCCTGACGGTGCTCACGGACGAGGACGAGGAGGTGCCGTACGAGTTCGACGAACTCGACGAGCTGGCCCACGCGTACGCCGTGACGATCCACCGCTCCCAGGGCAGCGAGTACCCGGCGGTCGTCATCCCGGTCACCACGGGCGCCTGGATGATGCTCCAGCGCAACCTGCTCTACACGGCGGTCACCCGGGCCAAACAGCTGGTCGTCCTCGTCGGTTCGCGCAAGGCGATCGGCCAGGCGGTGCGCACCGTTTCGGCAGGCCGGCGGTGCACGGCACTCGACTTCCGGCTCGGTTCCGCGAAAAATGATCGATCAAATGAGTCGTGAAGGTCACAAGGCACTTCCGGAAGGGGAGCGCAGGGGGCAGGATGAGCAAGTTGACGGCACTCAGTGCCGTCAATAGGCCCGATGGTCGACCCCGAGTGCACTCTCCTGAGCCAAGTGGGGGATGGTAGAGACAGTCAGGGCAACCTCGAAGATGAGGCACAACGTCGGTGAGGGAAGACGTGAGCGACAACTCTGTAGTACTGCGGTACGGCGACGGCGAGTACACCTACCCGGTGATCGACAGCACCGTCGGTGACAAGGGCTTCGACATCGGAAAGCTCCGCGCCCAGACCGGTCTGGTGACGCTGGACAGCGGTTACGGCAACACGGCCGCGTATAAATCCGCCGTCACGTACCTGGACGGCGAAGCGGGCATCCTGCGGTACCGCGGTTACCCGATCGAGCAGCTGGCCGAGCGCTCCACCTTCCTGGAGGTCGCCTACCTGCTCATCAACGGCGAGCTGCCGACCGTCGACGAGCTCTCGGTGTTCAAGAACGACATCACGCAGCACACCCTGCTGCACGAGGACGTCAAGAACTTCTACAAGGGCTTCCCGCGCGACGCCCACCCGATGGCGATGCTCTCCTCGGTCGTCTCGGCGCTGTCCACGTTCTACCAGGACAGCCACAACCCGTTCGACGAGCGCCAGCGCAACCTCTCCACGATCCGCCTGCTCGCCAAGCTCCCGACGATCGCGGCGTACGCGTACAAGAAGTCGATCGGTCACCCGTTCGTCTATCCGCGCAACGACCTCGGCTACGTCGAGAACTTCCTCCGCATGACCTTCTCGGTCCCGGCGCAGGAGTACGAGCTGGACCCGACCGTGGTCTCCGCGCTCGACAAGCTGCTGATCCTGCACGCGGACCACGAGCAGAACTGTTCGACCTCCACGGTCCGCCTGGTCGGCTCCTCGCAGGCGAACATGTTCGCCTCGATCTCCGCCGGCATCAACGCGCTCTGGGGCCCGCTGCACGGCGGCGCCAACCAGTCCGTGCTGGAGATGCTGGAGGGCATCCGCGACTCCGGCGGCGACGTCGACACCTTCATCCGCAAGGTGAAGAACAAGGAGGACGGCGTCCGCCTGATGGGCTTCGGCCACCGGGTCTACAAGAACTTCGACCCGCGCGCCAAGATCATCAAGGCCGCCGCGCACGACGTGCTGTCCGCTCTCGGCAAGTCCGACGAGCTGCTGGACATCGCGCTGAAGCTGGAGGAGCACGCGCTGTCCGACGACTACTTCGTCGAGCGCAGCCTCTACCCGAACGTCGACTTCTACACGGGTCTGATCTACCGGGCCATGGGCTTCCCGACCGAGATGTTCACGGTCCTGTTCGCCCTCGGCCGGCTGCCGGGCTGGATCGCCCAGTGGCACGAGATGATCAAGGAGCCGGGCTCCCGCATCGGCCGCCCGCGCCAGATCTACACGGGCGTGGTCGAGCGCGACTTCGTCCCCGTCGAGCAGCGCTGAGCGCGGTCATCGCGTCAGGCCCCCGTATCCGCTTGCCGGATGCGGGGGCCTTCGCGTGATCTTTCACGGGATTTCTTACGCAATGAAGAAGGCGCCCCGGCGTCGGTCCCCCCACGGGCCGACGACCAGGGCGCCTTCCCAGTCCCGGTACGGATTCCCCCCACGGGATCCGGCCGGGCGTCTGTGAGGACAGCGCCTGAATCGCTGTTGAGCCAAACGAGCAGAACTCGCCGTACTTCTGTGAGGTGCGATCTGCCGGGACAGCGCACGCCCGGGAGGGCCGCTCAAAGCTTCCCGGTGTACGTGCCCCGGCAACGCTCCCCCAAGCTCTCAACTCCGTTCGAGCAGGGAGGTACCCCCACCTGAGGAAGTCCCCCAAGACATCCCCAGATGCCAGGTGGCGCCCCCCAAGACGCTGCCCGACATCGTCAACTTAGACCTTCGAACCCCTCGGATGGTTACGTTCACATCACTGTGATCTGCGTCTCTTGCATATGTCCGTTAGATGCGCAAGAGCCTCGGATATCCCGTCCGAGGCCCAAGCGTAAGGAAGATGCGCGAGCCTTGTGAAGAGCTTATGTGAGCCTGGGCCGGGACTCCAGAGGGGCTCAAATCACGTTCGCCTTGAACGTGGGGGGAATTCGGGCGACTTCACCGAAATGTCCGCAGTCGCAGACTGTTCGTGACGACGAAGACCGACGAGAAAGCCATCGCGGCCCCGGCGATCATCGGGTTCAGCAGGCCCGCGGCGGCCAGCGGCAGCGCGGCCACGTTGTAGCCGAAGGCCCACACCAGGTTGCCCTTGATCGTGGCCAGGGTCCGGCGGGACAGCCGGATCGCGTCCGCGGCCACGCGCAGATCGCCGCGGACCAGCGTCAGATCACCCGCCTCGATCGCCGCGTCCGTGCCGGTGCCCAGGGCCAGCCCCAGATCGGCGGCGGCGAGCGCGGCCGCGTCGTTGACGCCGTCGCCGACCATGGCGACGACCCGGCCCTCGGCCTGCAGCCGCCGTACCGCGTCGACCTTGTCCTCGGGCAGCACCTCGGCCACCACCTGCTCGATCCCCACGGCCGCGGCCACCGCCTGGGCCACCGTCCGGTTGTCCCCGGTCAGCAGGACCGGAGTGAGCCCCAGCGCGCGCAGCTCCCGTACGGCTTCGGCGCTGGTCTCCTTCACCGCGTCCGCCACGGCCAGCACGGCCCGCGCCGCCCCGTCCCAGCCGGCCAGGACGGCCGTACGCCCGGCCCGTTCGGCCTCGTCCCGCGCGCGGGCCAGCTCCGGCGGGACGTCGTCGAAGAGCCGCCCGACGGTGACGTCACGGCCCTCCACGCGCCCGCGTGCGCCCCGCCCCGGCACGTTCTCGAACCCTTCGACGTCCGGGAGCGGCCCGGTGCTCTCCTCGGCGCCCCGCGCGATCGCACGGGCGACGGGGTGCTCGGAGGCGTGCTCGACGGCGCCCGCGAGCCGCAGCGCCTCCTTCTCGTCGGTGCCCTCGGCGACGTGCACCTCCTGGAGCACCATCCGGCCGGTGGTGACCGTGCCGGTCTTGTCGAGGACGACGGTGTCCACCCGGCGCGTGGACTCCAGGACCTCGGGGCCCTTGATGAGGATGCCGAGCTGCGCGCCCCGCCCCGTGCCCACCATCAGCGCGGTCGGCGTGGCCAGGCCCAGCGCGCACGGGCAGGCGATGATCAGGACCGCCACGGCCGCGGTGAACGCGGCGACACCGTCCCCGGTCACCCCGAGCCAGGCCCCGGCCGTGGCGACGGCGATCAGCAGGACCACCGGCACGAAGATCCCGGAGACCCGGTCGGCGAGCCGCTGCACCTCGGCCTTGCCGCTTTGCGCGTCCTCCACCAGCTTCGCCATCCGCGCGAGCCGGGTGTCGGCGCCGACCCGGGTGGCCTCGACGACCAGCCGCCCGCCCGCGTTGACCGTCGCACCGGTGACCGTGTCCCCGGCCGTCACGTCCACCGGCACGGACTCGCCGGTCAGCATCGAGGCGTCGACCGCGGAGGCGCCCTCGACGACCGTGCCGTCGGTGGCGATCTTCTCCCCGGGCCGTACGACGAACCGGTCGCCGACGGCCAGCCGCTGCGCCGGGATCCGCACCTCGCGCCCGTCCCGCAGCACGGCCACGTCCTTGGCGCCCAGGTCCATCAGCGCCCTGAGCGCGGCTCCGGCGCGGCGCTTGGAGCGGGCCTCCAGATAGCGGCCCAGCAGGATGAAGGCGGTGACCCCTGAGGCGACCTCCAGGTAGATCGAGGAGGCGCCGTCGCCGCGCGAGACGGTGAACTCGAACGGGTGCCGCATGCCCGGCATGCCCGCGTCGCCGAGAAACAGCGCCCACAGGGACCAGGCGAAGGCGGCGAGGGTGCCCAGGGAGACCAGCGTGTCCATGGTGGCGTTGCCGTGCCGGGCGTTCGTCCAGGCGGCCCGGTGGAAGGGGAGTCCGCCCCAGACGACGACCGGTGCGGCCAGCGTGAGGGAGAGCCACTGCCAGTTGTCGAACTGCAGCGCCGGGACCATGGCCGGCAGGACGACGGGCAGGGCGAGGGCGGCGGAGACGGTCAGGCGCCGCCGGACGGCCGAGAGCTCGGGGTCCTCCTCGGCGTCGGTGCTCTCCTCCCGGGGGGGCGCGGGCTCCTCGGCGGTGTAGCCGGTCTTCACCACGGTGGCGATCAGATCGGCGACCTCGGTGCCCTCGGCATAGGCGATCCGTGCCTTTTCCGTCGCGTAGTTGACCGTGGCCGTGACACCGTCCATGCGGTTGAGCTTCTTCTCGACGCGGGCCGCACAGGAGGCGCAGGTCATCCCGCCGATGAGCAGCTCGACCTCGGCGAGCGCGGGCTCCCGGCCGGTCGGCGCCTTGGCGGTGGTGCTGGTCATGTCCTCACTCCTGGAGACGGGGTGCCCGCAAGCGGAACGGGCCGTACGGACCGGGGCGGCGGGGTACGGCCCGTACACGGGTACGAGTGCCAGGGCCGGCGGGTCCCAGACCTGCCGACCGGTGGGCGGGCCGACGCGGTCCGGACCTGCGACCGCCGATATGGGTGGCTCAGGCGCGGCCGGCCAGTTCGAAGCCGGCCTCGTCGACGGCGGCGCGCACGGCCTCGTCGTCGATCGGGGTCGCGGAGACGACGGTGACCTCGCCGGTCTTGGCGACGGCCGTCACCGAGCTCACGCCGGAGATCTGGGAGATCTCGCCGGAGACCGCGCCCTCGCAGTGTCCGCAGCTCATGCCGCTCACCTTGAAGACGGTGGTGACGGGGCCCGTGGTGTCGGTCTGGACGGTCATGTCGTTACTCCTCGCAGAGGCGTGTGGGGCTGTGGGGTCCGCTGGGGGATCCGCACCACCAACTGTACCCCTAGGGGGTATCAACGCACGATGCCCCCGCCAGCGGTCGCAGGTACCGCAGAAGGGCGTCCTTCAACTCCTGGATGTACGCCTCCCGCTCCGCTCCCTCGTGGGCCAGGACCAGCTCCAGGCCGGCCTTGTAGATGCCGACGCACATCCGGGCGGTGCGGGTGACGGCCGGGGTGGACGCGTCGGGTACGAACGGAATGAGGAGCGCCTCGACCCGGGCCACCAGTGTGGTGTGCAGCGCGTCGTGCTCCTCGGCGATGCGCCCCGGGATGTCGGGGCCGTGCATCAGTGCGAAGAAGGCCGGGTGGCGGCCGTTGAACTCGATGAACCGGTCGACCGCCCCGGTGATCACCTCCTCCAGCGGAGTAGCCGCCGGGTCGATCGGGGTCAGGATCTCGTCGTACGACTGCCGCATCTCGTGCATGAGCCGACTGCCCAGCTCGATCGCGATCGCTTCCTTGTTCGGGAAGAACTGGTACAGCGTGCCCGGCGAGACGCCCGCCTCACGGGCGATGGCGTTGGTGCTGGCGGCCGTGTAGCCCGTCGTGGAGAAGACCGCGGCGGCGGCCTCGAGCAGCTGGGTGATGCGGCGTTCGCCGCGGGCCTGGCGGCGGCGCGGCCGGTCTTCGGTGGTCGCCGCCGTCGTCTCGGTTCCGGCTTTCTCGGGCTTTTCGGGCACGCGGCATCCCCAGGTCTCATCACGCGATTGACAAACGCGAGCGGTCACTCGCATTCTGGATCCGGAAATGCGAGCGATCTCTCGTGTTTGCCAGTCTATGGCAGCTCCGTGCTGCCAGGCTGCGCCTGGGCACGGGTCACGGTGAAGGGGACACCGCACGATGACCGAAGTCAACACACCACCGCGCGTCGGGGGCTGGACCCGTTTCGTCACCGCCCGGCCCAGACTGTCTCTGCTGGTGGCGCTCGTGCTCACCGCGCTCGCGGTCCTGGCCGGCAGCGGCGTCGCCGACCGGCTCGGCGCCGGAGGCTGGGAGGACCCGGCCGCCGAGTCCACCCACGCGACCAAGACCCTGGAGCGCGAATTCCCCGGCTCCCAGCCCAACTTCCTGCTCCTGCTCGACGCGGGCGGCGCCTCGGTCGACGACCCGGCCGTCGCCGCCGAGGCCGAGCGGCTCACCGAGCGGCTGGCGGGCGAACGGGGCGTCACCGGCATCGGCTCCTACTGGCAGTCCGGCGCCGCGGCCCTGCGCTCGGAGGACGGCCACGAGGCACTGATCGCCGCCCGCATCACCGGCGACGAGAAGACCGCCGGCGAGACCCTGGAGCGCATCGCGCCCCACTACCGCGGCGTGCACGGCCCGGCGGAGGTCACGGTCGGCGGCCCGGTCGCCGTGCGGCACGAGATGCAGACGATCATCCAGGAGGACCTGACCCGGGCCGAGCTCATCGCCCTGCCGGTGACGCTCGTCCTGCTGGTGATGGTCTTCGGCAGCGCCGTCGCGGCCCTGCTGCCGCTCGGCATCGGCATCGTCGCCATCCTCGGGACCAACGCCATCCTGCGCGGCCTCACCGAACTCACCGACGTGTCCGTGTTCGCGATCAACCTCACCACCGCGCTCGGACTCGGCCTCGCCATCGACTACGCCCTGTTCATCGTCCGCCGCTTCCGCGAGGAACTGTCGACGGGCGCCGAACCCGTGACGGCGATCGGCACCACCCTGCGCACGGCAGGCCGTACCGTGCTCTTCTCCGCCCTCACGGTCGCGGTGTCCCTGGCCGCGATGCTGGTCTTCCCGCAGTACTTCCTGCGGTCGTTCGCCTACGCCGGGATCGCCGTCGTCCTGCTGGCCGCGGCGGCCGCGCTGATCCTGCTCCCGGCCGCGCTGGTGCTGCTCGGGCACCGGGTCGACTCCTGGGATCTGCGCCGCTTGTTCCGGCGGGGACGGCGGCCGAAGCCGGCCGGGGAGGAAGGCAGGGCCTGGGCGCGCACGGCGACCCTCGTCATGCGCCGCGCCCCGTTCTTCGCGCTGGGCACCACGGCCGTCCTCGTCCTGCTCGGACTGCCCTTCCTGGGCGTGAAGTTCGGCACCGCCGACGACCGCCAGCTGCCCTCGTCCTCCGAGTCCCATGTCGTGCAGCAGCACATCCGGGAAGGCTTCCCGGGCAGCCCCGGCGGCGGCCTCGAAGTGCTGGCCGAGGGCCGTGCCACCGAGGCGCAGTACGGCGCCTACAAGGAGCGGATCGCCCGGCTCCCCGATGCCGCGCGAGTGGACGGGCCGCTGGTGAAGGGCGACTCCGCGTACTTCACGGTCCTGCCGAAGGGTGAGGCGGTCGGCGATCCGGCGCAGCGTCTCGTCGGTGAACTGCGCGAGCTCCGGGCCCCCTTCGACACCGAGGTGACCGGCACGGCCGCAGTCCTGGTCGACTCCAAGGACGCCATAGGGGAGCGCCTGCCGCTCGCCGCCGTCTTCATCACGGTCGTCACCCTCCTCCTGGTCTTCCTCCTCACGGGCAGCGTGCTGATTCCGGTCCAGGCGGTCGTCCTGAACGCGCTCAGTCTGACGGCCATGTTCGGCGCGGTCGTCTGGGTCTTCCAGGACGGCCACCTGTCCGGCCTGCTCGGCTTCACCAGCCCCGGATCCGTCGAGACGACCCTGCCGGTCCTGATGTTCTGCGTGGCCTTCGGCCTGTCCATGGACTACGGGGTGTTCCTGCTCTCCCGCATCAAGGAGGAGTACGACCACACCGGCGACCACGACCGGGCCGTCCGCCACGGCCTCCAGCACACCGGCGGGCTGATCTCGGCGGCGGCGGTCATCCTGGCGGTGGTGATGGTCGCGATAGGCACCTCCCGGGTGACCAACACCAAGATGCTCGGCCTGGGCATCGCCCTGGCGGTCCTGATGGACGCGATGATCGTCCGCAGCCTCCTGGTCCCCGCGGTCATGCGCCTCACGGGCAGCGCCACCTGGTGGGCCCCGGGCCCCCTGCGCCGCTTCCACGCACGCTTCGGCCTGACAGAGGGGGAGGAGCCGGCACCGGCGGAGGAGGCGGAACCGGCCCGGGACAAGGTCGGGGCCCCGGGTTAGCGTTCCCCCGAGGCGCGACCGACCGGGCGCGACCGACCGGCCCGGGGCGCGTGACCGACCGGCGGGACGTGACCGACCGGCGCGCGAGGGCGGTCGGCGTTCCGGACACGAACGGAAGGCGGGTGGGTCCCATGCGGGCCGTGGTGTTCGAGCGGTACGGGGAGACGGCGGACGTACGGGAGGTCGCGGACCCGGAGCCCGCGGAGCACGGGGTCGTCGTACGCGTCGAGGCCACCGGCCTGTGCCGCAGCGACTGGCACGGCTGGCAGGGCCACGACCCGGACATCGCCCTGCCGCACGTGCCCGGGCACGAACTGGCCGGAGTCGTCGAGGCGGTGGGCGACCGGGTGACCGGATGGCGGCCCGGCGACCGGGTCACCGTGCCGTTCATCTGCGCCTGCGGCACCTGCCCGTCCTGCGCTGCGGGCGACCACCAGGTGTGCGAGCGCCAGACCCAGCCCGGCTTCACCCACTGGGGATCCTTCGCCCAGTACGTGGCCCTGGACCACGCCGATGTGAACCTCGTGGCGCTGCCCGGGGAGCTGTCCTTCGCGACGGCGGCCTCGCTGGGCTGCCGGTTCGCCACGGCGTACCGGGCGGTGGTGCAGCAGGGCCGGGTCGCGGCCGGGGAGTCGGTGGCGGTGCACGGATGCGGCGGGGTCGGGCTCTCGGCGGTGATGATCGCGGCGGCGTCGGGCGCGCGGGTGGTGGCCGTCGACGTGTCGGCCCGGGCGCTGGAGCTGGCACGGACGTTCGGGGCCGCCCAGTGCCTGGACGCCACGTCCGTGCCGGACACCGCGGCGGCCGTCCGGGACCTCACCGGCGGCGGCGCCCACCTCTCCCTCGACGCCCTCGGCTCACCCGGCACCTGCGCCGCCTCCGTGAACGGCCTGCGCCGACGCGGCCGGCACGTCCAGGTCGGCCTGCTGCCCTCGCCGGACGGCACGACGCCCGTGCCGTTGGCCCGCGCGATCGCCCTGGAGCTCGAACTCCTCGGCAGCCACGGCATGGCCGCGCACAGCTACCCGCCGATGCTGGAGCTGGTCCGCAGCGGCGTGCTGCGCCCCGACCTGCTGGTGACGTCGACGATCGGGCTGGAGGAGGTTCCGTCCGCGCTGTCGGCGATGGGGACGGCGCCGGGCGCGGGGGCGACGGTCATCGAGCCGTGGAGCTGACGCGCCGCCGGAGGGCCGTGCCCCACCCTGAGACGGGGCACGAGGCAGGGGGACCGGGTCAGTCGGTTCTTCGGCCGCGGTTGCCGGGCCGGGAGGCGACCCAGGCCCGGACGGTGTCGGCGTACCAGTAGGGCTTGCCGCCCTCGACATGGTCCGGTGGGGGCAGCAGCCCGTGTTTTCGATAGGACCGCACGGTGTCCGGCTGCACCCGGATGTGCGCCGCGATCTCCTTGTAGGACCACAGTCTTCGGTCGGTCATGAGGTGCACCTCCCCGCGCGCACCACGGCGGCGGCCGTGGACGGCCGTCCGGGGGAGCCGGGCGCTGCGCTGGCGATCAACAAGCCTGTGTCCGGTCAACGACGCCCGGCGGGACCCGGCAGGGCCTGTGCGCCGGGTGTGACGGAAGACCCGCGTACAGGGGACATGTGTGACGGGGGCAGGGTGTTTGTGACACAGCCGGGGCAAAGACGCGGGCCCGTGCGGCGGCGGGGCGCCTTGACGCGGCGCCCGGGCAGGGCCTCAGTCGTCCAGCAGCCTCCAGGCCATGAGGGCGAGACCGGCCCGCACCAGGCCGCTGGGCCCGGTGAGTTCGAACCCCAGGACCTTGCCGATCTGTTCGAGGCGCCGGGCGACGCTGCTGTGGTGCAGGTGCAGCAGGTCGGCGGCCCGGCGCAGGGAGCCGGTCGCACAGTAGGCGTCCAGAGTCTCCACGTCATCTCCGGAAGCGGCCAGTCGGGCGATCATGGCCACGTCGGGGTTGTTCCGCATGACGTCCGGCGGAACCTGGGCGAGCAGGGCCAGCGCCCCGAGACTGTCGTGATCGACGACCGGCCGGCGCGAGCCGGTGAAGCGCAGAGCGATGCGGGCCTGCTGCCAGGACCGGTCGGGGCGCTCGGCGGCGCCTATGCCCGCGCGCACCCCGTCGGGGAACCGGCTCCGGTCCACGGTCGTGGCCAGGATGACACCCACGTCTCCGACCGGCGCGGCCTTGACCGGGCGAGCCGGGCAGAGCAGGACACCGATCCGGTCGAGCGGGAGTTGCGACCGTACGGCGACGACGCGGACGGGCAGTCCGGCCGCGAAGCCCAGCAGCCGCAGCGCCCGGGCCCGGGCCGCCTCGTCGGTCTCGGAGCTGACGGCCAGCTCGACGAGGGCGGGATCGGCCATGGTGGTCCGGGCGGGACCGTACCGCTCGACGACCGCGGCGGCGGCGAGGGCGAGCCGGTCCAGCAGGACGTCGTCCAGCGGCAGGGGCGTCCCGGGCCGTTCCAGCCACACCTCACCGATCTCCTCGTCATCGAGGGTGATCGGCGTCGTGCCGGGCGAGGGCAGGGGGCCCGGCGCGGGCGCCTCCCTGCCGTCGGGCGCCATGCGGATCGCCCGCCCGGTGCCGTGCAGCCGGATCCCGGCCGTGCACTGTGCCAGTCCCGCCGAGGCCCGGGCGAGTGCCGGGAGATCCACCCGCCGGCGCATCAGGGTGTCGTAGAACATGACGACGCGAATGGCACCTTCGACGTGCGTGTCCAACTGCGACAGCCGTACGGCCAGTGCCTCCATGGAGCGAGGATAGGCGCCGATCGGTGCCCAACGGGACCCGAATGGCCGACAGTTGGCGGATGCCCCGAGGCGGGGCCCGCCGTGAGGATGAGCGGCATGGACCCTGAACTCGAGGCATTCATCCCGTTGTTCCCCCGCGCCGACCTCACCGACCCGGTCGTCGAGCGCAAGAGCTTCGCCGAACTGGCCGCCGCCGTACCGGCACCGGACACCTCCGGCATGGAGGTCGAAGACCACCAGGTGCCCGGCGATCCGGCGGTGCCGGTGCGTGTCTACCGCCCGCACCGGGCGCACGGCGCCGTCATCTGGCTGCACGGTGGCGGATTCGTGATGGGAGACGTGGACACCGAGCACCCCTGGGCCGCGCGGCTGGCCGACAGCTCCGGTGTGGTGGTGATCTCGGTCGGCTACCGCCTGGCGCCCGAGCACCGCTTTCCGGCCGCCCTGGACGACGCGTACGCCGTGCTGACCTGGGCCGCCGGGCGGGCTGCCGAACTCGGCTTCGATCCGGAACGGATCGCGGTCGGCGGGCACAGCGCCGGGGGCGGCCTCGCGGCCGGGCTGGCGCTGCGGGCTCGTGACGAGCGAGGGCCACGGATCCGTTTCCAGCTGCTCAACCAGCCCGGGCTCGACGACCGGCCGCAGACGTGGTCGCGGCGCAACTTCACCGACACACCCTGGATGAACAGCGACAAGGTCGCCGCGGCCTGGCGGCACTACCTGGGCTCGACACCCGCCACGCCGTACGCCGCCCCGGCGCGCGCCACCGATCTGAGCGGCCTGCCGCCCGCCTATGTGGCCACCGCTGAGCTCTGCCCGAACCGCGACGAGGACATCGCGTACGCGCTGCGCCTGCTCCAGGCCGGCGTGTCGGTGGAACTGCATCAGTGGCCGGGTACCTTCCACGGCTCGCAGGCGATCCTCTCGGCCGACGTCTCGCAGCGGCAGATCACGGAACTCGGCTCCGCCCTGCGCCGCGCGCTCATCGACTGACCCCCCGACCCCTCGGCAACGGAAAGGGCACCCGCCATGACCGAGCTCACCCCGATCGGCCTCTTCACTTCGTTCATCCGTCTCGGCGAAGGCGGTGAGGTGCGTGCCGAAGAGCCCGCGTTCGACCCCTGACAGGACAGCTGGCAGCTGATGACCTTCCACGTGGAGACCGACGACGACGTGCACGCCGATCACTGGGAGATTCACACCGCCGCCGACGAGGTCGTCTCCTGCCTCACCGGCGGGATACGCCTCATCCTCCGCCCCGAGCGGCCCGGGGAGCCCGAGGCGCAGACCAGGCTGACGCCGGGCACGGCGGTCGTCGTGCCCCGCGGGCGCTGGCACCGCATCGCGCTGGACACCCCCAGCGACATCATGTCCGTCACCGTGCCGCGCGGCAGCCGCTTGGAGAGGCGGACCGACACGTAGAGCCGAAGACCCGGAGGGGGCCCGCCGGAAGGGAGACGGCAGCCGGACGAGGAGGGCGCGGACCAGGTCGGGCGGAAAGCGCTGTCATGATCTGGTCCGAATGTCCGGACAAAACATTGACAGGGCGTCGCCAGGGGGCTACAAAGCCGGGGAGAGCCGAGCACCTGGGGGACACCCGATGACCTACGACCTGATCACCATGGGGCGGATCGGAGTGGATCTGTATCCGCTGCAGACCGGCGTCCCGCTGCCGCAGGTCACGTCCTTCGGCAAGTTCCTCGGCGGTTCGGCGAGCAACGTCGCGGTCGCGGCGGCCCGTCTGGGACGCCGGACCGCGGTGATCACCCGCACCGGCGACGACCCCTTCGGCACCTATCTCCACCAGGCCCTGAAGGACTTCGGCGTGGACGACCGCTGGGTCACCCCGGTCCCCGGCCTGCCCACCCCGGTCACCTTCTGCGAGGTCTTCCCGCCGGACGACTTCCCGCTGTACTTCTACCGCCGCCCCAAGGCCCCCGACCTGGAGATCGACGCCCACGAGCTCGACCTCGACGCCGTCCGTGACGCCCGGGTCTTCTGGGTGACCGGCACGGGCCTGAGCGAGGAGCCCAGCCGCACGGCGACCCTCGCGGCCCTCGCCCACCGCGCCAAGTCCGGCACGACGGTCTTCGACCTCGACTGGCGCCCGATGTTCTGGACCGACCCCGACGCGGCCCGCCCCTTCTACGCCGAGGCCCTGCGGCACACCACCGTCGCCGTCGGCAACCTCGACGAGGTGGAGGTCGCCACGGGCGTGCGCGAACCCCACGCCGCCGCCCGTGCGCTGCTCGACGCGGGCGTCGAACTCGCCGTCGTCAAGCAGGGCCCCAAGGGCGTCCTCGCCGTGCACCGCGAGGGGGAGAGCGCCGAGGTCCCGCCGCTGCCGGTGAACGTCCTCAACGGCCTCGGCGCCGGCGACGCCTTCGGCGGCTGTCTCGTCCACGGCCTGCTGGCCGGCTGGGACCTGGAGAAGACCATGCGGCACGCCAACGCCGCCGGGGCCATCGTCGCCTCCCGCCTGGAGTGCTCCTCCGCCATGCCCACCCAGGACGAGATCGAGGCGGCCGTCACCGCGGGGGCCGTCCGGTGACCGTCGACATCTCCGAACTCGTCACCCTGCGCAGCAACCGCCCGGAGGCGATCGCGGAGGCCGCCGCCCGCCGCACCCGCCGGCCGCTGCTGAACACGAGCGGCCGCCTGATGATCGTCGCGGCCGACCACCCGGCCCGCGGCGCCCTCGGTGCCGGCGGCCGCAGCATGGCCATGGCCAACCGCGCCGACCTCCTCGACCGCCTCTGCCTGGCCCTGTCCCGCCCGGGCGTCGACGGTGTCCTCGCCACCGCCGACATCCTCGACGACCTGCTCCTGCTCGGCGCCCTCGACGGCAAGGTCGTCCTCGGCTCGATGAACCGCGGCGGCCTCCAGGGCGCGCGCTTCGAGCTCGACGACCGCTTCACCGGCCACCGCCCCGAGGACATCGAGCGCCTCGGCTTCGACGCGGGCAAACTGCTCCTGCGCATCGACTACGACGACCCGGGCTCCCTCACCACGATGGAGTCCACCGCCCGAGCGATCGACGCCATGGCCGCGCGCCGGCTCCCCGTCTTCGTCGAGCCGTTCCTCAGCCACCGCACCCCCGCGGGCAAGGTCGTGAACGACCTCTCCGCCGAGGCCGTCACCAAGTCGATCGCCATCGCCTCGGGCCTGGGCGGCACGTCCGCCTACACCTGGCTGAAGGTGCCGGTCACCGAGAACCCCGACGACATGGCCGAGGTCATGGCGACCTCCACCCTGCCCGCCGTGCTGCTCGGCGGGGAGGTCGGAGGCTCCGCCGAGGAGCAGGCCGGGGCGTACGAGAAATGGCGCGGCGCCCTGCGACTGCCCACCGTGCGCGGCCTGGTGGTCGGCCGCTCGCTGCTGTATCCGGCGGACGGCGATGTGGCCGCCGCCGTGGACACCGCCGTCGGATTGCTGTGAGGGCCGCGTCATGACCACCCCCACCGCCACCACGGGCGACAGCACAGAAGACCGAGCGTTCCCCCTCCCGGGCAGGTCCCGGGTCCAGATCGCCTCCGGCGCGGGAAGCCGCTTTGCTTTGGCAGGAGCGAAGAGCGAGCGACAACTCCCCGCCCGCTACGGCCCCGCGCCGGAGGTCCCGACGGCGAGGCGCACGCGGCCTCGCCCGCTGGACGCCCGATACGGGCGTCGCGTATCCGTGACCACCCAGAGGGAGGGACACCGATGACCTCGACGACGAGACTGACCGTCGCACAGGCGCTCGTGCGCTTCCTGGCGGCCCAGTACACCGAACGCGACGGCGTCCGGCAGCGGCTCATCGGCGCCACCTGGGGCATCTTCGGCCACGGCAACGTCGCCGGAATCGGCCAGGCCCTCCTCGAACACGCCGGGGAGATGCCGTACCACCAGGGCCGCAACGAACAGGCCATGGTGCACGCGGCGGTCGGCTACGCCCGCCAGTCCGGCCGCCTGTCCACGCACGCGGTGACGACGTCCATCGGCCCGGGCGCCACCAACCTCGTCACCGGCGCGGCCCTCGCGACCATCAACCACCTGCCGGTGCTGCTCCTGCCCGGCGACGTCTTCGCGACCCGCCCCGCCGACCCGGTCCTGCAGCAGCTCGAAGTGCCGTACGCGGGCGACGTGTCGGTCAACGACTGCCTGCGCCCGGTCTCCCGGTACTTCGACCGGATCACCCGGCCCGAGGCCCTGATCCCGTCCGCGCTGAACGCGATGCGCGTGCTCACCGACCCCGTGGAGACCGGCGCCGTCACCCTCGCCCTGCCCCAGGACGTCCAGGCCGAGGCGTACGACTGGCCGGAGGAGTTCTTCGCCGAGCGCGTGTGGACGGTACGGCGTCCCGGCGCCGACCCGACGGAACTGGCCGAGGCGGTGGGGATCATCCGCTCGGCGAAGAGGCCCCTGGTCATCGCGGGCGGCGGCGTCCACCACAGCCGCGCCGAGGAGGCCCTCGCCGAGTTCGCCGGGACGACCGGCATCCCGGTCGCCTCCACCCAGGCGGGCAAGGGCTCCCTGCGTCACGACCACCCCCAGGACGTCGGCGGCGTCGGCCACACCGGCACCGCCACCGCGGACGAACTCGCCCGCACCGCCGACCTGGTGATCGGCGTCGGCACCCGCTACACCGACTTCACCACCGCCTCCGGCACGCTGTTCGGCAACCCGGACGTCCGCTTCCTCAACCTCAACATCGCGCCCTTCGACGGTCACAAGCTCGCCGGACAGCCGTTGGTCGCGGACGCCCGCAGCGGCCTGCAGGAGCTCACCGACGCCCTCCGGCTGCACGCGTACCGGGTCGCCGGCCCGTACGCCACCGAGTACACCGAGGACAAGGAGCGCTGGGAGCAGCGCGTCGACGCCTGCTACGAGGTGGACGAACCCGACACCCGGCCGACCCAGCCCCAGGTCCTCGGCGCCCTGGACGAGATCGCCGACGCCTCGGACATCCTGATCAACGCCGCCGGCTCCCTCCCCGGCGACCTGCACAAACTGTGGCGGACCCGGTCGCACGACCAGTACCACCTGGAGTACGGCTACTCCTGCATGGGCTACGAGATACCGGCCGCCATCGGCGTCAAGATGGCCGCCCCCGACCGGCCCGTGTGGGCGCTGGTCGGCGACGGCACCTACCTGATGATGCCGACGGAGATCGTGACGGCCGTGCAGGAGGGCGTCGCGATCAAGGTCCTGATCATCCAGAACCACGGCTACGCCTCCATCGGCGGCCTGTCCGAGTCGGTCGGCGGCGAGCGGTTCGGCACCGCCTACCGCTTCCAGGCCGAGGACGGCTCGTACACCGGGGCGCCGCTGCCCGTCGACCTCGCCGCCAACGCGGCCAGCCTCGGCATGCGCGTCCTGCGCGCGAAGACCGTCCGCGACCTGCGCGAGGCCCTCGCCGAGGCCCGGGCGGCCGACACTCCCACATGTGTCTACGTCGAGACCCAAACGGCAGACACAGTGTCGGGCGCGCCTCCCGCGCAGGCCTGGTGGGATGTACCTGTGGCCCAGACCGCGACACGGCCGTCCGCGGTCAAGGCACGTGAGCTGTACGAACGGCACGTCTCCACCCGACGCCGCCATCTGTGAAGGAGTTCCCGGCCATGACGAAGATCGTCAACCACTGGATCGGCGGCAAGACCGTCGAAGGCGCCTCGGGCACGCACGGGCCGGTGACGGATCCGGCGACCGGCGAGGTGACGACGAAGGTCGCGTTCGCCTCGGTCGACGAGGTGGACGCGGCGGTCGCCGCAGCCAAGGAGGCCTACCTGACCTGGGGCCAGTCCTCGCTGGCCCAGCGCACCTCGATCCTGTTCACGTTCCGCGCCCTGCTGGACGCCAACCGGGACGCGATCGCCGAGCTGATCACCGCCGAGCACGGCAAGGTCCACTCCGACGCGCTCGGCGAGGTGGCGCGCGGCCTGGAGATCGTCGACCTGGCCTGCGGCATCAGCGTGCAGCTGAAGGGCGAGCTGTCCACGCAGGTCGCCAGCCGCGTCGACGTGTCCTCGATCCGCCAGCCGCTGGGTGTCGTCGCGGGCATCACCCCGTTCAACTTCCCGGCGATGGTGCCGATGTGGATGTTCCCCCTCGCCATCGCGTGCGGCAACACCTTCGTGCTGAAGCCGTCCGAGAAGGACCCGTCGGCCTCGATCAAGATCGCCGAGCTGCTCGCGGAGGCCGGTCTGCCCGACGGCGTCTTCAACGTGGTCCACGGTGACAAGGTCGCCGTCGACCGCCTCCTGGAGCACCCGGACGTCAAGGCGGTGTCGTTCGTCGGCTCCACTCCGATCGCCCGCTACATCCACACCACGGCCTCCGCCAACGGCAAGCGCGTCCAGGCCCTCGGCGGCGCCAAGAACCACATGCTGGTGCTGCCGGACGCCGACCTCGACGCGGCCGCCGACGCCGCCGTCTCGGCCGCCTACGGTTCCGCCGGTGAGCGCTGCATGGCCATCTCCGCGGTCGTCGCCGTCGGCTCGATCGGTGACGAACTGGTGGAGAAGATCCGCGAGCGCGCCGAGAAGATCAAGATCGGACCGGGCAACGACCCGGCCTCCGAGATGGGCCCGCTGATCACCAAGGTCCACCGCGACAAGGTCGCCTCCTACGTCCAGGGCGCCGCGGCCGAGGGCTGCGAGGTCGTCCTGGACGGCACGGGCTTCACCGTGGACGGCTTCGAGGACGGCCACTGGATCGGCATCTCGCTGCTCGACAAGGTGCCCACGTCCGCCAAGGCCTACCAGGACGAGATCTTCGGCCCGGTGCTGACGGTGCTGCGTACCGAGACCTACGAGGAGGCGCTGGACCTGATCAACGCCTCCCCGTTCGGCAACGGCACCGCGATCTTCACCCGGGACGGCGGCGCGGCCCGCCGCTTCCAGCTGGAGGTCGAGGCGGGCATGGTCGGCGTGAACGTCCCGATCCCGGTCCCCGTCGGCTACCACTCCTTCGGCGGCTGGAAGGACTCGCTCTTCGGCGACCACCACATCTACGGCAACGACGGCACGCACTTCTACACCCGCGGCAAGGTCGTCACCACCCGCTGGCCGGACCCGGCCGACGCCCCGGCGGGCGTGGACCTGGGCTTCCCGCGCAACCACTGACCGGTATCGGCCACTCCTCCATGGGCGAGCGCCCGCCCATGGAGACTGTGGACATGCACACACCGACGCACCCCCCCACGGAAACCCCCACGACGCTGGGCGAGCAGCTCCTGCTCCTCTCCCTGGACGACGAGTCCGGCGCGGCGAAGGAGTCGGCGAAGGTGGCGCCGGCGATATCCGCCGCCCTGCTGGTGGAGCTGGCGCTGGCCGGCCGGATCGACGTGACCGACGACAGGGTGACCGTCGTCGACGCCACGCCGCTGGGGGATCCCGCCCTGGACGCGGCACTCGCCGACATCGCCGGCCGGGACAAGCCGGGCAGGACCAGGGACTGGATCACCCGGCTGAAGACGGACGCGGTGGCGTGGGCGAACCGGGGCCTGATCGAGAAGGGTCTGGTCCGGGAGGAGAAGAAGAAGGTGCTCGGTCTCTTCCCCGTCCGCCGCTATCCCGAGGCGGACGGTTCGGCGGAGGCGGCGCTGCGGCAGCGGCTCGACGAGGTCGTCCTCCGGGGAGGGGCACCGGACGAGCGCACGGCGTCCCTGGTGGCCCTGCTGCACGGGGCGAAGCTGCACCGTCTGGCCTTCCCGGACGCCGACATGCGTGAGGTCGGGGCGGCGATGAAGGCGCTCTCCGAGGGCCAGTGGTCCGCGACGGCCGTGCGGCATGTCGTGCGGGCGGCCGAGGAGGCGCTGGCGGTGATCGTCGCCGTGACGGCGACGACGACGATCGTCACCGGCACCTGACCACGGCGGTCCGTGGAGAGCCGGCAGCCGCAGGCCCCTCCCCGTAGGGCCTGTCGTTTGGATCACGCCGCAGACGCGGGGCCTGGCACGCACATCTGCCGCGTTGTCGTCACTCGCCGACGCTCCGCGTCGACTCCCTCCTCCGCCTTGCAGATGCACGCACCAGGCCCCGCTCACCGGCGTTGACAGGCGCTGCCGATGCCCTGCGCCGTGATCCAAACGACAGGCCCTGGACCGGGGAGGGGCCTGCGCGGCTCCGGACCGTCGGCGGCCCGTACCGTCAGAGGTACTGGATGGGGCTGCAGTCCGTGTGCTGCGTGTCGCGGCAGATCTTCAGCCAGGTCGTCCCCAGGCCGCCCGGCTTCTGGAAGCGGACCGGCACGGAACCCGCGCCGCACTGCGTGCCCATCTTGAACGGCGGTCCCACGGTCAGGTCCACCGTCCACTGGATCCAGAGCGTGTAGCACCCGGAGCCGGTGTTGCGGAGCTCTCCCTCGACGGCGGTGTCCGGCCAGAGGCCTCCCGAGTCCACGGACCGGGTCGTTCCCGACGCACCGGCCGTCGCGTGGGAGAGGGACCACCCCTCGGCCGCGTGGGCGGTCGTGCCGTGGGCGGAGAGCGCCAGGGCGAGCAGCGCGGCGCCGGCCAGAGATTTCATCGTGTGTGACATGGGTCCGATCCCTTCTGATGTGCCGGATGTCCCGGGGACGTCTCCGTACGGGCCCCCTCGGCGGACGGCCGCGGCCCGGGCCAGTGAAGACAAGGGGTGCCGTCCTCGCTGAGTGCCTCCGCCAGCAGGTCGCAGTAGTGGCGCAGGTCTTCGTGCCAGCCGACGAACGACGCGAAGTCCCGCATGTGGACGGCCAGACGGAGAGTGGCCGCGCGTGCGGTGCCCGGCGGGACAGGGGCGGCGCCGTCGCCGCCGGTGTAGCCGCGGAGCAGGGCGTGGGCCGCGGCCGGGTAGTCGACCCGCGGGCCCTTGCCCGCGGCGCCGAGGCCACGGGCGGCGGCGGCGCGCAGTTCGTGCAACTCGCCGAGGGTCCAGCCGAGATCGAGGGCGGGGTCGCCCCCGGTGACCTCCTCGCCGGTGAGCAGGACGGTGTGGCCACCGGCGGCGGAGGGGACCAGCCAGCCGGTGCTGGGCGCTCCGTGCAGCAGGACCGGGCCGCTTGCGGGTGGCTCGTCGGCGGCCCGGGACCAGTCCGTCAGCCGGGCCCACAGTGAGGGACCGAGCCGGGTACGGGCCGAAGTGCGCAGCCGGGCCGTACCGGGAGCGTCCTCCTCTCCGCAGAGCCAGGCCATGAGCCGTCGCACCCCGTGGTGGGGCGGCCGCTCCGGGACGTCCCACGGCTCCTGGTGCAGCCGTCGCAGAGTCCTGCCCAGACCGGCCAGGGCGTCGACCGAGAGCCGGAAGGCGGTGTCGTCGCCGGAGGGCAGCAGCCGTGCCACCGAGAAGGCGCCGGGCACGCGGTAGAGCACCCCCGAACGCAGGGTCGCCCCGCCCCGCGCGGAGCCGGCGGCCGGTTCGCCGAGGGCGAGCCGGACACCGCGCGCTGCCCCGGCGGTACCGCGGGCCCCGGCGGCGGCCGCAGCGACGGCTGTGTCGACGCGGCGCAGTGCCGCGGCGGCCTCCGCCGGCGGAAGGCGCTGCGGAGCGGTGTGGGCCGGTCCCGGGGCGCGCAGCCAGCTGAACTCCGCGTCCCCGTGGTGGCGCACGGTGATCCGCAGATAGCGGGTTCCGTACTCGCGTACGGTGACGGGCTCCGTTCCGGAGGGCCGTCCCGTGTCCCGGGGCGCCGCCGGGGCTGGGGGCGCGGCATCGACCGGCTCAGTCACTGGTGCGCCGCCCGACCGCCTCGATGATCTCCCGGGTGTCCCGCAACGCCGCCGACTGGCCCTCGGTGAACAGCACTCCGGCGCAGTTGAGGATCACCTCGTCCACACCGGCGTTCCGGTACTTCTCCAGTTCGGCGGCGATGTGGTCGGCCGAGCCGTACAGGTACGTGCCACTGTCCACCAGGGCGGCGGCACCGGCCACCGGATCCGCCGGATCGACCGGAACGCCGGCCCGGCGC
Organism: Streptomyces sp. NPDC029041; assembly: GCF_040637515.1. Taxonomy (NCBI): domain Bacteria; kingdom Bacillati; phylum Actinomycetota; class Actinomycetes; order Kitasatosporales; family Streptomycetaceae; genus Streptomyces; species Streptomyces sp. NPDC029041. The sequence goes on along the minus strand of NZ_JBEZWO010000002.1, from coordinate 484,572 downwards.
AGCATGTCCGTGTAGTGCTCCATGGTGAGGTGCCCGGAGGCAGCGGTGTGCGCGAGCACGTGCGGGTTCCGGCCTTCGCGCTCCACCGCCACATGGACGACGGTCGCGACTCGGCAGCGGGTGTCCCTGTCACTGTCCTTGGCCCCTTCCTCCAGGGCGGGCAGCAGGGTCTCGGCGACATACCCGGGCGGGGTCATCCAGGTGATGGCGACGTCGGCGACGCCGCCCGCGGTGCGCGCCATGTTGGGGCGCAGCACGCCCACGCCGACCTCCACGTGGGGATGCTCCATGGGGATCAACCGGCCCTGCAGGCTGTGGTAGTCGCCCGCGTGGTCGACGATCTCCCCGTCGAGCAGGGCCCGGACCGTGCGCAGGTAGTCCGCGGCCATCGTGCGCGGGCTGGCGAACGGGCGTCCGTTGAGGCTGCGGACGAACGCCGTCGAGCCGACGCCGTAACCGGCCACCACCGGCAGGCCGGTCAGCAGGGCGAGCGAGCGGGCCTGGAGGGCGGCCTCGTAGGGGTGGCGCAGCGGCATCAGGGTCACGCTGAGGCCCACGGGGACGCGTGTCCCGGCACCGGCGAGGTGGGCGAACGCCTGGTGGGCCTCCACTTTGAGCGACTGGCCTGTCCACAGCCGGCGCGCTCCGGTGTCGCGAACCAGCTCGGCGTGGGGTCGCAGGGAGTCCGGGGTCTCCGGCATGTTCGGCACGAGCACGCTCGGGAGCACGTTGTCGGCGGTCACGGCGGGACACCTTCCTTTGTCGCTGGTGCTCTGACATCTGCCGGAGCTGTTGTTGTTCCTTGACGAACTGTTGTGTTTCTACTACGTTTTTTCCATGAGCCCAGTGAGTCATCGCGAGGGAATGCAGATCTACAACCAGCTGAGAGTGCTCCGCGCGGAGCGAGGCCTCAGTCGCGTCGCGCTGGCCAAGCTGGTGGAGGTGCACCCGCAGACCATCGGCGCCATCGAGCGGGGTGACTACTTCCCGAGTCTCGACCTGGCGTTCCGGCTCAGCGATGTGTTCGAGCTTCCGGTGGAAGCGATCTTCAACCGCAAGCCCTTCGCCCCCCTCTCCGCCCAGCTGTACAACAAGGAGGACCGCTCGTGAGCCGCCAAGGTGCCGACGGGACGACGGATCTGACGCGCAGTCCCATGCGCCCTGTGGCGCTCTCCCTCTGTGTGCTGAGCGCGTCCATGGTGGTGCTGTCGCTCATCTCGGACGGCAACGCGTTCTCCGACTCGTGGTGGCTCGTGGCCTTCGTGCTCTGGCTGCTGCTGTGGGGCGTGCTGCGTTCGATGACCCGCGGTGTGGCCGAGCGGCCCCAGGCAGGACTGGACGAACGTGAACGCGGGCTGCGTGACCGGGTTTCCTTCATCGGCTACCAGTGCGCGGTCGGCGCCGGGATGCTCGTCGTGATGGTCATGGTCGTCTTCCAGAACCAGCCCGACGTGATCGAGCGGATCCCCGCGCTGCTGACGACCCTCATGCTGACCGCGTCCGCCGTGCCCTCCATCGTCCTGGGGATGTCCGGCGTGGGTGTCGAGGACACCGACGAGGACGAGGACGAGTGATTCGGCCCGGCGCTGAGCGGGAATGAGGTTCTCGTGCCACAGGGCGGGTGCCCACCGATTGCGGCGGTGGGCACCCGCCCCTTGTTCTCAGCGGGTCACGCGGTTCAGCAGGAGTGGTCGAAGGTGTTGTCGACCGAGACGGCCGAGACGGCGGACGCGGCGGAGATGCACGCCTGCGACGAGGTGGTGATCGTGATGGTGGCGGCCGGGGCCTCCACGGCGGGGACGATCTCGTCGGCGGCGGCGTAGGCGGAGTAACCGCTGATGAGGGACTGGGTGTTCATGCTGACTCCCGTTTACTCGGATTCTCATGGTGACCGGATCGGCGATTTCGACAACCGCGTTCTCCGGCCGTGGCAGAACCATTCCTCGAACAGTGCCGCGATGGCAACGGAGTTGACCGCATGCGGACACTGTCCGCAATCGGTCAACGTCCTCTGTTGAGCGGGTACTCGACTCGGTCCTATGCTCGCCGGGATGAGCCGAGATCAGCTGCATCGCCTGGTATTGGACAATGGCCTCAGGGTGTTGCTGGCACCGAATCCCGTGGGTGCTTCGATCGGCGTCGCCGTGCACTACGGCGTTGGTTTCCGCACGGAACCCGAGGGGCGTACCGGCCTGGCGCATCTCTTCGAGCACCTCATGTTCCGAGGGGGCAGAGAGGCCGGGCCCGAGGGCTATCTGCCGCGGGTGCAGCGCGCCGGCGGCTTCGGCGACGCCCGGACCCGCCAGGACGTGACGGTGTACTACGCCGCCGCGCCCACCTCCGCACTGGAAATGCTGCTCGCGCTCGAAGCGGACCGAATGCGCTCGCCCTGCATTTCCGCGCGAAACCTCCGCACACAGATCGCGGTGATCGACGAGGAGATCCGGCTCATGGTCCGCAATCGCCCTTACGGAACTCATCCCTGGGCACTTCCGCGGACCCTGCACCGGCGCTCGGAGAACGTCAGGGACGGGTACGGCGAAACCGCCGACCTCGCCGCCTTCGACACTGCGTTGTGCGAAAGGTTCTTCGCCGACCATTACGGCCCTGGAAATGCCGTGGTGACCGTCACCGGCGCCTTCGACCGCCGAATGGCGGAGGGTCTCGTGCGCCGGCACTTCGACGACCTGCCGGCGCGTTCGACGGTGCGGTCGTCCGATTCACACGAGCCGATGCCGGCAGAGGAGCGGCGGCTGACGGTCGAGGACCCGCACGCCGGTTCACCCGCCGTCGCGGTGGGCTACCGGATGCCGGACCCGGTCACCGAGCGCGCCGACTACCTCGCGCACCTCGTCCTGGCGGCGCTGCTCGGACAGGGCCGGCACGCCCTGCTGCGCCGGGGACCGACCGCGGCCGCGGGGGCGTCGAGCCTCTCGGTGGGCTGCGGTCTCTTCGGGCTGCCGTGGGACACGGTGGGGCCGGATCTGCTGACGCTGTTCGCCGTGCACGAGCACGAGCGGGGTGCCGAGGACGTCCTCGACGCGCTCGACGGAGCGCTGGAGGCGTTGGCGACGCACGAGGTGGCCGCCGGGCCGTTGCGTGCCACGACCGCCCGCTGGGCCGCCGCGGCGATGCGCGAACTCGGTGATCCGGGCACCCGGGCACAGCTGCTCGGCCTGCGCGAGACGCTCTTCGGCGAGGCGGAGCTGACGCATGCGCTGCCCGAGCTCGTACGCGCCGGCGTCACCGGCGAACAGGTGAGCAGGGCAGCCGCCCGGCTCAGGTCCTCCCACCGGGCGGTCGTGCGCTTCGTGCCAGGACGCCGCGCCGTGCCGCGGGACATCGCACGGGAGACGACGACATGACCGGTGGTGCGGCGAAGAAACCCCCCGGCTACGGCAGCCGGCCGGAGGCGAGCGGCGCACAGGGGCGGCTGCCGCTGCCCGATGCCGACCTCACCCTCGGCAACGGGCTGCGGGTCGTGGTGTGTTCGGCTTCCGTCGTCCCTCTGGTGGAGATCCGGCTCACCGTCCCGTACACCGCAACGGCACCGGGGGAGGTGGCCCAATGCCAGCTGCTGGCCGAGCTCCTGTTGCGCGGCACCGCCCAGCGGAGCGCCGACGACCACGACGCGGCGCTGGCCGCACACGGTGCCGCCCTGGAAGCCTCCGCGGACGCCCGCAGGTTCACCGTCACCGGCCACACCATGGCCGACGGCCTGCCCGCCGTACTCGCCCTGCTGGCCGAAGCCCTCGGCGGGCCCCGGCTCACCGAGGAAGCCGTCGCCCCCGAACGCGAACGGCTGGCACGCCGCATACGGCTGGCCACCCACCAGCCGGCGGCGCTCGCACAGCACGCGCTGCTGCGGCGCAGGTACGGCGAGGAGAGAGCCGCCCGCTGGCAGCCGGCGCCCGAACAGGCCGCCGCCTGCACGCGGGACGACCTGGCCCGACTGCACGCGCGGCATCTGGGCGCGCGGGGCGCGGTGCTCGTGCTGGTCGGAGACCTGGAGCCGGAGGTGACCCTGGCCTCGGTCGCCGGGCTGTTCGAGGCGTGGGAGTCCGGGCCCGAGGGCGACCTGCCCGAGGTGCCGCCCTGGTTCCCGGGCGGGCCCCTGCAGCACGTGGACCGGCCCGGGGCCGTCCAGAGCGTGATACGGCTGGCCGCCCCCGCCCTGCCCCGGTCGGACCCGGGCTACCCGGCCCTGCACCTGGCCCAGTTGGTCTTCGGCGGGTCCTTCGCCTCGCGGCTGGTCGCGCGCCTGCGCGAGGACAAGGGGTACGCCTACCAGCTCGGTTCGGGTGTGGAGTCGGTGCCGGGGGCGTCGACACTGATGGTCGAGGCCGACACCGCCGCCGAGCACACCGTCGCGGCTCTCGCGGTGATCAGGGAAGAACTGGAGCGCATGGCCGCCGAACCGCCCTCGGCGCGGGAGATCGACGCCGCCCGGCGTTACGCGGCCGGTTCCACCGCGACGGCGATGTCGGCACCGGGAGCCCTGGCGACCGGGCTGGCGAACCTGCTGCATGTCGGGGTCGGCGCCGACTGGTTGCACAACTGGGGGCCGCTGCTGGAGGGCGTCTCCCGCGACCAGGTCGGCGAGGCGGCCCGCCGGTTCTTCCGGCCCGCCGATTTCACCGGGGTGGTCGTCGCCGACGAGAGGGCGGTGGAGCCCCTGCGCAGGGGCTCCACCGGCGAACTCGGCTTCTGACGGCCCGAGGGGCGGTGCTTCCGGGTGACCCCTCGGAAGCACCGCCCCTCGCTGTGAGCCGATCGGGCGTGTCAGCCCCGGCTCTTCTTGATTCCCGCGACGACGGCGACGACGACGGCGATACCGACGGCGATCCACAGGGCGATGCTCATGAGGTGCTCCTTCGAGAATGTTCGGCAGGGTTGGCGGAGGACAGCAGGGGTTGGCGGAGGACAGCAGGAGGTTGGCGGGGGACAGGAGGAGGTCGGCGGGGGCACGAGCGGTCGGGGGACGGCAGGAGGTCTGCCGGGGGCCGGGACTAACGCACCCGCAGCGCTTCGGCGAGCGGCACCCGAGAGCCGCTGCGCAGCACGCTGCCCGCGTACATCCGTCCGGCGACGCGGGTCATCCCCACCAGCGCGGCGACCGCCAGCACCAGGGACAGAGCGATCTGCCAGGCGGGGGCGATGCCCAGCAGCATGCGGGCCGGCATCAGGATCGGGCTGAGCGGCGGTACGAGCGACAGCCATTCGATCAACGGGTCGTGCGCGTCCTTGCTCAGCAGGGCGATGCCCAGCACGAACGGCATGGTGATGAGCAGCATCACCGGTTGCACCACGCCTTGCAGGTCCTCCTGCCGCGAGACCCTGGCGGCGGCCGCGGCCAGCAGGGCGGCGAAGAGGAAGAAACCGAGCAGGAACCAGACCCCCATCGTCACCAGCGACCCGCCCACCGCGTTCGGCAGGGTGAGGGCGCCGGTGCCCTGGGCGAGGGCCACCGCGGCTCCGCCGAGCAGCACGAGCTGGGTCAGGCCGGCCACCGCGACACCGATGAGCTTCCCGGCGAGGAGCTGCCAGGGGCGGATGGTCGAGAGGAGCAACTCCACCACGCGGCTGCTCTTCTCCTCGACCACGCCCTGCGCCAGGGTGATCCCGTAGAAGACGAAGAAGAAGTACAGCAGTCCGGTGGAGGAGAAGACCAGCGCGAACTGCTCGGCCGCGCTGGTCTCCGACGGCTCGAGTGCGTGGACCTGCACGGTGGACGATGCCACGCGCTCCCGGAACTCCACGGGGTCCACGCCGGCGCGCTCGAGCTCCCGGGTGGTGCGCTCCTCGGCGATCGTGGCGCGCACGACGCCGAGCAGGTTCTCGTCCGCCTCACGTTCCACGGAGAGCGTGAGCCGGCCGTCGGTGCCGCCGAGCACGGCGGAGAGGTCCCCGTCGCGCAGCATCCGGTCCGTGCGGTCGCCGTCGACGGTGACGAACTCGAAGTCACCGCCTGTCTTTTCCGCGACGGCGGCGAGCGCCGGGCGCATCGCCGCGATCTCCCGTTCGACGCCGACCTCGGCGGGTCCGTCCTTGGCGAGGAGGATCACCAGGGCGTAGACGCCGAGGCCGAGCAGCAGGCCCAGGGTGCTCAGGACGAAGGATCTGGTCCGCATCCGGCTGTTGATCTCCCGCCGGGCGACCAGGCCGACCGCCCGGCGGGCCGACAGCGCGCCGATGCCGTTCCGAGGGCCGGAAGTGCCGTCGGCCGGGTCGGAGGCGCACTCCCCGTCCGGGACGTCCGGGCCGTGCGTGTCGCCCGGCGCTGGTGTCACAGTGTTCATGTCTGGTCCCCGTCGGTGTCGTTCACTGTCGCGGCCACGCCGGCCGTGGGGCCGGTGTCCGACGTCCGCCCGGTGTCCTCCCCGTGCGCGCCGGTTCCGCCCACCAGGTCGCGGTACAGGTCGGACAGCGGCGGTCGTTCGGACACGAAGGCCACGACCGGTCCGGTGGCCAGCGCCGCGTGCAGGACCCGCTGATCGTCCGCACCCTTCGCCAGGCGGAGCCGCGTACGGGAGCCCTCGCGGCTCACGACCGAGACGCCCGGCAGTCCCGCGGTCCAGGTCTCGCCCGCCTCCGGGGCGTCGACCAGCAGGCGCCGGTCGGCGTTCTCGCTCAGTTCCTCGACCGTGCCGCAGGCGATGAGGCGCCCGTCCGAGACGATGCCGACCCGGTCGCAGACGCGCTCGACGAGTGACAGCTGGTGGCTGGAGAACATCACGGGCACTCCCTCGGCGGCTCGTTCGACGAGCACCTCGTGCATGACGTCCACCGCCACCGGGTCCAGGCCCGAGAACGGCTCGTCGAGCACCAGCACCTGAGGGTCGTGGACCAGCGCCGCGGCCAGCTGGACCCGCTGCTGGTTGCCGAGGCTGAGGTTCTGGATTTCCTCGGAGGCGTACCGGGAGAGTTCGAGCCGCTCGACCCACCGGTCGGCCGCCGCCCGCGCGGCAGCCGGCGGCAGGCCGTGCAACTCGCCCAGGTACCGCAGGTGTTCGCCGACCTTCATCCGCGGATACAGGCCGCGCTCCTCGGGCATGTAGCCGAACTGCCTGCGGGCGGCGAGATCGACCGGGCGGCCGCGCCAGCGGACCTCTCCCTCGTCGGGCGTGAGGACGCCCAGGACGATCCGCATCGTGGTGGTCTTGCCCGCGCCGTTGCTTCCCACGAAGCCGAACAGCTCACCGGCGCGGATGCCGAAGGTCATGTCGGCGACCGCCTGACGCTTGCCGTACCTCTTGCGTACGCCGTCGACCTCCAGCACGGGCACCGTCATGTCGTCCCTCCAGAGCACTGTACTAACTTGCTGAAGTATTGCGTTAACACATCAACTCGTCAAGGTAGTCATACGCTTTGCCGCTCTACGACGTAGACGTGCTTCTCCGACTGAGCCGTGACCGGGCTGCGGTCCCAGTCGGCCCAGCGGCCCGTCACACGCAGTCCCGCGAGCCGGGCCATCACGTCGAACTCGGCAGGCCAGGCGTACCGGCTGACCTCGGGTACCTTCCGCAGACCGCCGGCGCTCATGATCGTGTGGACGACCAGGACGGACTGGAGCGACTGGTTCACCTGGATCGTGTCGAGCAGCAGTGCGTCCGGCGCCAGATGGCCGATCCGGGTCGTCGCCTCGGTGAGCCGGTGGTACACCTGCGGGTTGTAGGTCTCGAAGACCGCGACACCGTCGTCCGCGAGCGCGTCGTGGATGCCGCGCAGGCAACTGATCTGCTGCTCCTGGGTGGGCAGCATGAAGAAGGTGTTGAGCGCGGTGAGCACGAGGTCGTAACGCTCGTCGACGGCCAGCGCGCCGAAGTCGCCCACCGCGCTGGTGACTCGGCCGGTGGAGTCGTTCTCGTGGAGTTTCGCCAGCATCGCGGGGGACGCGTCCACTCCGTGGACCCGGTAGCCGTTCCGGGCCAGCGGGATGGCGAGCCGGCCGGTGCCGACCCCGAGTTCGAGCAGCGAGGCCGGTGCGGGACGCAACTGCCGCAGGAAGCCGACCATCGAGTCGATGGCGGGGCCGGCGGCGGGATAGAGCGAGTCGTAGACGTCGGCCAGCGACTCGCCGTACGCGCTGCTGCTCCCGCCCGGTCCGGCGCTCCCGCCGGAAGGCGCCTCGGCGTCGGCCGGCCGGTGTGTCTCGGTGGTCATCGTGCTGCCTCCGTGCGATGTCAGGTGGATACGGTGTCCGGCTCGTGCCCGTCGGGGCCGCTGAGGGCCGGTTCCTCCAGCGCCGCCCGCAGCCGGTCGGCCGCGGACAGCACGTCGGGAAAGGACGCGGGCGCCCACGCCTCGCGCTTCCCGCTGGTCGTGCTGCGGCCGGGGTGGGGCGTCACGACCACCACGTTGCGCCGCGCGCGGAGCCTGGCGGCGTGCTCCGCGTACGCCGCGCTCTGCGCGCCACCGGGCGGCAGCGCGGGCGCCAGCGCGATCGCCGCCCGCGTGCACTGCAGCGCGAGGAGCGAGGGCGAGTCGCCCAGCCCCAGGGCAAGCCTGGCCAGGTAGTTGAGCGTCGCCGGGAAGACGACGACCGTGTCGGGCCACTGCGCGAGATCCACATGCCGCGCTCTCGGCTCCGGCTCGTCGGGCCACCGGTCCGCCTGCACGTCACAGCCGCCGATGGCGGTCAGCGCCTCCCGGGTGACGAACCTGCCGGCCGCCCCGGTCAGCACGTACCGCACCTCCGTCCCGGGGTGCCCGATCTTCAGCCAGCTCGCCCAGAAGGGCAGATGCGCGGCGGTGACCGAACCCGTCCCGATCACCAGCAGGCGCCGCGCCCCCACCGGCTCGACCGCGGTCGCCGCGCCGCTCACCGGACCCCCGCCCCGACCGCCGGCACGGCCGGAGACGGCGCGCCGCCGCCGCGCAGCGACTGTCCGTGCACCAGCTCCTGATACAGCGCCGAGCGCGTCAGCAGCTCCTCGTGGGTGCCCCGGTCGACGGTGCGTCCCTCGTCCACGACCACGATCAGGTCGGCGTCCTGCACCGTGGAGATGCGGTGCGCGACCACGAGCACCGCGCGCTCCTCGGCGAGGGTGCGCATCAGCGTCCGCAGCCGTTCCTCGTTCTCGCTGTCGAGTTGGGAGGTCGGTTCGTCGAACAGGACGATGCGCGAGTCCCGCAGCAGGACGCGGGCGGCAGCAAGCCGCTGCCGCTGACCGCCGGACAGGTCCTCGGCCCGTCCCAGCTCGGTGTCCAGGCCGTCCGGCAGCGCTTCCACGGCTTCACGCAGCCCCAGTGCCTCCAGCGCCCGCCACAGCTCCGTGTCCGGCGGAGCCCCCCTCTCCTCGTCCCGTCCGAGCAGGAGGTTCTGCCGTACGGTGCCTTCCACGAGGGTGAAGCTCTGGTCGACGTAGCTGATCGCGCCGCGCAACCGGTGCAGGGGCCACTGCTCGACGGGCAGTCCGCAGACGGCGATCCGGCCGGACTCCGGCAGGAGAAAGCGTTCGGTGAGGCCGAGCAGCGTCGTCTTTCCCGCCCCCGACGGCCCGACGATGGCGGTGAGCCCGCGCGCGGGGGCCGCGAACGTCGCCTCGTGGATGAGGGTGCGCCCGCCGTCCCGGTAGGTGACCGACTCGAACTCCACCGCGTACGCGTCCGGTGACGGCTCGACCGGGCGGACGCCCCCGGGGTTCTCCGGGGCGATCGTGAGCACGCTGTTCAGGCGGGCGCGCGCCGCCAGGCCGCTCTGCATTCTGGCGACCCCCGAGACCAGCAGGGTCAGCGGCGCGACGAGTTGCAGCAGGTAGACGATGAAGGCGGCGAACTCGCCGATGCCCAGGTCGCCGGAGGCCAGCCGGGCGCCGCTGGTGACCATCACCGCGACGATCGAGAGCTGCTGGCCGAGCTGCATCGTGGGTCCGACCAGGGCGGTCACCCGCGCTACCGACACAGCGGCCTTGCGGGCGTCCTCGATGCTGTGGCCCAGCGTGTTCGCCACCTGGCGTTCGGCGAGGAACGCCTTGACCGTGGGCAGGGACAGCACGGCCGCGGTCATGTGCTGGGACATGGTGCCGACGGCGTTCTGCTGGCGTTCGACACCACCGCGGATCGACCGCACGCACAGGAAGATGCCAACACCGGCGACCGTGAACGTGGCGAGCACGACGAGCAGCAGGACTGCGTCCAGCAGGCCCATGGCGATCAGGGTGCCCACCGCCAGGAACAGCGAGGAGGGGATCTGCGCCACGCCGACGTCCACCACGGAACGCAGCTGCGTGCTGTCGGAGGTGGCCCGGGCGACCAGGTTGCCGGCCCCTTCCCGGCGCACCCGTCGCAGCGGCAGGGTCAGAATGTGCGAGGCGATGCGGAAACGCGCCTCGGAGACGAGGCCCTCACCCGCACGGGCGAGCAGGTAGGAGGACCCGGCCGACGCGAGCCCGGCGCCCACCGCGAGCCCCGCCATCGTCAGCAGCGGACCGACGGGACGTTCGTCCCCGGCGAGGGCCATCACCAGGTCGCGCACCTGGAGGGGCAGGACGAGGGTGGCGGCGGCGGAGAGCAGGCTCAGCACCACCGCGGCGGCGACGGTCGCCTTGCGGCCCTTCAGAAGCTGTGCGAAGACACGCAGTTCGTCCGTGCCGTCCGGGCGTGGTTCTCTGGCCATGGTGAGGGACCTCCTGCAGGGTGCGGTGACAGCCGGCCGGCCGTCGGCGGCACGGTGGACGGCTCAGATCGCGGACCCGAGGGCCGTCTTCCACGGCCAGTCGTCCGAGTCGAGATTGCGGGCGGGGTCGGCCGGGTCCACGTTCGCCGCGACACACGCGGAGGCCAGTTCGGCAGCGGTCGGACGCTCACGGTGCCGTTCCGCCGCGTCCACGAAGGCCCGCGCGACCACATGCGCCCGGTGCTCGCCGAAGCTCAGGGCACGCATGCCCGTCCGCTTGTCCTTCGGCTCCCACGCGGCCGTCACACCCGGTGCCAGCACATGGGCGAAAGCCGGGGCGGGCCCCTCCGGCAGAGCGGTGGCGAGGGCGCTGTCGACCACCGTGCCGACGGCGTCCCAGGAATCCGGGCCCAGGTAGACGACCATGCCGTCGTTGCGCGGCAGACTCGCCGGATTGGAGATGATCTTCGCGCGGTACGTCGCGGAGCGGCCCTCCAGGGCGCTCAGCACGGCATGCCACAGCGTGGGCGCCGCGTCGGGCTCGGCCACCCTGAGGTAGAGCCGCAGCAGCGCGCCACCGCCGGTGGTGCGGCCCGCTCCGCTGTCCACGAGGAAGAACCCGGGAGAGACGAGCGGGCGGGCCGCCGGGAGATTCATCCGCACCACCGGGCGTGCGGGATCACCCGCCGTGCGCCCGCTGTCCCGCAACGCGACCGAGTCCGGCACGTTCACGCGCAGGCCGTCGATCCGCACGACCTGCCGGCCGGCGGCCGTGCGCTGTCCGGTGAGGACCCCGGCGGCGACCGTCTCGCGGTGGGGAGTCGCCCGGGCCAGCCGTGCCTCGAAGTCCGGCGCGCGCAGAGTCCTGGGCGCCTCGCGGTCCTTGACGCCCCGTCCGGTGTGGAGCACTTCGTACAGCGTGCGGGCCAGCAGGAAGCGCATCGCCGACGCGGACTCGGCGGTCACCTCGTCATCCCGCACCCATGCCGTCCTGCCGTCCGGCGTGATCCGTACGTCCTCCAGCGCCACGCGGAGCCCGGCCGCGAGCTCCGATACCGCTGCTCCTGGCGCGTCGGCCCGCCCCGGCCGGCGAACGGCCGTGACGTGCTCCTCGGTCCTCGTGCTCATGCCGCCTCCCCCAGTCCGACCGTGGAGACGAAGCTCCGCGGATCCAGCAGTGCGGTCCTGCCGATGCCCGCCGCTGCCCGGACGATGGCCGACAGCCGGCCGCTCTCCCTGGTCGACGCGATCAGACGGTCGATCAGGTGCCATCCCGCGTAGGACGTGGCACGCACCACGAGCCCGTCGTCGTCGTGGCCACCGCCCTCGCGGTAACCCCGGTGGAAAGCGGAGATCAGCGGCAGTACCCGGGTCAGCTCCTCACCGCCCCGCGCCACGACCTCCTCGTGGGTGAGCACGGCCGAGAACGCGTCGTCCGTCTCCTGTGCGGGAATGCGCAGCACCGCACGGTGCAGCCACTCGCCGACGTACGACCCGACATCGCGTGCCGGGTCGCCGAGCCGGAACTCCTCCCAGTCGTTGACGTAGAACGCCGTGTCGGTGATCAGGAACTGATCCAGCCGCAGGTCTCCATGGATGGGCACGTGTGCTGCCGCGGCCTCGGTCGCCCGCAGCCGCTCCAGTTCCTCGATCAGCGGGGCGTCGCGCTGCAGCAGCCCCCACGCCTCGACGAAAGCGCCGGTGGCGTTGACATAGCTCTCCAGCGGGAGGGACCGCAGGTCCTCGACCGGTGGGTACGGGTGGGGATCCGCGTCCGGGAAATCCCCGGCCGTGTACGGGAGGCCGTGCAGCGCCGCCAGCGCCCGTCCGGCTTCGGCGGACATGGACTCGGTGAATTCCTCGTCCGCGGCGAGCTCGCTGCCGGACCGCATGCCGTCGAGCATCCGGAACACCAAGAGCCGCTGCTCCTCGTCGCCTCCGAGGAACTCGGGGCGGGGGAAGGGGCGTACGCCGTCCCGCGCGAGGCGCTCGAAGAGCAGGATTCTCCGGTAACGTTTCAGGGATTCCTTGGGGTTCCCCTTGAGTCTTTTCACGAATACCGAGTCTCCGGTGTCCGTGATGCCTGACCAGTTCTCGTTCCGGCCGGGATAGGAGTAGACCTCCGAGGCGTTCAGCGATCCCAACCCGAGTTGTTTCAGCAGCTGTTCGACCGATGAGTCCACGGGACCGTCGACAGCGGACGCGGAAGACCGACCCTGCGGATATGTAATCTTTTCTCCTGCCACACGGGCTTTCTATCGCGGGGCGCTGCCGCCGGACAACGAATTGACCGGCATCGGCCACCGCCGCCGGGGTCCGGGTGCGGCGGCCGGCAAGGCCGCCCGGCGGTGTGACAGGTCACGGCGCCGGGCGCGATGAAGCGGGGGCCGCGGCGAGGGGGAAAGAAGGACGGCGGGTGACGGTTTCCTCCGCTAACCGTCACCCGCCGCCGCATCGACCTGCCTGCCGTGCGCTCCCGGGTCAGATGATTCTTCGCCGCACGGCCCACACCACTGCTTCTATCGGGGTTTCCACGTCGACGCAGTCGCAGATCGACCGGAGTTTACGACGTAGTGTGCGGTCGCTCATGTCCATTCGTCTGGCGACCTGGGTCATGGTGCAGCCCTGGGAGACGAGTTGCAATATTCTCAAGTGATCGTTCCCTAATCCGAGGTGGGGCTCTCTCAAGGAACTGTTCAGTGGCACCTGTCAAACCTCATGTTTTCGTCCGACGGTGGGGCGTCGGAGCTCCGCCTGAGGGCGTGAGAATCGCGGTGCTCGCCTCATTCGACCAGGCCGGCACGCCCCGCGCGTCATCGAGAAAGAGGAATGGATGGAGCGAAGATCCTCTGCGGCGTGCGTCAGGCGGAGCTACTGATCAGAGACTGGGCTGGTACGGGCTCGTCGTGCGGGTCTTGGCGTCAAACATGCTTCCCCCTAGCCGTTCGGTCACGCGAACAGTGCGGACGGCCCTTCAAAAGTGCCTTTCGGGCGAGAGGTGGAAGGGGTAGCTGGTCCGGGGAGTCACCCATCCGGACAGTGATCGTCCGCCCGGCCAGTATACGAAGAGCCGACTCCGCTTGATCAATGCTTTACCCATGTGACGGGCATCACATCGCCAATATTTTCGCGGAATTTGAGATTCCAGTTGTGCTTTGTTGTCCTCTCGGTATTTGTTCGCATGTAAAAGCGGTGTCGGGTCGGTGCTCCGCGCACCGATCCAAGAACTAAGGAATCCCACGGGGCGGAGTGTCCCTGGTCGGCGTACCGCGGACGCAGTACGCCGAAGAGCCCCGTACGCCCCTGGGAGGGCTTCCGGTTCGACCCTCGGTCGACAACTGTTCGACAGCTTCACCCCGTACCGTTGACGCATGGATCTTCGACTGCCCGGACTCCACGGGCTGCTGCGGAGGCCCCGGAGGCTGCTCGCCGCCGGGGCCGCCGTCGTCGTCCTCGCGGGGGCGGGCACGTGGACGGCCGTCGCCAGCGACGAGACGCCCCCGGTCCACCGCGAGGACCGGTTCCTGGCCACCGGCGACGGCGTGCGCGTCGACACCTCGTTCTTCACCTCCGGAGCAGAGCGCCGCCGCCCCGCCGTCCTGCTCGGGCACGGCTTCGGCGGCAGCAAGAACGACGTACGGCAGCAGGCCGAGGACCTCGCCCGGGACGGCTACGCGGTCCTGACCTGGTCGGCCCGCGGCTTCGGCAAGTCCGACGGGAAGATCGGCCTCAACGATCCCGAGGGCGAGGTCGCCGACGTCTCGAAGCTCATCGACTGGCTGGCGAAGCAGCCCCAGGTCGAACTCGACAAGAAGGGCGACCCCCGCGTCGGTATGGCGGGCGCCTCCTACGGCGGCGCGATCGCCCTGCTCACCGCGGGCCGTGACGACCGCGTCGACGCCATCGCCCCGGCCATCACCTACTGGAACCTCGCCGACGCCCTCTTCCCGAACGGCGTCTTCAAGAAGCTCTGGGCCGGCATCTTCGTCAACTCCGGCGGGGGCTGCGAGAAGTTCGAGCCCGCGCTGTGCCGGATGTACGAGCGGGTCGCCGAGTCGGGCAAGCCGGACGCCGAGGCGCGCAAGCTGCTTCAGGAGCGCTCGCCGTCCGCGGTCGGGAAGAACATCAAGGTCCCGACGCTGCTGATCCAGGGCCAGACCGACTCCCTCTTCCCGCTCGGCCAGGCCGACCAGGCCGCGAAGGCGATCCGCGCCAACGGCGCACCCGTCGACGTCGACTGGATCGCCGGCGGCCACGACGGCGGCGACATGGAGACCGGCCGGGTCGAAGGCCGCGTGGCCTCCTGGTTCGACCGCTACCTCAAGGACGACAAGGGCGCCGACACCGGCCCCGCCTTCCGCGTCACCCGCACCCTCGGCACGGGCTCCGGGGACGGCGAATCCCGCCTGACCGGAGTGACCTCGGACCGCTACCCCGGCCTGGAGAGCAAGCAGCGTTCCGTCTCCCTGGCCGGGCGCGAGCAGAGCTTCGACAACCCGCCCGGCGCCAGCCCGCCCGGCGTCTCCGCCCTGCCCGGCCTCGGCGGCGCCGGCGGTCTCAGCCAGCTCTCCACGCTCGGCATCGGCGTCTCCCTCGACTTCCCCGGCCAGTTCGCCGCGTTCGAGTCCGCGCCGATGCGCGAGGACCTCCAGATCACCGGCTCGCCCACCGCCACCGTGCACGTGAAGTCCACCGGCGACGACGCCGTCCTCTTCGCGAAGCTCTACGACGTCGGTCCGGGCGGCGACACCCAGCAGGTGCTGCCCTCCCAGCTCGTCACACCCCTCAGGGTCGAAGGTGCCAAGGCCGGCAAGGACGTCACCGTCACGCTCCCGGCGATCGACCACGAGATCGACGACGGCCACCGGCTCCGCCTGGTCCTCGCCTCCACCGACCTCGGTTACGCCTCCCCGGCCGCCCCCGCCACGTACACCGTCTCCCTGAAGGGCGACCTGAAGGTCCCCTCGGCCCTCGGGCAGCGCGACCCCCAGGACGGGCTGCCCGCCTGGGTGTGGTGGCTGCCGCTCGCCGGCGCGGGCATCGCGCTCGCGCTGATCCTCACGGGCCGCCGCCGCACGGCCGCACCCGCCCCGCCGGAGCCGTCCCTGGCCGAAGTGCCCCTCCAGATCACGGACCTCACCAAGCGCTACGCCAAGTCCACCGACCGGTACGCCGTCAAGGACCTCTCCTTCCGCGTGGAGCAGGGCCAGGTCCTCGGCCTGCTCGGCCCCAACGGAGCCGGCAAGACGACCACCCTGCGCATGCTGATGGGCCTGATCAAGCCCGACGGCGGCGAGATCCGCGTCTTCGGTCACGCCATCGCCCCCGGCGCCCCGGTCCTCTCCCGGGTCGGCGCCTTCGTCGAGGGCGCCGGCTTCCTGCCCCACCTGTCCGGCCGCGAGAACCTGGAGCTGTACTGGCGCGCCACCGGCCGCCCGGCCGGGGACGCACACATGGAGGAGGCCCTGGAGATCGCGGGCCTCGGCGACGCCCTCGCCCGCGCGGTGCGCACCTACTCCCAGGGCATGCGCCAGCGCCTCGCCATCGCCCAGGCCATGCTCGGCCTGCCCGACCTGCTCATCCTCGACGAACCGACCAACGGACTGGACCCGCCCCAGATCCGGGAGATGCGCGAGGTGATGATCCGCTACGCCGCCGCGGGCCGCACGGTCATCGTCTCCAGCCACCTCCTCGCGGAGGTCGAGCAGACCTGCACCCACCTCGTGGTGATGGACCACGGGCAGCTCGTCCAGGCGGGCCCCGTCGAGGACATCGTCGGCTCGGGCGACACCCTCCTCGTCGGCACGGCCACACCCGTGGAAGAGCCCGTCGTGGAGAAGGTCGCCGCCCTGCCCGGCGTCGCCTCGGCCGTGCGCGCCGACGAGGGCCTCCTCATCCAGCTCGACGCCGACGGCACCCCGCAGCGCCTGGTCGCCGACCTCGTACGCCTGGACGTTGCGGTGCGCTCGGTCGGCCCCCACCGCCGCCTGGAGGACGCCTTCCTCACCCTGATCGGAGCCGAAGCATGAGCACGCTCGCCGAGCCGCCCGCCGAGGTCGCCGACGGCTACCGCGCGGGCCGCACCCTGCCCTTCCGCGTCGAGCTGGCCCGGCAGCTGAAACGGCGCCGCACCCTGGTCATGGGCGGCGTCCTGGTCGCCCTGCCGATCATCCTGCTCATCGCCTTCCAGGTCGGCGGTGACCCGGGCGGCAACAACAACCGCGTCAACCTCATGGACACGGCGACCGCGTCCGGGGCCAACTTCGCCGCGGTCAACCTCTTCTCCGCCGCGGGCTTCCTGCTCGTCATCCCCGTCGCCCTGTTCTGCGGCGACACCGTCGCCTCCGAGGCGAGCTGGTCGTCCCTGCGCTATCTGCTCGCGGCCCCGGTGCCCCGGGCCCGGCTGCTGTGGTCCAAGCTCGCCGTCGGACTCACCCTGAGCCTGGCCGCGATGGTCCTGCTCCCGGTCGTCGCCCTCGCCGTCGGCACGGCCGCCTACGGCTGGGGTCCGCTGCAGCTGCCCACCGGAGGCAGCCTGTCCACCGGCACCGCCGCCCAGCGCATGCTGATCGTCGTCGCGTACATCATGGTGTCCCAACTGGTCACCGCCGCCCTCGCGTTCTGCCTCTCGACCCGGACGGACGCCCCGCTCGGCGCGGTCGGCGGCGCGGTGTTCCTCACCATCATCGGCAGCGTCCTCGACGAGGTCACGGCCCTCGGCGACTGGCGCCACTTCCTGCCCGCGCACTGGCAGTACGCCTGGCTCGACGCCGTCCGGCCCCGGTTGGAGTGGTCGGACATGATCCAGGGCACGTCGATCTCCGTCACCTACGCACTCGTGCTGTTCGCCCTGGCCTTCCGCGGTTTCGCCCGCAAGGACGTCGTCTCCTAGACAGACGGACAGGTCACCGGAAAGGTCGACGGAGGATCACCCACCGGTCTCGAAGGGCCGCCCCGTGGCCGCTTCGAGACGCTTCCGCAACGCCCCGTACCGCACGCCCGGGCCCCCTGCGCCGTCACAGTCGCAAGAAGCCGACGCCAACGGATGCAGGGGGTACGGACGATGGATCTGTTCCGGACACGAAAAGCGCTGCTCGCCCTCACGGCCGCGAGTGGCCTGCTGCTCACCGCGTGCGGCGGGAGCGCCGACTCCAGCGGGAGCAGCAAGGCCGCCGACCGCCTCGGCCACGGAGCGGAGGAGCTCGCCCCTACCCGGGACGCGGACGAGCGGGACGACCCCGGCCGGCTGTCCACCTTCGCCCTCGACGTCGACACCGCCTCCTACGACTACGCCCGCCGGGCCCTCGCGGACGGGCGGCTGCCCGACCCGTCGACCGTCCGCCCCGAGGAGTTCGTCAACAGCTTCCGCCAGGACTACGACCGCCCCGGCGGCGACGGCTTCTCGGTCACCGTCGACGGCGCCCGCACCGACGACGAGGACTGGTCCCTGGTCCGCGTCGGCCTCGCCACCCGCACGACGGAACGCACCGGTGAACGCCCGCCCGCCGCCCTCACCTTCGTCATCGACGTCTCGGGCTCCATGGACGAACCGGGCCGCCTTGACCTCGCCAAGGAGTCGCTCTCGGTGATGACGGACCGGCTGCGCGACGACGACTCGGTCGCGCTCGTCACCTTCAGCGACGAGGCCGAGACCGTCCTGCCCATGACCCGTCTCGAGGGCAACCGCGACGAGATCCGGGACGCCGTCTCCGACCTGGACACCCAGGACTCCACCAACCTCGGCGCCGGCGTCGAGACCGGCTACGAGACGGCCGTCGAGGGCCTGCGCGAGGGCGCCACCAACCGGGTCGTCCTCATATCCGACGCGCTCGCCAACACCGGCGACACCGACGCGGACGCCATCCTGGAACGCATCGCCGGCGAACGCCGTGAGCACGGCATCACCCTCTTCGGCGTCGGCGTCGGCAGCGACTACGGCGACGCCCTGATGGAACGCCTCGCCGACAAGGGCGACGGCCACACCGTCTACGTGTCCGACGCGGACGAGGCCCGCAAGGTCTTCTCCGAGCAACTCCCGCGCCACGTCGACCTCACCGCCCGCGACGCCAAGGCCCAGGTCGCCTTCGACCCGGAGACGGTCGAGGAGTTCCGCCTCGTCGGCTACGACAACCGGCGCGTCGCCGACGAGGACTTCCGTGACGACCGCGTCGACGGCGGCGAGGTCGGCCCCGGCCACACCGTCACCGCCCTGTACGCCGTGCGCACCGAGCCCGGTGCCGAGGGCCACCTCGCCACCGCCACCGTGCGCTGGCTCGACCCGCAGACCCGCGCCCCGCACGAGGAGACCGGCGCCCTGGAGACCGGCACCCTCCACGGCTCCTTGCGCTCCGCCCCCAGCCGCTTCCAGGTCACCGCGGTGGCGGCCTGGTTCGCCGACGCCCTCCGCTCGCGGGACGACCGCCACGACCGTCTCCCGGGGGCTCCGGACGGCTTGGCCGAACTCGCGGAGCACGCCCGCGCGTTGTCCGACACCACCGAGGACGGGGAGGTGCGCGGACTCGCCCGGGCCATCGAACAGGCGGACCGGCAGCGGGACTGAGGACCTCCCGGCCTTCGTTGACGGGACGCGGGCCAACCGGGTGAACCTGCGGAACCAATTCTTCTGCACCGGGTTGATGAGGCAGTAGAGCATGCGGCGCCACGAGAAAGGAACGCGCAGTGCTCAAGGAGGCCATGATCGCTGCGGCGGCCGCCGCTTCCGCCCTTGATGTGCCGGTGACGGCCGCTGTCCCGGCACTCGCCGGCGGACCGGCCGTCGCGCAGGGCAACGGCGAGTAGACGCTGCCTCCGCAGGCCCTGTGCCGCGAGACAGCAGTCCACACGCCTGGTTCCTGTTCAGCGCTGCGACCTGTTCATGCCGCCGCACCGTCGGCCCTGGATGTGGATCCCCGCACCGAGGCCGGCCGCCCCGATTCTTCAAGCAGGAGGACAACTGCAATGCGACAGACCCTGAGCAAGGGAGCGTTCGCGGCGGCCGCCGCCACGGGGATTCTGTCCCTGTACGGCAGCCCCGCCCTCGCCGACTCCGACGCGTCGGGAGTGGCGAAGGACTCTCCCGGTGTGCTGTCCGGGAACAGCGTGCAGGTGCCGGTCGAGGTGCCGGTCAACGTGTGCGGCAACACCGTCAACGTGCTCGCGGCGCTCAACACCGCGTTCGGCAACTCCTGCAGGAACGTCTCGCACAAGTCGTCGGGCCACGAGTCGGGCGCGGACGCGTCGGCGGTCGTCAAGGGTTCTCCCGGCGTGGGTTCCGGTAACAACGTGCAGGTGCCGGTCGAGGTGCCCGTGAACGTGTGCGGCAACAGTGTCGACGGGGGCGCGCTGTTCAACGACGCGCTCGAGAACGACTGCGAGAACGGCTCCTACGGCGGCGGCCACGGCGGCGACGACAAGCCGTCGACGGAGGAGAAGCCGAAGCCCCCGGCCAAGGACGGTTCTCTCCCGCCGGACAGCGAGAAGCCGCGTTCCACGACCCCGGACACCGAGGACTCGTCCGTCACCGAAGAGGTGGAGGAGCAGGCGGAGCACAGCACCCTGCCCCAGCTGGCCGAGACCGGCAGCGAGGCCCTTGCGGCGGCATCGGCCGCCAGTGCCGTCCTGATCACGGGCGGAGTGATGATGTACCGCCGGGGCCGCGCCACCTCGTCCCGCTGACCCTTCCCGGTGCGGCCGGGCACGGCCGCACCGGACCGCACCACCCACACCCCCCGTCGACCACGGTCCGGGGGGTGTCGGCCGTCGTGCCGCACCGGCCGGCCCGACCGGCCTTCCGGCACGAGAGCGGGCCGCCGACGACGCTGTCGCCGTCAGCGGCCCACCGGTCACCGTGTGAGCCCGCCGTCAGCGGTGCACGGGCGACGGCGACTCGCTCCGGCTGCCGTCCACCGGAGCGGGGACGACGCCGCCCACCGGCATCGCCCCGAGCCGGCGGCGTACACCGCGGACGAGAGTCGACGCCGTGAACGACGCGCCCTGCACGAACCGCATGGCCGGGCCGAAGCCCGAGGCCGTCACCAAACCCGCGAAGAACAGGCCGGGGCAGGAGGACTCGAAGCTGCGCCCGACCGCCGGCGAGCCGTCCGGCAGTGCCGTCAGCGTCCCCCGCAACTCCGGGGCGAGCAGTCCGAGCCGGTCGCAACGCGCCCTGAACCCCGTGGCGGCGATGACGTGTTCGGTCTCCAGGCTGCGCGGGGCACCCGTACGGCTCGCCATGTCCAGCCGCACCCCGCCCGGCACCGCGCAGGCCGCGGTGACCTCATGGCCCGGCAGCAGCTCCACGACGCCCTCCACCCGGTCCCGCACCCACCACGCGCCCGCCGGCCCCAGCGCCGTGGTCGCGATGCGGGCCCGGGTCGGCTCCGGCAGTCGCCGGAACAAGTTGGGGCGCTCCGCGTAGAACCAGTTCTTCCACCCGGGGCCGAGGCCGCTGTGCGGGGAACGGACCGACCGCCACCAGGGGCGCTCCCAGGGCGGCGGCACGTCGTTCCACACCAGCCGGTCCGCCCGCGCCAGCACCCGGACGTTCGTGCCCTGCTCGGCGAGCAGGGCCGCCGTTTCCAGGGCCGCCTGCCCGCCACCGATCACCGTGACGTCCTTGTCACGGAAGCGGTCGAGGTCGCTGTGGTGGCTGCTGTGCGTCACCAGGGCGGGATGCAGTCCGCGCAGTGCCTGCGGTACCTCGACGAACGGCATCACACCGACCGCCAGGGCCACCGTCCGCGCCTGCACCTCCTCCCCGTCCTCGGTGACCGCCGTGAAACCGCCCGGCCCGGCCGCCACACGGGTCACCGTGCGCTCGTCCACCTCCGGTACGGCATTGCGTGCGAACCACAGGCCGTACTCCGCGAACGCCTCGACGGGGATCGGCTGCGCATGACGCGCCGTCAGCCCGTGCTGCGCGCAGTAGACGTCCAGACGCCACTGCCCGGCCGGGTCGGAGAGGTTGGACGCCCACGGTTCCGACTTCAGGAACATGCCGCGGGGCATGTTGTCGCGCCAGGACGCCATGGGGCGGCCGAACACGCGCAGGTTCAGTCCGGCGGCCGCGGCGTGGGACGCGATCGACAGACCGTAGGGGCCTGCGCCCACCACCAGAAGGTCGTACACCATCAACTGCTCGCTTTCTCGTTGTCGGTCAGGGAGGGCGAGGCCGCCCGGGGGATCCGCCGGGGTGTCGGCACCGTGGTCGTACCGAGCCGCTCGTACAGCCGGCGGGACACGTGGCGGCACCACTGGGCCCACATGACCCGTCCGGGGGCGCGGTCGTCCGCCGCGTACCAGGCCAGTTCGCGCCCGCCCGGCGCCGCACGCAGCGCCGCCATCGGCGCGTAGTTCTCCACCACGAACTCCCGCCCGGCGATCGGAGCCCCGGCCGGCAGCGAACGGCCCGTCAGGTCCAGGTGCAGGGCCCGTACGACGTCCAGGCCCGTGCTGTCGGCGAAGAGCCGGAACTGGGCGCCGGCGCGCGGGTTGAAGTCGAGCAGGTGGTAACGGCCCGTCTCGCCGCAGCGGCGGAAGTCGAGGTCGAAGATGCCCCGGTAACCCAGCTCACCGGTGAGCCGCTCGGCCAGCGCCTGCACCTCGGTGTTGGGAGTCCATCGGCCCACCGCGGTCAGGCCCGCCCCCCGCGGCCAGGCCAGCTGCTTGCGGCCCGGACCGCCCGCGCGCACGCTGCCCGAGCGGTCGGCGTACCCGTGGAAGAACCAGTCCCGGTCCGGGCCCGGTGACAGGTAGGCCTGGAGCAGCAGCCGGCTGCCCGCTTCCCCGGTGCGCAGGAAGAGCTCCCGGGCCTGCGCTGCGGACCGCACCAGCACCGTGCTGCGCAGCCCGCTGCCGGTGGGCAGCAGCCAGGGACGGCTCCACTTCGCCACCAGCGGCAGCCCGAGCCGTCGCAGGGCATCGTCGACCCCGGCCGTGCTGTCCGGGATCAGCGTCTGCGGGTGCGGGACCTCGGCGGACGCGCACACGGCGGCCAGTTCCGCCTTGTCGGCGACGCGCTCGGCCAGGGTGCCGGGCAGCTCCGGCAGAAGGTAGGAGGAGGCGAGTTCGTCCCGCGCCCGCCCCACGGTGATCGCGCTCGCGTCGTCCATCGGGACCAGGACGGCGGGTCGCGCGATCCGGTCGGCCACGCGGCGCAGCACGGCGAGGATCTCCTGCGCGGAGGCGCCCGGGGGCGGCGGCGGGTGCATGTGTCGTACGTAACGTGAGGCTCCGACGGGACTTCCCGCGGTGTCAGCGACGACGTGTACCTCCACTCCCGCCCTGCCGAGCGAACGCACGGCTCCCAGCGTTCCGTGGTGAAAAGGATTCCGGTCGATCCGCAGCACAACAGCGGGGACGCGGATGTCGAGCAGCGACACGAATTCTCTCTTTCTCTTCGGCCGGCTCACCCGCACGGGCGAGCCCGGCACTCGAAAGCCGCAACGGCACTGGCGCTCCAGGCTTTTCTATGACTGACTCATATGACTGCCCGTCAATAACATCGATTGCGGCAGCACTCCGGACGAGAGCGAACAAAGGAGCAGGCATGGCCCCACGGCACAGGCGGGCCAAGGTCCGCCGGCTGACCCTGGGCGCGGCAGCGGTCGCCGCGTCGGCCGCCCTGGCGTCCGGCCTCGTGGCGGAGGCGGGGGTGGCGCAGGCCGCCGAGCCCCGGGCTCCGGCACCCACCCCCGTGGCCCCCACCGCCACGCCCTCGGCCCTGACACCTCCGGCCCTGACACCTCCGGCCCTGACACCTCCGGCCCTGACACCTCCGGCCCTCACGCCTCCC
Source organism: Streptomyces sp. NPDC029041 (assembly GCF_040637515.1). NCBI lineage: Bacteria > Bacillati > Actinomycetota > Actinomycetes > Kitasatosporales > Streptomycetaceae > Streptomyces > Streptomyces sp. NPDC029041. The sequence continues at coordinate 461,161 of NZ_JBEZWO010000002.1, read as the reverse complement.
GAGCCGGCATCTCCGGCCGTCTCCCAGCCCCCGGCGCCCACCCCGGCCCCCACCACTGCGGTGGCCGGTGAGGAGATCCCCGCCTTCGGTGTCTTCCTCAAGTCCGACGCCCGTGGCGTGGCGCGGATGCCGCTGTTCAGCCGCTGGCTGGGCGGCACGGAGCTCCGCGTCGGCCACACCTACCTGCCGGGACACCGCTGGCGCGACATCGAGGGTGCCGCCGACTTCCTGGACGTGTGGGCGCACTGGCGCAACAAGAGGCCCGACCGGATGCTCGTCCTCAACGTCCCCATGCAGGAGCGCAACGAGGAGGGCGTCTCCGACAACGAGGTCCGGCAGCTGCTGCGGCGCGGCGCGGCCGGGGAGTTCGATCACCACTTCCGTGTCCTCGCCGAGCGGTTGGTCGAGCTGAAGGTCCCGGACACGGTCATCGTGCTCGGCTGGGAGATGAACGGCATCACGTACACCCATCGCTGCGGGCCGGACCCGGAGGCCTGGAAGAAGTACTGGAACAGGATCGTCGCCACCATGCGTTCCGTGCCGGGCCAGAAATTCCGGTTCGATTTCACGCCGAGCCGTGGCCATGATGCCGTTCCCTGGACGAAGTGCTATCCGGGGGACGACACGGTCGACGTCATCGGCATGGATTCCTACGATCAGCCGAACGGAATGTCGTTCGATCAGCAGGTGAAAGAGCCCTACGGGCTGCAGCATCATGTGGATTTCGCGAAGGCTCACGGCAAACCCATTTCCTATCCGGAATGGGGGCTCTTCCGCAACGGTGACAATCCCGAGTACATGCGGCGCATGCTCGCCTGGATGGACGAGCACAGGCCGCTCTACAACACGCTGACCGACTACTGCCCGCACGGTGTGTGGCAGTGCGGAGCGAACCCGAAGTCCTCCCACGTCTACCGGTCCGCCCTGTTCGGCCGCGGCGACCAGGCGGCCCCGCCCCTCACACCCACGCCCACGCCGGAACCGACCCCGCCCGGCACGACGCCGCCGCCGGCGGACTGCACGCCCCTGGACCTGGGCAGCTGGGTCGAGGAGTGGCTCGGCGGAAAGCTCTGCCTCCGCTCCGACTGGTGGTGATCCGCCGGCCCGGCAGGACGCCGCTCCCCGGTGCCGTGCCGGGCCGGGCCCGCCGTCGTCACCGCTTGCCGCGCACATCGGCGGCGGCGGCCGGGCCGGGCACCGAGGCGGCCGGGGCGCCCTCACCGTCCCGGCCGCTCCTCCGGGGCCGCGCCAGCAGGGCCAGGCCTCCCAGCAGACCGCCGGCGCTCGCCCCCACCAGACCCGTCACCACCGGTGACGCGGACGTCGGTTCGCGCGGCTCCACCGCCCGGGAGAACCGCACGAGCCGCACATGGGTGCTGTCACTGCTGTCGTCCGCGTGGCGGGTCAGCGAGCGGGTGACCGCGTTGGCCATGTCGACGGCGAGGCCGGGGCGCGAGGACGTGGCCGAGACGGCGACCATCGGCGCGTCCGGCGACGTCGCCGTGCGCACACTGTGCTGCAGGGTGCGCACCGGAACACCCGCGTACACCTGCGCGTCCCCGAGCACCGCGAGCTGCGTGGCGACCCGGCCGTACGCCTGGGCGAACCCGAGGGCGGCGTCCGGCGTGGACTTCTCGGTGGGGACGGCGATGACGTAACTCGTGGCCGTGTACGTGGAGGGTGTGAGCACGCCGTAGGAACCGCCGAGCAGCCCCCCGAGGACGGTGCCCGCCGCCAGCACGGACCACAGGGGAAGACCCCTGAGACGAGCCGGGGACAGGCGGTGCTGACGGGGCGGAGTGTCGGTCATGAGGAGGTGGCTCCCAGAGGTGAGAGGGACGGCGAACTGGAGACCGCTGTCGCGTACACGTCGGTGAGACGGGCCGCGCAGTGGGTGATGCTGTAGTGGCGGGCGACCTCCGAGACCCGGCGCGGCCCGGAGCCGGCCGCGCGGACCTCGGTCATCGCGCGGGCGTAGGCCTCGGGGCCGCCGCGCACACACCGGACGCCGGCGGCAGCGGACGGCCGCACGTCCTCGATGGCCGGGCAGGAGGCGTAGAGCACCGGCAGCCCGGACGCCAGAGCCTCCACGGCCGCCAGCCCGAAGGCCTCCTCCGTGGACGGGGAGGCGAGCAGGTCCATCGCCGAGGTGAGCGACGGCAGGTCCGGGCCCGGCGAGTCGCCGCGCACGTAGGGACGTTCGCCGGTGAAGACGACGCGCTCGGCCACGCCCGCCTCGTGGGCCGTGCGGCGCAGGGCGTGCTCCTCGGGGCCGCCGCCCACCAGCAGCAGCCGGCACTCGTCCGGCAGCAGGGCGAGCGCGCGGACGAGGACGTCGAACCGCTTGCCCGCGGAGAGGCGGCCGACTCCGCCCACGACCCAGGCGTCCTCCGGCAGGCCGAAGTGCCGGCGGGCGTGCGCGCGCCGCTCCGGGTCGAAGCGGAACCGGTCGAGGTCGATGCCGTTCGGGACGACCTCGATACGGGGCGCGGGCACGCCCCAGCGCTGCAGGCGCTCGGCCACCGTCGGGGAGACGGCGACCGTCGCCGAACCGAGCCGCTCACTGGCGAGGTACAGCCCCCGCACCCCCGCCGTCAGGCCGCGGCCCTCCATCTGTGAATCGCCCAGGGAGTGTTCGGTGGCGACGACCGCCCGGACCCCGGCCAGGCGTGCGGCGAAACGGCCGTAGACGCAGGCCCGGTAGAGGTGCGTGTGCACCAGGTCGTAACCGCCGGCGCGGATCAGCCGGACCAGGCGCGGCAGCGCGGCCAGGTCACGGTTGCCGCCCATGCCGAGATGCCTGACACGGACTCCGTCGGCGGTCAGGCCCTCGGCGACCGCGCCGGGATTGGTGAGCGTCACGACGTCGCAGTCGACGGGCAGATGACGCAGCAGCAGCCGCAGCTGCTGCTCGGCCCCGCCGACGCCGAGGCCGGTGATGATGTGCAGAGCCCTCATCTCACAGGCCCTCCACCGGGCGCCGGCGCAGCCGGTGCAGCCAGTGCTTGAGGTGCAGGCGCCACGCCGTGTCGTCCTGGCCGACGTACACCCGCGGCAGGGCGTGCGGGCCGGTCAGCGGGCCCGGGTCGATGGCGCAGGCGTAGGTGTACCCCGCTTCCCGTACGGCCTCCACGGCGCGGGCGTCGATCGTGCCGTACGGGTAGCAGAAGCCCTCGACCGGGACGCCGGTCAGCTCCTCGAGCCGCGCGCGGCTCTCGGCGACCTCGGCCCTGAGCGTGTGGTCGTCCGCCTTGGTGAGGTCGACGTGCGTCAGCCCGTGCGAGCCGATCTCCACGCCTTCGGCGGCCGCGCGCCGGATGCCGTCCCCGGTCAGCAGCGGCTTGCGCGGGCCGAGCGGATCCCAGGCGTTGTCGCCGCCGAGCCGTCCGGGCAGCACGAAGAGGGTCGCGCCGCAGTCCCAGCGGTGCAGCAGCGGCAGGGCGTCGGTGACGAAGTCGGCGTACCCGTCGTCGAAGGTCAGCCCGACCAGGTCGTGTCCCTCGCCCCGGGCGCGGGCGGCGAGCAGCTCGGTCACCGACACGCCCCGCAGCCCGCGCCGGCGCAGCCAGGCCAGCTGCGACGCGAGCCGTCCGGGCGTGACCGTGATGCGGTACGGGTCGTCCGAGCAGTCGCCCACCGAGTGGTACATCGCCACCCAGGGGGCCGGGCCCCTGCGCGGGGCCCGGGGTCTGCCGGTGTCGAGGGAGTCAGCGGAAACGGCCATGTGTGAGCCTTCGTGTGACGGCGCGTAGGGAGCGCAGAGCGGACGCGGAACTCTGGGCCCCGAAGGCCCAGCTGAGCGGGACGAAGACGAAGGCCACGGTCAGGAGGCCGGCCGTGAGGCCCGCCGCCGGGGACGCCGGCCGGCTCGCGGCGAACGCCCCCGCGGCCGTGGCGACGGCCGCGGCGGACACCAGCCTGCCCAGCTCGGCCACCACCGGCCGGACCCGGACCGAGACGCCGTGCGAGCCGTTGCGCCGGCCCGATCGCAGCCCGGCGAGCAGCAGGCTCGCCGTGACGGTGATGCCGAGGGCGTTGGCGGCGGCGATCCCCGCCACGCCCCAGGAGTGCACGGAGGCGGCGCCGATCCAGGACGTCACGACGATGCCCGCCGCCATCGCGCCGAGCGGGTACCAGCAGGCCCGGCCCGCCGAGAAGTAGGACCGCACGAGGGCGCCCACCAGGGTCTGGCCCAGCAGCCCGAGGGCGTACACGCGCATGACGTCCGCTGTCGCGCCGGTGTCGCCCGGGGTGAACGCTCCCCGCTGGAACAGCAGTCCGATCATCTGCGGGGCGCAGGCGACCACCGCGCACATGCCCAGCAGCACCAGCCACGAGGCGAGCGCCAGGTCCCGTTCCACGCGAGCGCGGGCCCGCGCGGTGTCCCCGTCCGCGAGAGCCCGCGCCACCACCGGGAAGGTGACGGTGCACACCATCAGCGACAGCGTCATCGGGATCTGGGCGACCTTCTGCGCGTAGTTCAGGTGCGAGATGGCACCGGCGGGCAGGCCGGACGCGAGGAAGCGCTCCACCAGCACCTGCGACTGGCGGCACAGGGCGAACAGGAGCACCGCGGCGATCAGGGCGAGTTGCACCGGCCGCTCCTCGGCCGCCGCCCCGGCCTTGGCCAGGTGCGGCGTGGGCGACGCCAGCCGCCGCCACAGCGACGGCAGTTGCACCGCCACCATCAGACAGCCGCCCGCCGCGACCCCTACCGCGGCGGAGCGCACGCCCCAGCCCTCACCGAGCAGGAACATCGCGGCGATGATGCCGGTGTTGTAGACGACGTAGATCGCCGCGGGGGCGAGGAAGCAGCGGTGGGCCCGCAGGGCGGCACTGCAGTACCCGGCGAGCCCGAAGGCCAGCACGCAGGTGGCCGTGATCCGGGTGCAGTCGGCGGCGAGCGCCGGGTCGGGCAGACCGGGAGCGAGCGCCTGGACCAGGTGGGGAGCCGTGCCGGCGATCAGGGCGGCCACCGCCGCGAGGGCGAGGCAGAGCCGGGGCAGGGTGGCGCCGACCAGGGCGCGGACCGGGTCACCCGGGGCGCCCCGGGCGCGGCGGGCCAGCGCCATGCTGAACGCCGGGATCAGCGCGATCGCCAGCCCGTCCTCGATGAGCAGCGTGGAGGCGAACTCCGGCACCGTCCACGCCACCAGGAAGGCGTCGGTGTCGCTCCCGGCGCCGAACAGCCGCGCCAGCGACTGGTCGCGCACCAGGCCCAGCAGTGAACCGGCGATGGACAGCGACGCCGTGACGAGCGCGGCCCTGGCCAGGAAGCTTCCGGAGACCGGCGACGGCGCCGAGGGCTGCTCGGTAGCGTCGCCGGTGCCGGTGGCGGCCCGAGCCGGGGGAACGGTCACCGCGTCGTCCGTGTCGGAGCCGGGGGAATGCGAAGGCACCACCGTCATCGGACCAGGGCCTCCTCGGCGGGCTCCCGCACCGCACTGCGGGGCGCATCCGCGCGCGTGTCGCCGGTCAGCGCCCACCAGGCCCCGAGCCCCATCGCCACGGCGATCAGCACGGTCGAGGGTCCGCCGATGTCGCCGTACATGAAGTCGGTCAGCAGCCAGATCAGCAGCCCGCAGGCGACGAGCCCGCAGTCGGTCCCCGGGCCGCGCTCGCGCACGCGCACGAGCCGCCGCACCCCGCACACCAGCAGCGCCAGCCAGCTCCCGGCGAGCGCCAGCAGCCCGATCAGGCCCTGCTCGCTCAGCACCAGCAGGTACATGTTGTGCGGCGACAGCAGCGGCTGCCGCTGGTACATGGCTCCCGCGCCCCCGGTCTCGCTGCCCGACGACAGCGCGAGCGTGGCGTGTCCGTCCCGGTGCTCCGGGAAGCCCTTCAGGCCGACCCCGGTCAGCGGGTGCTGCCGCCACATGTCCGTGGCGGACGCCCACAGGGTGTACCGGTCGACGACGGACTGGTCGGGGGCGTCGGCGACCTGGGCGATGCTGCCGATGCGCTGCTGCAGGAGAACCGAGCCCACACCGAACCCGCCCACCAGGATCACACCCACCGCGACCGCGGCAGCGGCCACCTTCAGAGCGCGCCGCCATCCGGCCAGGACCAGCTGCACGGCGCAGGTCAGGAACGTCGCGATCCAGGCACCCCGGCTGAAGGAGAGCGCGAGCGGCAGCAGCAGCACCGAAGCGCACGCGGCGGCGGCCGCCCGCTGCCGTACGGACACCCGGCCCAGCGCGATACCGGTCGCGCACACCAGGCCGAGGGCGACCGCCGTCGCCATGCCCATCACGTCGTGCGATCCGAAGGTGCCCACCGCCCGGATGTTCGCGCCCTGGTAGGAGGCACCGGTGCGGGTGACGAACTGGTGGACGCCGATGGCCCCCTGGCACAGACCGAGCCCCACGCAGGCCCAGGCCACCATCCGGAAGCCGGTGCGGTCGCGCAGCAGCAGCAGGACGGCCGCCGGAACGAGGACGAAGGTCTGCAGATAGCGTCCGAGGCCGGCGAGCCCGGCCTCGGCGGAGAACGCCCCCATGGCGGAGAGCGCGAGCCCCACGACCGGCAGACCCAGAATCACCGCGGCGGCGGGCGACAGCGGGCGCCGCCGTTCGAACAGGAGACGGATCACGCAGTAGACCACCACCAGCCCGGAGCACACGTCGGCGGGCCCCGCTCCGTCCGACGTCAGGGGCAGCGCCAGCAGGGCCGGTACGGCCACCACGAGCAGGGCCGGTGTCTGCCCGGCGTCACGGCGGGGGAGGGGCGTCAGTGCGAGGCTCACCAGTTCTCAGCTCCCCGTGGGGCGTACCACCGTGGCGGCGGTGCGCAGCAGAATGCAGACGTCCTGCCACAGGGACCAGTCGTCGATGTAGGCGTTGTCGAAACGGCAGCGGTCCTCGATCGAGGTGTCGCCGCGCAGGCCGTGGATCTGGGCGAGACCGGTGATGCCGGTCCGCATGCGGTGGCGCACCGAGTAACCGGGATAGGTCTGGCCGAACTGGGCGACGAAGTAGGGGCGTTCGGGCCGGGGTCCGACCAGGCTCATGTCGCCCCGGAGCACGTTCCACAACTGCAGCAGCTCGTCGAGCGAGGTGCGCCGCAGCATCCGGCAGAACCAGCGCATCTCGTTCTCGTTCGCCACGCTCCACCGGGTCGCCGACTCGTGCTCGTCGACCGGGCGGTGCGTACGGAACTTCAGCAGGGTGAACGGCTCGCCGCCCCTGCCGATGCGCTCCTGCCGGAACACCACGCCCGGCCCGTCGCTGATCCTGAGCACCGCGGCGAAGGTCAGCAGCAGCGGACTGATGAGCAACAGCAGCGTCCCCGACACCAGGATGTCGAGCGCCCGCTTGGCCGCGCTGTCACGCCGGGCCGGGGACATGTCCAGCCGTCGGCAGGCGAACCCGGCCAGCCGCTCTCGCGCCGCGTACGACGGGGTGTCGGCGTCGACCTCCCAGACCACGCAGCCCGAATCGGCCAGCGCCCGCAGCAGCGGTTCCTGGCCGGCGCGTACGGAGGGGTGCACGGCCAGCACCGCCCGTACCCCGTTCTGGATGACCGCCCGCTCGACCTCCTCGGCGGTCGTCAGCACCGGCAGCGTCTCGGTGCCCTCCGGCTGCTCGGCGACGATCCCCACCGGCCGGACTCCGCAGCGCGGGTGACGCAGTACGGCGGCGGCCACCCGCTGCGCGGTCGTGACCGGGCCGAGGACGAGGGCCGGGTGCGGGTGGCGCAGCAGCGCGGCGCGGCGCCGCGCGTACACGGCTCCGCGCAGCGCGCAGCCGGCCGCCGTGTGCAGGGCGAGGCCCGTCACCACGGTACGCAGGGACAACGCGTCCTCCGGCCGGTACGCCGCCACGACAGCCGCGAGAGCCAGCCACGCCACCGCGATGCGGCCGCACAGGGCGGGCAGTTCGTCCAGCAACCCGGGCATCGGCGGCCGCCCGCCGCGGCGGCGCAGCAGCAACGAGCCGGCGATCAGCAGGGTGACGAGGAGCGGGTGGCGCTGGGACCCGGTGAGCGCGAGCGTGCCCGCGAGGGCGGCGAGGCCGTCTGCCGCGAGCAGCGGGACGGGTGAGGCGGGCCGGGCCGGGGGCCGCGGGGCGGGTGAGCGGAAACCGGTGGTCGTGCCGCGCGGGGGCATGACCGAGACTGGTGAGGATCCGTGGTCCCGCGGCGCTACGCCGGGGGAGGGCACGGTACGTTCGGCGGTCACGAGTGGATGGACTCCCTGTACTCGGTGGGCTCGACGCGCTGGACCGGCCGGTTCGCCTCGGCGCCACGTCCGGTGTCGAGCGGACCGTGCTCAGCGCTGGGGGTGGTGGCGGTCCAGGGGCCGAGCAGGTCGCGATAGACGTCCGAGACGGCTTCGGCGGTGTGCCGCACGTCGTGGGCGGACAGCACGTGCCGGCGGCCCTGGTCGCCGAGGGATGCGCGCAGCAGCGGGTCCGCCAGCAGCGCGGTGACGGCTCCGGCCAGCGCCGCCGGGTCCTCCGGCGGAACCAGGCACCGGGCGGAGGTGGAGGAGGGCAGACTCTCCCGGGCGCCGTCGACGTCCGTGACCACGACCGGCCGCCCGCAGGCCATCGCTTCCAGCGGCGCCAGAGCCATGCCCTCCCAGCGGGACGGCAGAACGACGAGATCGGCGGCCTGGTACCAGGGGGAGGCGTCGGCGACGGCTCCGGCGAACACCACTGACGGTGGGGCGTTCTCGCGCAGCCGGTCGTGGTCCGGCCCGTCGCCGACCAGGACGAGACGGGCGTCGGGCACCTGCTGTTCGACGGTTTCCCACGCCTCCAGCAGGACGTCCTGCCCCTTCTGCCGGCACAGCCGCCCCACGCACACGGCGAGCGGCGCCGTGGGCTGGATGCCGGCGAGCGGTGCGAGTCCGGCCCGTACGGCACCCGGGGCGGCCGGACGGAAGCGCTCCGGGTCGATGCCGTTGGGAACGACGGTCCAGCGGCCGGTGATCCTGGCGCCCATGCCGGTCGCGCGTTCCGCCTCGCTCACACACACCACGCGTGAGGCCCACCGCGCCGCCCAGCGCTCCCACAGGAGCGCCAGCGTCGCGGTGCCCCCGCCGACCGCCTCGAACGACCAGGCGTGCGGCTGGAAGACCGTCGGGATCCGCCCGCGTACCGCGAGCCGTCCGGCGAGCCCGGCCTTCGCGCTGTGCGCGTGGATCAGATCCGGACGCACCTCGTCGATGACCTGCGCCAGGTGCCGTACCTCCCGGACGAGCGAGGTACCGGGAGACCGTGTGGCGTGCCAGTGCCGTACGCGCGCGCCGAGCGTCCGCAGTTTCGTGGTGAGCGCGCTCTCGGGGCAGGCCACGGTGACGTCCAGGCCGTCCGACAGCTGCGCCTGGACCAGGTCCGTGACGACGCGCGCGACACCGCCGTCCACCGGCTGGGTGAGGTGCAGGACTCGGGGGTGAGGTGCGGTGGGTGACTCGTGCATGTGCGCGGATTCCTCGCTCGCGAAGGCGTTCGGGGCGGACGGCGACGTACTCACCGCCGTGCGTCGACGGCGGCGAAGAGCACGCCGGCCCACGCCGCGTTCTGCTGAGACTGGATCCGGAAGGTGGCCCGGTCACCGCCGTGCTGCAGGGCGCTTCCGAGGTCGAAGACGTCGGAGTCGTAACCGAGGGTGTTGCCGTGGGCGGGCACCCGGGACGCGTCTGTGCCGGGCTCGCTGATGGTGGAGTTGAGGACGTCGTCGCGGGGGTTGGCGGAGTTGCCGAGGGCGGTCGTGGACTGACCGGTCGTCACGGTGAGCGAGTCTCCGACCGTGCCGCGGTCGCCGTTGTACGTCACCAGGCCCGCACGGCCCCATGCGCCCGCGGCGAAGTCGAGGCCGCCCATGCCGATCTCCTGACCGGGCCCCAGCGGGGTGAAGCCGTCCCAGACCGCCAGGTGCCGCAGCGGCTCCGCCGGGTTCTCGTAGGCCACCACGAGTGTCCAGCCGCCCCAGGCCCCGGCCGTGGACCTGCCCATGGCGATGTTGATCTGCGCCACCGTGTACAGGCCCGCTCCGGCCTCCCGCACCAGCCGTGTCACGTCGGCCGAGGCCTGGAAGGCGTCCATGCCGTCCATGACCCGGTGTCCGACCGTCGTGTCCGCGACCAACTCCTTGTACTCGCCGCCGGGTTCGGCGATCAGTACGCGCCCGTTGTCCTGCGGCGGCTTCTGTTCGCCCACACGCAGGTTGCCACCCCAGTAGAGGCGCGCGTACGTCACCCGGGAGCCGCTGGGCAGACGGACCTCCCCGCGGGAGGAGTTGTACGTGTTGGCGTCGCGGTCGACGTCGACGTAGAACATGTCGAAGTCGCCGTTCACGCCGGGGCCGCCTGCCTGGGTCTCGGGACACGAAGAGCTCTGGGCCGCGCGGCAGGTGATCGATGCGTTGGCAGCGCGTACGATGCCGCCGTGCTGGAGCGCGCGGTACCGCTCGGTGAAGCTGAGACGCTCGGCTTCCGGCGCGGGCGCGGCAGCGGGTGCGGCGGAGGGTGAACTGCCGGCCGCCCACACGGCGGCAAGAGCGAGGACGCCCACGGTCGCGCGGCGGAACAGCGGGCCCAAGGAATGACGCATGACCGGTCGTTGCCTTTCGGAACGGGGAGCCGTGGCAGAGCGCCACGAATGCGATGTGTCCGCGCTGAGAGTGCGTCGGGCGGTTCGCAACTCTAGTCATCAACCGGACATAGTCGATGAAATCCGATGAAATCTGACAAGTGTGTCGGAATCGTGAAACCGCATTTCTTTGCCGCCTCCGGCCGCCGACTCACTGCCGGCGGGATGAATTCCGTTCGGCGCGGGCCGCCGCCTTGCTCCATCAGGGGTCGGGGGAGTGCGCCCTGGCCGACCGTTTGATCAGGCTGGACGCGGCAAAAGGAGGAACTGCGACATCCCGAAAAGCGTATGAGCGGTTGCGGGAAGGCCTGGGTGCTTCCACGGTGGGCTCAAGATCCAACGCCGTCGAAAGGAATCCCCATGTGTGCTCTGTCCGCACGGCGCATCGTGTCCGGTGTGTTCTGCGCCGCCCTTCTGGTCGGGATCACCGGCCCCGTCGCCATGGCGGCCGAAACGTCCCGGGGGCACGGCCACCGTGCGGCGCCCGAGGCCCGGCTTCCCGGCGCGGACGCGCGGCTCGCGCAGGTCGCGAGAGTGAACTGGGGCCAGCTCACCCCCGTCGCCGACCTGCTGAACGCCGTACTGCGGGACAGCGACGGGACGCTGCCCCCGGCCGAGGCCGAAAGGCTGGCAGCCGCCGCGAAGGCCGCCCTGGCCGAGTCGGACGCCAAGGGCGTGCGGACCTCGCTCGTGTCGACGGTGGTGCGGCTGCCGGCTCCCGCCCTGCCCGCCGCGGTACCCGCGGTGTCGGTGCCGCGCGCCGCCGACCCCGTGACCGACCTGCTGGACTTCGTGGTCGGAGCGGTCGACGGCCTCCTGAAGACGGTCACCTCCGGTGTCGGAGGCGTCCTTCCCACGGTCGACAACCTGCTGGGCGGGGTCGACGACCTCCTCGCCGCGCTGACCGGGGGCGCCCCGACGCTCCAGGAGGCGCCCGCCGTGTCCACACCGTCCGACGACGTGGCCGACGAGTCGTCCGGGACCTCGTCGACAGCAGCCCCCGAGGAGACAGCCGTCACGCTCCCCGGTGTACCGCTGCTGGAGCAGGTTCTGCCACCGGCATCCTGACCCCGCCCGGTCGTGGCGCCGCCCCCAGGGGAGCGGCGCCACGACTGTTGTTCTTCAGTCTTTTAATAGATCTCGTATGAGGTATTGGCAATCTTCGGCATCTCGGTTTCCGCCCAGGCCAGGGCTCGTTAGGCACGGCGACAGAATCCCCTCCGGCGACGCGCGTTGCCGAAGAAAGGAACACGATGAAGTCTCTGAAGGCTGCCGCCGTCTTTGCCGGGTCTCTGATCGCCGCCGGTTCCGCCACGCCCGCGTTCGCCCAGGACGCCATGGTCGCTCCCGCCGCGCCCGCTGCTCAGAGCGTTCCGGACATGCAGGCTGCTCCGGCTCCTCAGGCCGCTCCGATGGCTCAGGCTGCTCCGGCTCCTCAGGCCGCTCCGGTTCAGAGTGCTCCCGTCGCCCAGCCCGCTCCGATGGCCCAGCCCGCTCCGATGGCCCAGCCTGCTCCGATGGCTCAGGCTGCGCCGGCCCCTCAGGCTGCTCCGGTTGCCCAGCCCGCCCCGGCCCCCGCTCCGCAGCCCGCTCCGGTCGCCCAGCCCGCCCCGGCTCCCCTGCCTCAGCCCGCTCCGGCCGCTCAGAGCGGTCGCGACCTTGCGTCCACCGACTTCACCGGAGGCGTGAGCACCAAGGTCCCCCTGGACGTCACCGCCGAGGGCAAGGAGTCGCTGGTCCACACGGCGAAGAACGCCGCGTCCGCGGTCAACGACGCCAAGCCGATGCACGGCAACCTGTGGTTCTGAGGCGGCAACCCCGCCGTACGGAGGGCCGGTTCCCGGAGATCCCGGGCACCGGCCCTCCGTACGTGTCCACCCGATGACGCGGCCGGTTTTCCCCTCCGGAGGAACGGACGGTCACTTGTCTGGCCGCACGGCGGTGACCACGCGGGACGTCCGGCGGTTACGGCTACGACATCGGATCCGGACGAGGAGCGGACCATGGCCGTCAGCACCGGCGGAGGGCAGACAGGAGACGGGGCGGCGGCGGCCCCGGCGCGGAACGGACCGGGCAGCACGCGGCGGGAGGTGGCGCGCGGACTGCGTGCCTGCGCCCTCGCTGCCGCCGTGGCGGCCCCGGTGGCCGCCGCCCTCAGGCCGCAGAGCCCCGGGCCCGGGGACGCCCCGAGCGCCACCGTCTCCAGCGAGACCCGTCACGGCCGCCGCATCGTCGTGGTGTGGACCCCACCCCGCGACCCGGCCGGGCAGGGCCGTTGGCAGGTCACCGTGGACGGCCGCCCGCTGCACCTGATGCGCCGGGCCGACGGCACCTGGCTGAGCATGGTCGACCACTACTGCTCCCACCCCTCACCGATCGAGGCCGCCCGCGCCGCCGTCGACGCCCTCGGCCCCGGCCGGCACCTGCGTGACCCGGCCCCGGCGGGCCACGTCCACACGGAGCACCGGCATGGCGTACGTACGTAAGGACGCCGGTACGCTCACCAGGGCCGAGCAGCGGCGGTTCGTCAAGGCGCTGCTGGAGGTCAAACGGCGGGGTGAGTACGACGAGTTCGTGCGGATGCACATCGAGTACTTCTCAGCGGACGGGGAGCACGGACTGCGTGCCGCGCACATGGCGCCCTCGTTCCTGCCCTGGCACCGCCGGTTCCTGCTCGACCTGGAGCGCGCCCTGCGCCGGGTGGATCCCTCGGTGACGGTGCCGTACTGGGACTGGACGCGCGACCGCAAGACCACCTCCGCGCCCTGGACGGCCCATCTTCTCGGGGGTGACGGGCGCCGTTCCGACCATCAGGTGATGACCGGCCCCTTCGCCTACCGGGAAGGCAACTGGACCATCAAAGTGAACGTCACCGACAGGGAGTTCCTCACCCGGAACCTCGGACGGCCCCGCGACCCGGTCGGCCTGCCCACGAGGAGCGAGCTGGAGCGGGCCCTTGAGGACCCTGTCTACGACGTGGCGCCCTGGGACTCGACGGTCACCCGGGGTTTCAGGAACAGGCTCGAGGGCTGGGGCTCCGGCCGCGGCGAGGGGGCCTGGCGCAACCACAACCGCGTACACGGCTGGGTCGGTGGGGACATGCTCGGCGGCGCCTCCGTCAACGACCCCGTGTTCTGGTTGCACCACGCCTTCATCGACCTGCAGTGGTACCGCTGGCAACGTCGGCACCGCGGCGCGCGCTACCTCCCCGCGAAACCGCCTCGACGGGGCGAGCAGCAGCACGGCCGGATCGTGGCACGGCACCAGAGCATGCCGCCGTGGGACGTGACACCGGCGGAACTGGAGGACGTCGGCAGGATCTACCGCTACGCGTGAGGCGGCACGGGGAGGCCGGGCACGGGGAGAGCCCCGGCCTTGGGAGGCCGGGGCTCTCAATTACGCCAGCGGCGGTCAGTGGCGGTGACCGCTCTTCTTGCTCTTCTTGTCGTGCTTCTTGTGGCCCTCGTTCTTGCACTCGTTGCCGACAGCCGGGTTCAGCAGGCCGACGAGGTTGACGGTGTTGCCGCACACGTTGATCGGCACGTGAACCGGCACCTGGACCACGTTGCCGGACAGGACGCCGGGCGAGCCGATGGCAGCGCCGTGGGCGCCGGCGTCCGCGGCGGCGAGACCGGCTCCACTGAGCACCACGGCGCCCGTGCCGAGAGCAACAGCGCCAACCTTCGCGATGCGAGACATCACGTTCTCCCTTACTGACTAGGTAAGTGCGGCAGCAGTACGAGCGGCCGCACTGCCCGTTCAACGCGGCGACCCCGAACCGGTCACGAGAAATCTTCCGGGGATCACTCGTCTTGAACAGCGACTGCGCCAAACGGGTGTTGATCGCGGTCCCTCGCTCGCCCCCGGTCCTGTGCCGGCTGTATTGGTGGGACGGCAGTGGCCCGGGGTGACCGCCCGGCACGGGGCCATCCGGCGGACGTGCGGCTCCGCCGTGACGTGCGCTTTCACAAGAAAGCCACGCCGTGAGGCGTTTCGCGTGGCAAAAGCCGCAAATGCCGCTTATGTTAGCGACTGTCAGTGACCGGACCACAACGGTCTGTGTCGACTCGAGAAATCGGAGAAGTAATGCGCAAGTACCAGAAGGCCGCGGTCGTCGTGGCCATGCTCGGCAGCGTCAGCTTCCTCGGCGCTGGCGTTGGTCACGCTGCGGGCGGCGACGGGAAGTTCAAGGTCGACAACGACCAGACGCAGGCCTGCTCGCAGAACGACTCGACCGTGGGCCTGGTCAACGTCGACGACGTCAACGTCAACGTGGCCGCCCTCCTGGGTCTGGGCCAGCAGGACAACAGCGAGAAGGAGTCCCTGACCTGCTCGCAGGCCTTCTCTCTGCGTGGCGGCCACTGATCAGGTTGATCCAGGCAGGCCCCGGTGCTCGAACCATGTGTCCGAGCCCCGGGGCCTGCCGCCTTACTGAAGGAAAAAGGCAGATGTTCGACAAGAAGAAGACCGCGGCGGTGGCGGCGGCTCTGGGGGCCTTCGCCCTGATGGGTCTCGGGGCCGTCCAGGCGTCGGCCCAGGGTGGTCCCGGTACGTGCGTCGAGGACAGTGCGGGGCATGTCCGCTGCGTGCAGATGAGCGAGTACCAGGTCATCAGGGACAAGCGCGGAAGCGTCACCGTCGTCAACGACTCGACGCAGACCTGTCCGACGTCACGCAGTCAGGTCAGCTGCGTCGACAGCGCCGTGGTTCCCGCCGCGGGGGGCTGACACCTCGCCGGCCGGTGCGGGCCCACTCTGTCCGTGGACAGGTGCGGCCGCTGGTCGTGACTCGGGGTTCGGCCACCGCTGCGAGTCGGTGTGCGGAACTACAAAACGTCTTTTCCAGAAACTTACGCGGTTGGGCGTTTCGTCCGGGCGAAGGGCGTGCAATCCGCCTAGGGTTGGCAACTGTCGGTGACCAGTCCATTACGGTCTGTGTCTATTCGAGAAATCGGAGAAGTAATGCGCAAGTACCAGAAGGCCGCGGTCGTCGCGGCCATGCTCGGCAGCGTCAGCTTCCTTGGCGCTGGCGTTGGTCACGCTTCGGACGGCGACGAGCACGTCAAGATCGACAACAAGCAGGCCCAGTCGTGCGAGCAGAACGACTCGCGTGAGGGCCTCATCAACATCGACGACGTGAACGTCAACCTCGCCATCCTGGGTCTCGCCAAGCAGGACAACAGCGAGCGCGAGTCCGTGACCTGCTCGCAGGCCTTCACCCTGGGCAAGTAATCACCGACCAGGTGATCCGGCAGGCCCCGGGGCTCGAACCAGGTGTCCGAGCCGCGGGGCCTGCCCTTTGGCTTTGTTGCCGCTCATGCGTCCGGAGCGACCCGAACTGCCCGGTGGCGGCGGGTCGACCGTAAAGGAAAAGGTAAATGCTCACTTCGAAGAAGATCGCAGCGGTAGCGGGAGTGCTGGGGAGCTTCGCTCTGCTCGGTGTCGGTACCGCCCAGGCCTCCGCCGACGGTGGCCCCGGCAAGTGCGCCGACGACGGCAACGGTCACGTGCGCTGTGTGGAACTGAGCCAGTACACGTACACCACCGACAAGGGCAAGGTCACCGTCGTCAACAACTCGACGCAGGAGTGCCCGACTTCGCACAGCCAGGTGTCCTGCGTCAGCAGCACCGTCGTTCCCGGCAAGAAGGCCTGACTTCCGCCGAGGCCGGGGCGTCTCGTCCATGGGGGCGCCCTTGAGCCCGCCGGCACGGCCGGCGATGGCCGGGACCCGATACACCGGGTCCCGGCCATGCGTGTGTCGTGGATCTGCGGTCGGAGGCCGCGGAGGGAACGGCGTGCCGCCGTACGCGTGTCAGGGCAGCCGTCGCACCGGCGCGCCCGCGAGGAACGCGCGGATGTTCTCGACCGCCTGCCCGTAGTACGTCGCGTAGTTGGACCGGGAGACATAGCCGAGGTGCGGCGTGGCGAGGAGGCGGGGTGCCGTGCGCATCGGGTGGTCCGCGGGAAGGGGCTCGATGTCGAAGACGTCCACGCCGGCGCCCGCGATACGGCCCGCGTGCAGGGCGTCGAGGAGGGCGTCCTGGTCGACGATCGCCGCGCGTGAGGTGTTGATCAGGTAGGCGGTCGGCTTGAGGAGGGCGAGTTCCGGCCGGCCGAGCAGGCCACGGGTACGGTCGCCGAGGGCGAGGTGGACCGACACGAAGTCGCTGTCCGCCAGCAGTTCCTCCTTGGAGGAGGCGAGTTCCACGCCGACCTCGCCGGCGCGCTCCCGGGTGAGGTTCTGGCTCCAGGCCCCGACCCGCATGCCGAAGGCGAGCCCGACCCGGGCGACCCGGCTGCCGATCTTCCCCAGGCCGAGCAGTCCGAGACGCCGGCCGTGCAGATCGGCACCGACGGTGCTCTGCCAGGGGCCGCCTGAGCGCAGGGCGTTGTTCTCCTCGACGAGCCCGCGTGCGAGGCCGAGCAGCAGCGCCCAGGTCATCTCGACGGGCGGGGTGGAGGAGCTGGCCGTGCCGCAGACCGTGACGCCGTGGGCCTCGGCGGCCGCGTAGTCGATGACGGAGTTCCGCATGCCGGAGGCGACGATCAGCTTCAGCCGGGGCAGCCGGGCGATCAACGACCCGGGGAACGGCACGCGTTCGCGCAGGGTCACGACGATGTCGAAACCGGCCAGCGCCGCGGCCAGACCGTCCTCGCCCTCGATGTGCCGGTCGAAGGCCACGACCTCCACGTCCTCCGCGACCTCCGTCCAGTCGGCGACCTCGGTCGCCACCTTCTGAAAGTCGTCCAGCACAGCACACCGCAGCCGCACGGCTTGCCCCTCTCATGGCTGTGGATCGGTTCGGAAGCCATGATCGCGCCTCGTGGGTGGCGCGGGAAGCCTCCCCCTCGGCGCCCGACCAATCGGTCGGCGCGGCGTATCCTCATGTGTGGGTCATGTGCAAGCGCTTCGCAATGCGTCCACAAGGGGGGGCATGGGGCGGGACGGGGGGAGCCCGCGCGTCGCGCGGGCCATCGTGTGTCTGGTGCCGGTCGGCTTCTTCGTCGCCTCGGTCGTGGCGACGGCGGCCAACCGTGACGGGGTGGGCCATCTCATCGCGGCCAGAGCCGTGCTGACGGTGACGCTGGGCCTTCATCTGCTGCACACCACCCGTGCCGCGGTGCGCCACCGCAAGCCGTGGTGGCCGTGGTCGCTGGTCGCGCACGGGGTCGTGACGTATGCGCCGTACTGCTTCTTTCAGGACACCTGGGTGGGGATCCCGGGGTCCTTCGCCGCGGCAGTGCTCCTGACGACACCCGTCCCGCACGCATGGACGGCGTTCGTCGTGCTGTCCGCGCTTCAGGTGCCGCTCGTCGTCGCCTCGGGTGAGACGACGTGGCAGGGCCTCAACTCGGCCGTCTCCCATGTCGTGGGCGGTCTGGCCCTGTTCGGTGTGGTGCGGCTCGCGGATCTGGCCCGGGAACTGCAGGCGGCCCGAACGGAGCTGGCGCGGCAGGCGGTCGACCGTGAACGGTTGCGGTTCGCACGTGACCTGCACGATCTGTGCGGATACTCGCTGACCGCGGTGGCCCTGCAGAGCGAGCAGATCCAGTGGCTCGTCCGCAGCGATCCACAGCGCGCTGAAAAGGAGCTGGCACGTATCCAGACCCTGGTCCGACATGCCCTTTCGGAGGTACGGGCGGTGTCCGCCGGATACCGCGTGCGTGAGGGCCAAAAAGGGGGCGAACACACAGGTCCGAGCCCCGTGGACCGGGGCAAGCCGGGTTCCAAGATGCACATCTTGTCGGACGCGAACGGACTGCCCCTCCTCGTCGGCGTCTCGGCTGGCAACACCCACGACAGCGAAGGGCTGAAGCCCATGGTCGAGGGCCACCAAACGAGACACGACCCCCACCGCGGCCCCCACTTCAAGCCCCAGCGCCTACACGCAGACAAAGCCTACGACCGCGCCGACCTGCGCAGATGGCTTCGCTGGAAGCGCATCGGAGTGCGCATCGCCCGCAAAGGCATCGAGTCCAGCGAGCGATTAGGGCGCCGCCGCTGGGTTATCGAGCGCACCATGTCGTGGCTGTCCGGCTACCGCCGACTCAGCCCCCGCTACGAACGCGATCCCCGTAACTACCTAGCCTTTCTCGGACTCGCTGCAGCTCTGTGCTGCTACAAGCGACTCGTCCGCCTCACCACATAGGACACCGTCTAAGTCGCCATGAAGTGGCCGATGCAGAGTGGGAATTCGTCCGGCTGCTACTGCCCGAGTCATTGCGGGCCGCAAGCGGTTGGATGACCGAAGGTGCCCCTGCCTCGGGACGCAGCCCGAGCGCCCCCACCCTGATAGCTGTCAGGGTCACGACGTCCCTGGTGCGGTCTACGGTTCGAGTCGTCGGATACGACTACAGAGGAGATCACATGGGACTGAGAAGTCGAGCGGCTGCGACGGTCGTGACGCTGATCGCCGCGTTCCTTCTTCCGCTGGCTGCGCAGGCACCGGCACAGGCAGCCGCGACCGCGTGGACGCCGGGGATCTCCCCCCTGCACCCAGGCGAGTGGGTGAAGCGGGATATACCGGGTGGTGACCAAGCTGACTCGTGGCTCAAGGATTGCGCCCGGGCATCAGGGATCGCCTGTGTATCGGTCGGTCAGGGCGACGGCAAACAGAGCATCTTCCACCTGTTCAAGTGCGGTACGCGGTCGCTCTCGAACTTTATCGACGCGCTCTCCGTGCTCAACAACCAGACGGGCGGAGCCGAAGTCAAATTCACGGGGCCCAATGTGGGTACGTACCGCGCCCCTGCCAACCCCAACGTCATCTGGGTGTTCA
The DNA here is from genome assembly GCF_040637515.1 of Streptomyces sp. NPDC029041. Lineage (NCBI taxonomy): Bacteria > Bacillati > Actinomycetota > Actinomycetes > Kitasatosporales > Streptomycetaceae > Streptomyces > Streptomyces sp. NPDC029041. Next base: position 441,786 of record NZ_JBEZWO010000002.1, on the reverse strand, counting down.
AGAACGAGGCGACGTACGACTTCAACACCATGTCCATCTGCTGAGGCCACACCAGCCCGGACACGCCGGTCAGGGTGTCCGGGCTATCGCCCGTACGACTCAGGAGCTACTCGACGACTCTGACTCCGGTCTCCGTCACCCCGAACGCCCACAGCGCGGCACCGTCCTCATCGTGGAGGCGGATGCCGCCGGTCTGAGTGCCGGCGGGGGCAGGGGGCGGGGAGGAGCCGTCGACCGCGTTCGACAACCGGTGGTGCCATGGGATCGACAAGGTCGGCGGAACGACTGTGGCCGGGAGCTGCTTTGGCGCGAGTGATCATGACCCCGTGGAGACTCCTCGATACCGGGTTGGTCGCGGTCTGTCCGTCGCGGAGGGGAAGAAGCTCCTGGAAGACGTGCGTGACGACCGGTTGAGTGCGGCGTACGTGCTCGCGCTGTACCTGGGGCTACGGCGCGGCGAACTGCTCGGGCTGCACTGGTCGGACGTCGACCTGGATGGGGGATCGCTGGAGATCCGTACGGCCTGCAGCGGGTCAATGGAGAGCTGACGCTCACCGCGCCCAAGACGCGTCGCTCGGAGCGCCCCGTACCGCTCCCGGCCGTGTGCGTCGACGCGCTCCGCAGGCACTTCGAGCGCCAGGCGGAAGAGCGTGCAGCCGCGGGGGAGCGATGGCGGGAGACCGGCCTGGTCTTCACCACCCGGCGTGGGACCCCGATTGAGCCCCGGAACCGGAGCCGGCACTTATCCGATCCGCGAGCGGCTCGGTCTGGACGTCCGCTTCCATGACCTGCGCCACACCTGCGTGACCCTGCTGCCGGGCCTCGGGATCCCGCCGCACATCGTCCGGGACATCGTCGGGCACAGCGCCCTGGACGTGACCATGAACATCTACGCGCACGCCGACATGACGGAGAAGCGGGCAGCTCTGGACAGGCTGGGAGACCTGCTGTCCGGCGAATGACGGGGCCGTTGCCGTCAGCGTTGCCGTCAGAGACACGAAACGCCCTGGAGGGGAGATCCCCTCTGGGGCGTTTTTGCTGGTGAGAGGTGGCGCCCCCGGCAGGACTCGAACCTGCGGCCAAGCGCTTAGAAGGCGCCTGCTCTATCCACTGAGCTACGGGGGCCGGGTGTGGTGGCCTCTGTCTGGTGCCCTGGTGTGGGCCGAACCGTGACGTTGCCGGGGACAAGGATAGGGCTCCCGCGTCCTTGCCCCTGTTGCTTCGCCTCCGTGGCTCGATGTGGAGGTTCGGTGAAGCGGTCCTGATAATCGCAGGCAGGTGCGAATCGTGCACCGCTTTTGGCGTCAGACGCATCGGGTGTTGTGCACTCGTTATGCCTGGAGTGTGCCCGTGTCCCAGTAGTCCCTTCCGTCCCTTGTGTTCTGTCGGCGCGCAGACATGCTCATATGCTTCAGAATTCCCCTAAAATTGGGCATTCTGCACATGTGGTGACCTTGGACGTACGGCCTCAGCTGCTCGACGCACTCTCCGCCCTGCGCGACCGTGTCGCCGCCGCACGCTTCCCGCTGCCCCTGGCGGGGGCACCACGCGCGCGTGCCAACCGCGACGAACTCCTCGCACAGCTCGACGACTACTTGGTGCCCCGCTTGCGGGACCCCGAAGCGCCGCTTCTGGCCGTCGTGGGCGGGTCGACCGGAGCTGGGAAATCGACACTGGTGAACTCCCTCGTCGGGCGGCGGGTCAGCGAGGCGGGCGTGTTGCGGCCGACGACACGCACCCCCGTGCTGGTCTGCCATCCGGAGGACCACCACTGGTTCAGCGGGATGAGGGTGCTGCCCGATCTCACCCGCGTGTGGGTGCCCCAGCAGGAAGCCACCGAAGACCTCCTGCTCCCCGGCGAGGACCCCGCGCGCGTGCTGCGCGTCGAGTCCGCCGAGACCCTCCCGCCCGGCCTCGCCCTCCTCGACGCGCCCGACATCGACTCCCTGGTGTCCGACAACCGGGTCCTGGCCGCCGAACTCATCTGCGCCGCCGACATCTGGGTCATGGTCACCACCGCCGCCCGCTACGCCGACGCCGTTCCCTGGCACATGCTGCGCACCGCCAAGGAGTACGACGTCACCCTCGTGACCGTGCTCGACCGTGTACCCCACCAAGTGGTGAACGAGGTGTCACGGCAGTACGGCGCCCTGCTCACCAAGGCCGGGCTCGGCGAGGTGCCGCGCTTCACCGTGCCCGAACTGCCCGAGTCCGCCTGGGGCGGCGGCCTCCTGCCCGCCACCGCCGTCGCCCAGTTGCGCAGCTGGCTGATCCACCAGGCCCAGGACCCCGCGGCCCGGCAGCACGTCGTCGCCCGCACGGCGTACGGCGTCCTCGACTCCCTCAAGTCCCGGATGCCCGAACTGGCCGGTGCCGCCGCCGCGCAGTACGCCGCCGCACTGCGGCTCACCTCCGCCGTCGAGGTGGCGTACGACAGCGAGCACACGCGCGTGCGGGGCCGGTTGCACGGCGGGGCGGTCCTCGCAGGGGACGCACTCAAACGGTGGCGCGCCTTCCCCCTGGACTGCACCGCCGGTGAACTCCTCGACGCGCTCGTGGAGAGCCTCAGCGCGCTGCTGCTGTGCGCCGTCACCGCCGCCGACGAGCGCATCGACGACGCCTGGCGGCGCGAACCGGCATCCGCCGCCCCGGAACTCGCCGCACGCGACGCGGGTGCGGACAGCGCAGAACAGCGCATCGGACTGGCCGTACGGCGATGGCGGCGGGAACTGGAGGAGCACGCCGAGGACGAGGTGCGCGAACTCGACCGCACCCTCGCGCCCGACCCGGAACTGGTCGCCGCCCTGGTCGCCACCTCCCTGCTGGGCGGCCGCCGGGGCCGGATGGCCGGGGAGGGGCTCGCCGAACGGATCGGCGCCCATGGCGCGCTGCGGCTGCGCGACCGCGCCGGGCGGCTGCTCACCGAGCACGTGGACCGCGTCCTGCACGCCGAACGCGAGCGCCGGCTCGCCCCGCTCGACGCGCTGGACGTCCATCCCGAGCCACAGGCCGAACTCATCGCCGCGCTGTCCGTACTGCAGAAGGAGAGGTGACCGGTGACCGCCGTCACTGACCAGGACCCCACCGAGCACGCCGACCAGCCGGACGACGACGCCCGCACGGCGGCGGGCACCGCCGGCCGGCCCGCCCCGGACGGCGAGCGCGCGGCGCGCACCGACTCCGCCGAGACCTGGGACGACGGGCTCATCGCGCGCCGGGTCAACGAGACAGCCGAAGGAGGCCGGTTCCCCGTGACGGACAGCCGCTCCGCCGTCCCGCCGACGGTGACCCCACTGGTGTACGAGAAGCCGCTGCGCTCCCGGCTGGAGGCGCTGCGCCAGCTGGTGGGGCTCTCCCGTACCCGGCTCGACAGCCGGACGCTGTCGCAGGCCGGCCGGGTGCTCGACGAGGCGTCCGCGCGGCGCAGGCTCTCCGGGCAGCACACCGTCGTCGCCATCGCGGGCGCCACCGGAAGCGGCAAGTCGCAGCTGTTCAACGCGCTCGCCGGGGTGACCATCTCGGAGACGGGCGTACGCCGTCCCACCACCGCGGCGCCCATCGCGTGCAGTTGGAGCGACGGGGCGGCCGGCCTCATCGAACGGCTCGGCATCCCGCCCCGGTTGCGCCGCCGCCCGCTGCCGTCGGGGGACGGCGAGTCGCCGCTGCGCGGACTCGTCCTGATCGACCTGCCCGACCACGACTCCGCCGCCGTCCAGCACCGTCAGCACGTGGACCGCATCCTCGGGCTCGTCGACGCGGTCATCTGGGTCGTCGACCCGGAGAAGTACGCCGACGCCGTCCTCCACGAGCGTTATCTGCGGCCCATGGCGGCCCACGCCGAGGTCATGTTCGTCGTCCTCAACCAGATCGACCGGCTGCCCGGGGAGGCCGCCGAACAGGTCCTCGACGATCTGCGGCGGCTCCTCGACGAGGACGGCATCGCCCTCGGGGAGTACGGCGAACCGGGCACGACCGTGCTCGCGCTGTCCGCGCTCACCGGGGACGGCGTGGGCGAACTGCGGGAGGCACTCGGGCAGTTCGTCTCGGAGCGCGGGGCGCCGAACCGTCGCATCTCGGCCGATGTGGACATCGCCGCGGCCCGGCTGTGGCCCGTCTACGCCACCCAGCGGCGGACCGGCCTCAGCGAACAGGCCCGGGAGGAGTTCTCCGACCGGCTCGCGGACGCGGTGGGTGCCACGGCGGCGGGCGAGGCGGCCGAGCGGGCGTGGCTGCGCAACGCCAACCGGGCCTGCGGTACGCCCTGGCTGCGGCTGTGGCGCTGGTACCAGGACCGTGGCGAGCCCACCACAGGGCGGCTTCCCGGACGCACGCAGGCCGACGAGGAGGCGACCGCCCGTCAGCGCGTCGAGCAGGCGGTACGGACGGTGGCCGACCGGGCGTCGGCCGGGCTGCCCGCGCCCTGGGCGCAGGCGGTGCGCGAGGCGGCCGTGCGTGGCTCGCAGGGGCTGCCGGAGGCGCTGGACGAGCTGACCGCGCGTGCGGGCGTGCCGACGGGGCGGCCGCCGCGGCCCGGGTGGTGGCCGGTGGCCGTGCTCATCCAGGCGTCGATGACGATCCTGCAGTTCCTGGGCGGCTTGTGGCTGCTCGGCCAGATCATCGGGGTCGTGTCGCCCAACCTGGGGGTGCCGGTGCTGCTGATGGTGATCGGCATCGTCGGCGGCCCGCTCATCGAGTGGAGCTGCCGGATGGCGGCCCGCGGCCCGGCCCGGCGCTACGGCCTGGAGGCGGAACGCCGATTGCGGGAGGCGGCGTCCGGATGCGGCAGGGCCCGGGTGCTGGACCCGGTGGCGGCGGAGCTGCTGCGCTACCGGGAGGTCCGGGAGCAATACGCGAGGGTGGTGGGGACGGGGCGGTGATGTTCCTGCGACCGGTGAGGCTGCGGTCGGCCACTGAGGCTGTGGGCCAACCAGACCGTGAGGCTCTTGTTGGTCTGGCTCCCGGGAGGAGGTGGGAAGGGACGGCTGTGCGTGCGTCCATATCGCCGTCCATCCTCGAGCGGCGCGCGCCCATCTGCCGTCACCCCTGTGAGTGGCGGCGTTGTCCACAGGCCGGCGGTGGTCCACAGCGCTCAGCGGGCCCGGCCCGGCGGCGGCAGTCTGGCAGACGCAGCCGTACGGGACGGGCCCGTACGCGTGTCGGCCCGGTGCGTAGCCGTGATCCGGGCGAGGGAGGATTCGCGATGAACGAGACCATGGTCTGCGCGGTGGGCAGGGTGGCGACCCAGCCGGTGTACCGGGAGATGGCGTCCGGCCCGTCGGCGAGGTTCCGGCTGGCGGTGACCGCGCGTTACTGGGACCGCGAGAAGAACACGTGGACCGACGGGCACACCAACTTCTTCACGGTGTGGGCCAACCGCCAGCTGGCCACGAACACGGCGGCCTCGTTGACGGTCGGTGAGCCCGTGATCGTGCAGGGCAGGCTGAAGGTGCGGACGGACGTCCGCGAGGGGCAGAGCTGGACATCGGCGGACATCGACGCGGTGGCGATCGGTCACGATCTGGCGTGGGGCACGGCGGCCTTCAGGCGCGCGAGCAAAGCGGAGATCGCCGCCCCCTCTCAGGCGCCACAGCCCGAGCCCAACTGGGAGACCCCACCGGAGGGTTCGGAGGCGACGACGGCCACGCGCTCACAACCGGCGGTGCCTGAAGCTGTTCTGACATAACGTCAAGCGGTGAGACCCGCCCGGACTGCGGCTTATCGGCGAGTGCGCGCCGATCGACCAGGGGTGATTTGTCGATAAGCCCTGCTCACCGCGGGCGTTGGCGATAACGATTTCAAGTCGGATCACTCGTCCGACCGCCTGACCGGCGGGCGAGGTCTCCCGCGTCCCTAGGATGCCGGACGTGGCTCTCGGGACTTTTGTGTCCGGTGAGGCTTCTGATTCTGCAGGTGGGACCGTCCCCCCACGTCAACAGGTCCTGCTCGAAGGGGAATTTGGTGTTTGCTTCGTTCTCTGAGCTGTTCGTACGCAGGCGAGGCGCGGCCCGCCTCGCCACCGCCACGGTGGTGTCCGGCCTTGTCGCCGCGGGCGGGCTGGCCGGTGCCGGCCGGGCGGCCGCCGACGATACGACGCAGAGTCAGGGCGGGGCGGCCGCGACGATAGGCGGCCTCAAGACGTTCGGCGCGGCGGTGATACACGCCGGCACCGGTGACCAGGAGATCTCGGCGGGCCTTTTCGAGATGTCCGTCGACGGCGGCGGCATGCTGCAGACGTACTGCGTCGATCTGCACAACCCCACGCAGCGGGACGCCAAGTACCACGAGACGCCCTGGAGCGGCACGTCCCTGGGGGCCAACCAGGACGCCGGCAAGATCCGTTGGATCCTGCAGAACTCCTACCCGCAGGTGAACGACCTCGCGACGCTGGCGCGCAAGGCGGGCGTGCGGGGCGCGCTGACCGAGCAGGACGCGGCGGCCGGCACGCAGGTGGCGATCTGGCGTTACTCGGACGACGTCGCCGTCGACGCCCTTGATCCGCAGGCCGAGCAGCTCGCGGACTATCTGGAGAAGAGCGCCCGCAACCTGCCCGAGCCCCGCGCCTCGCTCACCCTCGAACCGTCCGCGGTCTCAGGCCGGCCGGGTGAGCTGCTCGGACCGGTGACGGTGCGCACCAACGCCGGCAGTGCGACGGTCACCCCGCCCGCCGACGCCGCCACGAGCGGAGTGCGGGTCGTCGACAAGCAGGGCAAGGCCGTCACCTCCACGTCCGACGGCGGGCAGGTGTACGTCGAGGTGCCCGAGGACGCGACGGCGGGCACGTCGGAACTGACCGTGCACGCCTCGACGACCGTGCCGGTCGGCCGGGCCTTCGCCTCCGAGAGCCGCAGCCAGACGCAGATCCTGGCCGGTTCCAGCGAGTCGACGGTGTCCGCGACGGCCGGGGCGACGTGGGCGAAGCAGGGCCCGGCCCCGGCGCTGTCGGCGGCGAAGAACTGCGCCGAGGGCGGCGTCGACATCATCGCGTCCAACAAGGGCGACGAGCCGTTCACCTTCGAACTGGCCGGACTGCAGCACACCATCGCCGCGGGCGAGTCCCGCACGGTGACGGTCCCGCTCCAGGAGGACCAGGCCTACGACTTCACGATCCACGGCCCCGGCGGTCTCGAGAAGCGCTTCACCGGCATGCTGGACTGCCAGACGCGTGGCAGCGACAGCGGCACGACCACCCAGACCCTGAGCGAACCCGTCCCGGCGGCGGTGGGCGGCGCGGCCGCGGACACCAACCTCGCCGAGACGGGCGGCTCGGCCATCACACCCCTGATCGCGGGCTCGGCCATCGGCTTCGTCGTGATCGGCGGGGCGACGCTGATCGTCCTGCGACGCAGGGAGTCGACGTCGGGGGAGTGACCCGGGCGAACGCCGCCCGGAGGTGCCTGACCCTCGTCACCGCGCCGGGCGGCCGCTGACCGCCGTCGCCGCGCCAGGGCTGGAGCTGGGGGCGTACCGGGCACGTACTGGGCACGTCAGGCCGCGAGAGGTACCTGCTCGCCCTCCGCCGGGGCCTGGTAGTGAGCCCAGATCTGGTTCAACTCGTGCTGGTAGTAAAGCGGATACAGGCCGGCCACGATGAAGAGGATGAGGCCGATCCAAGGGTTGCACTGCTGCTCCATCCCGGCGGAGCGCTGCATGCGGGCTATGCGCACACCGGTGTTGTAGACCGAGATGAAGGGGGGAACGATCAGCAGCCAGCCGAGAGTGAGAGCCACGACCGACACGACCGGATCGACCTCGATCCGCCGATCGAAGTCCTTGGCCTCGCGGTTGATCTTGTAGTACCAGACCAGGTGGTAGATCCCCAGTGTGATCAGCGGCCAGATCAGCCAGACGAGAAAGATGTTGCGGGTCTTGCCAGCGCGACCGGACATGGCGCACCTCCCATAGGTCCAGTGCATCACGATCAGGTGCCGGGTGCGCGTGGTGAGGTCCACGGCGGCCCCCGTCGAGCGGCGGTGACAGGAGGACTCCCGGCGCCCCGTTGAAACCGCAGGTCAGGCCCGCCTGCGCCGTACCGGGACCCAGGCTTGGGCGGACCCGCGTGCCACCTTCCCGACGTGATGGCACGGATCGCCGATCAGCGAGGCGCGTACGTCACACGCTCGAAGGGCCACTCGCGGGCCAGCCAGTCGCTGACGACGCGGTGGAGCTCGGCATCGAGGGAAGCATGGTCCGCGCGGACCCAGGAGCGGACGTCGGTGACACCGGTGTCCTGGCGTGAGCCGTATATGTAGACGCAGCCGATGACGTCATCCCCAGGGACCGACAGGACGGTGTAGGTGAAGCCGACCCGCCGGTCGAAGTCCTCCGCGTGCCGGCGCAGGTCGTCGAGGTTGGCTTCCAGGGACATGCCCTCCGGAGGCGGCCAGGAGCGGCCGGCGAAGTCGGGATTGGCTCGAATGTGGGCGATGCTGGAGGTCCAGGCGGCGTGGTCGGCAGCGTTGTGCTGAGGGCCGAGGGGCTCCAGGCGGAAGCGGTCGGTGGCAGGCGGGTGCGGTACGGCGAAACCGGGAGCCACGAGGGGCTGGTCAGGTGAGGTCACCGCGGGAGGTTACCCCGGGCCCTCACCGGCCTCTCGCTGATAACAGGGAGGCGGCACCGATAGCCGTAGGCGCAGCTGCACCGAGCTGGGTGGGGACTGTCGTGACCTTGCCTGCGGGTAGGCACAGGCTTTGGCGTGGGCGGGCTGTGGCGGCGCTACGGTGCGTCCACGTCTTGCAGGCTCGGGCCTCATGTTTCATCCACCAGTACTGAGATCGCGTCATCAAGAAACCCTGGCTGCCGCATCGGACTGCGGCGCGGCGCCATGAAGCCATTCGGCGAGCGCGTAGAAGTCGGCGTCTTGGAGGCCCTTGGTCGAATCGACCCGGTACAGCAATGACGGCCCGGGGTGGCTGGCGTCGACCCAGACGTGGTCCATGTCGCTGATCTCGTCGTCGACCCAGATGAAGGGCTGGCCATCGGCCCACTCGACAAGAGGGCGAGTCTTCCAGTGCAGACCTCGCGGGCCTCTCTCTGTGCCGGCGTCTGGCCACTCCACCACGGGCAGCCTCGGCAGGCCGAGACGCGGGGCTATCACCTCGTTCGCCTCCTCCATCCAGGTCGTCGCCCATACGAGCTGGCAGCCCAGAGCCATGAGACGCGCCCCGATACCGGGGTCGAGTCGGGCCAGCAGCGGGTTCCCCTGATCGGCAGTCGTCGAGGCGGCGGCAGTGGCCTCCAGCTGACCGGTCGGCGACCCGAAAGGGATCAACGGGCCATCGACGTCAAGGAAGAGGAGCGGGCCTTCCGGTGTGCTGGTCACGGCCGCACCGTAGCTCAGGGTGAGGGGGGAGGGGCACTCTCCGGCTGGGTCCTCCGGGCCGTCTCCGGGCCGTGCGAGGGCGCCCAGAGCCGGCCAACGGTGACCAACAGTGACAGGCGAGTCCAAGCCGCCCACCGCGAACCCCCAGGTCACAGCGCCCCACGCATACGCGTTTCCACCCAGGGCTGGCGGTACGGCAAGATGGGGTGTATCTGCCCACTGCCAGTTTCAAGCTGCCGGACGGTTTCTCTTGGCTGAGTTCATTTACACCATGCGCAAGGCGCGCAAAGCGCACGGCGACAAGGTGATCCTCGACGACGTGACGACGAGCTTCCTCCCGGGAGCGAAGATCGGCGTCGTCGGCCCGAACGGCGCCGGCAAGTCGACGATCCTGAAGATCATGGCCGGCCTCGAGCAGCCGTCCAACGGTGACGCCTTCCTCACGCCCGGTTACACGGTCGGCATCCTGCTCCAGGAGCCCCCACTGACCGAGGACAAGACCGTCCTGGAGAACGTCCAGGAGGGTGTCGCCGGGATCAAGGGCAAGCTCGACCGGTTCAACGAGATCGCCGAGCAGATGGCGACCGACTACACCGACGAGCTCATGAACGAGATGGGCAAGCTCCAGGAGGACCTCGACCACGCCAACGCGTGGGACCTCGACGCCCAGCTCGAGCAGGCCATGGACGCCCTGGGCTGCCCGCCCGGCGACTGGCCCGTCACCAACCTCTCCGGTGGTGAGCGCCGCCGCGTCGCACTGTGCAAGCTGCTGCTGGAGCAGCCCGACCTGCTGCTGCTCGACGAGCCCACCAACCACCTCGACGCCGAGTCGGTGAACTGGCTGGAGCAGCACCTCGCCAAGTACCCGGGCACCGTCGTCGCGGTCACCCACGACCGGTACTTCCTCGACAACGTCGCCCAGTGGATCTGCGAGGTCGACCGCGGTCGCCTCTACCCCTACGAGGGCAACTACTCCAAGTACCTGGAGACCAAGGCCGCCCGCCTCAAGGTCGAGGGCCAGAAGGACGCCAAGCGGCAGAAGCGGCTCAAGGAAGAGCTCGAGTGGGTGCGGTCCAACGCCAAGGGGCGTCAGGCCAAGTCCAAGGCGCGTCTGGCCCGCTACGAGGAGATGGCCGCCGAGGCCGACAAGATGCGGAAGCTGGACTTCGAGGAGATCCAGATCCCGCCGGGCCCGCGCCTGGGCAACGTCGTCGTCGAGGTCAGCAACCTCACCAAGGGCTTCGGCGAGAAGCTGCTCATCGACGATCTCAGCTTCACGCTGCCGCGCAACGGCATCGTCGGGATCATCGGCCCGAACGGCGCCGGCAAGACCACCCTGTTCAAGATGATCCAGGGCATCGAGCAGCCCGACTCCGGCGCCATCAAGGTCGGCGACACCGTCAAGATCTCCTACGTCGACCAGAGCCGCGAGAACATCGACGCCAAGAAGACCCTGTGGGCCGTCGTCTCCGACGAGCTGGACTACATCAACGTGGGCCAGGTCGAGATGCCGTCGCGCGCCTACGTCTCGGCCTTCGGGTTCAAGGGCCCGGACCAGCAGAAGCCGGCCGGCGTGCTCTCCGGCGGTGAGCGCAACCGCCTGAACCTCGCGCTCACCCTGAAGCAGGGCGGCAACCTGCTGCTCCTCGACGAGCCGACCAACGACCTCGACGTCGAGACCCTCTCCAGCCTGGAGAACGCGCTGCTGGAGTTCCCCGGCTGCGCCGTCGTCGTCTCCCACGACCGGTGGTTCCTGGACCGCGTGGCCACGCACATCCTCGCCTACGAGGGCGAGTCCAAGTGGTTCTGGTTCGAGGGCAACTTCGAGTCGTACGAGAAGAACAAGATCGAGCGGCTCGGTCCGGACGCCGCCCGTCCGCACCGTGCCACCTACAAGAAGCTGACCCGGGGCTGATCGGTCTTGCGGCACATCTACCGCTGCCCGCTGCGCTGGGCGGACATGGACGCGTACGGCCACGTCAACAACGTGGTGTTCCTCCGCTACCTGGAGGAAGCCCGTATCGACTTCCTGTTCCGCCCGGAGAAGGACTTCAAGCAGGGGTCCGTGGTGGCACGCCATGAGATCGACTACAAGCGGCAGCTCGTGCACCGGCACCACCCGGTGGACATCGAGCTGTGGGTCACCGAGATCAGGGCCGCGTCCTTCACCCTCACCTACGAGGTGAAGGACGGCGACCAGGTCTACGTGCGGGCCTCGACGGTGATCGTGCCGTTCGACTTCGAGGCCCAGCGCCCGCGCCGGATCACCGCGGAGGAGCGGGAGTTCCTCCGCGAGTACATGGACGACGCCGAGGAGGAGGCCGTCGCCGCATGACGGTGCTCCACCTCGCCGACGAGGGGGAGGCGGCGGATCTCGCCGCCTTCCTCTCCCGGCTGCTCCACTACGACCGTGGGGCCGCCGTGCGTCTGCAGGCCGCCGGAACCGCACTGGCCGTCTTCGGGCGGCCGCCGTCCTTCGAGGTGCTCGCCGTGCGGGCGGTGCGGCTGGTGAAGCCGTACGAGAGGGGTCTCGACGTCACGCTGGACATGACCGTGTCCGCCGGTGAGTTCCTGGAGTCGGTGGACGAGAAGGCCGGCACGGCCGTCGTGCCGGGCGCCGTGACCGGGCCGCCGTGGGCGGGTGTGCTGCCGCCCCGTGGCGACTGGCGGGCCGAGCCGGGGCTGCCGGCGCCGGAGGCGCTGCGCGAGCTCGTGGGGTCAGTGGTCGCCGAGTTCCGCTCGCGTACCCAGGCGTTGCCCCCCGAGGGGCGGACGCGGGCCGAGCTGGACCGGATCGGCCGGGACGTCTGGTCCCGTACGGTCGGGGACACCCCGCTCCCCGTCCGGGCCGTGCACGCGGCGCAGTCCCTCGGTTTCCTGCGGCCCGGTGGGCCGCCGGCGCTGTTCTCCTCGGGCGCGTGGCTGCGGCTGCGCACGCCGTACGGGTCCGTCGCCGTACGACGTGCCGGGCTCGGGGCGCTGGACGTCAGCGTCCGCTGAGCACCCCGGGGACTCGTCGGCGTCAGCTGAGCAGCCCCCGGGGCGTTCCCGGAACGCGGCGGGGGCGTCAGCCCGCGGTGTTGACCATCGAGGCCGCCGCGTACGTCAGGTAGTTCCACAACGTGTGCTCGTGCTCCTCGGACAGGCCGAGTTCCTCGACGGCGACCCGCATGTGCTTCAGCCACGCGTCGTGCGCCGCCCGGTCGACCGCGAAGGGCGCGTGCCGCATCCGCAGCCGGGGGTGGCCGCGGTTGTCGCTGTACGTCGTGGGGCCGCCCCAGTACTGGATGAGGAACAGCGCGAGGCGCTCCTCGGCCGGGCCCAGATCCTCCTCGGGGTACATCGGCCGCAGCAGCGGGTCCCCGGCGACTCCCTCGTAGAAACGGTGGACGAGCCGACGGAAGGTCTCCTCCCCGCCGACCTGCTCGTAGAAGGTCTGCTCCTGAAGCGTGCCGCGCCGAATCTCATTCACGCGATCCATGGTCTCAGACGCCCCGGCATAGGACTCAAGACCTAGGACCTGCCCTTCCCGCCGGGCCCCTGCCCCTACTGTGGAGACATGGGCGGGCACGCACCCGGCAGGGACATCGACTCTCTCGCCGCCGTCGCGCGGGCGGGGCTGGTGCGGCGGATCGAGGCGAGCGGGGCCTGGGCCGCCGACCCGGGCTGGCGGGAGGCCTTCGAGGCGGTCCCGCGGCACCTCTTCGTGCCGTACTACTACGTCGGTGTCGCCGGCGGCTACGAACGCCGCTGGGGCGAGAGCGCCGACCCCGGGGCGCGGGAGCGGTGGCTGCGCGGCGCCTACGAGGACACCCCGCTGGCCACCCGGCTGCGCGACGGTGAACTGCTGTCCTCCAGCAGCCAGCCGTCCCTGATGGCCGACATGCTGACCGCGCTGCGCGTCGAGGACGGTCACACGGTCCTGGAGATCGGCGCCGGCACCGGCTACAACGCCGCGCTGCTGGCCCACCGGCTGGGCGACGACAAGGTCACCACCGTCGACCTCGACCCGGAGATCACCGAGTCGGCCCGCCGGCACCTGGCGGCCGCCGGGTACCACCCGGCCGTCGTCACCGGTGACGGTGCCCGGGGCGTGCCCGAGCGCGCGCCGTTCGACCGGATCATCGCCACGTGCGCCCTGGGCGGCGTCCCGCGCGCCTGGGTGGCGCAGAGCCGCCCCGGCGGCCGGATCCTCATGCCGCTCGCCACGGGCCTGATCCTGCTCACGGTGACCGGCGCGGGGCGCGCCGAGGGACGCTTCCTGCACACGCCCGCCTACTTCGTGCCGCTGCGCGGCGCCGGCCGGCCCGGGGGCGATCCGGTCCAGCTGGGCGGGGTGCCGCACCGGGCCCGGGAGGACGACCTGTTCCGGTTCCTGCTGGCCCTCACCCGGGGCAGCCTGGACCCGCAGGAGGCCCACGCGCTGTGGGAGCAGGAGGGCAGGCCGCAGCGCGAGCGCTACGGCATCACCGTCGGCGAGGAGACGGAGTGGGCCTGGCTGGACGACCCGGAGGGGCCGTACGCCTGGCCCCTCCCGTCGTGAACGATCTCAGTGCATCCCGGACGGCCTCAGCCGCGGCGGATCGTGATCGTCGTCCAGGCGCCCACGTGCACCCGGTCGCCGTCCTGGAGCGGAACGGGGACGAAAGGCTGGATCGGTTCCTCCGAGCCGTTGACCGTCGTGCCGTTCGTCGAGTTCTGGTCGACGACCGCCCAGCTGCCGTCCGGCTGCTGGACCAGCACCGCGTGCTGGTGCGAGACGCCCGGGTCCTCCGGCGGCGTCGACAGGTCGATGTCGGGGGTGTCACCGGTGGAGTGCCGGCGGCGGCCGATCGTGAGCTGGTTGCCGGTGAGCGTGCGCTGCTGCTCGGGCGAGTACGCGGGCAGGTTCAGGCCCGCGGCCTCGGGGCCGGAGCGCTGCATCATCGCCATGAAGTAGTCGCGGTCCGGGCCGATGGTCGCGGTCCACGTCGCGGGTCCCTGCGGCGCCTGGGGCTGCTGCGGGAAACCGCCGGGGCCGGGCGGCGCCTGGGTCGCGCCGGGCTGCGGGTAGCCGTAGCCGCCCTGACCGGGGCCGCCCTGGCCGCCCGGACCGGACGTCGGCGGGGAGATCACCCAGTCGTCGTCACCGCCGCCGAAGGACGGACCGCCCTGCTGCGGAGGCCGCCGGGTCTCCTGCGGGAATCCGGGCGGGGCCGGCGGGCCGGACTGGTGGAACGCCTGCGGAGCACCGCCGGGACCACCGGGACCGCCGGGTCCGGGCGGGGGCGGGACCGGCCGCGAGGGGTCGGCACCGAAGCCGCCGGGCCCGCCGGGACCACCCGGGCCGCCGGGACCACCCGGGCCGGGAGGACCGCCGAAGCCACCCGGGCCGCCAGGACCGCCGGGACCGGGCGAGGTCGGGGCGCCGCCGGGCTGCGGGTAGCCGTAGCCACCGCCCTGAGGGCCGCCGGGGCCACCGGGGCCACCCGGGCCGGGGCGGCCGGACGGGTCGCCGCCGAACGGCGGGATCGGCTCGGCCGGGCGGTTGATCTGCGATGGGCGGGAGCCCTGGTAGTCGAAGGCGTCACCGCCGTACGAGGGGCCGGGGGGCGGGCCGCCCTGCTGGCCCGGCGGCTGGAAACGCACGCCCGGGCCGGGCGGCGGGGCCGCGGGGGTGTACGACGTCGCCGTGTTCGTCAGGAAGTTCCACCGGCACTCCTCGCAGAACGGCGCGCCGCCCTCACGGGGCGTGCGGCACTGCGGGCAGAGCTCGGGCTCGGCGTTCGGTACGGCGGACAGGTGCGGCGGGCGTCCACCGGGCTGGCCGCCGGGGCCCTGCGGGCCGCCCTGGCCGGCGGGGGGCGGGAAGCCGTAGCCGCCGGGCGGGGGCGGCGGGGGAGGAGGCGGAGGCACGGCACCCGCCATGCGGTGACCGCAGACCTCGCACCAGTCGTCGGAACCCGACTGGTGTCCGTTCGGGCAGGTCGGCATGTCGGCGCGTCCCTCCTTCGATCTCTTCTAGGTCACTTCTTGACGCGAACGGTCTTGGTGGAACGGGTTTCGAGCGTCATCTCGTCAGCCTCCGCGACCTTCGCCTTCAGTCGCACAGTACCGGTCGCGGCATCGACCACGTCCACCACCTTCGCAAGCAGTTTCGCAGTATCGGCGTTACCGGAGGCACTCGCGAGCTGAACGGCCCTGCCCAGTTTGGCCGTCGCGCCATCCATATCTCCGGACTTGCGAAGATCCAGCCCTTGCTGGATGACCTGTGCCAGTTCGGCCTGCCCGGTGTAGTGGGCGACCTGCGGGTTGATCGACGTCGAGGCGGCCATGTCGTCCGTCCACACGGCCCGCACGAGACCCTGCGCGCCGAGGTTCTGGACGCTGCCGTCGGGCTGCGGAATCACCAGTGAGATCCGGCCGGCCAGCATCTCCTGCCCGATGTCCGCGACCGGGACCTCGATGCAGACGTGGTAGTCACGCGACTCGTCTCCCCAGGAACCGAGGGGGTAGTCGCCCGCGCGCGGGCCCGTCTCGGTGCGCCGGCCGGTCAGGTCCTCGACCGTCGGCGCGACCTGCTTGACGAACTTCACGCTCGTGTTGACGGGAGTCCACAGCCGCAGGGAGACGTCCGCGACCTCCTTGCCCATCGCCGTCTCCATCATCCGCGTGAAGTCCGCGGCGAGCCCGGCCGGATCGGCGACGATGTCGGCGGTCCCGAGCAGGGCGGAGGCGATCCCTGTGACTTCTTTCACTTCCCAGTCGGTGCCCACGCCCCGGGCGTCGCACGTGAAGCGCCCGGCGCACGCGTCGAGCGCGGCCTTCAGGTCCTGGGGCGACTCGTGCTCGTTGCGGCCGTCGGTGAGCAGGATGCCGTGCCGGATCGCTACGTCCGCGGAGGACAGCAGGCGGTCGGCCAGTTTCAGCCAGGTGCCGATGGCCGTGCCGCCGCCCGCGCTCAGCGAGCGCAGCGCCTGCTTGGCCTGCGCGCGGGTGGTGGCGTCGGCGACCGCGACCCGCCCGCCGCCCGGGTAGACCTCCTTCGCCACGTGCGTCCCGCCGATCACCGCGAAGTGCACGCCGTCGCGCAGGGTGTCGATCGCGGCGGCCGTGGCGTCGCGGGCGTTGCGCATCTTGGTCGGCGGGTAGTCCATCGAACCCGAGCAGTCGACCATGATCGCCACGGCCGCGGACGGGCCCTGGCCGGGCGAGTAGAGGTGGGGCGCCGCGACCGCGCTGCCGATCGTGCCGCCGCCGGTCGCCGTCACCGTGACGATGGCGTTGACCTCGCCGGCGCCCTCCGGCAGGTACTCGTTCTGGTAGACGTCCACCGAGAACTGGGGCACGTTCGATTTCGAGAAATTGGCCATGCCTGCTTCGATCCCCCTCCAAAGCCCCCGCCGCGGCGGGGTGATGACGGTAGGCGGACCGGTCCCCTCCGGTCCGCCGAGGCGCTTCCCCGTACGTGGCCTCAGGCCGATCCTGCCCCCTGGGGCGCGGCCGGGAACGGCACGAGCGCCACTGTTACGTTGTCGTGGCCCCCGCCGTCGAGGGCGTGGCCGAGCAGCACCCGGGCGCTGTGCAGCGGATGCGTGGCCGCGTCGAGCGGGACGACCCGGGCCATGTCCTCGGCCGCCTCCGCGTAGTTCCACAGGCCGTCCGTGCAGACGACCACCACGCCGGGCCGGTCCGGCTTGAACGCGGCGGTGTGCGGTTCCAGTTCGTAGGCGTCCGCGCCGAGCCAGCCGGTGATCGCGTGGGCGCGGTCGTCGGCGTAGGCCTCGGCCTCGTTCATCAGGCCCGCGGCGACCATCTGGGCGGCCCAGGAGTCGTCCTCGGTGAGCCGGGCGGGGGGAGCGCCGCGGTCGACCGGGACCCAGTAGGCGCGGCTGTCGCCGACCCAGCCGACGATCAGCAGGCCGGACGTCACCACGGCGCCGACGATCGTGCAGGCGGGGGCGTTCTGGTGCGGGGCCTGCTCCAGCGCCGTGGCGGGCTCCGCGGCGAGCGAGTTGACGGCGCGCGAGGCGGCGAGGATCGCGTCGTGCATCGCCTGCTGCGGGTGGGTGCCACGCGGCAGGGCCGCCAGCAGCGTCTCGCCCGCCGCCCTGGACGCCGCCGCGGAGGCGTCGTCGGGGCGGGTCGCCGAGGAGACACCGTCGCAGACGATCGCGACGGAGGCGGGGGAGCCGTCGGGCAGCGCGGTGGTGCCGATGGCGAACGCGTCCTCGTTGCGGTGGTGGCGCAGACCGCGGTCGCTGACCGCGGCCACCGGGCCGGACTCCTGCTCCATGTGGTCCCGTTCGCGCGGCTGGGCGTGGCCGCAGTTCTCGCAGTAGCCGTCGTCGTCCACGCGGCCGGCCCGGCAGGCGACGCAGACCTTGCCGCCGGTGCCCGCGGCCCGGGCCGCCGGCTCGGCGGACGCCCGTGGGTCCGGTGCCTGGAGGAGGTACTCGTCGGGCTGTGTCTGGTAGATCTCCGGCGACGCGGCAGCTCCGTCGGACTGCTGCGGCCGGTCGAACCGCACGCCCGCGGTGGGCGGGGCGCCCGGCGGCGGGGGTGTCTCCGGCGGCAGGGCGGAGCCGCCCGAGTCCGTGCCCGGGAGGTCCGACGGCAGGTGCACCGCGTCCGGGGCGCCTGCGCCGTCCGGACCGGGCGCGGGCCAGGCCGTGCCGGCGGGGGGCGCCGACGGCGGCTCGGGATACGCGGCGGCCGGGGCACCCTGGGCGGGCACCGAGCCGTTCATGGCGATGGTCGGGTTGTCCTGCGGCCGCTCCGGCACGGCGGACAGGTCGTATCCGCACGCACCGCAGAAACGGTCACCCGACTCGAGGGGTTCCTCGCAACTCGGGCAGGCGGACAACTGGGGCATCTGCGACATCAACTACACCCACGTCCGGGGGCGGTAACGATTGGCACGTTCCACCAGGTCGATCCTCTCCTCGCCGCCCCGCGCCAGCCGGGCCAGCGTGCGGTACGAGCGTTCCAGGCCGAAACGCAGGCCCCGCTCGTCCAGGCCGCTGCCGAGCAGCGTCCGTCCCCCGGCGGCGGGAGGGGCGGAACCCTGGCCCCCGGAGAGTACCCAGTCCAGCGCGCAACCGAGGACTTCGGCCGCCAACTGTTCCCGGCGCGCCGGATCCAGACCGTACGCCTCCAGCGCCTCGACCTGCGCGGCGGCCGCCGTCAGATCCCCCGGGAACGCCGCGTCGGCCGCGGTCGCCGAGCGCTGCCGCAGCCGCGCCCGGACGGCCGCGACCCGCGCCGCCGTGTAGTGGATGGACGACTCCGGCACCGACTCCAGCGTGCGTACGGCGCCGTGCCGCTCCCCGGTCGCCAGCTGGACGCGGGCCAGTCCGAACGCGGCGCTCACATGGCTCGGGTCGGTCGACCACACCAGCCGGTAGTACTCGGCGGCGTTGTCCGACTGGCCCAGCACCTCCGCGCACAGGCCCAGCGCCAGCTTGGGCGCGATCTCGCCCGGGAAGGCGTCGTAGATCGCGTCGAAGGCGAGGGCGGCGCCCTCGTCGTCGCCGGTCACCAGGGCGGCCAGGCCCCGGTACCAGACGACCCGCCAGTCGTCGGGCCGCTCACCCTCCAGCGAGACCAGCGCCTGCAGCGCCGCGGCCGGATCGCCGGTCTCCAGCCAGGCCCGGATCTGCCGCAGCCGTGTCTCGATCGACGGGGCCGGGGCGGCCGCCAGGGCGCCGAGCAGCTCGCCCGGCGCCGAGCTCATCAGACCTGCCAGGAAACCGGCGTTGGGGTCGGTCGGGTCGACGCGCGGGACGGGCAGGGCGAAGGCGGCGGCCGGGACGTCGACGGGCTTCACCAGGCTGTGCGCGGGCCCGGGCCGCCGCGGATCGGGCAACGCGGCGGGAGGCGCGCCACGCGCCCGGGTGCGCGGCGCCCGGGCCCCCAGGCGCGACACCTCGCCGTCCAGCCTCGGGAACAACTCCGTGTCCGTGACCCGCAGTTCCGGACCGAAGAGCGTGGACAGGGCGGGGCGGGCGCGGCCCGTCTGGAGGGAGACGACCTCCCGCAACACGCCCGTCAGCTGCTCGGACATCTCCTGCGCGGAGGCGAACCGGCGAGCCGGGTCGGGGTCCGTGGCACGGACCAGGAGCCGGTAGAACGACTCGTACTGCCGGAACACCTCGATGTGATCGGGGTCGGGCAGGGAGTCGGCGTAGACGTTCGTGTAGCCCTGGAAGTCGAAGGTCATGACCGCGAGGGTGCGGGCGACGGTGTACAGGTCGCTCGCCACCGACGGGCCCGCCTCGGCCACCTCCGGGGCCTGGTAGCCGACCGTGCCGTAGATGGCCGACTCCTCGTCGTCCATCCGGCGCACGGCGCCCATGTCGATCAGCTTGAGCTGGTCCTCGGTCTGGATGGCGTTGTCGACCTTGAAGTCGCAGTACAGCAGGTTCCGGCTGTGCAGGTGCCCGAGCGCCTCCAGCGCCTCGATCCCGTACGCGCAGGCCTGCTCCACCGGCAGGGGGTCGCGCCTGCCCTGCGGGGTGCGGCGGGCGTTGGCGATCTCCTTGAGGGACTTGCCGCCGACGTACTCCATCACGATGTAGCCGTCGAGGGAGCCCGTGCGCTGGTCCAGGTGCTCCACGAAGTTGTAGATCCGCACGATGTTGGCGTGCTCGATCTCCGCGAGGAAGCGCCGCTCGGAGATCGCCGCGGCCATCGCGTCCTGGTCGCCCGTGTCGAGCAGGCCCTTCAGGACCACCCAACGGTCGGACACCGCCCGGTCGACGGCCAGGTAGATCCAGCCGAGCCCGCCGTGCGCCAGGCAGCCGACCACCTCGTACTGGCCGTGCACGACGTCCAGGGCCTTCAGCTTCGGCACGAACGAGTACGGATGCCCGCACTTGGTGCAGAAGCCCTCCGTACGGCCCGGCCGGTCGCCGCGTGCCCGGCCCACTGGGGCGCCGCAGTCGGAGCGCGAACAGAACCGCTTCCGCTCGGGAACCTCGGGGTTGTCCAGGACCATCTCGCGCGGGGCGGGCCGCGGGATCGGCGGCACCTGCACCAGCCCGGCGCCCAGCCGCCCCCGGGACCCCGAACCGGTGGAGGAGCCGGAGCTGCGCACCGACACCGAGCGGCCCGTCGACGTGCCCGAGAGGGACCGCGACAGACGCCCCGACACCGAGCGGCGGGACTTCGACGACTGGGACGACGTCCGCGAACTGCGGCCGCTGGAGCGGGAACTGCCGCTGCCGGCGGACCCGCCCCTGCTCCCGGCGGTGACGCCGGTGGGAGGCGACCCGACCGTGCCTGCGCCGGAGGGGGAATTCCCAGCCGCGACGACCGGGGCCAGACCACAGGTGTCGCAGTACAGTTCACCGCCGCCGACGTCCTCGTACGTGCCCTCGCAACCCGGCCGCTGACAGGTGCGTGGCGGCCCGCCGGCCGGCTCGTGCGGTGCCCGACCCATGGACTCCCCCTCGTCGCTCATGCGCCCGGCCCCCTCCGGTCGTCCTCCGGCACGCCCTGCTCCGGCAGCCGCGGGCCCCCGCCGAGCAGTTCCGCCGCCGCGTGCTGGAAGCGCAGCACCGCCTGCTCCGCGGCCCGCAGGTCGCAGGGGGCGCTCCACAGCATGCGGCGCGCCTTCTCG
Source organism: Streptomyces sp. NPDC029041 (assembly GCF_040637515.1). Classification (NCBI taxonomy): domain Bacteria; kingdom Bacillati; phylum Actinomycetota; class Actinomycetes; order Kitasatosporales; family Streptomycetaceae; genus Streptomyces; species Streptomyces sp. NPDC029041. The sequence goes on along the minus strand of NZ_JBEZWO010000002.1, from coordinate 420,865 downwards.
TACCGCTCCACCAGCAGTGTGTCCTCGGCGAAGCCGTGCCGGGCGACCTTCGCCTTGTACGCGTCGAGACGGCCGCGCAGCTCGGCGCGGACCGCCAGCGGTGCGGTGACCGCCGTCAACGACTCGCGGGCACGCAGCAGTTCGTCCTCGGCCTTCTGCTCCAGCGATTCCAGCAGCGGGGACAGCCGGTGCCACTGTGCCTGCCTGCGGTACTCGGCCGCCGCCGCCAGCTGCTCCTGCAGCACGGTCGGCGGTCCGCTGACCACCGGCACCTCCGTCGCCGCGATCTTCGCGAGGACCTCACCGCGTGCCGTGCGCGCCTCGGCGAGCGTGCGGTCCGCGCGGCTGAGGATGTCCCGCAGCCGCACGATCCGCTTCTCGGCGTCCTGGCGGACCGTCAGCACGGCGTCGATCTCACGGCGTACGTCCTCAAGGGCGCGGGCCTCGCGGTCGTACACCGTCGTGTCCGGTCTGCCGCCGCCCGGCGCCGAACTGCCCTCCGCGGCCAGCCAGAACGCCAGCGGGTCCGAGACCACCCCCTCGCGCAGCCTGGTCAGGACCCGTGTGATGCGCTCCAGGTCGTCACCGGCCGGGTGCTCACCGGGGCGCACGCCGACCGAATGGGCGAGCCGGCGGGTGCGCTGGAGTTCGGCCGCGAGCAGGTCTATCCGGGCCGGCAGCGCCGACCAGACCGCGTCCGCGGCGACCACCATGTCCAGACTCGCCGCGTACAGCTCGTTCATCCGGTCGACGAGGGTGCGCAGCGAGTGGCGTTCGCTCAGCTTGGTCGGACCGGCGTGCAGGGTCGGGGCGTTGGCCGTCGCCGTGGCGCTGCCCGCGACGGTGACCGAGTCGCCGTTCAGGAGCTCCGTCAGCTCCACCAGGTCCTCGCGGCTGGACCAGCGGCGGCGGGCCCGGATGTCCCGGGCGGAGCGCAGCGCGTCGGTGTACGCGTCGAAGTAGGTCCACAGCAGCGTGATCGACGCCTCCGTGGACGTCCAGCGCTCCTGGGTGACGCCGGTGAGCGCGGCGCCCTCCAGGAGTCTGCGGCCCGCGTGGTCCTGCAGGGCGAGGAGCGAGGTCTCGATCGCCTCGTGCTCCGCGTCGAGCCGCGCCAGCGCACGGTCCACCTCGTCCCGGTCCATCACCGGCCCGGTGGGTCCCGTGGCGCCCATCGATCACCTCTCGCTGCGGTCGTGCCCGTCGGGGCGTTCTCGGTCGTGGTCCGGCTGCGTGCCGGTCATCAGCTCGTGCGGAGGTATTGCGGTGCCGGTGGTTCCGACTTCTTCGCATCCTTGCCCATGGTGGCCGACAGCCATCGGTTGTAGGACGCCTGCCAGCCGTTCGCGGTGTCCTTGCGGTAGTCGACCAGGATCTGGTTGACCCGGCGTACCAGATCGTCCGCGTCCCTCTTCATCGCCACGCCGTAGTAATCGGTAGTGAAGGCGTCGCCCTTGAGCTGGACCGTCGGATCCTGTGCCGCCTGGCTCGCCGCGAGCGCGCCGTCGGTGACGACGGCGTCGACCTCACCGAGCTGGAGCCGGACCAGACAGTCGAGTTGGTTCGGGACGGTGGTGGATATGTCGGTGTCGGCGGGCAGCTCGCGGGCGTCCTTGTCCGCCTGCAGCCTGGAGTGGGCCGTGGAGCCGGACGCCGTGCAGATCCTGCGGCCCGCGAGCGTCTTGTCGTAGCCCTTGACGGGCGAGGCCTTCGGGGCCAGGACCTGCTGGCCCGTCTTGAAGTAGGGCGCGGAGAACGCCACGTCGTCGATGCGGTCGCATGCGATCGTCATCGTGCGGACGACCATGTCCACGCGCTCGCCCTGGATCGCCGGGATGCGCTGGTCGGTGGGGATCGCCTTGAACTGGACGGCGTCCGGGTCGCCGAGGATGTCCTCGGCGATGCGGTGGACCAGGTCGATGTCGAAGCCCTCGAGCTCCGCGGACTTGCCGCTGTTGGGGTCGCGGTAGCCCCACCGGAAGCTGTTCTGGTCGACGCCCACGATCAGTTTGCGCTTCCCGCCCTCGCGGTCCTTGATCTTCCGGATGGTGTCGCCGTCGGCGGAGGAGGGGGAGAGGGTCTGCTTCTCGGGGTCCTTGCAGTCCTTTTCCGCCCTGGTCTCGGCGGTCCAGGTGGTCGCGGTGGCGTTCGGGGCCGGCGTCGCGTTCGTGGTGAACGGCAGGCAGAGGGCCACCAGCGCCACCAGGGCGCAGACGGCTGCCATCGCGGTCACCCCGCCCCAGCCCTTGAGCGTGTCTCGCACGGTCGTTCCTCCCTTCCCGCCCGGCCCGTTCACCGGTACTCCGACAGCCTGCGGCCGATGCCCAGGACCGCGCCCACGGCGCCCAGCACCGCCAGTACGGCGACACCGGCCGGCATGCCCGTCAGCGCGTCGCGGCCGTCGCCCGCCGCGCGCTTGAACTCCGTCTCCTCGTGCGCGAGTGCCGTGCGCAGGTTCTCGTCGACGCTGTCGAAGCACTCGCCGGTCGCGTCCTTGTCGCCGATGACCCGCTTCAGCGCCTGCTCGTAGTTGCCGTACTCGTCCTGCTGACGGGCCGCGGCGTGGCGCTTCTTCCACACCTGCATGTTGCCCATGGCGGCGCTGACGGGGCGCTCGCCCGAGGTGTCGTCGGCGAGCTTCTCGGCTGCCGCCAGGTGGGTGGCGAGGGCCTTGATGTCCTCGCCGAAGTCGTAGTCGTAGGCGTCGTACGTCTTCTCGCCGACCTTCTTCGTCTCCGCGCCGCGGGCCACCAGGGTCAGGTTCTCGTTGCCCCGGGCCTTCAGGGAGGCGATGCGCGCGTCGTGCAGCACGTTCAGGGAGCGGACGCCGTGGTCGAAGGAGTCGTTCAGGCCCGCGCGGGCCACGGTGTGGCCGACGACCAGCCACAGCAGGACGACCGTCGCCGTGGCGGTGGCGGCCACCAGGCCGTGGTTCAGGACCCTGTTCGTGCGCTGGTAGTTGCGGTGCTGGGCCCAGGCGAGGGCGGCCAGGGCGGCGAGGCCGAGGGCGATGGCGGCCCAGGGGTAGGGCGTGGCCGCGGCGTAGTCCGCGCCGAGGCGCTGGTTCTCCTTCTTGTACAGGTCCTCGGCCGCCGGGAGCATCTGCTCCTGCATCTTCTCGTTGGCGTAGCGGAGGTAGGCGCCGCCGACGGGGAAGCCCTGCCGGTTGTAGGTGCGGGCGCGCTCCACCAGGCCCTTGTATTCCGGGAGGAGTCGGTTGAGTTCGGCGATCGTGGCCGTGGACGGCGAGTCCGGTTCGGCGTTCGCGGCGGCGTTGACGAGTTTCTCCGCGGCGGTGCGGATGTCGCGCTCGTAGCGGTCGCGGGTGGCGGCCGACTCCTGGCCGCCGGCGAGGAAGCCGCTGGATGCGGCGGTGTTGGCGTCGGCGAGGGAGCGGTAGATGTCGGCGGCGTCCGAGCTGAGGGGCTGGCTGCGGGTGAGGACGTCGTCGGCGGCGGCCGCGCGGTCGGTCATCTGCCAGGCGGTGACGGCGCCGAAGGCGATGACGAGGAGGGCCAGCAGGGCGCCGATGATGCGCAGGCGGCCGGGCTCGGTGGTGGCGGCGGAGCGGAGTTGGTCGAGGCCCTCGGCGAAGGCGGTGCGGCGGGGGCCGGTCGGGGGGCTCGGAAGCGCGGGAGCGTTTCCCGCGGGTCGGGCGGGGGGCGCTGCCTGTGCCGGGACCGCCGGCAGGACGGGCAGGGCCGGGCCTGGTGGTGGCGGGCTGCTCTTCGGCGTGTGCGTCACTGTGACCTCCCCCGTGGTCATCCGTCGCCGCAAGTATCGCTGCCGGGACTGACATCCGCACCGGCCTTGCCCTGATCTTGATCGGATCGCAGCGTGGCGCACCGCCCCCAGTCGCCACGCCTTGTCCTGGAACACGTACGGGGAGGTGGTTCGGTTCCCGTGCGGCTGGGTGGGGTCGTGCCTCTTCGCGTGGCGCCGGGTGGGGGTTCGCCTCTTCGCGTGGCGCCGGGTGGGGGTGCGCGTGTTCGCGTGGCGCCGGGTGGGGGTCGGGGCCGCGCCGGGGGGTGTCCGTCCTCGGAACGTCGCGATGGGGTCTGACGCCGACTCACTGTGCGTTGACGCGACAACCGCTGCGAGCGGACACCCCCCGACACGGCCCCTGCTCGCCGTACGCGGGTGCGGGCGCGTCTCCGCTTGGCTGCGGTTCCATCCGGCCTCAGCGGCGCTGCGATTCACACGCCGTAGTACCTCCGCAACCGCTCCTGCGCCCCCTCGCCCGAGCCCACTCTGTCCAGGCCCAGCAGCGCCGCTCCCAGGACCGGGCTCGCCGTCACCACCTGGGGGGCCGCCTTCGGTGCGCGGTCGGTCAGCAGGTGTGCGATGTGGTCGTTCAGCCGGGCGTGCCGGGCCGCCAGGACGCCGCCGCCGAGGAGGACCGGTGCCGGTTCGTCCAGGAGGTCCAGGCGGGTCAGGGCGACCACGGCCATGGAGACCACCTCCTCGGCCTGGCGTTGGATGATCGTCCGGGCGATGGTGTCTCCGCCGGCGGCCGTGGCGAAGAGGGCGGGGGTCAGTTCGTGACGGCGGAGTGGGGGGATGAGCCCCAGGTGGAGCGCCTCGACGAGGGCGTACATGGAGGGCAGGGCGAAGTGGGCGGGGAGGGTGTGGGAGAGGGCGGTGGGGGCGCCGCGGCCGTCCTCCGCCCGGGACGCGTGCCAGAGGGCCTCCTCGGACAGGCCCCAGCCTCCGCCCCAGTCGCCGGAGACGCGGCCGAGGGCCGGGAAGCGGGCCGTGCGGCCGTCGGGGCGCATGCCCACGCAGTTGATGCCGGCGCCGCAGACGACCGCCATACCCCGGGGTTCGGTGACCCCGGCCCGCAGGATCGCGAAGGTGTCGTTGCGGACCGTCACCGTCTCGCCCCAGGCGCGTGCCCGCAGTGCGGAGGCCAGGCTCTGCTCCTCGACGGGAAAGTCGGCGTTCGCCGGGCAGGCCGAGACGTGTGTGACCGACGTGAGTTCCGCGGCGGTGAGGGCCCGCCCCACCGTTGCCGCGAGGGTGTCCATCGCTGTGCCGATGCCCACGGCCGGGGGGCGGAAGCCGCCTCCGCGTGCCGTGGCGAGGACGTCCCCGCCCGCCGTGACGATCGCGACGTCCGTCTTGCTGTTGCCCGCGTCGATCGCGAGGACACGTGCGGTCACGCCCACGCGAGGTGCTCCCGGTTGTGTGCGATCAGCCGGTCGGTGAGCGTCTCGGCGTACCCGTACTGGCCGACCAAGGGGTGGGAGAGGAGGGCGCGGAAGACGCGGTTCCGGCCGCCGTGCAGGGCGGCCCGGAGGGCCAGGTCCTCATAGGCCGTGACGCCCGCCATCAGGCCCGCGAACAGCGGGTCCACCGCCGGTACGGGCAGTGGCGACGCGCCCTTGGCCCCCACCGCCGCCTGGACTTCGATCACGGCGTCGTCGGGGAGGAACGGCAGCGTGCCCCGGTTGTACGTGTTCACCACCTGGTACGGCGAACCGACGCCGCCCAGCAGGGCCGCCACCAGGTCCACCGCCGCCTCCGAGTAGAAGGCACCGCCCCGCTGGGCGAGCAGCTCCGGCTTCTCGTCCAGGGCCGGGTCGGCGTACATCGTCAGCAACCGGCTTTCCATTGACGCCACTTCGGCCGCGCGGGGCGGCTTCGTGCGCGCTTCCGCGACCACCTCGTCGTGCGTGTAGTAGTAGCGCAGGTAGGAGGAGGGGACCACGCCCAGGGTGTCCAGCAGGGAGCGGGGCAGGCGGAGGTCCGCCGCGATCGTGTCGCCGTGCTCGCCCAGCAGTTTCGGCAGGACGTCCTCGCCCTCCGGGCCGCCGAGGCGTACGGCGGTCTCCCAGGTGAGGTGGTTCAGGCCCACGTGGTCCAGGTGGATCCCGGCAGGTTCGGTGGCCAGCAGGGCCGCGAACTTGCGCTGGAGGCCGATCGCCACGTTGCACAGGCCCACCGCCTTGTGACCCGCCTGGAGCAGGGCGCGGGTCACGATGCCCACCGGGTTCGTGAAGTCGATGATCCAGGCGTGGGGGGTGGTACGGCGGACGCGGTCCGCGATGTCCAGGACGACCGGGACCGTGCGCATCGCCGGCGCCGCCGGTCCAGCCGCGGTGCAGCCGGCCGCCGAGGACCAGGGCGGCGCCCAGGCCCTCCTGGTTCCACAGGGACGGCCCGTCGCCGTCCGGACACACCGGAGGGCGGTGCCCGGCCGAACCGGACACCGCCCTCTGCGTACGCGGGGGTGCTGCTACTTCGTGGTGCTGGTCGGCGCGGGGGGAGTGAGCGGCGACGCCGCCGCCGACTGCGGGGACCCCGTGTTGGCGTACACCGACGGCGCGGCCATGCCCGCCGTCGGGTCGACGGGCTGTTCCTCCACCGGGGCGGTGGCTCCGCCGACGATCCGGATGCCCGCCGCGTCGAAGGCGCGCTTGACGCGCCAGCGCAGCTCGCGCTCCACGGTCAGGGACTTGCCGGGCATCGTCTTGGCGGTGACGCGCACGACCATGGAGTCCAGCAGCACGCTGTCCAGGCCGAGGACCTCGATCGGGCCCCACAGCAGTTCGTTCCAGGGCTCCTCGGCGCTCATCTTCTCGGCGACCTCGTCCAGGGTGGCCTTCACCTTGTCCAGGTCCTCGCCGGAGTGGACGGTGACGTCGACGTTGGCCGTGGCCCAGCCCTGCGAGAGGTTGCCGATGCGTTTGACCTCGCCGTTGCGGACGTACCAGATCTCGCCGCCGTCGCCGCGCAGCTTGGTCACGCGCAGGCCGACCTCGATCACCTCGCCGGAGGCCACGCCCGCGTCGATCGTGTCGCCGACGCCGTACTGGTCCTCAAGGATCATGAAGACGCCGGACAGGAAGTCCGTGACGAGGTTGCGGGCACCGAAGCCGATCGCCACACCGGCGACACCGGCCGAGGCCAGCAGCGGGGCGAGGTTGATCTGGAAAGTGCCCAGGATCATCAGCGCGGCGGTGCCGATGATCAGGAACGACGCCACCGAACGCAGCACCGAGCCGATGGCCTGCGAGCGCTGTCGCCGGCGCTCGACGTTCACGAGCAGGCCGCCGAGCGCACTGCCGTCGACGGACTGGACGGTCCGGTTCATGCGGTCGATCAGCTTGGTGATCGCCCGGCGTACGAAGACCCTCAGCACCGCGGCTATCACCACGATGAGCAGGACTCTCAGCCCGATCGCGAGCCACGTCGACCAGTTCTGCTCGACCCAGCCGGCGGCGTTCGTCGCGCTCTCCTGTGCGTCCTGGAGCGAAGGCACTCTCGGGGACTGGGTCTCCGAGGGGGTCGGCGACGGTGACGGGTCGGCGGCCATCAGGACGGCGTCCGCGAGGGACAGGGACACGGCAGGTACCTCCAGGTGCAGCGGTCCGCCCCGGTGCGGTGATTCAGGGGGTCAAGGTCACGGCAGGGTCACCGAAGGGGCAGAACCACCACACTAACGGGGCATTGTGTGTGCTCTCGCGGAATGTGTGAAGGAGAGACCGTGCTCACCTGGGCTTGAACAGGCCATGATCCGGGGGATGAATGGGATGTGGTCGAAAACACTCCCAGCCCGTTACGGGGACATGGTGGCGCTTCCACCAGGCATGAGGGGAGACTGGCTACGAATCGTCCCGGCGCGAGCCACGCGCCGCCGGCGTCCAAGGAGGCATCCGTGCCGCATGTCCTGGTCCTCAACGCGTCGTACGAGCCGCTAGGCGTCGTACCGCTCCGCCGCGCGCTCGTCCTCGTCCTCGAGAACAAGGCCGTCTGCCTCGAGGAGTCCGGCGCCTATCTGCACAGCGCGACCGTCACAGTCCCCGCACCCAGCGTGGTCCGGCTCAAGCGATTCGTCCGGGTTCCCTATCGGGGGCCCGTTCCTCTGACCCGCCGGGCGCTGTTCGCCCGCGACGGGGGCCGGTGCATGTACTGCGGTGGTGTCGCAACCAGCGTCGACCACGTCATCCCGCGCAGTCGCGGGGGCAAGCACGTCTGGGACAACGTGGTGGCGTCCTGCCGTCGCTGCAACCACGTGAAGGCCGACCGGCACCTCTTCGAGATCGGCTGGCGGCTGCGCCACAAACCCGCCCCGCCGTCGGGCCTGGCCTGGCGCATCATCGGGACCGGCCACCGGGATCCGCGCTGGCTGCCGTACTTGCAGCCGTTCGGCGCGGACGACGCCATGGCCCGGATCGACGGCATTTCCGCCTGACGAGGATCCGGGCCTTCGTAGTGCCGCATGCGTGAGAGCCGGCCCCGGGGGTCCCCTGTTCCCCCGGGGCCGGCCGGTCATGGGCCGGCCGTCGCGGCGCTCACGCGTACCGCAGCTCCGCCGGCCGCACCGAGCGGCCCAGCAGCGGCAGCGAGGTCGCCGCGGCGAGCAGGCAGCCGGCGTAGACGGCGACGGGCACCAGGGCCGCCGCCCAGGGGAACGGGTGACCGGTGAGCAGCGTGTACGAGGCGGCGACGGCCGTCCCGCCCAGGCCCGCGAGCAGTACCGCCGGTGCCAGCGGCAGCGCGGTCTCCAGCAGCAGGGCCCGGCCGAGGACCGCGCGCGGCACCCCGGCGGCGACCTGCGCGGCCAGACCGCGGCGGCGGGTGGCCAGGGACTCGGCCGTGCCGACGGCGAGGCCCGACAGTGTGATCGCGAGAGCGACCGCGAGGGCGACGCCGGTGAGGTCGAGGCCGGTGGTGTAGTAGTCCTGGCTCGCGGAGAGCTGCTTGCCGGAGCGCACCTCGGCGAGGAGCACCGCGCGCACGCCCATGAAGCCGCCGCCGGCGACCGTCACCAGCAGCACCGCCGCGTGCGTACGGGCAGCGGCCCACGGGTCGTCGCGCAGCCGTTCCGCCGCGATCAGCGCCTGCGCCGACCGGGCCCGGGCGGCGAGGACCCGTCCGGTCACCTTGGCCGTGGCCCCGGAGAGCCACACCGCGCCCGCGCCGACCGCGAGGACCACGCCCACCGTCATCAGCGGCGCCCCGGCGTGCGGCCGGTTGGCGGAGGCCGCGGACGTGGCGAGCACGGCGACCAGGGTCACCACCCCGACCAGCACGACCCCCGCCAGGAACAGCAGCCCCGGACCCCGCCCGGAGCGCGGCCCGATCCGGCGCACCCAGCCGAGGGGCGAGGCCACCACCCGGCGCAGCGCCAGCGCGCTGGCCGCCGCGCCCAGCAGCGGTACGCCGACCGCGACCAGGACGATCCCCGCCCAGGCCAGGGCGGTCGGACGGTCCCACAGGCGCAGCAGGAACAGCACGGCGAAGACGGTGGCGACCGCCGAGCCCAGCAGACAGGCCAGGCCGGTCTCCAGCGCGGCGATCCGCCGTACCTGCCAGGCCGTCGCCCCGGCCAGCCGCAGCCCGGCCAGCCGCCGGTCGCGGTGCACCGCCCCGATGCGGGCGCACTGGCCGAGGAACCCGAGCACGGGCACGAGCAGGAGCATCAGGCCGGCGATCACGCCGGACCGCGTGCCCGGCTGGTTCAGCAGGCCCGCGGCCACGGGCACGTTGTACTGGCCGCGCAGCGACGCCAGGGCGACGGCGGCCAGGGCGAACCCGGTCGCGAGCGCCGCCCCCGTCGCCGTGAGGGTCACGCGCCACCACTCGCCGCGGTCGGAACCGCGGGTGAGTTCCCAGGCGAGACGCAGATCGGCCTTCAGTGACGTCACGCCGTCACCCCCAGCGCCGTCACGGCCCCGTCCCGCAGCTGGACCTCGCGGTCCGCGTACGCGGCCACCTGGGCGTCGTGCGTGATCAGCAGGACGGCCGTGCCCGTCTCACGGGCCGTGTGGACGAGGGCCGTCATGACCTGCTCGCCGGCCAGGGAGTCCAGCGCGCCCGTCGGCTCGTCGGCGAAGACCACCCTCGGGCCGGTGACCAGGGCCCGGGCCAGTGCGGCCCGCTGCGCCTGGCCGCCGCTCAGCTCGCCCGGCCGCTGGTCCTCCTGGCCCCGCACCCCGAACCGCTCCAGCCACTCACCGGCCCGCGCCCGGGCCTCCGCCCGGCCGGTGCCCGCCAGCAGCAGGGGCAGGGCGGCGTTGTCCAGGACCGTCAGCTCGGGGATGAGCTGCCCGAACTGGAACACCACGCCGAACTCGGTGCGCCGCAGTTCGCTCAGCCGCTTCTCGGGCAGGTCCTCCAGCCGCCGGCCGTCGTAGGTCACCGAGCCGGCGTCCGGGCGGACGATGCCGGCCAGGCAGTGCAGCAACGTCGACTTCCCGCTGCCGCTCGCGCCGGTCACGGCGAGGATCTCGCCGGCGTGCAGTTCGACCGAGGCGCCGCGCAGGGCGGGGGTCCGGCCGTGCGCCTTGGTGAGACCGGCGGCCGTGAGAAGGGGCACGGGTCTGCTCATGCTGCGTCGACCTCCGCGGTCAGGGTGGTGAGCCGGGCCGCCGTGGTGTTCATCCAGCGGAGATCGGCGTCGAGGTGGTTGAGGGCGTAGTCCGCCGAGAGCACGGTCGCGAGGTCGGCTCCCCTGGCGGCCTTGACCGCCGTGAGTTCGCGCATGCGCTCCATGTGCGCGGCGCGCTGGGCGCTCAGGTACCGGGCCGGGTCACCGCCCGAGAGGATCGCGACCACGACCTTGGCGAAGATCTCGTTCGCCACGAAGGGCGCGGGCGCCGCGGTCTCCCCGGCCCACCGGGCCAGTTCGCGTGCCCCCTCGTCGGTCGTCCGGTACGCCGTGCGCTCCGGGCCGCCGTCCGAGCCGGTGCCGTCGACCTCGGCGAGGCCGTCCCGCACGAGGCGCTGCAGGGTCGTGTAGACCTGCCCGTAGGCCAGTGGGCGGGCCTGCGGAAAGCGTTCGTCGTGGCGTCGCTTGAGGTCGTAGCCATGGCTCGGACCCGTCGCGAGCAGGCCCAGCAGGATGTGGCGGGTGCTCATGGCGATCATTATGTACTGAGTACATGTACTGAGTGAATAGTGATCGCCGGAGAATCTTTCGGCCGATCGCCGCGAAGCTCACTCGGAGACGGCGTACGCCTCCGCCGACCACAGCGAATACCCGTACTGCGTCGCCCGCCCGTCACCCTGCACGCGCACGAAACGCACGTCCCGCTCGTCCATCGGGACGCTCTCCCGGCCGCCCCCGCTGTCCCGCACCGTCGCGGCGGTGCGCCAGCGGCGGCCGTCCGGCGAGACCTGGACGCGGTAGGACGAGGGGTGGGCGTCCTGCCAGTGCAGCGCGACCCGGCCCAGCCGCGCCGGGCGGTCCAGCTCGACCTGCCACCAGGCGCCGTCGTCGACCGGCGACGACCAGCGGGTCTCCGGGTCGCCGTCGTTCGCCGCCGACGCGGGGAAGTCGGGCGTCTCGTCGGCCGAGGAACGGGCGGTGCCGGAGCGGGCCAGGTCGGGGCCGCCGGTGGGCGGGACGGCGCGGACGGTGAGGGTGCGGTCCGCTCCCGCGAACGCCAGCCGGACCTCGTACGACCGCAGGGGGGCACCGCGCTCCACGCTCACCTCGACCGGGACCTCCACCGTCGTGCCGCGCCGCACGGTCAGCTCGCCCTTCGGCACCCGGACCCGCACGCCCGCGGGTGCGTCAGCGGTGAGCCTGCCGCGGGCGTCGGCGGGGCGCAGCGAGCCGAGCCGGGCGGTCAGCCGCTCGGTCCGCCCGGTCGCGACGTCCGCCCGGTCGCGGGGCAGACCGAGGGAGGCGGCGGGGGCCTCGGCGAACCAGGGGACGAGGTGGTGGACGCGTGTCGGGGCGGGGCCGGTGACCCGCAGGGCGTCGGCGCGGGCCGCCGGCCGCACTTCGGTCGCCCCGGACCGGTCCAGCCGGCCTGCCGCCCGCCAGCCCTGCCCCGGCACGTGCACCTCGACGACCCCCGCGGTGCCCGGCTCGGTCAGGGCCGTCACGGCGGTCAGCGCCCGCGCCTGCGGGAAGCGCAGGGTGCGGCCGTCACCGGGATTGCGGGGCGGCTCGTGGCGGATGCCCGACCAGGCCGCGTACGACTTCTGCGCCCGTTGCAGAAAGGGGTCCAGCACGTCCGTGCCGACCTCGACCGGCGCCGACTCCAGCCGGGCCCGCAGCGTGCCCAGCCTGCGGTACGCGCTCCAGGCCGCCGCCGCGTCCCCGGCATGCTGCGCGTCCAGCATGCCGAGCGCGACCGTGCCCGCTTCCCCGTAGGAAGCCAGCTGCTGCGCCCAGGGGGCGACCTCTGCGCCGAGGCCGGTTCCCGACAGGCGCCGGGGCAGCTCGCGCAGCACGGTGAAGGCCTCCCGCAGCCGCCGCGCGGCCTCGCGGCCGGTACCGGTCCCACCTGCCGGGCCGGACGCCCAGTACGCCTCGGTCAGCGGGCGCAGATACGCCGACTCCCCGTCGTCCAGGACCGACGAGGCGTCGTTGCCGGCGAGCGCGGCCAGGGCCTGCTCGCGGCGCCGGTCCCCGCCCGCGAGGTCGGCGATCGCGGCACGCCAGGACTCGTCGGGCCGGTAGGCGCGCGGGTTCCAGGCGTAGTCGGCGGCGGTGAACAGCGGGATGCGGGAGGCCTCCGGCTGCTGCATGGCGTTGGCGAGCAGGGCGGCCGAACCGGTCGCGACGGCCGGCTCACGGCCCCGGTACGGGCCGAGGAACAGGCGGCCGGGTGCGTAGTCGTTGACCGGGTAGTTGTCCATGGTGACCAGCGGATGCCCGAACGCCTCGCGCGCGTCGGCCAGTTCGCCGCCCGTGATGGTGCGGGGCACCACCCCGACGCCCGTCCAGGCCACCTCGACGGGCGCGGCCAGCTCGTTCGCCAGCGCGCGCCGGTAGTCGGTCGTGCCGTCCTCGTAGTACTCGGTGGGCATCAGGGAGAGCCGGGCGGCGCCGGGGTGCCGCCGCGCCAGGTGCCGGGCCACCGCGTTCGCCACGCGGGCCTGCGCCCGCGCCGCCGCCTCGGGGCCCGAGCCGAACCGGTCGGCGTCCTCCCCGCAGTGCCACTCGCTGTAGCTGACGTCCTGGAACTGGAGCTGGAACGCCTGGAAACCGAGCGCCCACATCGCGTCCAGCTTGCGCGTCAGCGCCCGCACGTCGGTGTCCGAGGCGAAGCACATCGCCTGGCCGGGGGCCACCGCCCAGCCCAGCGACACGTGGTTGCGGCGGGCCCGCTCGGCCAGCTCCCGGAACCGGGCCCGCTGCTGCGCCGGGTAGGGCTCACGCCAGCGGGCCTGCCGGTAGAGGTCCTCGCCGGGGGCGTACAGGTAGCGGTTCTGCTTGGTGCGCCCCATGAAGTCGAGCTGCGCCAGCCGCTGCCGGTGTGTCCAGGCGGTGCCGTAGAAGCCCTCGGTGATGCCGCGTACGGCGGTGCCGGGCCAGTCGCGGACGACGGCCGACGTGATGCCGCGGCCGGGCCGCAGGAGCTGCCGCAGTGTCTGCGCGGCGTGGAAGAGGCCGTCCTCGCCGGTACCGGTGAGGGAGATGCCGCCCTGGCCCACGGAGAGCTCGTACCCGCCGGAGGGCAGGGCGTGGCGGTCGCCCGGGCGGACGGGCTCGGTGCGTGCGTGCACGACCAGGGCGCCCGGCCCCGCCGTGTCCGTGATCCGGCGCGCTCCGGCCTGTCGCAGCAGCTCGCGCAGGGTCTCGACCGCATGGGGGTCTGCGTGTGCGTCGGTGATCAGGGCGACCTCGTCGGGCACCGCGACCGGGGCGCCGTTGGCGCGCAGCGACTGCGGGCGCGGCCAGAGGGAGAGGTCCGGTCCGGCGGTGTCGGGGGCCGGTGCCGCTGTCGTGCCCGGGGGAGAGGGAGCCGCCATGGCGGCGGGCGGGGCGACGAGGCTCCCGGCGACGACGGCGACCACGAGGGCCACGGTCCGCTTCCCACGCCGCAGTCCCACAGGCCCCCTCCAGATGCGTTCGACCGGCGGAACGAGCCCACCACCCCTCCGGCGGGGTGTCAACGAGAGTGGCCGTTGCGCCCGGAATGCCGGAATCTTGACTGTGTGGAGGGGAGTGGAATGTGAGCAGAAGCACGATGTCGGGTCCAGGGCGTCTGCCTTCGCGTCGACTGGGTAGGGCTGCGATGACCCGTTGAAGTCCCACCCGACAAGGAGGCCCCCGTGGCTGCGATGACTTTCCTTCCGCTCCCGGCCCAGTCCAAACCCGTGGCGGACCCGTCCGCCGACCTCGACGACACCCACCACGACGACCCGCGTTACTGCGTTTTCAGCTCCGAGAGCACCCACACCGAACTGCCGCTGACCAGCGAGCCCCCGCTGCCCGACGCCGAGCCCCTCACCAGTGAGCCGCCGCTCGCCGAAGCCGCCCCCCTGACCAGCGAGCCCCCGGCCTTCGTCCCGGACTTCACGAGGATGTAGATGACCGCACCCCGGCCGGCCGACCCGCCCTCCGAGGACCTGTCCCGCCTCGCCGTCCTGCACGGCGTCGCCACCTCCTACAGTCCGTCCCCGGACCGGTCGGTCGCGGCCTCGGCCACCGCGGTCACCCTGACCCTGGCCGCCCTCGGCGTGGACGCGAGCACGCCCGGCGCCGTCCGCGCCGCGCTCGCGGCCCGCGAGGGGGAACTCGCCGAACGGCTGCTGCCGCCGACCGTGGTCGGCTGGAGCGGCAGCCCCCCGGCCGCCCTGGCGGCGCTCCCCGAGGGGACCCGGCTGCGCATCGACACCGAGCAGGGCGAGAGCCGCACCGAGGTGGACGGCCTCCCGCCCGGCGTCCACCGCCTGACCGCCACCACCCCCGACGGCCGCACGGCCACCGCCCACCTGGTCGTCGCCCCGCCCCGCCTGCCCGCCCCGCCCGGCCGCTCCTACGGACTGCTCGTCCAGCTCTACTCCCTGCTGTCCCGCCGCTCCTGGGGCATGGGCGACCTCGGCGACCTCGCCGAACTGGCCGGCTGGGCCGGGCGATCGCTCGGCGCCGGATTCATCCAGGTCAACCCGCTGCACGCGGCCGTGCCGGGAGCCCCCACCGATCCCTCCCCCTACCGTCCCTCCTCGCGCCGCTTCCCCGACCCCGTGCACCTGCGCATCGAGGACGTCCCCGAGGCCGCCTACGTACGGGACCCCGAGCGCCTGCGCGCCCTGCTGGAGAGCTCCGGCCGGCTGCGCGAAGCGGTGCTGCGGCAGGACGCCTTGATCGACCGGGACGCCGTGTGGGAGCTCAAGCGGGAGGCGCTGGAGCTGCTCGGCGAGGTCCCCCTCGGACCCGGCCGGCGCGCCGCCTACTGCGACTTCCTCGCGGCACAGGGCCAGGCCCTGGAGGACCACGCCACCTGGTGCGCGCTCGCCGAGGTGCACGGCTCGGACTGGCACCGCTGGCCGACGGGCCTGCGCGACCCGCGTTCGGCCGAGACCGCCCAGGCCCGCAACGGACTCATGGACCGGGTCGACTTCTGGTCCCGGCTCGCCTGGCTCACCGACACCCAGCTGACCGCCGCGCAGCGCGCCGGACGCGAGGCCGGCATGCCGGTCGGGATCGTGCACGACCTCGCGGTCGGCGTGCACCCCGGCGGCGCCGACGCCTGGGCGCAGCAGGAGTACTTCGCCTCCGGCATGTCGGTGGGCGCCCCGCCGGACGCCTTCAACGCCCGCGGCCAGGACTGGGGCCTGCCGCCCTGGCGGCCCGACCGGCTGGCCGCGTCCGGCTACGCCCCGTTCCGCGAGCTGCTGCGCGCCCTGTTCCGCTACGCGGGAGCGCTGCGCATCGACCACGTCATGGGCCTGTTCCGCCTCTGGTGGGTCCCCCGGGGCCACCCGCCCACCGAGGGCACCTACGTCCGCTACGACGCCGAGGCCATGCTCGCCGTCCTCGTCCTGGAGGCCTCCCGGGCCGGGGCGCTGGTGATCGGCGAGGACCTCGGCACCGTCGAGCCCGGCGTGCGGGAGACGCTGCGCGAGCGCGGGGTGCTCGGCACGTCCGTGCTGTGGTTCGAGCGCGACTGGGACGGCGACGGCCACCCCCTGCCGCCCGGCAGCTGGCGCGCCGACTGCCTGGCCACCGCCACCACCCACGACCTGCCCTCCACGGCCGCCCGCCTGACCGGCGAGCACGTCGAGCTCCGCGACAGCCTGGGGCTGCTGACCCGCCCCCTGGAGGAGGAGCGCGCCGAGGCCGCCGCCGACGCGGGGGAGTGGCTGTCCGTGCTGTCCCGGCTCGGCCTGCTGCAGGGCACCGGCGGCGGCAGCGACACCTCCTCGGAGGAGGCGCAGATCCAGGCCGTCCACCGCTTCCTGCTGCGCACCCCGGCCCGCATGGTCGGCGTCTGGCTCCCCGACGGTGTCGGCGACCGCCGCCCGCAGAACCTCCCGGGGACCTGGGACCAGTACCCGAACTGGCGGCTGCCGATCGCGGACGCACAGGGGCGGCCCGTGACGCTGGAGGACCTCGCGGCCTCTCCCCGGCTGCACGCCCTGATGGAGGTGCTCAGGGAGGGCGGCGCATGAGCCGGGGGCTCTCAGGGGTCCTTACGGCACCCCGGGCGCGCGGGCCCGGTCGGCGTTGGATATTTTGACACCGTGGACAAGAAGAACGCCCTGCGCGCCGGCGCCCTGGCAGCCGGTACGACGCTGATGATGCTGCTCATGTCGTCCCCCGCGAGCGCGCTCACCCGCGACGACGGTGACGACCCCGGCCCGGGCCTGAGCGTCATCGAGACGCTGGGCCTCTTCGTCGTGGCCCCGATCGTGCTGTACCTGGTCATCGCCGGTCTGGTGATGGTCGGCGACAAGACGCACAAGAAGAAGGACCCGACCAGCTCCAACATCGCCACCAAGGCCGAGGCGAAGAGCGAAGTCAAGGCCTGATCAGCGTTCCTCTTCGAAGGGCGTCGTCGCGAGCACCGCGACGGCGCCCTCGTTGTCGTCAGGGCCTCTCCGTCCCCGCCAGCAGTTCCCGCAGGAGGCCGGCCAGGAGGGCGGCCCGTTCCGCGTCCAGGGCGGACAGGGCCTCCGTCTGGACGGCCAGGCCCGCCGCGACCGCCTCGTCGACCACTTCGAGGCCCTTGTCGGTGAGCGTGACACGCAGCCCGCGCCGGTCGTGCGGATCCGGCGAGCGGCGCAGCAGCCCCGCACGCTCCAGCTTGTCCAGCCGCCCCGTCATGCCGCCGGTCGTGAGCATCAGCGTCGCGGACAGCTGGCGGGGAGAGAGCGTGTAGGGCTCCCCGGAGCGGCGCAACGTCGCCAGGACGTCGAACTCCCCGCGTGAGATCCCGAACCTGGCGTACGCCTTCTCCATCCGCTCACCCATCGCGAGCGAGAGCCGGCCGACCCGGCCGAAGACCTCCATGGCGGCGGTGTCCAGGTCGGGCCGGACCGAGGCCCACTGCTCGATGATCGCGTCGACGGGGTCCTTGCGCTGCCCAGGGCGTTCGCTCATGGGACGAGTATCGGCCGCCGCTAGGTCACCCGCAAGAAAGTAGCTTGACGAAAAGTTGCTTAGCAGTAAGCTACTTTCTGCTGACCTGATCAGAAGGGTGTCTGTCATGGCCCTCTCCCGCCCGGCCCTCATCACCCTCACCGCCCTCGCGCCCGTCTCCTGGGGCACGACCTACGCGGTCACCACCGAGTTCCTCCCGCCCGACCGCCCCCTGTTCACCGCCCTGGTGCGCGCCCTGCCCGCCGGTCTGCTGCTGCTCGCCCTGGCCCGGGTGCTGCCGCGCGGCGCCTGGTGGTGGAGGGCGGGGGTGCTCGGCGCGCTGAACATCGGCGCCTTCTTCCCGCTGCTGTTCCTCGCCGCCTACCGGCTGCCCGGCGGTCTGGCGGCGGTCGTCGGCTCGGCCGGCCCGCTGTTCGTGGCCGGGCTGTCCGCACTGCTGCTCGGGCAGCGGCCGTCGGCGCGCACGCTGGTGACCGGGGCCGTGGCCGCGTTCGGGGTCAGCCTCGTCGTGCTGCGGGCGGCCGGGGCGCTGGACACCCTCGGCCTGCTGGCGGCCGTCGCCTCCACGGCGTCGATGTCCACCGGCACCGTACTCACGAAGCGGTGGGGCCGCCCCGAGGGCGTCGGACCGCTGGCGCTGGCCGGCTGGCAGCTGACCGCGGGCGGCCTGCTCATCGCGCCGCTCGCCTTCCTCGCCGAGGGCGCCCCGCCGGCGCTGGACGGCCGTGCGGTCGGCGGCTACCTCTACCTCGCCCTCGCGAACACGGCCCTCGCGTACTGGCTGTGGTTCCGCGGCATCGGCCGCATGACCGCCACCCAGGTCACCTTCCTCGGCCCGCTCTCCCCGCTGACCGCGGCCGTCGTCGGCTGGGCGGCGCTCGGGCAGGCGCTGACGCCGGTGCAGCTGGTGGGCATGGGGCTGGCGTTCGGGGCGACGGTGGCGGGGCAGTTCGTGTCGCGGCCGTCGCGGGCGCTGAACCGCACGCGGCGGAACGTTCTCCCGAAGCCGACGGACGTGCGGGGCGCTGCGCTGCGATGATCGGTTCATGCGCGCGGCCCGGCTCCTCTCCCTCGTCCTCCTGCTGCAGAACCGGGGCAGGCTGACGGCCGGCGAGCTCGCCGACGAGCTGGGTGTCTCGACCCGGACCGTCTACCGGGACATCGACTCGCTGAGCAGTGCGGGCATACCGGTCTACGGGGACGCCGGGCACCGTGGCGGCTACCAGCTCCTCGGCGGCTACCGGACCCGGCTCACCGGACTGCACGCCGACGAGGCCGAGTCGTTGTTCCTGGCCGGGCTGCCCGGTGCGGCGGAGGACCTGGGACTGGGCGAGGTGCTCGCCGCGGCACAGCTGAAACTGGCCGCGGCGCTCCCGACCCCACTGCGGGACCGGGCCGGCCGGATCCGGGAGCGCTTCCACCTCGACGCTCTCGGCTGGTACCGGGAACAGGACTCCCCGCCCGCTCTCGTAGCGCTCGCCCATGCCGTGTGGAACCAGCGGCGCATCCGGGTGCGCTACCGCCGCTGGGCCGAGCCGCAGGAGGTCGAGCGCGAACTCGACCCCTACGGTCTGGTCCTCAAGGCGGGCGTCTGGTACCTCGTCGCAGCGGTGGACGGCACGGTGCGGACCTATCGGGTGTCGTCGATCCTCCGCCTCGACGTCCGGGAGGACGGCTTCGAGCGCCCCGACGGCTTCGACCTGACCGCCCACTGGCAGGACTACCTCACCGCCTACGACGCCCGCAGGCTGCGGCTTCAGGCCTCCGTCCGGATCGCTCCGGCGTTGCTCGCCGCACTGCCGGACCGCTTGGACGCGGCACTGGTCCGCGCCGTCGAGGAATCAGTGGGTCCGCCGGACGGGGACGGCTGGGTGACAGCGACGGTACCGCTGGAATCGGTCGACCTGGCGGTGCCCGCACTCCTGTCACTGGGGCCGGACATCGAGGTGCTCGCCCCCGAGGAGCTCCGCCGCAAGATCGCGGAGACGGCGGCGGCCGTGCTCGACCGGTACCGACCGGCAGACGCATCGGGCCGGGACGTGGCAGGCGACCTCAGCAGCAGTCCGGCGGACAGGGTGGCCGACAGTGCGAGGGCGGCGAGGACCCCGAAGCCGTAGCGCGTGTCACTGTGGTCGGTGACCATCGCGACCAGGAACATCACCCCGACCGTAGCCGCCAGCCCGCCACCGTTCGCCAGCCCGAACACCCTGCCCACCGAGGCGTCGTCGGCCGAGGCCATCAACATGGTGCGGGAGGCGATCCGGGCCTGCCCGAAGAAGAACGCACCCAGTGGCACCCCGATGACATACCCGGCGATCCCGAACTGCCCCTGAAACACCAGGCAGACATCGCAGAGCAGAAAGCCCACGACGGCGATGCGAAGGTCCGCACTGCGTCTGCTGACGATCCGGTAGGCACCGGCGGCCGCCAGGAAACCGAGGCTCCCCAGGGCATCCACCACACCGAACGTCCCTGCGCCCAGATGGAGTTCACCGATCACCGCGGTGGGCAGCAGAGCGTTGAAGACCGTGACGACCACGCTGCCCTGGGCGTAGAGCAGGATGAAGCGGCGCATGGGCAGCGGCCCGCGCGCAGCCGCCCGGACCGGTGCCTGCTCCCCGGCCACGGTGGCCGTCGGCACTCGGTCCGGGCAACGCCCCACCGCAGCGACGCAGAGCGCCGAGACCATGAAGGTCGCGGCGTTGAACACCAGCAGCGGCACGGCACCGAACGCCTGGACGCACAGCCCGCCGACAGTCGCCGACAGCAGCATCCCCGCCTGGGTCGCCATCTCGTAGCGGGCGTTGAACCGCCGCAGCCTGTCCGCCGGAATCCGTTCCTTGATCAGCGCGGAGCCGGCCGGGAAGAACAGGGCACCGACCATGGCGAGCGCCAGATTGGCGCTGTAGACCCCGGGTTCCGGGGCACCACCGCAGGCCAGCCACAGCGGCAGCCCGAGGGCCAGCGCCGCGCTGGTGACATCGCAGCCGATCCACAGGGCTCGCCGGTCGAAGCGGTCGGCCAGCCGGCCGAAGAACGGCGACAGCAGTGCCTGCGGCCCGGCGACGGCGATGAACAGCCAGCCGACGGCCATCATGGTCTGCTGCTCCCTGATCAGAAGCAGCGCTCCGACGACGATCTGCACGTTGTTACCGAGAGCGGTGGCGAAAGCAGCGGGCACGAGCAGCCGCTCGGCCCGGCGGGAGTGGTGGTTGAGGATCACGGCACCACTGTCCGGAGGTTCGCTGACATCTTGTGTCAGTGAAGTCGGCGCACAGAGGCTCACGTTGGGCGAGGGGGGAGCTCGTCGTCCGTCCGCGGTGGGTGCAGGGCGGACGAAGGGGCGCCCGGTGCACCGGACGCCCCTTCTGTCACCGGGGGAAGACCCGCCGGGTTTACTCCCCGGCCGCCGCGTCCGCCCGCTGGGCGCGCAGGGCGCGCTCGACGCCCGCGCGGGACTCCGAGACCAGGCGGCGCAGGGCCGCGCTCGGCTCGGCGGAGTCCAGCCACGCGTCCGTCCTGTCCAGGGTCTCCTGCGACACCTGGACCGTCGGGTAGAGGCCGACGGCGATCTGCTGGGCCATCTCGTGGGAGCGGGACTCCCAGATGTCCTTGACGACTTCGAAGTACCGGTCCGCGTACGGAGCGAGCACCTCACGCTGGTCGGTCTGGACGAAGCCGCCGATGACCGCCTCCTGCACGGCGTTCGGCAGCTTGTCGGAGTCCACGACCGACGCCCACGCCTCGGCCTTGGCCTCCGCGGTCGGGCGGGCCGCACGGGCCGTGGCCGCGTGACGCTCACCGGCGGCCGTCCGGTCCCGCTCGTACTCGCCCGCGATCTCCGCCTCGTCGAACCGGCCGACCGCCGCGAGCCGCTGCACGAACGCCCACCGCAGCTCCGTGTCGACGACCAGGCCCTCGATCGTCTGCGAGCCGTCCAGCAGCGCGTCCAGCACGTCCAGCTGTTCCGGCGTGCGGGCCGTCGCGGCGAACGCGCGCGCCCACGCCAGCTGGTGGTCGCTGCCCGGCGCGGCCGCCCGCAGGTGCGCCAGCGTCGCGTCCGTCCAGCGGGCCAGCAGCGCCTCGCGGGCGGCCGGGTCCGCGTAGAGGTCGATCGCCAGCTTCACCTGACGGTGCAGCGACTGCACGACACCGATGTCGGACTCCTTGCCGATGCCGGACAGCACCAGCGACAGGTAGTCACGGGCCGCGAGTTCGGCGTCCCGCGTCATGTCCCAGGCCGACGCCCAGCACAGGGCGCGCGGCAGGGAGGACTCGAAGTCGCCGAGGTGCTCCGTGACGAAGGCCAGCGACTGCTCGTCCAGACGGACCTTCGCGTACGACAGGTCGTCGTCGTTGAGCAGGATCACGGCCGGGCGGCGCTGACCCACCAGCTGCGGCACGGCGGTCAGCTCGCCGTCCACGTCCAGTTCGATCCGCTCCCGGCGGACCAGCTTGCCGCTCGCCTCGTCGAGGTCGTACAGGCCGACGGCGATCCGGTGCGGGCGCAGCGTCGGCTCGCCCTTGGCGCCGGCGGGCAGGGCCGGGGCCTCCTGGCGGATGCCGAAGGACGTGACGACGCCGTCGGCGTCCGTCTCGATCTCCGGGCGCAGCACGTTGATGCCGGCCGCCTGGAGCCACTTCTGCGACCACGTCCTCAGGTCGCGGCCGGAGGTCTCCTCCAGCGCGCCCAGCAGGTCCGACAGGCGCGTGTTGCCGAAGGCGTGACGCTTGAAGTACGCCTGCACGCCCCGGAAGAACTCGTCCATGCCGACGTAGGCGACGAGCTGCTTCAGGACGCTGGCGCCCTTGGCGTACGTGATGCCGTCGAAGTTGACCAGGACGTCGTCCAGGTCGCGGATCTCCGCCATGATCGGGTGCGTGGACGGCAGCTGGTCCTGCCGGTACGCCCACGTCTTCATGGAGTTGGCGAAGGTGGTCCAGGCGTGCGGCCACCGGCTCCCGGGCGCGTGCGCCTGGCAGGCGATGGAGGTGTACGTGGCGAACGACTCGTTCAGCCACAGGTCGTTCCACCACTCCATGGTCACGAGGTCGCCGAACCACATGTGGGCCAGCTCGTGCAGGATGGTCTCCGCACGCGTCTCGTACGCCGCGTCCGTCACCTTCGAGCGGAACACGTACTGGTCGCGGATGGTCACCGCGCCCGCGTTCTCCATGGCGCCGGCGTTGAACTCCGGCACGAACAGCTGGTCGTACTTCTCGAACGGGTACGCGTAGTCGAACTTCTCCTGGAACCACTCGAAGCCCTGCCGGGTCACCTCGAAGATGGCGTCCGAGTCCAGGTACTCGGCGAGGGAGGGACGGCAGTAGATGCCGAGCGGGACGGACTGGCCGTCCTTCTCGTACACGCTGTGCACCGAGTGGTACGGGCCCACGATCAGCGCCGTGATGTACGTCGAGATGCGCGGCGTCGGCTCGAAGACCCAGACGTTGTCCTGCGGCTCGGGCGTCGGCGAGTTGGAGATGACGGTCCAGCCCTCGGGGGCCTTCACGGTGAACTGGAAGGTCGCCTTCAGGTCCGGCTGCTCGAAGCTCGCGAACACCCGGCGGGCGTCCGGCACCTCGAACTGTGTGTAGAGGTAGGCCTGGTCGTCGACCGGGTCGACGAACCGGTGCAGGCCCTCCCCGGTGTTGGTGTACGCGCAGTCGGCGACGACCCGGAGGATGTTGCGCCCCTGGAGCAGGCCGGGCAGGGCGATCCGGGAGTCCGCGAAGACCTCGGCCGGGTCGAGGGAGTCCCCGTTCAGGGTCACCTCGTGCACGGTCGGCGCCACCAGGTCGATGAACGACTCCGCGCCGTTCCCGGCGGTCACGTCGAAGCGCACCGTGGTCACGGACCGGTAGGTGCCGCCCTCCTGCGCGCCGGAGAGGTCGAGTTCGATCTCGTACGAGTCAACGGCGAGCAGCTGCGCCCGCTGCTGCGCCTCTTCGCGGGTCAGGTTTGTGCCAGGCACGCGGTCATCTCCTCGTTATGGGTGGGTTGCGTCATCTTTCCACGGCGGCTCGTCGTCAGGCGACGACCCGGGCGCGTCCTAGGGATACCCCTCGCCCGGCGAGGGCCCGGGCGAACGCGAGCTCCCGTCACACCGTCCGGATGCGCGGCCCGGAACGCACGCACCGCCGCCGACAGCCGGTCTGCGGCAAATGCCGGACGGCGGCCGCGGCGCTCTTCGCGGGGGTCTTCGACACGGCCATCGCGCCCGGGGCCTTCACCGGCGGCCGGACGGCGGGCGCGCTGTGGCCTGCGGCGGTGCTGGGTGCGGGCGGGCCCTGGCCCTGCCGGCCCTGCCCGCCCTGCCGAGCGCGGGAACGCGACGTCCGGAACCCGCCGGTGACCGGGCCCCGTGCGAGCGAGCCTGATGAGTATGACGACAACCCGGTACACCGCCCGCCCCATCGCCCCGTCCGCGCTGAGGGAACTCCGCGTGACGGACGACGCCGGCCGCCCGACGGCCCCGTTCCCCGACACCGAGGGCGGTGCCCCGCTCCGCTGCTGCCTGCGCCGCAGCGAGCCGGGCGAACGCATCGCCCTGGTGTCCTACGCCCCGCTGCGCCGCTGGGCCGCGCAGACGGGTGCGGCCCCGGGCGCCTACGACGAGGTGGGCCCCGTCTTCCTCCACGCGGAGCCGTGCGCGGGCCCGGCCGCAGGCGTCCTCCCCTTCACCGACGCCCACCGCACGGTCCGCCGCTACTCCGCACAGGGCCACATCCTGGGCGGGCGGCTCGTCGGGGAACCGGCCGCCTTCGAGGAAGCCCTCACGGAAGCGTTCGACGACCCGGCCGTGGCACTGATCCACGTCCGGGCCGTCGAGTACGGCTGCTTCCTCTACGAGGTGCGCAGGGAGGTCGGGGAGGGCAGCAACTAGCCCTTCAGCTCCGCCGCCACCAGCTCCGCGATCTGCACCGCGTTCAGGGCCGCGCCCTTGCGGAGGTTGTCGTTGGAGACGAACAGGGCCAGGCCGTTGTCCGCCGTCTCGTCGCGGCGGATGCGGCCGACGTAGGACGGGTCCTTGCCGGCGGCCTGGAGGGGGGTCGGGATGTCGGAGAGCTCGACGCCCGGGGCGTCCTTCAGCAGCTCCGCCGCGCGCTCCGGGGAGATCGGACGGGCGAACCGGGCGTTGATCTGCAGGGAGTGGCCGGAGAAGACCGGGACGCGCACGCAGGTGCCGGAGACCTTGAGCTCGGGGATCTCCAGGATCTTGCGGGACTCGTTGCGGAGCTTCTGCTCCTCGTCGGTCTCGTTCAGCCCGTCGTCGACGATGCTGCCCGCGAGCGGCAGCACGTTGAAGGCGATGGGGCGCTTGTAGACGCCCGGCTCGGGGAAGTCGACCGCTTCCCCGTCGTGGGTGAGCTTCTCGGCGTCGGCGACGACCTTCTGCGTCTGCCCGTGCAGCTCGGCCACGCCCGCGAGGCCGGAACCGGAGACCGCCTGGTACGTGGCGACGACGAGGGCCTCGAGGCCCGCCTCGGCGTGCAGCGGACGCAGCACCGGCATCGCGGCCATGGTCGTGCAGTTCGGGTTCGCGATGATGCCCTTGGGGCGGTTCGCGATCGCGTGCGGGTTGACCTCGGAGACGACCAGGGGCACCTCCGGGTGCTTGCGCCACGCGGAGGAGTTGTCGATCACCACGGCGCCCTGGGAGGCGACCTTTTCGGCCAGTGCCTTCGAGGTGGCACCGCCCGCGGAGAACAGCACGATGTCGAGGCCGGTGTAGTCGGCGGTGGAGGCGTCCTCCACCGTCACGCCGTCCAGCTCCGAGCCCGCGGAACGGGCCGAGGCGAACAGGCGCAGCTCGGTGACCGGGAAGTTCCGCTCCGCGAGGATCCTGCGCATGACCGTGCCCACCTGTCCGGTGGCTCCGACGATTCCGACCCTCACGGTGACTCCCTCTCCTGCGTCTCTTCACGTACTCGTTGCTTGGCCGAGGCTTTTCCATCATGCGGCCGACCACGGCCCGCCTGTCCACTTCTTTCCCCGGTCTGCCCGGAGAATGGGACGGCTCGTCCCGCTCCATGGTTGCGGACCTGCGGTGTCGACCCCGCTGAGCTGGAGGAATTCGTCCCACAGGGGTCGTGCGCCGCAAGCTCGCCTGCCCATGCCGGTCCCGGCCACACGGAAGTGTGATGTACGCCTCGGCCGACCGCGAGCCGGATCCGGGCGGACCGCCGCAGATCACAGCGGACGGCGACGGAATCAGGCCGGAAGACCACCGAACGTTCCGGGCCGTCCCGGCGTCGTAGGAGAAACACGGCTAGGGGGGTGGCTTGTGCTGTTGCGCGGGAGGACCCGGCGCGCCCGGGAGGCGCACGCCGGGTCCGGCGACGTTCCGCCGAGACAGGGCGATCGCCGGAACGAGACCGATCCGCTGGACGCGGCACAGGAACGCCGGGTACGGGCGGTGCTCGCGCTCGGCGGGGTGCCGCAGGCGGACCTGCCGGACGGGGTACAGCAGGTCCGCCTGCGGCTGCTGGAGCGGGCCGCGAACGGCCGGGAGGCGCCGCGGGACGTCTCGGCGTGGGCGGCGGTCGTCGCCTCCAACCTGGCCATGGACTGGCACCGGGCCAAGCGCCGCCAGGAGCGGCTCGGGGAGCGGCTGGCCGCGCTGCGCCAGACGGAGCATCCCTCCGGGGAGGACAGCAGCGTGCTGTCCGTCGCCGTCGCCCAGGGCCTGGACGAGCTGCCCGACGCCCAGCGGCAGGTCGTCGTCCTGCGTTTCTACGCCGACCTGCCGGTCCGGTCCATCGCCGAACAGCTCGGCATCCCGGAGGGCACGGTCAAGAGCCGGCTGCACACGGCGGTACGGGCCCTGCGCGCCCGCCTGCACGAGGACGAGGTGGTGTGACATGACCGCCCCACAGGATCAGGCCGGGCGCGACGGGACCGATGCGCTGATGGCTGCGATCACCGCCGAGGCGCCACCGCTGGAGGCCCGGGCGGACGACGCCTTCATGGCCGAGTACCGGGCCGCGGCCGCGGACGTGGCGCTGCTGCGCGAGCAGCTGGGCCTCATCGGGCAGGCACTCGCCGAACCCCTGCGGGCGCCCGTCTCCGAGACCGGCGGCGCCGCCCGTGTGCCGTCGCTGCCCGTGCGCCGCAAGCGGCCCGAGCCCCTGGCCGTGGCCCTGAAGGGCCTCGTCGCCGCCGTCGGGGCCAGTCTCGTGATCGGCATGGGCTGGCTCGTCGTCCAGAGCGGCGACATGAGCGGCGGGAGTGATCAAGGCGGGTCGTCCGCCGCCGACAGTTCCGCCGGGCGGCCGCACCCCGAAGGGGGAGCCAAGCTCACCGACGCCGGGTACCTCGCCTGTGCCCGGATCGTCGTCGAGGGCACCGTCGCCGAGGTCGAGCCCCTTCCCGGTACCGGCCAGAACCGGATCACCCTGGACGTGACGCGCTACTACAAGCCCGACAAGGGCCGGGCGCGGATCACCTTCCCCCTGGAAACCGGCGCGGTGCCCTCGCTCAAGGCCGGTGACCACATGCTGGTCGGCATCTCCGGCGATCGGGCCCACCCGGACGCGTGGGCGACGGGAGAGAAGGAGATCGCCCGCGAACGGGCGTGGATCACCGACGCGCTGCCCGCCTCGCGTGAGGTCCCCTGCTCGTGAGGAACAGCAGGAAGGGCGGGCGCCCGCACGGACGCCCGCCCCCACCCCTTCCCCGTCGCGGGAACTCCGAGGCCCTGCCCCTTCCCCCTCTCCCGCGACCGGGAAGCGACCCTTACGGCTTCTCCTTGTCCCACACCCAGCTGCCCTTGCCGTCGCCGGGATCCTTCGGCTTCGGCACCGTGAGCTCGACCGGCACCTCGGTTCCGTCGGCGTCGGCGCCCACCGCCTCCCCGGCCTGGACGACGGATGCTCCCGTGGCCGGCTCGGAAGCGGCTGCGTGAACGCTTCCGGATACAAGGGGCAGTCCCACAGCGGCGATGGCCGCCGTGGTGCCCACGGCCAGTCGGACGGCTCGCCCGGTGATGTGTCTCATCTGTGCCTCTGTCTTCCTTGCTTCGTGTGGCGCAGCGGTTTTGTCTGAGCACGATCATGCAGAGTGCGGCTGCCGGTGTCAGCAGGTCTCGCTGGCCTCAGGGGGACTTGGCACTGTCATGCCACGCGGCGGGGGAGGTTCCCGGCGGCGCGCGTTGAGGTAGCGGTCGGCCTCACAGCCCTCCATCACCCAGCCGGGCAACGCCCCGGGTCGCCTCAGCCACCGGTCCCAGGCGTGCCGGGCCAGGAGCAGGGCCTCGTCGAGATCCGTGGCCTCGACGAAGGTCATGCCGACCAGGCGTGCCCCCCAATGGGCCAGCGCCACATGGGCGATGCCCGGTTGCGGGTCGGTGCGGCGCTGTTCGGCGAGTTCGCTGAGCTCGCGGTCACTGGGCATCACCACGGGCAGGCCGGGAATCCCGGGAGCGGCGGGCCAGGGCGAGGGCCGGAGAAGGACCTTGACTGCGTACACCCGTCCGACCTTAGGAACGAGACACAGCCGGGTGGCCACCCGGAATCTGTCAGCCCCCGGTCATGGCAGAGAGCGGCCAGCGCGGGCGACGTCATGAGGCCGGCCCCGGCAGGTCACATCCAGCCGCGCCGGACGGCCTCGGCGCCTGCCTGAAACCGGCTCTGCACCCCAAGGCGCCTCTGCAGGTCCGCGGTGTTGCGGCGGACCGTGCGCAGCGAGACCCCCATCTTGCGGGCGATTCCCTCATCGGTCAGCCCTGCCGCGAGCATCCTGAGCAGGGCCGCCTCCCGGTCGGTCGGGGCGCTCTCGGAAACGTCCTGTTGCGTGGTGCCGAGCGGCCGCGCGCTCTCCCACACCAGACCGAACAGTTCCTCCAACGCGCGCACCATGCTGGGGTAGCGGATCAGCAGGGCGCCCTTCTTGCTGTCGTCGGCGTCTATGGGGATCACGGCCGCCTCGTGGTCGCAGAGGATCATGCGCATGGGCAGCGTCGGCGCGGTGCGGGTCTCACCGCCGACGGAGGCGAGCCACGTTGCGTACTCGACGGTTGCCGAGTCGTTGCGGACGCTGTCCAGATAGACGGTCCGCATCCGGACCCCGCGAGCGAGGTGCTGCTCGTCGAGCGGACGGCCGGCCTGGAGAGCCGCGGCGCTGAGCGCCCCGCCGGGCACGAAGGTGAGTACCTCGGAGTGGGCCCTGTGTGCCAGTTCCATCAGCCGCACCCGCACGGCCTCGACTCCTTCGATTCTCTCCACCCCACTGTCGGTGCGGCCCGTGGCGCAGGCGGCGTACTCGGAGGTGAGAGCGGCCAGTGCGGCTCGTTCCTGGGAGAGCCGCGCACGCCGCTCGTCCAGTTCGGCCTCTTTGCGCAGCAGCAGGGGGGAGAAGGCGACATCGGGGCTGACGGGAACGAACTGATGATCGGCGGCCTCGTGCAGCAGGGACAGCTGGGCGAGCCGATCGAGGGCCGAGCGGACCTCGTCGTCGGTGAGGCCGGTGTCCTGGGAGATGTCCTTCAGCGTCCAGGACGGATGGAGCAGCAAGGCGCGGTAGACGTCGTGGGCGGCGGTGTCGATGCCGATGGTCTCCAGCACGGTTCCCCTCTGGGCAAGGTCGTTGACTGGTCAGGTCAGTGGGCTGACGCTACCCGATCAGGCGTACGAGTCCCTGGGATGCGGAGCTTGGCACCCCAGTGCCATGGCCCCCGTGTGCCAGGCGACGGGGGCTCCGGAGCCCGCTCGGCGGGCCTAGTGTCAAAGGCGCCGGGAAGCGAACACGGTTTCGCTTCGTCTCCGGCTCCCACCATCCCCAACCCTGGAGGAGCTCACGCATGTCTCAGCGCTCGCACAGATCCGCCTGGCGCAAGGCCACTCAGATCGCCGTGACGGTCGCCGCGGCCACCACACTGGCCGCCGTCGGGCCGGCGACCGCCCACGCGGACGGGACGGACCCGGCCACCGACGAGATCGTCATCGGTACGGAGGCGCCGGCGGAGCCGGAGGAGGAAGTCGTCGATGTGCCCGCGGGGCAGGTGGATCAGGAGCCGGTGACGGAACCCGAGGTGCCGCTGCCGGGCAAGCCTCCCGGCGACAAGCCCGACGCGGAGCACTGCGGCGGCACCACGAACGTCTACACCCCGCAGACCAAGGGCAAGCAGTACCACAAGGGCGTCGGGGCGACTCAGTCCAACTACAACGGCACCCCCCGCGCCGCCAAGTCGACCTTCACCTCCGAGGTGACCGGCACGGTCGGCGTCAGTGTCACGGGTGGTCTCACGGTCAGCGTCAAGGCGATGCTGGCCAAGATCGAGGGGAAGTACGACGTCAACCTCTCGGCCTCGCTGACGGCCAAGCTCGGCAACAAGATCAGCGTCAGCACCCCCGCGAAGAAGACGACGAACGCCAAGTACGGCGTGTTCCGGCTCAAGAACACCGGCGTCAGCTACACCATCTACAGCAACTGCCGGACCTCGCCGAAGAAGACGGTCACCAGCTATTCGCCGATGAAGGTGGGCTGGTACTTGTGGGAGAGCTGAGTTCGCGAACTCCTCGCCGGGCAGCCGTACTCGCGGTGGTCGCCCTTGCGATGGCGGTGAGCGGCGCCTGTACTCAGGACGGCTCCGGGCAGGAGACCGCGCCTGCGGCCACGGCTCACAAGAGCACGCCCTCCGAGGAGTCCTCCAAGCCCACGGACCGGGCCGAGCACATCGACGGCGAGACCGTGACCGAAGCGCCCAAGGTCGTCGACGGCGAGCTGATCGCGTCGGTGAAGGACGCACGCGGGAACCGGACCGTGCCGCTGGACGGCGGGGTGCGGAGCGGCCCGGTGTCCATCGCCGTGAACTGTCAGGGCGAGGGCACACTGAAGGTGGAACTGCGGCCTGCGGGCCTGGACTTCCCCCTGGAGTGCGTCGACGGTGAGGTGAGCAGCACCTACAACCAGATCGCCCTGGAGAAGGCGCGCGAAGACGCCGTGCTTCAGGTGACCGCTGGCTCCGGGGTCCGCTGGGCGCTGTCCGTCGGCCAGTGAGCGTGGCGCCGGCGAGAAGAGGCCCCGCGCCGGCAGTGGGGCGGGGCACGGGTGAGGGGCGGGTGCCGCAGGGGAGCACCCGCCCCTCACCATGTGGCCGGCACAGGCGTCAGCCGGTCACCTTCTCGATGACGACCGTGCCCAGGCCCGCCGCGCTGCCGCGGGCGTTGACCAGCCTGACCTCGCCGAAGAACTGACGGCCCGCCGGACCGGCCGCCTTGATCAGCACGTCGGCGGTGACCTTGGCGGAGGCGCCGGCGGGCAGCGAGACCTTGCTGCCGGGGGCGACGTTCACCGAGCCCAGGGCTGAGGTGAAGTAGACGTCCTGGTAGGCGTACGTCGTCGAACCGGACGGCACGCTGTAGCCCTCCACCCGGATCGTGTAGGTACCGGCGGCGGGCTTGTCCAGACGGACGGACTCCTCCGAGTCACCGTCGGCGGACTGACCGACCGTCACGCCGTCCTTGACCACCGCCAGGTCGAGGTCCGCTCCCTGGTCGGAGACCTTGCCGATGGAGACGTCCAGTCGCTCCGCGCCCGCGGGCACCTCGACGGTCGTCGTCCGCACCTGCTGGTGACCGATGCTCGGCGTGTCGAGCACGGCGGAACCCAGCGAGCCGCCCTCCAGCTTGCCCTCCAGAGCAGCGAAGTCGTTGCTCACGGTCCACGTGGCGGCGACCGGCGTGCCGGGCTTCACCTCGGCAATCCTGGTCACCGCCGGATCGAAGGCGGTACCGAGCACCGACACGTCCAGCTTGAAGGGGTTGTCGAGGTCGGGGGAGGTACGCCGCGACTCGATCTCGACCTCCCAGACGCCGGGCTGCGGGTCGGTGTAGGTCCGCAGGTCGGGACGGCAGGTGTTGGGGTCGGAAGGCAGCGAGTAGTGCGGGTAGCAGTAGATCGTCGCCGAGTCCTCGACGGGCAGCCCCGCCGGGTGCAGGGAGATGAAGCGCGTCTGGCTCTTCTCCTTCAGACCGCTCAGCGCCACCTCCAGCGTCTTCGCACCCTGGGGGACCGTGATGAAGTAGGACACGCTGTTGTTGCGCTGCACCGAGGAGGCGGTGCTGTAGGAGTACGAGGGCTTCGCCAGGGGGTGTGCCGCAACCACGGTGGCGAGCATCTGGTGGTCCACGCCCTCGGTACGCTCGTCATCCACCTGCAGGATGGCGCTGTGCAGGCCCGCAGTCTTCGCCCGGGCCTGGACCTTGACGGTGACCGGCTTGTTCAGCGACAGCACGACGTCGTCGTCGCCGAGAAGCCGGAAGGTGCCGTCGTTGTTCTCCCACTCCAGCTCGTGCCGCAGCGGGCGGTCGGGACCGGTGGTACGGGTGACGGTCACCTCGTACGTCTTCTTCTGACCGGCCTTGAGGCCGCCCTCACGGTCGTAGAGTCCGGTGCCGAAGCCGGGCTCCTTCAGGGACTGGTCGAGCGCGGTGTCGACCGGGGCCCTCACCGTGTAGCTGTGGGCGGTGGCGCCGTCCTTGATGGCGTCCCAGGCCTGCACGATGCGGATCAGACCGGCACCCTGCTCATGGGCCTGCTCGCCCTTGATCTGACGGGCCGTGCTGGTCAGCGCGGTGCGCAGGGCGACCGGGGGCAGATTGATCTTCCGCTGCTTGGCGGCGGACAGGAGCAGCGCGCTGGCGCCGGCGGCCTGCGGGGAGGACATCGAGGTGCCCTGGAGCATGCCGTAGCCGGGCGGCAGGGAGTAGCCGGCCTCAGCGACCGGGGCGCCGGGCGCCCAGGTCTGAATGGTGTTGACGGCCGCACCCGGCGCCGTGAGGGTCGGCGCGAAGCCGCCGTCCTCGCGGGGGCCGCGCGAGGAGAACGGCATCATCGCGTACTTCTTCTCCACCACCGAGCCGTAGTTGGCGGCCCAGGTCTCCTTCGAGGCGGAGGCACCGACGGAGATGACCTTGTCGGCGAGGGCGGGGTCGCCGATGGTGTTGGTGCCCGGCCCGGAGTTGCCGGCGGAGATCACCAGCTGGACGCCGTACTCGTCGATGAGCCGCGTGTAGAGGCGGGCGCGGGCGTTGTTGCCGTCGTTCAGCGGCGGCAGGCCGCCGATGGACATGTTGACGATGTCGACGCCACGCTTGGTGACGAGGTCGATCATGCCCTCGGTGAGGGCGATGTTGGTGCAGCCGCCGGTCCAGTTGCAGGCACGGGACGAGACGAGCTTCGCGCCGGGTGCGGCGCCGTTCATCTTCCCGCCGAACAGACTGCGGGCAGCGGCGATACCGGCGACGTGGGTGCCGTGCCGGCCGGTGATGACGCCGATGCTGACGTAGTCCGCCTTGTCGCCGGCCGGGTTGTAGGTGACGTCCTTGCGGATCTCGATCACGAAGGGGATGCGTTCGGCGATCACCGTGTTCGGGTCATCCGTGCCGAAGTAGCCGATCTGGAAGCCGTCCTTGTACGGCTTCATCACCTCGTCGTCGGTGAAGTCACCGTCGTTGTCGAGGTCGACCCGGACCGTGCCCGCGGCCTGGTCGTAGAGCACGCCCCAGACGTCCGTCTTGTCGCCGTCCCGGTTCAGGTCACCGGCCACGTCGCCGCCCGCGGCCGCCGACTCCGCGAATGTCCGGAACTGGAAGGTGCCCGTGGGTGCCTTCCAGGTGCGGCCGGCGGCGGTGAACACCGGGCCGGTCACCGAGCCGGTCATCTGAAGCCACGTTCCGTCCCGGTCGGAGACCGGGTCGGTGGCCGTGACCCAGTCGACGATCTTCCTTTCGCCGGTGGTGGTCTTCTGCAGGGCGGGGTGGGCGATGTCGACACCGGAGTCCAGGATGCCGATGGTCACCCCGCGTCCGTCGTACTTCGGGTGGTCCTGGACGAAGGAGACGGCACCTGTCTCGAACGACGGGTTGTACGGGTTGGTGGCCGGCGTGTTCTTGTCAGGTGCCGCGTACCCCGTTCCCGCAGCCGTGGTCCCGCCGGGGTTCGCTCCCCCCGGTACCGGGTCGTCCAGCTCGATCTCTTCCTTGAGGTCGATCGCCTGCACGGAGGAGAGCTTCTGCACCGACTCGATGGTCTTGTCGGCCTTGCCGGTGGGGACGGTGACGCGGACGTAACCGAGCCGGTCGTCGGTCTTGCCGATCAGCGAACTGCCCACCGCGTCCAGCTGCCCGGCGACCTGCTCGGTCTTCCCGGGCGCGGTCGCGATCATCATGGTGACGGTCTTGTCGCCGTCGGCCTTGGCCTCCGCGAGCAGGTCCGCGTCGCCCGAACCGAGCTTGGCGTGCGCGGACTTGACGCTCGGCTCGGCCGGGGCGTCAGCGCCCGGGCCGTCGGCGGAGAAGGCCATCGGGATCGGCCCGGCCGCGGAGAGCGCGGCGACGAGACCGGCGGCCACGGCGATGCGGGCCACGCGTCTCGGGCCCGATATCTGATCGCGCGGGGTGGGAGGGGTCATCGGCATCCCTTGTAGGTAAAGGAACGAGCGGGAAGCGACCGGGGCCCGATCGGTCCTGGTCGCAGATGGTCCGAACGGCAAGCCCGGACGATCGCACAGCCTTACGCAAGGTGAAGCCCTTTGGGGAGTGTTGACCCAAACGAGATGGATGTATGGGGAAAACCCGCGATGCGATTTGTGGACATCAGTCCCGAAGGTGGCGAAGAAATCGGTTAACGTCCCGGAGTGCGACAGAAGTTGAGGGTGGCGGCCTACGCCATATGCGTCCGGGACGGACAGATCCTCCTCGCCCGCTCGCCCGCCTGGGACGGCACGCCCGAGTGGGTCGTGCCGGGCGGCGGCATGGAGCACGGCGAGGATCCCTACGACACCGTCCGGCGGGAGGTGGAGGAGGAGACCGGGTACCGCATCGAGGTGACCGGGCTGCTCGGCGTGAACTCCTCGCACAGCGTCTTCCGCAACGGCTTCAAAGCCCCCGTCGACCACCACGGCGTCCGGCTGGTCTACGAGGGCCGCATCATCGGCGGTGAACTGCGCAACGAGGTGAACGGCTCCACCGACCTCGCCGCCTGGCACGACCTGGACACGGTCCCCGGGCTGGTGCGGATCTCGATGGTCGACATCGCGCTGCGGATGTGGCGCGAACGCCCGGCCACCGGACGGCTGGCCGACGCCCCGGGTCAGGTGCAGTGACCCGGAGACCGGACCGGGAGCAGGAGCGAGGAGCCTGAAGCCCGAACCGGGTGCGGTACCCCGGAAGATGAACGCCGCGTGACCGGCTCCGGGCCGTATCCGGAGCAGGCGGCGACACGCAGGGCAGTCCGAGATCCACGTTCGGTGATCGGCGTTGCGCGTTGCCGCCTCGTTCACGCGCAGGTCATTCCCGCTGCGAACGATCCAGTACGAGCGAGGTGTTCACGCCGTGAACGCCTCGCGACCACTGCCGACGCGTTCGCACTCGGGGAGAGAAGCGCATGTCGCGCACACGCTCAGTCGCCGGCTCCGGCCAGGGCATCCACCGTCGTTCCGTCCTCGCCGCCACCGGTGCGGTCGCCCTGGCCGGGGGTGTCGGCTACGCCCTGCGGCCCAGCGACAGCCAGGCCGCCACCGCCACCCAGCAGGCGACCGAGGCCGTCGCCGCCTCCTCGCGGCAGGCACCTGCCGCGCCGCTCGCCCCCTACATCAAGGGCACCACCGTGGCGAACGTCGCCAGCCCGCGCGGCGCCTCCGGCTACCGGCGTCTCGGTGACGGCCCCGGCTGGGGCAGAGTCGTCCGCTCCGACCTGGCCGCGCCGAAGTCCGGCCGTGCCGGGCGGCGGACCGCGCTCGCCGCGTTCGTGCAGCTCACCGACCTGCACATCATCGACGCGCAGCACCCGCTGCGCCTGGAGTACCTGCGCTCGGCCGACATCCACGCCTGGCGGCCGCACGAGGCGCTGACCGTGCAGGGCGCGATCGCGCTCGTGGAGCGGATCAATGCGCTGCGCGGCGGCCCCGTCACCGGCTCCCCGCTGCACTTCGCCATGACCACCGGCGACAACACGGACAACAACGCCAAGTCCGAGCTGGACTGGTACCTGAAGATCATGAGCGGCGGGCGCATCACACCCAACACCGGGGACCCGCGCCGCTACGAGGGCGTCCAGAACAGCGGCCTCAAGCAGTACTGGCAGCCGGACGCCGCCGTCCGCGACAGTGACAAGCAGGCAGGCTTTCCTCAGCTCGACGGCTTCCTGAAGGCGGCGATCCGTGAGGTGCGCAGCCCCGGACTCAACCTGCCCTGGTACTCGACCGTCGGCAACCACGACACCCTGCCGATGGGCTGCTACGCCTCGCACGGCGACTCCTACCTCACCGAACTCGCCGTCGGAGGCAAGAAGCTGATGGAGGTGACCGCGGCCGAGGCGCGGCAACTCCAGGCGCAGATCAAGAAGGCCCGGGACCCGCAGGGCGTCCGCTACCACGACTTCCTGAAGTCCCACGCCCGCTCCATGCGTTCGGTCACCCCCGACGAGCGGCGCGCCCCCTTCACACCGGCCGAGTACCTGAAGGCCCATCTGGACCCCGCCCACCGCGGCCTCGGCCCGGCCGGCCACGGCTACTCCTCCGCCAACCTGGACGCCGGCACCCAGTACTACGCCTTCCGCATCTCCGACGACGTGATCGGCGTCAGCCTGGACACCACCGACTCCGGCGGCCACTACGAGGGGTCCATCGGCACGGCCCAGCTGAAGTGGCTGGACAAGACGCTGCGGGACAACAAGGACTCCTACGCGGTGATCTTCAGCCACCACACCAGCAAGACGATGACGAACCTGCGCAACGACCCGGCGAGGCCGAACGAGCGCCGCCACGACGGCCAGGAGGTCCTCGCCCTGCTCGGCAACCACCCCCGGGTGCTCGCCTGGGTGAACGGGCACATCCACAAGAACGTGATCACCCCGCACGCCCTGGCGAGCGGCGGCTCCTTCTGGGAGATCTCCACCGCCTCCCACGTCGACTTCCCGCAGCTCGCCCGGGTCATCGAGCTGACCGACAACAAGGACGGCACCATCTCCCTGTTCACGACCCTGGTCGAGTCCTCGGCCCCGCACCGCACGGACTTCTCCGACCTCTCCCAGACCGGCCTCGCGGCGCTCTACCGCGAACTGTCCCTCAACGCCCCCGGCGCGAGCACGACCCTCGGCGGCGACCCGAAGGACCGCAACACGGAGCTGGTGCTGAAGAAGGCCTGAGACCCGCTTCGCCGAGGCGGAGTTCCGCGGCCGGTAGGGCCCCGGGCACGAGGAGGGGCCGCCGGTGTGCCCGGCGGCCCCTCCTCTCCCCTCCTGGTGGTGCCGCGGCTCGTCACTACCGGGGCAACACCACGACATGCGCGGCCGGTTCGCGGTCGGCCGCGGCCATCAGGGCCGTGCGGATCACCGTCGCCTGCTGCTCCGGGGCGTCGCGCAGCTTCCTCGGTGTGATGTGGACGACCGTGATCCCCAGCCGCTCCAGGTGCTCGCGCTTGCGGGCGTACTCGGACCACAGGGCGTCGTCGTCCTGCCGGGGCGCCCGGGTGTCGAGCTCCACCGCCACCGCCTGGTCGGGCCAGTACGCGTCGAGCCCGCCGAGGTAGGGGCCGCCGGGCAGGCGCAGGTCGACGTTCCAGACCGGGTCGGGCAGGCCGTACTCGCCGATCATGCGGTACAGGCGGTCCTCCGCGCGGGCCCGGCCCTCCGCGAGCAGGGACTCCACCGCGTCCACCACGTGCGGGCGGCTCAGCAGCTGGGCCCGGTTCAGCTCGCGGACCACCGCCGTCGGGTCGCAGTGGGCGCCCCGGACCGCCTCCGTGAGCAGCCGGCGCACGGTGACGGCGTCGGCCAGTTCGGCCACCGCGTCGGCCAGCGCGCGGGCCACCGGTGCCACCGGCACCCCCGTGACCTGTTCCGGGTCCGGCACGACGGGCGTGCGGACGATGCGCGCGCAGCCCGTGGAGCGCAGCCGCCGCAGCCGCGGGACCAGGACGTCGATCGCCTCCAGGGACGGCAGCGGGGGAGTGGAGGAGAAGCCGTGCAGCGTCAGCGCGGCCAGGCCGGTGATCATCACCTCGGGGTAGGCGGGGGCGTGCGGCCGGCTCGCGCCGGGCTGGGCGGGCACCCCGGTGTCGCGCTCCCGCGCCGCGTACATCAGCACCGCGTGCAGCCGCTCCTCGCTGGTCGGCGGACCCGGATGGAGCAGGACGACGCCCGGGAGGAGCTGCTGCCAGGGGCCGCCCGCACGGCACTGCTCGTTCGTCTCGGACGTGGAGACACCGTGCGCGCGGAGCTGGACCGTCGTCAGCACGCGGGGACGGCCACCGCCGGACAGGTCGTGCAGCGGGCGGGGGGAGAGCGGGGTGTTGTGGGTCATGACTGGCAATTTCCCGCGTTCCGACCCTCTTTGAACCGCTGTTACGAGTCCGTCGACAATTACGGACAACCCGTCACTAAAGGACGGATGTTCGGTTGCCGAAAGCCCCTGGTCCGTTCGGGTGCGGGCCAGGGGTTACGGCTCAGGGGGCACTCGTCTCGTAACGAAGACCGAACACCCTGATCTCAGGCCAAAGCTACTGGTCAGCGGCCTCGTCGCACGCCTGTCCACGCAACGCGCGTGCCAGATCGTCACGGGATTCCAGCACCAGCCGGCGCAGCGCCGGGGCCGCCTCCCCGTGGGCGTCCAGCCACGCGTCCGTGGCGTCCAGCGTCTCCCGCGACTGCTGGAGGGAGGGGAACAGGCCCTGCACCACGTGCATGCCGATCTGGATCGACCGCTCGGCCCACACCCGTTCGATCGCCGCGAAGTACTTCCCGGCGTACGGCGCGATCAGCTCCCGCTGCGAGCCCTGGGAGAAGCCCGCGATGGTCGCCTCGACCATGGCGTTGGACAGCGCGTCCGACTCCACGACCTGCGCCCACGCCTGCGCCTTGACCGCCTCGGACGGACGGGCGGCCAGACAGCGCACCTGGTGGCGCTTGCCGGAGGCCGTGTCGTCCCGGGCCAGTTCCTCGGCCAGGGCCTTCTCGTCCACCACCCCGTGCGCGGCCAGCGGCTCCAGGAACACCCAGCGCAGCTCCTGGTCCAGTTCGAGTCCCTCGACCGTCGCCGTGCCCGCGAGCAGGTCCCCCAGCAGTGCGAAGTCCGCCTCGGTGGTGGCCGTCCGGGCGAAGAAACGCGCCCACGCGAGCTGGTGCTCGCCGCCCGGCACGGCCGCGTACAGCTCGCGCCGGGCGCCCTCGGCGAGCAGCGCGGCGGCCGTCTCGCGCCGGGCGGGCGCCGTGTAGTGGGTGACCGCCGACTCCGCCCACGCGTGCAGCATCTGCACGACGCCGATCTCGGACTCGCGCCCGCCGAACCGCAGCACCAGGTCCACGAAGTCCCGCGCCGGGAGCAGCGCGTCACGCGTCATGTTCCACAGCGCCGACCAGCACAGGGCACGCGCGAGCGGATCGGTGACCGCGCCCAGGTGCTCGCGCAGGGTCGCCAGCGAGGTCTCGTCGAAGCGGATCTTGCAGTAGGTCAGGTCGTCGTCGTTGACCAGGACCAGATCGGGAGCCTCGGCGCCGGCCAGGTCCGCGACGACCGTGCGGGCGCCGTCGACGTCGGTCTCCACGCGCGCGTAGCGCTCCAGCGTCCCGCCGTCCGTCACCCGGTACAGGCCCACGGCCACCCGGTGCGGCCGCAGCTCCGGGTGCGACTCGGCCGCCTCCTGGACCACCGCCAGTTCCTCGACGCGGCCGTCCGCGTCCAGCAGCACCTGCGGCGTCAGCGCGTTCACCCCGGCCGTCTGCAGCCAGGACCGCGACCAGGCGCTCATGTCCCGGCCGCTGGTCTCCTCCAGCACCGACAGCAGGTCACCGAGGCGCGTGTTGCCGTACGCGTGCCGCTTGAAGTAGCGCCGGGCGCCCTCCAGGAACGCCTCCTCACCGACGTACGCCACGAGCTGCTTCAGCACCGACGCGCCCTTGGCGTACGTGATGCCGTCGAAGTTGAGCTTGGCGTCCTGCAGGTCGCGGATGTCGGCCGTGATGGGGTGCGTCGAAGGGAGCTGGTCGGCGCGGTAGGCCCAGGCCTTGCGGCGGTTGGCGAAGGTGATCCAGCCGCCCGCGAAACGGGTCGCGCCGACCAGCGAGAACGCGCCCATGAAGTCCGCGAAGGACTCCTTCAGCCACAGGTCGTCCCACCACTCCATGGTGACCAGGTCGCCGAACCACATGTGCGCCATCTCGTGCAGGATGACGTTGGCCCGGCCCTCGTAGGACGCCTGCGTCACCTTCCCGCGGAAGATGAACTCCTCCCGGAACGTCACCAGCCCCGGGTTCTCCATCGCCCCCAGGTTGTACTCGGGCACGAACGCCTGGTCGTACTTCCCGAACGGGTACGGGTAGTCGAAGTGGTCGTGGAAGAAGTCCAGGCCCTGCTTGGTGACCAGGAACACGTCGTCGGAGTCGAAGTAGGGCGCGAGGCCCTTGCGGCACAGGGCGCCGAGCGGGATCTCCAGCGTCGTGCCGTCCGCCCAGGTGCGCGTGTAGGAGTCCGTCACGTAGTGGTACGGGCCCGCCACCACACAGGTGATGTATGTCGAGATCGGCTTGGTCTCGGCGAACCGCCACACGCCGTCGGTCTGCTCGCCGGCACCGTTGCTCCACACCGTCCAGCCCTCGGGAGCCCGCACCTCGAAGCGGTAGGGGGCCTTCAGGTCGGGCTGCTCGAAGTTGGCGAAGACCCGGCGGGAGTCGGCCGGCTCGTACTGGGTGTACAGGTACACCTCGCCGTCCTCGGGGTCGACGAAGCGGTGCAGACCCTCGCCGGTGCGGGAGTAGGCGCACTCGGCGTCGACCACCAGCTCGTTGTCCGCGGCCAGGTCCTCCAGCGCGATCCGGGAGCCGTCGAAGACCTCTCCGGGGTCCAGATCGCGGCCGTTGAGTGAGACGGCCGTCACACGCGGCGCGATCAGGTCCGCGAAGGTGCTCGCCCCGGGCTCGTTGCAGCGGAAGCGGATCACCGTGACGGAGCGGAAGGTGCGGGGCCCGTCCCCCCGGTCCTCCCCGACCGCGGACCGCAGGTCGAGGGACACCTCGTACCCGTCGACGCTCAGCAGGGCGGCCCGCTCCCGGGCCTCGTCGCGGGACAGATTCTCACCGGGCACGGGCGGCACTCCTCGGATGTCGTGGGGTACGGCTGATCAGGCCCGATCCTGCCACGTGCCCCGGACACGGGGCAGCCGGGAATGAGGCGAGCGCTTACCGGCGTTGCCGGGGAAACGGTTGCCTTTCGAGGAGAGACATGTCGGACAAGACCCCGGTCGACTTCTGGTTCGACCCGCTGTGCCCCTGGGCCTGGATGACCTCCCGCTGGGTGCTCGAGGTGGAGAAGGTCAGGGACATCGAGGCCCACTGGCACCTCATGAGCCTCGCCGTCCTGAACGAGAACCGGCTCGACGAGCTGCCCGAGGAGTACCGCGAGCTGCTCGAGACCAAGGCGTGGGGCCCCGTCCGGGTCGTCATAGCGGCGCAGCAGGAGCACGGCCCCGAGGTCCTCGGCGACCTCTACACCGCACTCGGCACCCGCATCCACAACCGGGCCGAGGGCCCCGGCAAGGAGACCGTGGCCGCCGCCCTGAAGGACGTGGGCCTGCCCGAGTCCCTCCTGGAGCACTGGGACTCCACTCCGTACGAGGCGGAGCTGCGCGCCTCCCACAAGGAGGGCATCGACAAGGTCGGCCAGGACGTCGGCACCCCGGTCATCGCCGTGCCCGGAGCCGACGGCGAGCAGATCGCCTTCTTCGGCCCGGTCGTCACCCCGGCCCCGCAGGGCGAGGAGGCCGGCCGCCTGTGGGACGGCACCCTCGCCGTGGCGTCGGTCCCCGGCTTTTACGAGATCAAGCGCACCCGCACCAAGGGCCCGGACTTCTCCAACCTGTAGGGATCACCGCGAGGCGTCGGCTCCCAAGTTCTGCAACTCCTCCGGGAGCCGGCCCCCGCCGGCCTGGTGGTCCCAGGGCTGGTACCACCGGCAGCCCGCGGCGGTGCAGCGCCACAGGTCCGTGCGGTTCGTCCCCAGGGCTTTTCGCTCCTCGGGCTTGAGTGGTGTGAACACCTGCGTGCCGCTGCCCTTGCACGTCGGGCAGTGCTTGTCCTTGAAGAACATCAGCTTCTCCTCGCGATCACCGCCAGGTCCGGGAAGTCGGTCACGACCGCATCGACCCCCATGCGGTAGTACAGCGCGTATTCGGCGAATGTGTCCCCGAAATCGTTCGCTCCGCTCCCGCGCCGGAACCGCTCCGGCAGGAACTGGTTCTCCGCGCGGAAGGTGTACGGCCCGATCCGCAGTCCCGCCGCGTGCGCGTCCTCGACGAGGGAGGTGCCGACGAGCGACGCCTTGTCCGGCCCGATCCAGTCCGCGTACGCGGCGATCTCCGCGAGCCCCTGCGGTGTCGTCATCTCCTGGTAGGTCCTTCCGGGCAGGTCGTACGGCCCGCCCGTCGTCCCCAGCGCCTGCCACAGCGGCACACCGAGGCCCGTCATGCGCGCGAGGCTCGTCGGCTCGAAGGACTGCACGACGCACTCGTGCCGGCCGAGCCGGTTGCGCCGGATCGCGGCCGCCAGCCTCGGCTCCAACGGCAGGCCGAGGGAGCGGAAGTACGTCGGGTGCTTGGTCTCCGGGAACACCGCGATCGTCCGGCCGTGCTCCCGTGACAGCCGCCGCGCCAGGTCCACCACCTCCTGGAAGGTCATGACCTGCGCGCGCCCGTCGAAGACGGTGTTGCGGTTGCGGACCGCGGGCAGCCGCTCCACCGCCCGCAGCGTCCTGAGTTCGGCCAGCGTGAAGTCCTCCGTGAACCAGCCGGTGACCGTCCGCCCGTCGACCGTCTTCGTCGTACGGCGGTCCGCGAACTCCGGGTGCCGGGCCACGTCGGTGGTCTGGGAGATCTCGTTCTCGTGCCGGACCACCAGCACGTGGTCCTTGGTCGGCACCAGGTCCGGTTCGATCCAGTCGGCGCCCGTCTGCACGGCGTGGATGTAGGAGGGCGCCGTGTGTTCCGGGCGCCAGCCGGCCGCGCCGCGGTGAC
Organism: Streptomyces sp. NPDC029041; assembly: GCF_040637515.1. Classification (NCBI taxonomy): domain Bacteria; kingdom Bacillati; phylum Actinomycetota; class Actinomycetes; order Kitasatosporales; family Streptomycetaceae; genus Streptomyces; species Streptomyces sp. NPDC029041. Next base: position 378,567 of record NZ_JBEZWO010000002.1, on the reverse strand, counting down.
CGATGACGACCGGGCCGGTGTCCTTGCGGGGTCCGGCCGCCGCCGCGGTGGCCGTCGCGGCCGTGGTGGTTCCCGCGGCCGCCGCGAGCAGGAGGGATCTCCGTCCGAGCCGCATGCGACTCCCCTTCCTCGATGACAGGTTCACTTCCGTGCCCGGGCCCGTGCCCCGGCCAGCCGGTCCAGGTGCTCCTCGTAGCCCCTCGCGTGGAACGCGGCCCGCTCCGGGTCCGGCTCGACCACCGCCGTCGGTGTCGTCCACGCCTCGGCGTCCAGCGGCACCCCGTACCGTCCGGCCGCCGCCAGGACCGCGCCCCGCGCACCCACCTCGCCCTCGACGACCCGCAGCGGACGCCCGAGCACGTCGGCCAGCAGCCGCATCCAGGCGGAGCTGCGGGTGCCGCCTCCGCAGACCGCGAGGCTCCCGGTGAGCCCCGCCGCCTGAAGGCAGTGCCGGGCCGCGTACCCGATGCCCTCGCAGGTGGCGCGGACCAGATCCCCCCGGGTCGACTCCAGGCAGACGCCGGTGAGTTCGGCGCGCAGCCGCGGTTCCACGAACGGGGCGCGCTCGCCGGAGGGCGCGAAGTACGGCAGGACCGAGACGCCGTTGGCGCCCGGCGGGGTCCCGGCCAGCAGGCCGTCCACCTCGTCGTGCCGCACTCCGGTCGTCGACAGCACCCAGTCCAGTGCCGCCGTGCCGACCATGGCGGGCATGGCGCGCAGCCAGTGCCCGGGCCGGTCGGTGGAGATGTACAGACCGGCCGGCTCCCCGGTCAGGTCGAGCTCGGTCGTGGCGACCAGACTGGCCAGACAGGTGCCGACGATCAGCAGACCGTCCCCCGGGGACGTCACCCCGGCGCCCAGCGCGCAGGCCGGCAGATCGTACGGCCCGTTCGCGATGCGCGTCCCCGGCGGCAGGCCCTCGCCGCGCGTCTTCGCGGTCGCCACCGGGTCGCTGACCGGGGCGAGCAGACCCCGGCGGTGCGCCAGCCCCAGCACCTCGACGACCCGGTCGTCGTACGTCCGGGTCCGCGGGTCCAGGAAGGGCATGGAGGCGTCCGACACATCCGTCGTCGCGGCGGCTCCCGTCAGCCGCTGGAACACCATGTCCTTGCAGTACAGGGCGGCCTTCGCGGCGTCCAGCGCCTCCGGTTCGTGACGGTCCAGCCAGGCCAGCAGCGGCCCCGGGCAGCCGGGGAACATCGCGCTGCCCGTGCGCCGGAAGACCGACTCGAACGTGCCGTCCGCCAGCCAGCCGTCGACGAGTTCGTGTGCCCGCCCGTCCAGCCAGGAGGCGGCGGGCCGCACCGGCCGGCCCTCGCCGTCCACAAGCCAGACCCCGTCGCCCTGCCCGGTGAGCCCGGCCAGCTCGACGGGCTCGTCCACGGCGGAGGTCAGCGCCTCCAGCACCGCGACGACCGCCCCGTACACCTCCTCCATGTCCTGCTCGACGACCCCGCCGTGCAGGGCGAGGCCCACCGGCCGGGATTCCACGCCCAGTTGACGGCCCGTGGTGTCGAAGGCCGCCGCCTTGACCATGGACGTCCCCACATCGATACCGACGTACATGCGGTTCTCCTCCCGGTCCTCAGGTCAGACAGTGCGCGAGCGGCTCCCCGCGCACCCAGCGGCCCACCTCCGCGGCGGCGATCCGGGCGGCCTTCTCCGCGACCGCCCGTGACGCCCCGCCCAGGTGGGGGGTGAGGACCACACGGTCGGCGAGTCCCAGCAGCCGGGACCGCGCGGGCAGCGGCTCCCGCTCGTAGGTGTCGAGGGCCGCCGCGGACAACCGCCCGCTCTCCAGCGCGTCGCACAGCGCCTCCTCGTCCAGCAGCGGGCCCCGGGCCACGTTCACCACCACCGCGCCGGCCGGCAGCAGCCCCAGCTGCCGGGCGCCGATCAGCCCCCTCGTCTCGGGGGTGAGCCGGGCGTGCAGGCTGATCACCTGGGAGCGGCCCAGGAGTTCGTCCAGCGAGGTGACGCGCAGGCCGTGGATCTCGCCGTGCACATACGGGTCGTGGACCATCACCCGTGCCCCGAACGCGCACAGCACGCGCGCCACCCTGCTGCCGACGGCCCCGTACCCGACCAGCCCGACGGGCAGGTCCTCCAGCTCCAGTCCGCTGCGCTCGTACGTGTAGTACGTCGCTCCTGCCCAGCTGCCCCGCCGGGCGAGCGGCTCGTGGGCCTGGGGGATGCGGCGCAGGGCCGCCAGCATCATGCCGACGGTGAACTCGGCGGTGGCGGCGGCGTTGCGGCCCGGCGCGAAACACACCCGCACGTCACGGTTCTTCGCCGCGTCCAGGTTGACGTTGACCGGCCCGCCCCGGCACACCACGACCAGTCTCAGATCCGGGCAGGCGGCCAGGACCTTCTCGGTGACCGGTCCCATCTGCGTGACCAGGACCTCCGCACCGGCCAGCGCCTCGATCACCGCGTCCTCCGCGTCACTGGCCTCCTGCACCTCGGCGACCGGCCCGAACGGCTCCAGCGGCCAGCCGAGCCGCAGTTCCGTCACGTCGGCCCGCTCCACCTCGTGCTCCACCGCCCGCGTGATCAGCGACGGCAGGACGAAGTGGTCACCGGCGGCCACGACACGCACGCTGTTCCGGTCGGTCATCGCAGTGAGTCTCCTGTCTCGGCGTCGAAGACATGGGTGTGCAGGGGGTCGGCGGCGACCCGGACCCGCTCGTCGTGGGCGAGCCGCACCTCGGGGTCGGTGAGGACGACCAGATGCCGTTCGACCCCGTCCAGGGCGAGGGTCGCCAGGCCCGACTCCAGAAGGGGCTCGTGGGCGACGACCCGGGCGGGCAGGCCGCCCTCCCCGGTGAGCCGGACGTCCTCGGGGCGGATCCCGACCATCACCTGCCGCCCCCGCTCCACCGGCACGGGCAGCTCGATGCGCACGGAGTCGGAGAGGCGGGCGTGGCCGTCGCCGCCGGAGATGCCGGGCAGCAGGCTGATCGCGGGCTCGCCGACGAAGTCCGCGACGAACACGTTGGCCGGGCTGTCGTAGATCTCGTAAGGGGTGCCGAGCTGCTGGATGACGCCGTCCTTCATCACGGCGATCCGGTCGGCGAGGGAGAGGGCCTCCTCCTGGTCGTGGGTGACCAGGATCGTGGTGTGGCCCAGGTCCTTCTGGATGCGCTTGAGTTCACGGCGCGTGGTGTCGCGCTGGGCCGCGTCCAGGTGGGAGAGCGGCTCGTCGAGGAGCAGTACGTCCGGTTCGCGGATCAGGGCCCGGGCCAGCGAGACCCGCTGCTTCTGGCCGCTGGAGAGACCGGCCGGGCGGGCCCCGAGGAGGCCGGTCAGCCCGACCCGCTCGGCGATGTCCTGCACCCTGCGCTGGATGTCCCCCCTGGACCCCCGGGCGGCCTTGCGCCGGGCCTTCAGGCCGAACGCCAGGTTCTCCGCGACGGACAGGGGCGGGTAGAGGGCGTAGTTCTCGAACGCGACCCCGATGTTCCGCTCCTGCGCGGGCCGTTCGACGACCGACGCCCCGCCGACGAGGATGTCCCCGCCGGTGACGGACTCGAGACCGGCGATCATCCGCAGTGTGGTCGACTTGCCGCAGCCGGAGGGCCCGAGCAGCCCGAGCAGTTCCCCGGACCGCAGGCTCAGGTCGATGCCGCGGACGGCCTCCACGGACGGCCGCCCCCGCGACCGGTAGGTCTTGCGCAGCTCACGTAGCTCCAGTCCCGTTCCGCTCGCCATGGTCGCCCTTCGTCGCGCAAACCTCGTAACGGACCTTGTGCTCGTCCAGATCCCGCAGTGCCTCCGGCGTCGCCCCGTCGTCCACGAGGACCGTGTCGAAGCGGGACAGCGGGACGACCCGGTGCAGGGCGACCCGGCCGAGCTTGGTGTGGTCGATCAGCAGGACGTTGCGTGCCGCCGCGTCGAGCATCGCCCGTTTCACGGACACGATGTGCTGCTCCTGGTGGTAGGCGTACCCCCCGTGCACGGCCGACGTCGAGGCGAAGCACACGTCCACCCGCAACTGCTCGACGGCCTCCACGCACGACACCCCGAGGAACGAGGAGTGCAGCGGGTCGTAGTCGCCGCCGAGCGCCATCAGATGGATGCCCCGCTGGTCGGACAGGAGGTTGATGGCCTCCAGGAAGTTGGTCACGACCGTCAGCGGGGTGACCTCGGCCGTGCGCAGCCGCCTGGCTATCTCCAGCGTGGACGTCGAGTCGTCCAGCAGGATCGCCATGCCGGGCTCCACCATGCGCAGGGCGTGCTCGGCGACGGCGGCCTTCTCGGCCCGCATGGTCTTCAGCCGGTACTGCACGTTCGACTCGAAGACCCCCGACGGCTGCGCTGTCACCCCGCCCCGGAACTTCCGTACGATGCCCTGCCGTTCCAGCTCGTCGAGGTCCCGGTGGATGGTCATCAGGCTCACCCCGAACCGCTCGGCGAGCTCCGCGGCCGTCGCCGAGCCGTCGGCGAGCACCTGCTCGGCCATGGCGGCCTGGCGTGCCGCCGGCCCCTGCTGTCCACCACTGCTGTTGCTGCTCATGACTCGGTCTCTATCCGTCGTCCCGGTCGCTCCGGCCGGTCGGCCTCGAACAGCAGCAGGTTCTCAGGCCGGACCACGAGCCGTACCGGATCGTCGGCACGAAGGCGCGCCGCGTCGTGCCGGGGGGCCACCAGAGACACCCGCTGCTCACCGGTCCCGAGCCGGACGGTGACCTCGACGGACCGGCCGAGCACCTCGGTGACGTACACGGTCCCCGTCAGCTCGTGCCCGTCGCCGTGCAGGGCGATGTCCCGGGGCCGCAGACCGACCAGGACGTCCGTGCCGGGGGCGGCCCGGGGACGGACCGGCAGCTCGACCCCGCCGTCCGCGCGCACGCCGCTCTCCGTCACCACACCCGGCAGCAGATTGATCCGGGGCCGGCCGAAGGCCCGGGCGACCTCGGTGTCGCGCGGCTCGTACCAGATCTCCTCCCGGGTGCCGGTCTGCACGATCCGGCCCTCCCGGATGACCCCGATCCGGTCGCCGAGCGCCAGCGCCTCCACGGAGTCGTGGGTGACGTAGAGGGTGGTGGTGTGCTGCACGGCGCCGATCGCCTTCAGCTCGGCCCGCATCTGCTGGCGGAGCTTGGCGTCCAGGTGGGACAGCGGCTCGTCGAGCAGGAAGGCCCGGGCGGGCCGGACCAGCACCCGGCCGAGGGCCACGCGCTGCCGCTGGCCGTTGGACAGCTGCCCGACGGGCCGGTCCAGCAGCCCGGAGATGCCGAGCAGTTCGGCGATGGCGCCGATGCGCTGCCGGGCCTCGGCGGCGGGCAGCCGGTGCCGGGGCGAGCGCAGCGGCGAGGCCAGGTTGTCGTAGGCCGAGCGGTGCGGGTAGAGGGCGTAGCTCTCGAAGCACATCGCCACGCCCCGGTCGTAGGGTTCCACGCCCCGCATGTCCTCGCCGTCGAGCAGGACGGTCCCGGAGTCGGGCTGTTCGAGTCCGGCGACGGTCTTCAGCGTGGTGGTCTTGCCCGCGCCGGACGGTCCGAGCAGGCAGAAGAACTCGCCTTCCCCCACCTCCAGTTCGAGTTCGTCGAGGGCGAGGGTCTTGCCGTACGCCTTGCGTATCCCGCTCAGCCGGATCATGACTTCACCGCCCCGAACGACAGGCCCCGCACCAGGTACCGCTGGATCGTCAGCGCCAGCAGCAGCGGCGGTACGACCGACACCAGGGCGGCGGCGGCCGTGAGGTTGTACTTGGGCCGGTCACCGCCGAGGAACGACAGCGCGCCCACGGTCACCGTCTGGGCCTCGTTGGAGGTGAGGATCAGCGGGAAGACGAAGTTGTTCCAGGCGAAGATGAACGCCAGCAGCGACACGGCCGCGATGCCCGGCTTGACCAGTGGCAGGGCCACCTTGAAGAAGGCCTGCTTGCGGGTGTAGCCGTCCAGCAGGGCCGCCTGCTCCAGCTCGGGGGGCAGATCGGCGAAGTAGGACCGCATGATCCACACGACCAGCGGCAGCGTGACGAGTTGCAGCACCCACACCATGCCGACGTACGTGTCGAACAAGCCGAGCTTCTGGTACAGCACGAACAGCGGGATGATCACCGTCAGTTCGGGTGCGAAGCGGAACGACAGCAGCGTGAACATCAGGTTCTCGGAGCCCTTGAACCGCCACCGCGCGGAGGCGTACGCGGCCGGCAGCCCGACCACCAGCGACAGCGCGACCGCCCCCACCGACACCACCAGGCTGTTGACGAAGAACCGCACGAACGGGATGCCCTCGCTGTCGCCGAGGACCGTCCGGTAGCCGTCGAGGGTGGGGGAGAAGGAGAAGTAGGTGGAGAAGAGCTGGTCGGCCGGCTTCAGTGACAGGATCACCATCCAGGCGATCGGGAACAGCGCGAAGACGAAGTAGAGGATCAGGGCGGCGTCGCCCAGCCACCCGAGGACGCGTTTGTTCATGTGGTGACCTCCGCGGCCTTCCGCTGGATCTTCCCCAGGTGCTTCACCAGCACCATCGCGGCCAGGTACACCACGGCCCACAGCACGATCGTGTAGCTGATCCCGAAGGAGTACCGCTGGAAACGGATCGCCTCCAGGTACGCCCGGATCTGCAGGACGACCGTCGAGTCACCCGGCCCGCCCTCGGTGAGGGCGTAGATGATGTCGAACACCTTCAGCGAGTCCATGAACCGGAAGATCACCGCGACCAGGACGTACGGCCACAGCATCGGCAGCGTGAGCCGCCGGAAGGTGTACCACCACCCCGCGCCGTCCACGGCCGCCGCCTCGAACGGGGAGGTGGGCAGCGACCGCAGACCGGCCAGGGCGAGGATCGCCACGAACGGGGTGTAGACCCACACGTCCACCGCGATCGACGACAGCAGCGCGCCCGTCGGGGTGTCGGTCCACTGCACGCCGCCCAGGCCGAAGGGCCTGAGCAGGTGGTTGACGACACCGACCGACGGCTGGAGCATCAGCTTCCAGATGATCGCCGCGATCACCGGGGCGATCATCAGCGGCAGGATCAGGATCTTCTCCAGGATCCGGCCGATCAGGGTCGAGCGGTGCAGCAGCAGGGCGACGCCCACGCCCAGCGCGGTCTCGGCGAGGGCCGCCCCGACGGCGTACAGCACGGTCACCCATGCCGAGTTCCAGAACGCCTCCTGGGTGAAGACGGCTCTGTAGTTCTCGAACCGCACCATGTCCGGCTGCGGTTTGCTCGCCGAGAAGTCGAACAGCGTGTAGTACAGGCCGAGCCCGAAGGGGTAGAGGATCCCGCAGGTCAGCAACAGGGCCGGGACGATCAGGAGGTACGGGCGCAGGGCGAGCCGCCACCCCATGCCTCTAGCCCACCTTGCCGGCGAGGTCGTCCGCCAGGCCGTCCAGGACCGACTTCGCGCCCTTGCCGCCGTAGATCTCCTGGAGGGCCGCCGCCCAGCTGGTCGTCGCGTCGAAGAACTGGGCCTGCGGGGTGAACTGGATCTTCGTCTGGTCGACGACCGTCTCGAAGGTCTCCAGGAAACCCGGCAGGTGCCGCATCTTGTCCTTGTACGCGGCGTCGTCCGCCACCGACTTGCGCACCGGGTCGATGTGGTTGTGCGCGACCGCGCTTCTGCGCAGGTGCTCCTTGCCGGTCGCCCACTGGAGGAACAGCCAACTGGCGCTCTTCTTCTTGCTCTTGGCGTTCATGCCGAGCGACCAGATCCACATGTTGGTGGCGAGCGACCCGTCCGGGCCCTTGGGCCCCGGGTGGAAGGCGATCTTCCCGGAGGCGGGGCTGGCGCCCTTCACCGCCTGGAAGTACGCGGCCGTGTCGGCGTCGAACAGCATCCCCGCCTTCTTCGCGCCGAGATCGCTGGAGCACTGGTACCAGGTGTACGACGTCCAGGACGGCGGCCCGCCCCGCTCGACCATGCGGGCCCAGTCCTCGGTGAAGGCGACGGCCTCCGGGCTGTTCATGGCGGGGGTGAGCTTTCCGCCGTCGACCGTGAAGTCCTTCAGCCCGTTGCGGGCGTACATCGTCATGAAGCCCGGGTGGATGGTGGCCCAGCTCCTCGACCCGCGCACGGCGATCCCGTACATGCCGTCGAACCCGGCGCCCGGCGCCTTCTGCTTGATGGTCCTGGCGAGTTCGGTCAGCTCGTCGAAGGTCTCGGCCGGTTGCACGCCGAGCTTCCTGAACAGCTCGGTGTTGTAGGCGACGACGTTGGTCTCCCAGCCCCAGGGCAGCGCGTACTGTCCGCCCCGGCCCAGTGGCGCGCCCGCCTTCAGCGACCACTGGTCGGCCCGGAGCAGGTTCGGGAAGAAGTCCTCCTGGTCCCAATCGGGGCCCGTCGCGGAGGAGTTGCGCATCCAGGGCCCGAGGTCCTCCAGCCAGCCCGGCGGCCCGTACTGCCACACCATGTACGCGCCGAGCATGAAGACGTCGTAGGAGGCCCGCCCGCTGGAGAGGTCCACGGTGAGCTTGTCGAAGTAGTTGTCCTCGGGGAAGACGTCGTACTCGACCTCGATGCCGGTCTTCGCGGTGAACGACTTGAGGTCGGCGATGAGGGCGTCGGTGTACGGGTGCTTGTTGAGCAGCGCCTTGACGGTGGTGCCCTTCTCCCGCTTCCAGTCGAAGGATCCGGTGACGTCGTCCGCCGCCGAGCCGTCGCTCTTGTCGTCGTTCCCGCCGAAACCGGCACCGCAGGCCGTCAGTAACGGGGCCGCCGCCGCCCCGGCGGCCAGGGCGAGGAAGCGTCGGCGGTCGTGCACGTGCGTGTCCATCCGTACCTCCGCGTGGAGCCTGGTTAACACGTCGAGTCGACTCGTTAACAGAGGGTGGAACGGCTGAAGTTGGGCGTCAATCCCTCGCGCACGGGAAAATATCGCGGCACAGTGAGAAGTTCACAGTTCCGGCTGCGACGGCCTGGGAGGTTCCGGATGGTGAACGACGGTGCGGACGAGGGCGCGGACACGGGTGGGGGCTGGCTGGGCGTCGACCTCGGCACACAGAGCGTCCGCGTGCTGCTCGTCACCGCCGACGGCACGGTCCTCGGCGGCGGCTCGGCCCCGCTCACGGGGCGGCGGGACGGCGTGCGGCACGAGCAGGACCCGCTGCGCTGGTGGGCGGCGCTGTGCGACGCGTCGCGGGCGGCCCTGCGCTCCGCGCCCCCGGGCCTGCCGATCGGCGGGCTCGCGGTGTGCGGCACCTCCGGGACGGTCCTGCTGACGGACGGCTCGGGCCGCCCGGTGAGCCCCGCCCTGATGTACGACGACGGGCGGGCGAAGGCACAGGCCGCGCGAGCCCGGGAGGCGGGCCTCGCGGTCCAGGACACCTGGGCGCTGCCGAAGGCGCTGTGGCTGCTGGACGAGTACGGCGGAACCTCGCTGCGCCTGACGCACCAGCCCGACCTGATCGTCTCCCGGCTCACGGGCGAGCCGCCCCCGGCCGACTCCAGCCATGCCCTGAAGACGGGCTACGACCTGGAGCGCGACCGCTGGCCGGACGCCGCCCTGGCCGAACTGGGCCTGCCTGACGGCCTGTTGCCGAATGTCGTCCGCCCGGGGACGCGCCTCGGCGAGGTCTGCCCGGCCGCCGCCGACGCCACCGGCATCCCCGCCGGCACACCGGTGTTCGCGGGGATGACCGACGGCTGCGCGGCCCAGATCGCGTCGGGCGCACTGCGGCCCGGCTCCTGGAACTCCGTGCTCGGCACCACGCTGGTGCTGAAGGGCGCCGCCCGCGACCCGGTCCGCGACCCCACCGGCGTGGTCTACAACCACCGTGCCCCGGACGGCACCTGGCTGCCCGGCGGGGCGTCGAGCGTCGGGGCCGGGGCGCTCGCGGCGCACTTCCCGGGAGCCGACCCCTCCGAGATGGACGTACCGGCCAGGGCGTACGAGCCGTCGAACGCGATCGCCTACCCCCTCGTCTCGCCGGGGGAGCGGTTCCCGTTCCGGGCCCCCGGGGCGACCCCGTTCGTCCTGGGCGACCCCGTCGAGAACGCCGACCTGTGGGCGGCGCTGCTCCAGGGTGTCGGCCTCGTCGAACGCCTCTGCCTGGACTACCTGCACCACCTCGGCGCCCCCCTGGACGGCCCGCTCACCTTCACCGGCGGCGGCGCCCGCAGCCCGTACTGGAACCAGCTGCGCGCCGACATCCTGGGCCGCCCGGCCCGCGTCCCCGAGCAGACGGAACCGGCCCTGGGCATGGCGGCGCTGGCCGCGTACGGGGCGTCGGGGACCGGCGCGCTCGCGGATGTCGCCGCACGCATGGTCCGCGTCCGGACCGTCGTCGAGCCCCGCCCCGGGCTTACGGCCGCCTTCGCCGAGCCGTACGCGCGTCTCGTCGACGCCCTGCGGGGGCGCGGCTGGCTGCCCGGCCCGGTGGCCGCGCACGCGCACGGCCGTCTGAACCGGGATACTTCCGCCTCATGAGTACGACCCTCCTGCTGGTCCGCCACGGACAGACCGTCTGGCACGCCGAGAACCGCTACGCCGGCATCAGCGACATCGACCTCACCGACACCGGCCGCGCCCAGGCCGGCGCCCTCGGCCGGTGGGCCGCCGCCCATCCCGTCGACGCGATCTGGACGTCCCCGCTGTCCCGGGCCGTCGCCACCGCCGACCCCGCCTGCCGCGCCCTCGGCCTCACCGCGCAGAGCGAACCCCACCTGCGTGAATGCGACTTCGGTGTGCTCGAAGGCCGCACACTCGCCGAGTTCGAGGCCGAGGACCCCGAGTGGGCCGCGGCCTACCGTGCCGACCCGGTGGAGCACTCCTTCCCCGGTGCCGAGGACCCGCTGGCCGCGGCGGCCCGTGGGGTGCGGGCCCTGCGGGACATCGCCGCCGCCCACCCCGGCGAACGCGTCCTGGTCGTCGCCCACAACACGCTGCTGCGGCTGGTGCTGTGCACCCTGCTGTCGATCCCGGTGAGCGAGTACCGCAGAGTGCTCCCGCGGTTGCGGAACGCGGCGATCAGCGAACTGCGCATGAACCCCGACGGTTCCGCCGCACTCCTCTCACTCAATGTGCCGTGCGAAATCGAAGTGCCGTAGCAGTATGGGCACATGACGCAGATCGACACGTCGGTGCCGCACTCGGCCCGGATCTGGAACTACTGGCTGGGCGGCAAGGACAACTACCCGGTGGACGAGGCGGCCGGTGACGCGTACACCGCCGTCTTCCCCGGCATCGTCACCATCGCCCGCAGCAGCCGTGCCTTCCTCGGCCGCAGCATCCGGTACCTCGTCCAGGAGGCCGGTGTACGGCAGTTCCTCGACGTCGGCACCGGCCTGCCGACCGTGGACAACACCCATGAGGTCGCCCAGCGGCTCGCCCCGGACGCGCGGATCGTCTACGTGGACAACGACCCGCTGGTCCTGGCGCACGCCCGCGCCCTGCTCACCTCCACCCCCGAGGGAGCGACGGCCTACGAGCCCATCAGCCTCTTCGAGCCCGAGGAGATCCTCGCGGCCGCCGGCAAGACCCTCGACCTCACCCGCCCCACGGCCCTGATACTCAGCGGCATCCTGGGCCACGTGGCCGACTACGACCAGGCCCGCGACCTGGTCCGCCGCCTCCTGGCCGGCCTGCCCTCCGGCAGCCACCTCTCCCTCAACGAGGGCTCACGCGGCACGGATCCCGCCTACGAGCAGGCCCAGGACGCCTACAACGAGACGGGCGCGGTCCCGTACTTCCTGCGGCCGGTCGAGCAGATCGAGGCGTTCTTCGAGGGCCTGGAACTGGTGACACCGGGCGTGGTCTCGGTACCGCTGTGGCACCCCGAGCCGGGCGCCCCCACGGACCCGATCGGCCAGCACGGAGGGTTGGGCCGCAAGCCGTGACGCGCACCGCCGCGTGCTCCGGGGGCCCGAAGTGACCGCACCGCGCATGGCGGGCCGTCCGGATGGGCAGAGCTGACCCATGTCCGGCACGAGCGACGACACCGTCCCCGGAGTGCAGGTGTGCTCACTGAAGGTCGACACGCCTCAGCTGATCGCGCCCGGCACCACGTACAAGGTGGTGCGGTTCCCCTTCGGTGCGGCCGAGCCCACCGATCGTTTCGAGATGCACCAGGCCGTGCAGCCGGACGGCTACGTGGTGTCCAACTGGGCGACGGACGACCGCAGCGGGCTGATCTGGCCGTCGAAAGCCGGCTGGGGCCAGCTCCACGCGATGATCCAGTGGGAGGCGCCGAGCGCCTCCAACGGCTACACGGAGCTGCGCGACCAGTTCGTGCGCGACCCACTGGGGCTGACGCCGACGCCGAACGACACGACGGCGACCGAGCATCGGCCGCCGTCACCGGGAGGGCAGTTCTTCGTCAAGAGCCACGGCATCTTCGTCGACCCGGGCATGCCGCTCGCCCTGCGGGTCACGCACGACGACGCCACTTCGAGGCTGCTGACCCTGGCCGAGTTCAAGCTGGTCATCCACCACGCCGCCTAGGCACGGGAAACCCCCGCGAGTCACGTCCTCGCGGGGGTCTCCTTCTCTCCGCCTGCCGTGCGTGAAGGGTGAGAAGACGATCACGAGGCAGGACGCTTCACGGCCTCAGGGGGCCGGCAGGAGCACGTTCGCCCGGGACTTGGCGGCCTCGTGACGACGGGCCACGTCCTGCCAATTGACGACCTGCCACATCGCCTCGATGAAGTCGGCCTTCTGGTTGCGGTACTGCAGGTAGAAGGCGTGCTCCCAGGCGTCGAAGACGAGGATCGGGGTGGCGCCCTGGCCGACGTTGCCCTGGTGGTCGTAGACCTGCTCCACGATCAGCCGCCCGCTCAGCGGCTCGTAGGCCAGCACGCCCCAGCCCGAACCCTGCGTGGTGGCCGACGCCTTGGACAACTGCGCCTTGAACCGCGCGAAGGAACCGAAGGACTCGGTGATCGCGTCGGCGAGCTCACCCACCCCGTCCTGCGCCAGCGGCTCCCCGCCACCGTCCTTCGGGCCGGTCATGTTCTGCCAGTAGATGCTGTGCAGGATGTGCCCGGACAGGTGGAAGGCCAGGTTCTTCTCCAGCCCGTTGATCGACCCCCACGTCTCCTTGTCCCGCGCCTCGGCCAGCTGCTCCAGCGTGTCGTTGGCGCCCTTCACGTAGGCGGCATGGTGCTTGTCGTGATGCAGCTCGATGATCTCGGGACTGATCACGGGGGCGAGCGCGGAGTAGTCGTAGGGCAGTTCAGGCAGCGTGTAGACGGGCATGGGCGGGATCCCCTCCGGACCTTATTGCAACATGCTTGCAACTGCACGCTAGCAGCAGGAGTGCTCCGGTGGGGGTCCAGGCACGCGAAAGGCCCCCGCCGTGTCGCGGAGGCCTTTCGGTGGTGGACTTCCTACTGCTTGGCGCGGGCCTTCTGCCACGCGTACCCGACCGCGGCCAGAACCAGGATCATCCCGCCCGTCGAGTACAGCTGCACCCGCGTGTCCGGCTCCCGGGCCATCAGGACGAACACCGCGGCCATGCCGGCCAGGGCGACCCAGGTCAGCCAGGGGAACGCCCACATGCGCACGGCCAGTTTCTCGGGAGCCTCACGCTCCAGGCGGCGGCGCAGGCGCAGTTGCGAGACGGCGATGAAGATCCAGACGACCAGGATCACCGCGCCGATCATGTTCAGCAGCCAGGCGAACACGTCGTTCGGCCGCCAGTAGCTCAGCAGCACGCACAGGAACCCGAACACCGAGGACGCCCCCACGGCGATCCGCGGCACCCCGCCCGAGATGCGGCCGAGACCCTTCGGGCCCTGCCCGCGCTCCACGAGCGAGTAGGCGATGCGGGACGCGCCGTAGATGTTGGCGTTCATGGCGGACAGCAGGGCGACCAGGACGACCACGTTCATCAGCTGGCCGGCGCCGGGGATGCCGAGCTGGTCGAGGGCGGCGACGTAGGGGCCCTTCTCGACGACCGCCTTCGAGTCCCAGGGGACGAGCGTGACGATGACGGCCATCGAGCCGATGTAGAACAGGGCGATGCGCCACATCGCCGTGCGGACCGCGCTCGCGACACCCTGGACGGGGTTCTCCGACTCGGCGGCCGCGATGGTGACCGTCTCCAGTCCGCCGTAGGCGAAGACCGAGGCGAGCAGGCCGATGACCAGGCCCTCTCCGCCGTTCGGCAGGAAGTCGGTGAGGTGACTCGCGCCCGGCGAGTCCGTGCCGGGCAGGACGCCCGCGATCGCCAGGACGCCGAGCACCAGGAACAGGGTGATCGCGCCGACCTTCAGCGCCGCGAACCAGAACTCGAACTCGCCGAAGTTCTTCACGGCGGCCAGGTTCGTGCCGCAGAAGACGACCATGAACAGCGCCACCCACGCCCACTCCGGCGTGCCCGGCAGCCAGCCGCTGACGATCTTCGCGGCGCCGATGCCCTCCAGGCCGACGGCCGTGCACAGCAGCACCCAGAAGGACCAGCCGGCGGTGAATCCCGCCCAGGGGCCGATCGCCCGCTCGGCGTGCGCCGAGAACGACCCCGACGAGGGATACGCGGCCGACATCTCGCCGAGCATCCGCATCACCAGCATCACGAGGGCACCGGAGAGGGCGTAGGCGACCACGATCGACGGACCGGCCGCGGCGATACCGGCACCGGAGCCGACGAACAGACCGGCCCCGATCACCCCGCCGAGGGCGATCATCGACAGGTGGCGCTGCTTCAGGCCATGGGAGAGGGAGACGTCGTCCGCGCTGGGCGGCGTCCCCGTGGTGGTGCTGCTGGGCATGGGCGCGACTCGTCCTATGCGTGAGGGGCGTACGAGGGCAAAAACGCCGCCAGTCTCGGATGCCTCCCCGCCTGACGGAGAGGCATCCCAGCATGTGGACGATCGCGTCGCTCTGTGTGGCTAGGCGGCGACCGGCGTGTAGTGCGAGGCGTCGCCCTCGATGACGTAGCTCTCCTTGCCCTCGATCCCGACGGGGATGTCACCCGCGACGGTGACCCGGTGCAGGCGGCGCGGCAGACCGTCGTAGTTGTCGACGGCGTAGTGCTGGGTGATGCGGTTGTCGAACAGGACGAGCTGGTTGGGCGACCAGCGGTGGCGCAGGATGTTCTCCGGCCGGGTGACGTACGCCTGGAGCAGGTCGAGGATCTTGCGCGACTCGCCCGGGGACAGGCCCACGATCCGCTGGGCGAAGCCGCCGATGAACAGCCCGCGCTCGCCGGTCAGCGGGTGGACGCGGACCACCGGGTGGACCGTGCGGTACTTGATCGAGGTGAACTGGGCGCGCCGGGCGGCCTGCTTCTCGTCGACTTCCTCGTCCGGGACGGCGTAGTCGTAGTCGTTGGTGTGCTCGGCCCACAGGGTGTCGGCGAGGCTGCGCAGCGACTCGGGCAGGTTGCGGTAGGCGGCGGCGGAGCTGGAGATCAGGGTCTCGCCGCCGTACGGCGGGATCGTGATGCTGCGCAGGGTGCTGGCCTGCGGCGGGTTGAGGACGAAGGTGACGTCGGTGTGCCAGTGGTTGGCGGCCCGGCCCCGCTCGCTGTCGACGGGCAGTACGTTCGGGGCGTCGGCGATGGACGACACCGTCGGGTGGGCGGTGGTGATGTCGCCGAAATGGCGGGCGAAGGCCTGCTGGCCCGCGTCGTCGAGGCCTTCCGCGTCGAAGACCAGGGCCTTGTGGGTGTTGAGCGCGTCCCGCAGGGCGGTGTAGGTCTCCTGGCCGAGGGGCCGGGTGAGGTCGACGCCCTCGACTCGGGCGCCGATGTTCGCGGTGACCTTGTGGATCTCGATGGCCATGACGGGTTCCTTCCGGACGAGAGGGGATCAGACGAGGGCGGGGGCGTCGAGGTGCTGGTTGGCGGGGCGCGGCAGGCCGTAGCGCTCCCGCAGGGTGCGGCGGGCGCTGCCGTACTCGGTGCGGAGCAGTCCCCGGGCGCGCAGGATCGGGACGACGTGGTCGACGAAGGCCTCCAGGCCGGACGGCAGCACCGCCGGCATGATGTTGAAGCCGTCCGCGGCGCCCGAGCCGAACCACAGCTCGATGGTGTCGGCGACCTGCTCGGGCGTCCCGGCGAAGGTGAGGTGCCCGCGGCCGCCGCCGAGCCGGCCGATCAGCTGCCGCACGGTGAGCCGGTCGCGCCGGGCCAGCTCCACGACGAGCGTGTAGCGGCTCTTGGCGCCCTCGACGGCGCTCTCCGGCGGCAGGCCGGCGGGAAGCGGGCTGTCGAGCTCCAGGGTGCCGGGGGCGAGCTGCAGCAGCCGCTCCAGGCGGTCCACGCCGTGCGCGTGCACGATGTGGTCCTCCAGGATCCGCTCGTTCTCCAGCGCCTCGGCCTCGGTGGAACCGATCACCGGGACGATGCCCGGCAGCACCTTGATGTGCTCGGCGTCCCGGCCGGCCGCGACGGTGCGGGACTTGAGATCGGCGTAGAAGGACCGGGCGTCCTCGATGGTCTGCTGGGCGGTGAACACCGCCTCCGCGTACCGGGCGGCGAACCGCTTGCCGTCCTCGGAGGAGCCGGCCTGCACGAGCAGCGGGTAACCCTGGGGCGTGCGCGGCACGTTGAGGGCGCCCTCGACGCTGAAGTACCGGCCCCGGTGGCGGGGCGGGTGGATCTTCGCGTCGTCGCCCCACACGCCCGCCGTCTTGTCGGCGACGATCGCGTCGTCCTCCCAGCTGTCCCACAGCTTCAGCGCCACGTCGAGGAACTCGGCGGCCCGTGCGTACCGCTCGGCGTGCGCCGGCTCGGCGTCCAGACCGAAGTTCCGGGCGGCCTCGGCACCGGCGGTGGTGACGATGTTCCAGCCCGCCCGGCCCCCGCTGAGGTGGTCCAGCGTGGCGAACTTGCGGGCCAGGTTGTACGGCGAGTTGTACGACGTGGAGGCCGTGGCGATCAGGCCGATGTGCTCGGTCGCCGTCGCCAGGGCGGTCAGCAGCGTGATCGGCTCCAGCGCCCCGGCGGGCCGCTGTGCGAGGTTGTTCCACAGCTGTGGGCCGTCGGCGAGGAACAGCGAGTCGAAGGTGCCGCGCTCGGCGATCCGGGCCAGCCGCACGTAGTGGGCCAGGTCCACGTGCGCGTACGGGTCGCTCTCCGGCAGCCGCCACGACGCCTCGTGGTGGCCGGTGTTCATCAGGAACGCGTTGAGGTGGAGCTGTCTGCGGGTCATCGGTCGTCCTCCGTGACACCGAGCGCGGCCAGCAGCCGCTCCCGGTATGCGCCGAGCAGGGGGTCGCGGTACGAGCGCGGGTGTGCGCGGTCGATGGTGAGGTCGAGGCCGATCCGGCCCTGGTCCAGGACGAGCACCCGGTCGGCGAGGACGATCGCCTCGTCCACGTCGTGGGTGACCAGCAGCACCGAGGGCCGGTGGCGCTCCCAGAGCTCCCGGAGCAGGCCGTGCATCCGGATCCGGGTGAGCGCGTCCAGCGCCCCGAACGGCTCGTCGGCCAGCAGCAGTTCCGGCTCGCGCACCAGGGACCGGGCCAGGGCGGCGCGCTGGGCCTCCCCGCCGGACAGCTCGCCCGGCCAGGCCCGCTCGCGGCCCTTCAGCCCCACCTCCTCCAGGGCTTCCCGCCCCTTGCGCCCGGCCTCCTTGCCCTCGGCGCCGAGCAGCACGTTGTCGAGGACCCGCAGCCAGGGCAGCAACCGGGAGTCCTGGAAGACGACCGACACCCGCTCGGGGGCGGTGAGCTGCCCGGAGCCCGTGACGCCGTGGTCGAGTCCGGCGATCGCCCGCAGCAGGGTGCTCTTGCCGGATCCGCTGTGGCCCAGCAGGGCGGTGAGCTGTCCGGCGGGCAGGTCGAGGTCGATGCCGTCGAGGACCGTGCGTCCGTCGAACGACCGGGTCAGGCCGCGCAGTCGGACGGCGGGCCGGGTCAGCTGCTCAGTGTGCGGCGCCATGACAGCACCCTCCGTTCGATCAGACGGACCGCGCTGTCGGAGACCAGGCCGAAGACGCCGTAGACGACGAGGCCGACGAGGATGACGTCCGTCTGGCCGTAGTTCTGCGCCTGGAACATCATGTAGCCGAGGCCGCTGGTGGCGTTGATCTGCTCCAGCACCACCAGGCCGAGCCAGGAGCCGGTGACGCCGAGCCGCAGTCCGACGAAGAAGCCGGGCAGGGCTCCGGGGATGACGACCTGCCGGATGAACCGGTACTTCGACAGGCCCTGGACTTCGGCGAGTTCGACGAAGCGGCTGTCGATGCCGGACAGCGCGGCGTGCGTGTTGAGGTAGATCGGGATGTAGACGACGATCGCGATGATGGCGATCTTGAAGGTCTCCCCGATGCCCAGCCACAGGATGAACAGCGGGATCAGGCCGAGGGTGGGGATCGCCCGGTTGAGGTTGACCGTCCCGTCGATCAGGGCCTCACCGGTCCGGGTCAGCCCGGACGCCAGCGCGAGCAGGATGCCCACCGCCAGGCCGATCGAGAAGCCGGTGGCCGCGCGCTGCAGCGACGTCAGGATGTCGTCCGGCAGCGTGCCCGCGGTCCACAGCCGGCTGCCCGTCTCCAGCACCGTCCACGGCGCCGGGATCGCGCCCGGGTCGAGCAGCCCGGCGGCGGAGGCGGCACTCCACAGCCCGAGGACGGCGGCCGGCCCGACGAGCCGGGTGGCGGGCAGCCGCTTGCCGGGAGCCAGCCGCCGGCGCCTGCGCACCTGGTGCGTCCCCTCCACCGGGGGGAGCGCCGCGGGGGCCTGCGCGGTCGTGTGCGTCGTCGTGGTCACGGCGGTCACCTCCGGTACTCCGCGGGCACGGCCTCGGCCGCGAGGGACTCGAAGCGGTGGTCGAAGAGCTCGGAGACGTCGAACTCCTTCACGAAGCCGCCCTCCGCCAGCAGGTCGGCGGTCTCCTGCTCCCACCTGATGGCCTCGTCCCATCGGGGCGGGAACAGCGGCTTGTTGGCGAGCGCGGTGACGGCCTCCGCCTGGCGGAGCGTCAGGTTCTGCGTCCCGACGTAGAACTGCTCGTTCCACTCGTCGGGGTGCTCGTAGGTCCACACCTGGCTCTTGGCCCAGTACGGGATGTACGCGGCGATCGCGGCGGCCTTCGCCTTGTCGTTCAGCACGGAAACCGGCGCCCACAGCAGGCTGAGCAGGTCCACCACGTCGGTGGTGATGGTCCGGGCCGACCTGTACTGCGCCAGATACGCCGGCGCCTGGGTGTTGGCGAGCGGGGCGATGTCCACCTGCCCGGACTGCAGGGCGGTGAGGAACTGATTGCTGGTCAGCGACACCAGCTCCACGTCGTCGTACGCCAGCCCGGCCTTCTTCAGCGCCCGCAGCAGGACCACGCCCTGTGCCTGGCCCTGGGAGAAGGCGAGCCGCTTGCCCTTGAAGCCGGCGACCGTACGGACGTCGCTGCCCGGCTTGGTGGCGAAGAGGTAGTTGGGCTTCCGGGTGATGTTGATCGCCACGATCTTCGCGTCGAAGCCCTGATAGTGCGCCTGGATCGGCGGGATACCCGCGTTGTTGGCGACCTCCAGGGACTTCGCGCGGAAGGCGTTGATGACATCGGGGCCTGCGCCGATGTTCAGCCAGTCGGCGACCTTGAACGGCAGGTCCCGGAACCCGGCCAGCTTGAACTGGAGTTGCTGGGCGTTCTGATAGGAGGCGATCTTCAGGCTCGTACCGGCGGGCACCGTGGAGGCCAGGGGAGCGTCCGAGGCCTCTTCGGCGGCGGCACTGCTGTCCGCGCAGCCGCTCAGTCCGGCCGCCGCGGCCGTCACGCCGAGCAGTGAGGTCAGGAACAGACGCCGGTCGAGACCGGACGGGGGAGGAGAGGGCATGGGAGGACTCCCGGGTCATGGAAGGCGGCACGGCACGCGGAATTCCGGAAGGGAATGCCGGGCAGGGGAATTCACGTGAATTTCACACGGGGAAGAAGAAGGCGCTCCGTGAACGGGCGCCTGGGCGCGTCAACGGGTCAGCAACAGAGAGTGCGACAGCTCGTGAGCGGGGTCATGAACAGGATGTTCCTGGTCATCGACCCGCCCTGTCAACATTCCGAGTTTCTGAATTAAATAGCCTCAGGTGACGCGGCCAGCGGATCCCGGTAGAGAACGTCGAGCGCCACCGAACCACCGGCCACGGCCAGTACGGAATCCGTGAAACTGATCGGCGAGACGGTCGCGGCGCGATCCGCTCCGACCTCTTCCCGCAGCGCGGCGAGACAGTCCGCCCGGTGCATGGCCCCGATCTCCGTCACGACCACCCGCTCGGGGTTCAGCACGTCCTGCAGCAGCCCGACCGCACGGCCCACCCGCCGCGACCGCTCCCGCAGCAGCCGCCCCGCCACCGGGTCACCGGCCGCCGCGGCGGAGACCACCTGCATGGGGTTCACCCCGTCGACGACCCCCGCCTCCCGGGCCAGCCGGCACAGCGTCCGCTCGCTCAACTCGGCCTGGAGGCAGCCCACCCGGCCGCACGCGCAGGGCTCCGTGCCACCCGGCACCGGCAGATGGGCGATCGACCCCGCCCGCGAGCGCGGCCCGTGGTGCACCTCGTCATGGGTGGTGAACGCCGAATCGACCACGTTGCCCGCGAACAGGTGCAGCACACTGCGGCTGCCCCGCGCCCGCCCGAACAGCCGCTCGGCGTTCACCAACGCCCGCGCGTGCCCGTCGACATGCACCGGCAGCCCGGTACGCGCCCCGAGCACCTGGCGCACCGGCACCTCGCGCCAGCCGAGCAGTGGGTGCTCCACGACGGTGCCCGAGTCCCGCTCCACCCAGCCGCCCGCCGCGAAGCCGACCCCCAGCACCCTGCTGCGGGGAGACCCGGCGAGCAGCGCCGCCAGCGCGTCGGCGGCCCGCCCCAGCACCCGCGCGGGCTCGGTG
Organism: Streptomyces sp. NPDC029041; assembly: GCF_040637515.1. Classification (NCBI taxonomy): domain Bacteria; kingdom Bacillati; phylum Actinomycetota; class Actinomycetes; order Kitasatosporales; family Streptomycetaceae; genus Streptomyces; species Streptomyces sp. NPDC029041. Next base: position 357,848 of record NZ_JBEZWO010000002.1, on the reverse strand, counting down.
CCCACGTGCTTCACCTCGCTGCGGGCCACCACCCGCCCGCGCAGATCCAGCAGCGCGACCGTGGTGTACGGCACCGCCACGTGCACGCCGCCCACCACGAACCGGGAGTCGTCCAGGTCGACCGGCAGATGCGGCCGGCCCACGCCCTTGGAGCGCCGCAGCTCGGCCGACTCCCGGATGAGCCCCCACTCGGCGAAGCGGGCGCAGTAGTCGGTCACCGACGCGGGCGACAGCCCGGTCAGCCGGGCGATGGTGCTGCGCGCGACCGGCCCGTGCTCCAGCACGGATCGCAGGACGACGCTCGCGCTGGTGCGACGCCGGTCGCTGTCGGCGACACGGGGCACGGGGGACGTGAGAAGGGGAGCCGCGGTACGAGGCATGGGGATCTTCCTGGAGGCCGGTCCGACACTGCGCCGTTTCGATCGGCGGGCCGGATCCCTCCGTCCCGCCTCACTGAGGGCGGCGACAGGTGGCCGTGCCCTGGCGTCGCAGGTCGACGTAGCGACGCGACGAGAAGTACCGGGCCTGGGCAACCATGTCCGCGACGCTAGCAAAGCGGCCCCGGGCTGCCCAGACGGCGACCGACGGGCGAGACGGTGGGCACGGCGTCTTTGGGGGAAACTTACAGACACCCTTCGGCCCGTTCCGGTGCCGCGCACCACCTCACCACCGTGACCGGAGTCACCTCGGACCCGGTGTAGGCGGCACCCTTTGTCCGAAGTCAACCAAGAGCGTGTTCGTGCCTTTGTCGAGCGCTGACGGTGATCAGGGTGAGGGCGCTGGGATAGCGTCACGGTGTCCCACCGGCCCTCACCCTCGCGGAGTCCCCATGAGCACCGCTGCCGCCACACCGTCCCGCACCGGACAGGTCCTCGCCGACCTGCTCCCTGCCTCCCGTGTCCGGGACGCGGCCCTCGTGCTCGGCGGCGCCGCGCTCACCGGCCTCGCCGCCCAGATCTCGGTGCCCGTGCCGGGCTCCCCGGTGCCGGTGACCGGCCAGACCTTCGCCGCGCTGCTCGTCGGCACGTCCCTCGGCGCCGGCCGCGGCTTCCTCGCGCTCGCGCTGTACGCCGTGGCGGGCATCGCGGGTGTGCCGTGGTTCGCGCAGGGCACCTCGGGCGTCGCCCCCTCCTTCGGCTACATCCTCGGCATGATCCTCGCCTCCACCGTCGTCGGCGCCCTGGCCCGCCGCGGCGCCGACCGCTCGGTGCTGCGCACGGCCGGCACGATGCTGGTGGGCGAGGCGATCATCTACGCCATCGGCGTGCCCTACCTGGCCCTCGCCACCGGCATGTCCGCCACCGCCGCGATCGCGGCCGGCCTCACCCCGTTCCTCATCGGCGACGCGCTGAAGGCGGCCCTGGCCATGGGCGCCCTGCCGACGGCCTGGAAGTTCGCGAACAAGCGCTGACACCGCAGGCGTAGCCGAGAGGCCCGCCGGGGGCGCGATGCCCCCGGCGGGCCTCTCGGCGTCCGTGCCCGCCCGACAGCCGTCGGATTCAGGCCTCCTGAGCCCCCGGCCGCCGCCGTCGCGACCACCACATTCCGGCCACGCCCGCCGCGAGCAGCGACGCGCCGGTCGCCCCCAGCGGCAGCAGATCGCGGGCCAAACCGGTCTTTGGCAGTTCCTTCCCGCCCGGCCCCGCCGGCTCGTTGTCGGTGCCGAGCAGCAGGGGTGTGGCGGGGGCGTCCGGCGACGAGTTGCTCGTGCCGAACGGCACGGGGCCCTGCTGCCAGAACGTCTTCTTCCCGTCGCTCGTCTGCACGGGCAGGCAGATCTTCCCGGTCTTGCCGAGGTCGAACGTCGCGTCGACGGCGTACGACTTCGACTCACCGGCCGCGAGATTGTCGATCGGGCATGCGAATCCGCTGTTCGAACCCTCCGGAAGTCCCTTCTCGGGTATCGCAGAACATCCCTCGACGCCCTTGACGACAAGCCCGTCGAAACCGACCACCAAGAGCCTGATCTTCCCGCTGTCCTTGCTCCCCTCGTTCTTCACCGAGGCGGTGATCGCCGTCTTTTCGGAACGGTTGTCGACCGAGATCTTCCCGGGCAGTGTCGTGGTCGTCTTCACCCCTGCCGGGGCGGCGTCAACCACCTTTCCCCCCTTGCTGCTCGCGGGTTTGTCGTCTTCCGCGCCGGCCGTTCCGGAAAGGATCATCACCGCCGAGAAAGATGCCATGACCAGTGATCCTGTGATCGCCGTCGTGTGACGAGAACTCATGTTCGTCCCCCTTGCGTCCCCCTGGACTGCGCCTGAATTCGCAGCACTGAAAGAGGTACCACAAGATTTCCCCGCACTATCCTGGTACGGCACGAAGTGTGACCGTTGTGTTTCACTGGAGACGGTCGCGGCGTCGTGGAGGGGGTGCAGCGAATTGCCGGGGAATGCGAACAGCGGTGGTGTCCCAGGGGTATTGGTGGCGGGGCGCTATCGGTTGGTCGAGAGTATCGGCCAGGGGGGAATGGGACGAGTGTGGCGAGCCGTCGACGAAATACTCGACCGGCTGGTCGCCGTCAAGGAAATGCGGATCGACGGACTCGACGCGGAGGACAGCAGGACCCGCCGTGAACGCACCCTGCGCGAGGCCAGGGCCACGGCCCGGATCGACCACCTCAACGTCGTACGGGTCTACGACGTGGTCGACGAGGGTGAACGCCTGTGGATCGTCATGGAGTTGGTGGCGGGCCGCTCCCTGGAACGGATCCTCGCGGAGACGGGTCCGCTGAGCCCCGGAGAGACGGCCCGCATCGGACTCGGTCTGGTCGCGGCGCTGCGGCAGGTGCACGAACGGGGCGTACTGCACCGCGACATCAAGCCCGGCAACGTCCTCGTGGAGCACGCGGACGGCATGGCCGGATCCGGACGCGGCAACGGCAGCGGTTCCGGCCCCGGACGGCGCGTCGTCCTCACGGACTTCGGCATCGCGGCGATCCAGGACGCCAAGGCGCTCACCATGGTCGGCATGCTGGTCGGCTCGCCCGACTACATGGCCCCCGAGCGCATCTCCGGTCGCCCGCAGGGCCCACCGTCCGACATCTGGTCCCTCGGCGCGACCCTCTGCGCGGCCCTGGGCGGCCGCTCCCCGTTCTCCCGCGACACCACACTGGCGACCCTGCACGCGGTCCTGTACGAGGAGCCGCAACTCCCCGCCGCATCAGGCCCGTTGCGGGACATCCTGACCTCCTTGCTGGCCAAGGAACCGTCGGCCCGCCCGGACCTGGAAGCTCTGCAGACGGCACTGGAGCCGGTGGCGTTCCCGGCCCCTGCACCCACGGTGGCGGTGGCCGGCGATGAGCGCTCGCCCCGTCCGCAGCCCGCCCCCGACCTGCCGACCACCCTCGGCGGACGACAAGCAGCCCCGGAACCGCAGCCACAGACAACCTCCCCCGCACCCGCACCCGCACCCGCACCCGCGTCGGCTTCCGCCCCGGCACCCGCGTCGGCTTCCGCCCCGGCACCCGCGTCGGCTTCCGCCCCGGCACCCGCGTCGGCTTCCGCCCCGGCACCCGCGTCGGCTTCCGCACCGGCACCCGACCCCGCCCCCCTCCCCGCGCCCCGGGACCCGCGCAGCCCTGCCCCCGTCCTGGAGCCGCACCGCCCCCCGCACCCCGCACCCACGACGACGTCCACGCCTTCCCGGACCCCCGTCTCCCTGACGCGCGCCCAGGCGGAGACCGAGTGCCGTCCTCAGCCCACGCCTCTGCCGGTGCCGCCGGGTGAACTTCCCGGCCCGCCCACCCCGCACGCCCCCCGCCCCCGCCCCCGTCGCCGTACGGCGCTCACCGTCGCGGCGGCCGCTCTCACCACCGCCGGAACCGTCGCGGCGATCCTGCTGGCGACGTCAGCGGGCCGACCGGACGACGGCGACGAGACTCCCCGCGCGGGTTCCTCGGCGTCCGCACCGGCCACCGCCGGGGACGCCACCGGAGCCACGACAGGGAACACCACCGGAGCCACCACCGCGGGCACCACCCCCTCGCCCACCGTCGAGGGCACCACCAGGCCGCAGACCCTGCCGCCCGGCACGCACCGGGAGGCCGGTGGTTTCGCCTGGGCGACACCCGACGGCTGGCGGCGGGACGTCAAGACGGGCGCGGAGGTGCACTACACCTCCCCGGACGGCTCCCAGGAACTGGTGGGCAAGTCCTCCCTGGCCCGCGGCGACCTGCTGGAGACCTGGCAGACCTCGGAGCGCAACGCCCAACAGGGCCAGGACTACCGCAAGATCCGCCTGGAGGAGACGACGTTCCGCGGTCACCCGGCGGTGGTCTGGGAGTACACCTTCACGCTGAAGGGCGTCCACTGGCACGCCCGCCTGCTCGGCTTCAACGTGACCGGCAAGTCGTACCAGGTCAACACGTGGTACGAGGCCGGGATCGAACAGGAGGCCCTCGCCGCCTACGAGAAGGTCAGGGACAGCTTCACGGTGCTGTAGGCACGCCTCGAGGCCCGTGCGGGCCAGCGAAAAGGGGCCTGTGGTGCGCGACAACACGCACCACAGGCCCCCGTCCGAGACGAACGGCGAGCGGCCGGAGGATCAGCCGGCCGACACCTCGTTCCGCTCCTCGCCCTGGACCTGCGGGGCGTCGGCGGCCGTACGCTCCCCGCGCACCCCCTTCTTCACGAAGGCGATGACCAGCACCACCGCGGCGACGAGCAGCGACAGCAGGATGGTCTGACGGCCGTCGTGCTCGGTGTCGGTGAGCATGTAACCGAGGATGAACACGATCAGCGCGGCAGTCGCCCAGGTCAGGTACGGGTACAGCCACATCTTCACGACGAGCTTCTCGGGCGCCTCGGCCTTGATGATCTTCCGCATGCGCAGCTGGGAGAAGCAGATCACCAGCCACACGAACAGGGCGACCGCGCCACTGGAGTTCACGAGGAAGAGGAAGACGGAGTCCGGGAACTTGTAGTTGAAGAACACCGCCACGAAGCCGAAGGCGACCGACGCGAGGATCGCCGTGCGCGGCACGCCGTTGGAGGTCGTGCGGGCGAAGGCCTTCGGCGCGTCACCGCGCTGACCGAGGGAGAAGGCCATGCGGGAGGCGGTGTAGAGGCCGGAGTTCAGGCAGGACAGCACCGAGGTCAGCACGATGAAGTTCATGATCTGGCCGGCGTGCGCGATGCCGAGGGAGTCCAGCGCGGCGACGTAGGAGCCGTCCTTGGTGATGGACTTGCTGTCCCAGGGCAGCAGGCACACGACGACGGCGATCGAGCCGAGGTAGAAGACGGCGACACGCCAGATGATGCTGTTGGTGGCCTTGGTGACGGCCTGGCGCGGGTTCTCGGACTCACCGGCGGCCAGGGTGGCGATCTCGCTGCCCATGAAGGAGAAGACGACGAGCAGCACACCGGTGAGGATGGCGCCGGCCCCGTTGGGCAGGAAGCCGCCGTGCGCGGTCAGGTTGCTCACTCCGGCCTGCTCGCTGTCCACGCCGGGCAGCAGCCCGAACACGGCCAGTCCGCCGATGACGATGAACGCCGCGATCGCGACGACCTTGATGCCCGCGAACCAGAACTCGAACTCGCCGTAGGAGCCGACGGACACCAGGTTGGTGGCGGTCAGCACCAGCATCACGATCAGGGCCCAGCCCCACTGGGGCACGGCCGGTATCCAGCCCTCCAGGATCACCGCACCGGCGGTCGCCTCGACCGCCAGCACGACGACCCAGAAGAACCAGTACAGCCAGCCGATGGAGAAACCGGCCCAGGACCCGAGGGCCCGGTCGGCGTGCGCGGAGAAGGAACCCGAGGTGGGGTTGGCGGCCGACATCTCACCGAGCATCCGCATCACCAGCACCACGAGCGTGCCGACGAGGGCGTACGACAGCAGGATGCCGGGCCCGGCGGTGGCGATACCGGAGCTGGACCCCACGAAGAGGCCGGCGCCGATGACACCGCCGATGGCGATCATCGACAGATGCCGGTTCTTGAGCCCGGCCTGCAGCCCGGAGCCCTCGGCTCCGGGTTCTCCGGGCCCTCCGGGGTCGTTTCCGGTCTTGTTCAGAGTCGGCTGCGAGGTCATGGAACGGATTTCCTTTGCGCCGGGGAGCTGTACTTCCGTACGACGCCGCACCAGCCGCACGAAAGGGGTGTTTCGCGGCAGCGCGGTGTACGGGTGGCTCGTACGAGCGGTGTACGAGCCGGTCCAGTGAATCGGAGGCGAACGAATAGGAGAACCTTTGAATCCAGATTGTTACTTGAGGTTTTCCTGAGGTTCCGTAATGAGGCTCACATTCGCCTCAGTTTTTTGTGAGCGCCACCCCGCGCGCCTTCCCCGAAACACCCGTGTCACACTCGTCCCATGCGCGTGTACCTCGGCTCGGACCATGCGGGCTACGAACTCAAGAACCACCTCGTCGACTGGCTGAAGGCGGCGGGTCACGACCCCGTCGACTGCGGCCCGCACATCTACGACGCCCAGGACGACTACCCGCCCTTCTGCCTCCGCGCAGCGGAGCGCACGGCCGCGGACCCCGAGGCCCTCGGCGTCGTCATCGGCGGCTCGGGCAACGGCGAGCAGATCGCCGCGAACAAGGTCAAGGGTGTCCGCGCGGCCCTCGCCTGGAGCGAGGAGACGGCGTCCCTTGGCCGCCAGCACAACAACGCGAACGTCGTCGCGGTGGGCGCGCGCATGCACTCGCAGGACGAGGCGACGAAGTTCGTGGAGACCTTCCTGGGCACCCCGTTCTCCGGTGACGAACGTCACATCCGCCGGATCGACATGCTGTCGGCCTACGAAACGACCGGCGACCTCCCCCCGATTCCGCCGCACCACCCCCAGCAGTAACCCACCGGGCCCTGTGCCCCGCCCCGGAGCGGCCGGGGCGGGGCCGCGTGAGCGCGCGGGAGGAAGCCCCGAGGGGCGCAGGGGACGCAGTCCCCGCCGGGGTCCGGGGCGGAGCCCCGTGGCCTCGGCCTCGTGAGAAACCGTGTCGGGCGGGCGGGTGGGCAAAACCTGGGGCCTGGGGCGGAGCCCCGCGACCTCGGCCTTCCGACCACCGCGGGCCCGGCCGGGCACAGGCGACGTTCACAAGGAGCACCCGTGCCGGAAGGCCACACCATCCACCGCCTCGCCCAGGACTACGCCGCCGCCTTCCTCGGCACACACCCCCGCACCACCAGCCCGCAGGGCACCTTCGCCCCCGCCGCCACCCTCCTCACCGGCACCGAACTCACCGGCACGGAAGCCCACGGCAAGCACCTCTTCCTCGGCTTCCGCGACACCGACTGGATCCACATCCACCTCGGCCTGTTCGGCAAGGTCACCTTCGGCCCGGCTCCCGAGCCGCCCCCCACCGGCACCGTCCGCCTCCGCCTGGCGAACGACACCACCTATGTCGACCTCCGGGGCCCCACGACCTGCGCCCTCATCACGCCCCCGGAGAAGCAGGCGATACACGACCGCCTCGGCCCCGATCCGCTCCGCGACGACGCCGACCCGGACCTCGCCCACCGCCGCATCGCCCGCAGCCGTACGACGATCGCCGCCCTCCTCATGGATCAGAAGGTCATCGCCGGCGTCGGGAACGTCTACCGCGCGGAGGTCCTCTTCCGGCACGGCATCGACCCGTACCGCGCCGGCAAGGACATCACCCCCGCCGAGTGGGACGCGATCTGGACCGACCTCGTCGTCCTCATGCACGAGGGCGTCCGCAACAACCGCATCGACACCGTCCGCCCGGAGCACACCCCGGAGGCGATGGGCCGCCCGCCGCGCGTGGACGACCACGGCGGCGAGGTGTACGTCTACCGCAGGGCCGGTCTGCCCTGCCATGTCTGCGGCGGCGAGATCCGCACCGCCGGTCTCGCCGCCCGCAACCTCTTCTGGTGCCCGGCCTGCCAACGCCCCTGAAACAGGCGGGCGTCCGTCAGAATCCGTGGGGCAGCCACGGCGCCACCGCCGACCCGAACCCGAGCGACGCCTCCGCCAGCGCCCCGCGCCGGATCTCCCGCACCCGGCCCGCCGCCGCCAACGCGGCCAGCGACACGCCCCCGAGGTACGCCGCTCCCAACTCCCTCACGGACAGGGCGAGATCCGCCGCATCCGTCGTACGCTCGCAGGACGCCCCCTTCGGGTCCCCGGTCAGCCGCCAACGCCCGGCGTTCCACGGGCAGAACGCGTCCTCCACCTCGAACACCACATCCACCGGGGCCTGATACGTCCGCGCCTCCAGCGCGGCGCCCACCTCCACCGGCCGCACGTACAGCGAGTCCCGGAACCACGGATGACAGCGCCGCTGGTCGGACACCAGGTACTGCCACGCGTCGTCCACCGGACGCGACCGCACGGTCACCTTCGAGGTCAGGTCGATCCCGAACAGGAAACGCCACAGCGCCGCTTCGGCCGCCGGGTCCAGCGCCGCCAAGTCCTCGACGACCACCTTGCCGTTGGACCCGGACAGCTCCCATTCGGGCTTGACCCGGTACCGCGCGTACCCGATCGTCTCCCCGTCCCGCTCGGCGAGCACACACTGCAGAGGCGACGCCCCCTCCCGCGCACTCTCCGGATCCAGCACCCCCAGCCGCTCCCAGCCGGGCCGCCGGGCCAGCATCCCGGGCCGCTCCGGAACCAGCCGGGCGTACAACGCCTCGCACACGTCCAGTACATCGGCCGGTACCGCGTACCGCACGCGTACGTCGTCCGTACCGTCCGGCACCGACAGCCCGACCCGGGTGGTGTCGATCTCGGCGGCCAGCGACAGGGTCGCGTTGCCGTATCCGAACCGTCCGTAGATCGCCGGCTCGGACGCGGTGAGCACGGCCAGCGGCTCTCCCCACGCACGCACATCGTCCAGTTGCCGCCGCATCATCGACGTCAGCAGGCCGCGCCGGCGGTGCGTGGCGGCCACGCCGACCATCGTGACGCCCGCGACCGGCAGCGACGCGCCGCCGGGCACGGTCAGCCGGAAGCTGAAGGCCCCGGCCGTCCCCACGCACTCGTCCCCGTCCCAGATGCCGAGGGAACGGTCGTACTCGGTCAGCGAGCGCCACAACTCCCTTTCCTCGGCGGACTCCGGCACCCCTCCGAAGGCCCGGAGCAGGGTGTCGTACCACTTGTCCCAATCGTCCTGCCGCAGGACCCGCAGACCGGGCGAAGGGGCGTTCCCGTCAGTTGCCATGAGCCATGCCTACCAGGACGATGCGGGGCGGGCGAGGCAATTTCCGCCGGGCGGCGGCAGGGCCGGGCACGGTGAAGTTCACTGTGATCTCGGCCCTCGGACGGGGGACAAGTAGGACCTCCCGTGCCAAGGGGCTGGTCCGATGGATAGGGTCCCGAACTAATGGCATCAGGACGAGAGCGGCGCGCGGAAGCCGAGACGTTCACGGCCCGGTTGAAGAAGCAGTGGCACCGGGTCCGTGTCGGCGTGCGCCGGGCCGCCGTCGACTACTTCCGCGGCAACGGCTCCGACTGGATCGCCCTGGCCGGTCTGCTCCTGACCGTCCCGCTGATCGCGGCGGCCACGCTGGGCAACTCGGTGTGGTTCTCACCTGCCGCGCTGGTGCTGCCCGTCGTCGTGGGCGGTCTGCTGCTGCGGCCCGCCAGCCTCCTCGGCCTGTACGCGGCGGCGGCCACGGCGCTGATCGTGGAGTCGGTGCAGCTCGGCCCGTACACGGAGGGCCCGTCGAGGGTCACCCCGGGCGTCGTGCTCGTGGTCGCGGCCTGCGGCTTCTTCGGGCTGCTGCTGGCCCAGTTCCGCAGCCGGGTCGGTGTGCCCTGGCGGCGCGGCGGCACCATGCTCTTCGACCTGCGTGAACGCATCCGGGTGCAGAGCAAGTTGCCCGACCTGCCGGACGGCTGGCACCGGGAGATGGCCCTGCGCCCGGCGGGCGGCCAGTCCTTCTCGGGCGACTTCGTGGTGGCGGCGCGCACCAACGGCGGCCGTACGCTGGAGGTCGTCCTCACCGACGTCTCCGGCAAGGGCATGGACGCGGGCTCCCGCGCCCTGCTGCTGTCCGGCGCGTTCGGCGGCCTGCTCGGCTCCCTCCCGCCGCACGCCTTCCTCCCCGCCGCGAACGGCTACCTGCTGCGCCAGGACTGGGACGAGGGCTTCGCCACCTCCATCCACCTCGTCCTCGACCTGGACTCCGGCGACTACGAGCTCTATTCCGCGGGTCACCCGCCGGGCCTTCAGCTCAGCGCCGGCACCGGCCGCTGGGAGGAGAAGGCCGCCGAGGGCCCGCTCCTCGGGGTGTACGACGGAGCCCAGTTCGACCCGGTGAAGGGCTCCCTGCGGGCCGGGGACGTCCTGATGCTGTTCACGGACGGTCTCGTGGAGACCGCCGACCGCGACATCGTCGAGGGCATCGACCGCCTCACCGGCGAGGCCGACCGCTACGTGGCCGGAGGCTTCCAGGGCGCCGCCTGGCATCTCATCGAGGCCGTGGCCAAGGACGTCAACGACGACCGGGCCCTGCTGCTGATCTGCCGCGAGGGGCCGACGGCCGCCGCCCACCGCTGAGACACTGGAGCGGTGAGCGAGACGACCCGTATGACCCTGGCCCAGGTCGAGGCCACCGCCCGTGCCGCGCACACCGGCCAGACCGACAAAGCGGGACGGCCCTACGCGGAACACCTCCAGGCCGTGGCGGAGGGCGTACGGGCCAGGGGCGGCGACGAGGAACAGATCGCGGCGGCCTGGCTGCACGACGCCGTCGAGGACGACGCCCTGTCCGCACGATGGCTGCACGAGGCCGCCCTGAGCAGCCGTACGAAGGGCATCGTCCTCGCGGTCACCAAGAGGGCGGGGGAGCCGCCGGAGGCGTACGCCGCGCGCATCCTCGCCACGCCCGGCGCGCTGCTGGTGAAGGAGGCGGACCTGGCGCACAACGCGGACCCGGCACGGCTCGCGGTCCTCGACGCGGCGACCCGCGAACGACTGACCGAGAAGTACGCACGGATGCGCGCACTTCTCGGTCTGGCCGGATGAACGCCGGGTGCCGGGCGAACGCTGCGGCAGGGGTCAGGCGTTGACCTTCTCGCGCTCGCGCTCGCGCCGTTCGGCGCTGTGGCGTTCGCGGGCCTGCTCGGCCGGGTCCCGCTTGAAGGCCCAGTCCATCTTCGGCTCCATCGCGAACCGGAAGACGCGCTGCACCGGCTTGGTGCACAGCACCGTCACGACGGCGGCCGCGAGGGCGGTCACGAGGATCTCACCGGAAGGCTGGTGCAGCCAGGACGCCTCGAACCAGCCCTGGTAGTCGCCCGCCTTCACCAGGAAGCCGTGCAGCAGGTAGCCGTAGAGCGTGCCGGCGCCGAGGGCGGTGAACCACATGTGGCGGCGCGGCACCCAGGCGAAGAAGCAGGCGGTCAGCACCAGCGAGCAGCCGAACATGGCGAGCACCATGACCGGACCGGTCCACCACGGGGCGCCCAGCTCCTGCGCGGCGTCACGGTGGTAGAACCACGCGGTGTTCATGCGCGGCACCGCCCACCAGCTGAAGGCCAGCGCGGCGGCGAACACGGGCACCGACGCGATACGCACCGAACGGCGGCGCACCATGTGGAAGTGCTCGGGCTTCATGACCAGACCGAGCACGAAGAACGGCAGGAACTGCAGGACGCGCTGCAGGTCGAGGTCGTCGCCGATCTCCGGGGTGACGGTCGCCAGCATGGCGAGACCCAGCGCGAGCGGCAGCGGCCAGCGCACCAGGTTCCAGATGGGGGTGGTCAGGCGCCAGATGAACAGCGCGACCAGGAACCAGGTCAGGTACCAGGGGTCGAGGAGGCTGATCTCCTGGTGCGGGTCGTTGTCGATGACCCGCTTGAAGAGCGGATAGGCCGTCTCGAAGATGATGTACGGCACGGCCACGCCGGTGATCAGGCGCTTCAGCCGGTCGGGCCGCATGTCGAAACTGCGCGAGAAGTAGCCGGAGATGAGGATGAACGCCGGCATGTGGAACGCGTAGACGACCTGGTAGGCGGCCTCGAGCACCCGGCTGTCGCCCTTGAGCGGCTCCCAGGCGTGACCCATGGCGACCAGTACGATCGCGAGGTACTTGGCGTTGTCGAAGAACGCGTCGCGTTGCTTGCCGTTCTGCTTCTTCTGCGTGCTCTGCGGCGAGCGGGGGCTCGGCACTCCGTCGGCCGGCGACTGTGCCGGGGGAAGTGGCGCCCTGCGGTCGCCGTTCGGTCGCAGCGAGTTCGTCACAGACCCTCCCACCAGGAGCTCGGGGAGACGATCCGGGACCTCGCTGCGCGTGCGGGGGACGAGGCAGCGTGGAACATCTGAGGCACCCTAGCGTTCCCCGCAGGTATTCGTAAAACGCCGGACGTCATTCCTGGCTATTCGCTGCGAGTACCCCGGATTACGGGTAGTTGACGTCCCTGTCGGCGTGATGGCCAACACATCGTCCGGTACCGGATTGTGTGCACCGACCGGGCCCCGCTTATCGTGATACATCCGGACTAAGCGCCGCATAAGACCAGCAGGCGACTCCCGCGGAATGTCCCCTTCCGTCCTCTTCGGGCCGCGCTCCGTGCGGGTGTTGATGGTCCTGTGGCAACAATTCGAATTAGCTGCGAACGCGTTGTGTGGAGACGGAAACGAACCGGCCGAATTCCTGGGCGGGTGGCCCGTCGAATTGCCGTGCGACTGCCGGGAGTCGGGTCCCCGGTCCGCGGGTGGCTCACACCGGAGCGGGCGACACGCATGTGGTCGATGTGTCAGCGCCCGCATAGCCCGGCCGCGTTGGTGGCACGATGGTTCTGGCGGGGTGCGCGGTCGCGTCCCCGGGCCGGGAGTGCGGACCGACCGAGGGTGTGATCAGTTGTGGCCATTTCACTGTCTGTGGTGCTGCTGTTGGCGATCATCCTTGTGGTGTTGCTCAGAGGCGGCTCCATCAAGGCCGGTCCCGCGATCGTGGCGGTTCTCTTCGGCTTCTTCCTCGCCTCGACCGGCATGGCCGACGACATCCAGCGGTTCCTCAACTCGATAGCGGAGACGATCAACTCCATCAGCTTCTGACCGGGACGACGCACCCTCCCCGGGCCCGCGCCGCGCGCCTGCGGCACGGGCGGTTACGCTCGCCCCGACCACTGGACGGTGCGTGACGGGGGGAACGTACGGGGATGGCGCTGCGCGATTCCGACCCGGCGGAGGTGGGCGGCTACCGGATCGAGGACCGCCTCGGCTCCGGCGGCATGGGCGTGGTCTACCTGGCCCGCTCGGCTTCCGGCCGCCGCCTCGCGATCAAGGTCGTGCACAGCCAGTACGCCGACGACGACGAGTTCCGCGCCCGTTTCCGCCGCGAGGTGGCCGCCGCCCGCCGGGTCAGCGGAGCCTTCACGGCCCCCGTCGTGGACGCGGACGCCGACGCCCCGCACCCCTGGATGGCCACGCTCTACATACCGGGCGCGGACCTCGGCACCCACGTCCGCGAGCACGGCCCGCTCCCGCTGCCCCGCCTGCGCGGTCTCGCCGCCGGCCTCGCCGAGGCGCTGCGCGACATCCATCGCGCCGGAGTCGTCCACCGCGACCTGAAGCCGGCCAATGTCATGCTCGCCGAGGACGGCCCGCGCGTCATCGACTTCGGCATCTCACGCGCCGCCGAGTTCGCCGCCTCGGACGCCCTCACCCAGACCGGCCGCGTCATGGGCACCCCGCCCTTCATGTCCCCGGAGCAGTTCGCCGCCCCGCACGACGTCGGCCCCGCCGCCGACATGTTCTCCCTCGGCTCGGTCCTCACCTACGCCGCCACCTGCCGCGGTCCCTTCGACAGCCCGAGCCCGTACGAGACGGCCCTGCGCGTCGTCGAGGGCGAACCCGACCTGACCGGCGTCCCCGACGAACTGCTCCCCTTCATCCGCGTCTGCCTGGAGAAGCACCAGAAGTCCCGCCCCGCCGCACACGAACTGTTCACGCTGCTCCGGGAAGGCGGCACCCCCGTCAGGCTCACCGCGCCCGGGGCCGGCGCACCCCGCCCCGAGCGTCCGTGGCCGGGCGCACGGCCGACCGAGCCCGCCGGCACGGCCTGGCCGGAAGCGGCCCGCACCGACCGGAGCACCACGCCCCACGCCCTGCCCGCCGAAGCGGACGACGGGCCGGACGAGGCAGCGGCCGACGGGATGGACCGCCCGGGGGTTGCGGGAGCGGCCGACGGTATGGACGGCCTGGGCGTCGTGGCAGCGGCCGAAGCGGTGGACGACGTAGGGGTCGTCGTACCGGACGGAGGGGCGGACGGCGAAGCGCACGGCGGAAGGCATCCCGCCGGGCGGGACGAGGCGCGGCGCGGCGGCCCGGGCCGCCCCCGGCCCGACAGCACACCGACGGCACAGCCACGGCCGCCGCACGACCCGGCCGGGACATCGCGGCCCGAGCCCTGGCGCACCCGCGGCCGCCGCCGGCACGGGCTGCTGCTGATCTCGGCCGCCGCGGCCCTCGCGCTCGCCGCGATCGTCACCACCACCCTCACTCTGATCCGCGACCGCGACCGCGACCGCCCGCCCTCGTCCGCGGCCAGGGTGGCCGACCCTCCCAAGGGCGCGGCCGATCTCCCCGGGGGATGGAAGCCGTGGGCCGCCACGGCACAGGCCCCCGCAGGCGGCGAGGACGGCCTGAGCGGAACCGACACCTCCTTCAAGGGCTGCTCCGTCGTCGACGCCTCCCTCGTCTGCGCCGGCTCCGACCTCATGGCGACCCGCTTCGGTCTCGCCGACGGCCGCAACACCTGGAGCCGGCCCGTCGACGCCACACCCGACGGCACCTCCGGCGACGAGGGCGCACTCATCGGCACCGGCGACGGCCGCGTCTACGCCTACGGTTCCGAGGACGCGCAAGGCACGAACGGCGTGGGGGCCGGCTACACGGTCCACGCCCTGGCCGCCGGCACCGGCAAGGAGCTCTGGCGGACCCCGGCCGGGAGCGGCGAGATGGCGCGTGTCCCCGATGAGCCCCAGGGCGCCGCCACGGCGGTGCCCGAGGGTGTCATCACCTTCTACGGATCGCAGGGCGACCAGTACGCCCTGCTCGACGCCCGGACGGGCAAGGTCCGCTGGCGGCAGCCGCAGCCGCAGACCCGCGGCGACTGCGTCCTGGAAGCGGCGGCCGACCGCGCCTACCTGCTCTGCACGACGAGGGCGGACGACGAGAAATCCGCCGAGACCACCGTCTCGCAGATCGATCCGGCCAGCGGAAAGACCCGCTGGACCGTCGAGGCCGAGGGCGCCCTGCACCTGCTCGGCCGGCACGAGGGCCGCCTGGTGCTCGCGGACGGCTACTCCACGTCCCGCGGCCTCGCCCTGATCGACGTCGCCTCGCACGAGCTCACCGAGCGCCGCCTGGAGAAGCGCCGGCCCGAGGGGTCGACGGCCTACCTGGCCCGCGGCACCGTCTACTTCACGAGCAGCAGCGGAGGCGTCCGCGCCGTCGCGCCGCTCACCGGGCGCACCCTGTGGGAATCCAACTCCACCGTGGAGCGGCAGGGGCCGCCGACGGCCTCGGCCACCCACGTGTACTTCGCGTCCCCCAGCGGCCGGCTGGCCGCGCTGAACGCGCGCAGCGGCAAGGTCGAGGACACCCGGGACGGCCGCGACGACGGAGGCCGGGCCAACAGCATGCTCGTCACCTCCGGTGCCCTGCCCCTGCTCGTCGGCGACGCCCTGTACGTCCCCTACGGCGTCCGCTCCGTCTACACCGTGAACGTCCGGGACCTCTGACACCGGACGCCGGTCGCGGCCGTCCGGCCCACGTGGCCGGCGGCCCCTCAGCCGGCGCGACGGAGATCGGCGATGAGGCGGAAGCGTTCCAGAACCACCGGCGTCGTGTCGTCCACCGTGAAGCCGGGGTCCTGCAGAGCCGCACGCATCTCCTCGCCGTGCCAGAACCGCTCGTGCCCTTCTCGCCACTCGGTCACGTCGGCATGCCCCTCCCCCTCGGCCAGCACGTGGGCGAGATCGACCCGGGCCAGCGGGACGACGCGCACACCCACCACCTCGATCACCGCGACCGGACGACCGGCGGAGTCGACGACCACGGAACGGCCCCCGACGGTCGGCAGCGGGTCACCCCCGTGCTCGTAGTCGATGAGCAGTCCTGTCGTGGAGGTCTTCGAACCGTCGAGGATCGCCGCGACGAGCCTGTCGCGCAGTGGGCCGGGGAAGGCGAACTCGGCCCTGGGCATCGACGCGACGGCGGCGGACGAGAAGAATTCGGGCTGCATGCGATGACCGTAACGGCCCATCCCGGAAACACTCAGCGGCAAGATCGTATTCTGCAGCGGGCGAGACGTGCGCTGCCGATGCGTCGTCGCCGTGCAGTGCGATGCGGCGACCCACTCGGTAACACGTGCCCTACGAACCAGCAGGAGGTTGACCGTGGTCACTCTGACCGCAGTCGCAGGAGTGGCTCTGGTCGAACTGGGCATGGCCCTGACCCCAGGGCCGAACATGATCCACCTCGCCTCCCGCGCGATCACCCAAGGCCGCAGAGCGGGCCTGGTCAGTCTCAGTGGAACCGCCATGGGCTTCGTGTGCTACCTGTTGGCCGCGGCCGCGGGCCTGTCCGCGTTGTTCGCCGCCGTGCCGGTCGCGTTCACGGTGGTCAAGCTTGTCGGGGCCGCCTACCTGGCCTACCTCGCCTGGGGCATGGTCAAGCCCGGTGGCAGCTCGCCGTTCGCCCCGGCCCGGGATCTCCCTCCGGTCTCGGACGCCCGCCTGTTCTCGATGGGGTTGCTGACCAACCTGCTCAACCCCAAGATCGCTCTGATGTACGCCGCCCTGCTGCCCCAGTTCATGGACCCGCAGGCAGGCCCGGCCTGGGGGCAACTGCTCCAGCTCGGTGGTGTGCAGATCGTCGTGGGGCTCTCCGTCAACGCCCTGATCGTGCTGGGCGCGGCGCGGGTGTCGGGGTTTCTGGCCACCCGGCCGCGCGCCATGGCCGCCCAGCGGTTCACGGCAGGCGGCCTGCTCGGCGCCTTCGCGCTGCGTACCGCCCTGTACCGCGCACCCGTCAGCACCTGAGCCAGGTGCTCAGTGCCACCTATGAGCATCAGAGGGCACGCGGGGGACACGCCGGACTGAACACAGCCCTGGGAAACACTCAGGGCCAGGCGGAGGAATGATCCTCCGACCCGGCCCTGAGCCACATGGAGCGGGCGACGGGAATCGAACCCGCGTAGCTAGTTTGGAAGACTAGGGCTCTACCATTGAGCTACGCCCGCACAGCACGCGCCGCAGGTCGGGTGACCGCGGCACTGGAGGCATCGTAGCGGGTCGCCCCCCTCTGTCGCACACCGCATTCCCGTCGGAGACGGCGCGGCACACACCCCGGGGAAATCCGGCGGCCGCACCACCGTGCGGCATGTACCCTACGTGTCGCACCAGACGGGGTGTGGCGCAGCTTGGTAGCGCGTCCGCTTTGGGAGCGGAAGGCCGTGGGTTCAAATCCCGCCACCCCGACCAGCCACCCGATCACCTCGCGTGATCGCCCATGGGATCACTCATGTGATCGCCTTTTGGGCGGTGTAGTCGCTGCCGTTACTATGCAAGCTGCACGCCCGTGTGTCTCAGCGTCTGAAGTCCTCCGGGCGGCGAAATCCGCCGGGCCGTTCTGGTCCCGGCAGAAACCAAGAAGTCAGCCATCAAGGAGACCGAACCGTGAAGAGCGCCGTGGAGACCCTGAACCCGACTCGGGTTCGGCTCACTGTCGAGGTGCCCTTCGAGGAGCTCAAGGACAGCCTCGACGCGGCGTACAAGAAGATCAACCAGCAGGTCACGGTGAAGGGCTTCCGCAAGGGCAAGGTCCCGGCCCGGGTCATCGACCAGCGGTTCGGCCGCGGTGCGGTTCTGGAGGAGGCGGTCAACGACGCGCTTCCGAAGTTCTACACCGACGCGGTCAACGAGGCCGAGCTCAGCGTGCTGGGCCAGCCCGAGGTCGACATCACGGAGCTGAAGGACGGCGAGACGCTGAACTTCACCGCCGAGGTCGACATCCGTCCCTCCATCGAGATCCCGGACTTCTCCGGCATCGAGGTCGAGGTCGACGCGGTCGAGGTCACCGACGAGGACGTCGACAAGGCCGTCGAGGAGCTGCGTGAGCGCTTCGCCTCCACCGCCCCGGTCGAGCGTGCCGCCGAGGACGGCGACGTCGTGACGATCGACCTGCAGGCCAAGGTCGACGGCGAGGTGCTGGAGGACGGCGTCGCCGACGGCGTGTCCTACACCATCGGCTCCGGCGAGCTGCTGGACGGCATCGACGACGCCGTGAAGGGCCTGGAGGCCGGTGGCGAGGCCACCTTCACCTCCGAGCTCAAGGGCGGCTCCGCCGCCGGCAAGGAGGCCGAGGTCACCGTCAAGGTCACCCAGGTCGCCAAGCGTGAGCTGCCCGAGCTGGACGACGAGTTCGCGCAGCTCGCCTCCGAGTTCGACACCATCGAGGAGCTGCGCGCGGACAGCCGCAAGCGCCTCGAGAACATGAAGCAGTACGACCAGGCCACGCAGGCCCAGGAGCGCGTCCTCGAGAAGCTGCTCGAGCTGGTCGAGGTCCCCGTCCCCGAGAAGCTGCTCGAGGACGAGGTCAACACCCGCAAGCACAACCTCGAGCACCACCAGCTCGGCCAGATGGGCCTCGACCTCGCGAAGTACCTGGAGATCCAGGGCAAGAGCGAGGAGGAGTTCGAGACCGAGACCCGCGAGGCCGCGGTCAAGGGCATCAAGACCCAGTTCGTGCTCGACGAGCTGGTCAAGCAGGAGAAGCTGAACGTGAACCAGGAGGAGCTCACCGAGCACCTCATGCGCCGCGCCGCCTCCTCCGGCATGTCCCCCGACCAGTTCGCCCAGGCGGTCGTCGAGGGCGGCCAGGTTCCGCTCCTGGTCGGCGAGGTCGCCCGCGGCAAGGCCCTGGCCGTCGTGGTCGAGAAGGCCACGGTCAAGGACACCAACGGCGAGATCATCGACCTCGACGACGAAGAGGACGAGACCGAGTCCGCCGAGGAGAAGACCGAGGGCTGAGCCCCGGTCGCGGTGAGTCCGTGAAGAAGGCCCTGGGGCACGCCCCAGGGCCTTCTCGCCGCCCAGGGGGGGCAAGCGCACCCCAGGGGCGCGGGGAACTGCGCGACAAGCCCCCACCCGCCCACGGCCCGGCGATCTCCGCACCACCCACGACGAGTCCGCACGGCCCCCGGCGGAGCCCACCGCGCTACGCCCCCGGCGAACACTCCCATCTCCGGGATTCCCCGAAGGGACCCGCGCGTTAGGGTCCATGAATACGAGGGCAGTGGAGTCCCCGAACGGCTCCTAGCCCCTAGGGAAACGTGAGACGGCCCGGCGCCGTCGTAAGACGAGCAGGTGGATACGTGACGAATCTGATGCCCTCAGCCGCCGGCGAGCCTTCCATCGGTGGCGGCCTCGGCGACCAGGTCTACAACCGGCTGCTCAACGAGCGGATCATCTTCCTCGGCCAGCCGGTCGACGACGACATCGCGAACAAGATCACCGCGCAGCTGCTGCTCCTTGCCGCCGACCCGGACAAGGACATCTACCTGTACATCAACAGCCCCGGCGGTTCCATCACGGCCGGCATGGCGATCTACGACACCATGCAGTTCATCAAGAACGACGTGGTGACGATCGCCATGGGCCTCGCGGCCTCGATGGGTCAGTTCCTGCTCAGCGCCGGCACCCCCGGCAAGCGCTTCGCGCTGCCGAATGCCGAGATCCTGATCCACCAGCCCTCCGCCGGCCTTGCCGGCTCGGCCTCGGACATCAAGATCCACGCCGAGCGGCTGCTGCACACCAAGAAGCGCATGGCCGAGCTCACGTCCCAGCACACGGGGCAGTCGGTCGAGCAGATCACCCGCGACTCGGACCGCGACCGCTGGTTCGACGCCTTCGAGGCCAAGGAGTACGGCCTCATCGACGACGTGATTCCCACGGCCGCCGGTATGCCGGGCGGCGGCGGCACCGGGGCCTGAGCGGTCCCCACGGGGCCTGCGGCGCCCCGTGAGGCCCACGGAGCCCTCCCGGGCCCCAGCGACCCCGTACAGCCCCAGCCGACCGCCTCAGCCCTTTCCAGGAGACACCGTGAACCAGTTCCCCGGCAGCGGGATCTACGACCGTATGCACGCCATGCAGGACATGAGCGCCTCGCAGGGCCGCTACACCGGCCCGCAGGCCGAGTCCCGCTACATCATCCCGCGCTTCGTCGAGCGCACCTCCCAGGGCATTCGCGAGTACGACCCGTACGCGAAGCTCTTCGAGGAGCGAGTGATCTTCCTCGGCGTCCAGATCGACGATGCCTCCGCCAACGACGTCATGGCGCAGCTGCTGTGCCTGGAGTCGATGGACCCCGACCGTGACATCTCGGTCTACATCAACAGCCCCGGCGGCTCCTTCACGGCGCTCACGGCGATCTACGACACGATGCAGTACGTAAAGCCGGACATCCAGACGGTCTGCATGGGCCAGGCCGCCTCCGCCGCCGCCGTCCTGCTGGCCGCCGGTACGCCGGGCAAGCGCATGGCCCTGCCGAACGCGCGCGTGCTGATCCACCAGCCGTACAGCGAGACCGGCCGCGGTCAGGTCTCCGACCTGGAGATCGCCGCGAACGAGATCCTCCGGATGCGCTCGCAGCTGGAGGAGATGCTGGCCAAGCACTCCACCACGCCGGTCGAGAAGATCCGCGAGGACATCGAGCGCGACAAGATCCTCACGGCCGAGGACGCGCTGAGCTACGGCCTGGTCGACCAGATCATCACCACCCGGAAGATGGACAACTCGAGCCTGCGCTGACGCGAGAGGCTGTAACGTCTGCCGCCCCTTGGCACGGTTTGGCTCGGTTCACGTCAAAGCGAACCGCGCCAAGGGGGGCCCGAACGGGGGGCCCGGCAAGGTACCGTCGGACATAAGGCAGCACCAGGAGTCCGCTGGACGTCGACGTCCAGGAGTCTCCCAGGCGAAGGGGAAGCACACCGTGGCACGCATCGGTGACGGCGGCGATCTGCTCAAGTGCTCGTTCTGCGGCAAGAGCCAGAAGCAGGTCAAGAAGCTCATCGCAGGGCCCGGTGTGTACATCTGCGACGAGTGCATCGATCTCTGCAACGAGATCATCGAGGAAGAGCTGGCGGAGACCAGTGAGGTCCGCTGGGAGGAACTCCCGAAGCCCCGCGAGATCTACGAGTTCCTCGAGGGCTACGTGGTCGGCCAGGAGGCCGCCAAGAAGGCCCTGTCCGTAGCGGTGTACAACCACTACAAGCGCGTCCAGGCCGGCGAGAACGGCGGGGCGAACGGCCGTGACGACGCCATCGAGTTGGCGAAGTCCAACATCCTGCTCCTGGGCCCCACGGGCTCCGGCAAGACCCTCCTCGCGCAGACCCTCGCGCGCATGCTGAACGTCCCCTTCGCGATCGCCGACGCCACGGCCCTCACGGAGGCGGGGTACGTCGGCGAGGACGTCGAGAACATCCTGCTCAAGCTGATCCAGGCGGCCGACTACGACGTCAAGAAGGCCGAGACCGGGATCATCTACATCGACGAGATCGACAAGGTCGCGCGGAAGAGTGAAAACCCCTCCATCACCCGCGACGTGTCGGGCGAGGGCGTCCAGCAGGCCCTGCTGAAGATCCTGGAGGGCACCACGGCCTCGGTCCCGCCGCAGGGCGGCCGGAAGCACCCCCACCAGGAGTTCATCCAGATCGACACGACGAACGTGCTGTTCATCGTGGGCGGTGCCTTCGCAGGCCTGGAGAAGATCATCGAGGCCCGGGCGGGCGCCAAGGGCATCGGCTTCGGCGCGCAGATCCGCTCCAAGCGCGAGATGGAGTCCAAGGACCAGTTCCAGGAGGTCATGCCGGAGGACCTGGTCAAGTTCGGCATGATCCCCGAGTTCATCGGCCGTCTCCCGGTCATCACCTCGGTCCACAACCTCGACCGCGAGGCCCTGCTCCAGATCCTCGTCGAGCCGCGCAACGCGCTGGTGAAGCAGTACCAGCGCCTCTTCGAACTCGACGGCGTGGAGCTGGACTTCGAGCGCGAGGCTCTCGAAGCCATCGCCGACCAGGCCATCCTCCGCCAGACCGGCGCACGCGGCCTGCGCGCCATCATGGAGGAAGTCCTCCAGGGCGTGATGTACGAGGTCCCGTCCCGCAAGGACGTCGCCCGGGTCGTCATCACGGCGGACGTCGTCCAGTCGAACGTCAACCCGACGCTGATCCCGCGGGATGCGCGGGGGCGGGGGCCGGGGGAGCAGAAGACGGCGTGACACAGACGTGAGGGAAGGGCCCCGGTCATCATCGACCGGGGCCCTTCCCTTTGCGCCTGGGGTCTCGTCAGACCTTGACGCGTACTTCCTTGCGGGCCTTGGTAGTGAGGTCGACCGCCACGTCCTTGGTGACGCCCTGTGCCGCGTCACCCGGCGACACGACGGCGATGGTGCTGTAGTCGGCCCACGCGCAGAACCAGTTGGTTTTCTCTTTCTTGGTCAGCTGGTCCTGCCCCTTGAGCGACTGGCACTTCATGACCGCGCCGTCCAGGTCCGCGGCCTCGGGCTCGCCGATCAGCTCGGGCTTGCCGGATCCGGTGGCGGACTCCTTGTCGGCCGACTTCTTGAAGTTGGCGAAGAACAGGTCCAGCGTCGCCTCCGGGTCGGAGATCTCACCGTAGGCGCCGGCCAGCGAGAGGGTCTTGGCCGTTGCCATCTTCGCCGCGGACGCCGGATCGTTCGGGTCGTAGTCGCTCAGGTCCACCGTACGGTAGAGGCCGGCCGCGGACTTGGCGTTCTTGACGCCGCTCTTCTCCAGCTCGGCCGTCGTCTCGGTACCGGCGGTCGCTCCGTCCTTCGTGGTGCGCTTGTACTCGCTGAGCACGGTCGCCGGAGTCGCCAGCTTGTGCGGCCCGTCGTCCTCCAGGGCGCCCGCGCCGCCGCCTCCGCCGATCACGAAGTACGCACCCACGCCGATCGCCGCCACAACGGCGACCGCGCCGATGATGAGGCCGGTCTTCTTCTTGCCACCGCCCGGGGCGGGAGGCTGGGGGACCCCGTACGGGGCCTGGCCGTAGGGCGGCTGCGGCTGCTGGCCGTACGGGGGCTGCTGGCCGTACGGCGCCTGCTGGGGCGGGACGCCCTGCGGGGGCTGCTGCGGGTAGCCGTAGCCGGGCTGGGGCGGAGGGGCCTGCTGGGGGTAGCCGTAGCCGGGCTGGGGCGCCTGCGGCGGCTGGCCGTACGGGCCGGGCTGGCCGTACGGACCGGGCTGCTGGGGCTGCCCGCCGTACGGGCCCGGCTGGTTGTGACTCATGTTCTGGGTTCCCCTCCAGATGCTTATGTGTTCCGGACATCGTGGCGCAGACCCGCCGTGTGCATGGCATCGGGGGCCCCATCGTTACGAAGCAAACGCGTTTCGGTACGGGCCGGTGACACCTCTAAACTGACCCCCGTGACCGAGAACGCTCAGCAGCAGCCACCAGCGCCCAGCACCGACCTGCCGACCCAGTACGCGCCGGCCGACGTAGAGGGGCCGCTGTACGAGCGCTGGGTAGAGCGGGGTTACTTCGAGGCGGACGAGAAGAGCGACAAGCCGCCGTACACCATCGTCATCCCGCCGCCGAACGTCACGGGCTCGCTCCACCTGGGGCACGCCTTCGAGCACACCCTCATCGACGCCCTCACCCGCCGCAAGCGCATGCAGGGCTACGAGACGCTGTGGCAGCCCGGTATGGACCACGCCGGCATCGCCACGCAGAACGTCGTCGAGCGGGAGCTCGCCAAGGAGGGCAAGTCCCGCCACGACCTGGGCCGTGAGGCCTTCGTCGAGCGGGTCTGGCAGTGGAAGGGCGAGTCCGGCGGCCAGATCAGCGGCCAGATGCGGCGGTTGGGCGACGGCGTCGCCTGGTCGCGCGAGCGCTTCACCATGGACGAGGGTCTCTCCCAGGCCGTCCAGACCATCTTCAAGCGGCTCTACGACGACGAGCTGATCTACCGCGCCGAGCGCATCATCAACTGGTGCCCCCGCTGTCTGACGGCCATCTCGGACATCGAGGTCGAGTACCAGGACGACGACGGCGAGCTCGTCTCCATGAAGTACGGCGACGGGGACGACACCATCGTCGTCGCCACCACCCGCGCCGAGACGATGCTCGGTGACACGGCCGTCGCCGTCCACCCCGAGGACGAGCGCTACAAGCACCTGGTCGGCAAGACGGTCAAGCTGCCGCTGACCGACCGTTCCATCCCGGTCGTCGCGGACGAGCACGTCGACCCCGAGTTCGGCACGGGTGCCGTCAAGGTCACCCCGGCGCACGACCCGAACGACTTCGAGATCGGCCAGCGCCACGGCCTCCCGGCCCTGACGATCATGGACGAGCACGCCGTGATCACCGCCCACGGCCCCTTCCAGGGCCTGGACCGGCTGGAGGCCCGCTCGGCGATCGTCGCAGCGCTGCGCGCCGAGGGCCGGATCGTCGCCGAGAAGCGGCCGTACGTCCACTCGGTCGGCCACTGCTCGCGCTGCAAGACCACCATCGAGCCGCGCCTGTCCATGCAGTGGTGGGTCAAGGTCGGTCCGCTCGCCAAGGCGGCCGGTGACGCCGTCCGCGACGGCAAGGTCAAGATCCACCCGCAGGAGATGGAGAAGCGCTACTTCGACTGGGTCGACAACCTGCACGACTGGTGCATCTCGCGGCAGTTGTGGTGGGGCCACCGCATCCCCGTCTGGTACGGCCCGAACGGCGAAGTCGTCTGCGTCGGCCCGGACGAGGAGCCGCCGAGCGGTGAGGGCTGGCGTCAGGACACCGACGTCCTCGACACCTGGTTCTCCTCCGGCCTGTGGCCGTTCTCCACGCTCGGCTGGCCCGAACAGACCGAGTCGCTCGCGAAGTTCTACCCGAACTCCGTCCTGGTCACCGGCTACGACATCCTCTTCTTCTGGGTCGCCCGGATGATGATGTTCGGCCTGTACGCGATGGACGGCACCCCGCCGTTCCACACCATCGCCCTGCACGGCATGGTCCGCGACCAGTTCGGCAAGAAGATGTCGAAGTCCTTCGGCAACGCGGTCAACCCGCTGGACTGGATGGACAAGTACGGCTCCGACGCGCTGAGGTTCACCCTCGCCCGTGGCGCCAACCCGGGCGTCGACGTCCCGATCGGCGAGGACTGGGTCCAGGGCTCCCGGAACTTCGCCAACAAGATCTGGAACGCGACGCGCTTCGCGATGATGAACGGCGCGACGATCGAGGGCCCGCTGCCCGACGCGTCGAAGCTGTCGTCGACCGACCGCTGGATCCTCTCCCGCCTCAACTCGGTGGTCGCCGAGGTCGACGCGTTCTACGAGGACTACCAGTTCGCGAAGCTCTCCGACGCGCTGTTCCACTTCGCGTGGGACGAGGTCTTCGACTGGTACGTCGAGCTGTCCAAGACGACGTTCCAGGCGGGCGGCGAGGCGGCCGAGGTCAGCAAGCGGGTCCTCGGTGAGGTCCTCGACGTCACGCTGAAGCTGCTGCACCCGGTGGTCCCGTTCGTCACCGAGACCCTCTGGACCACGCTCACCGGCGGTGAATCGGTCGTCATCGCCGACTGGCCCAAGGACAGTGGCTTCCGGGACGCCGACGCGGAGCGCGAGATCGAGTCCCTCCAGTCGGTCATCACCGAGGTCCGCCGTTTCCGCGCCGACCAGGGCCTCCAGCCCGGCCAGCGGGTCCCGGCGCGCCTGACCCTGGACGGCACGCGGTTCGCCCCCCATGAGGCCGCCATCCGCCAGCTCCTCCGCCTCCAGCCGGAGGGCGACGCCTTCACCGCCACGGCGACCCTCCCGGTCGCCGGTGCGGAGGTCGCGCTCGACCTCTCCGGCACGATCGACGTCGCGGCGGAGCGCAAGCGCCTGGCCAAGGACCTCGCCGCGGCCGAGAAGGAGAAGGCCCAGGCCAACGCCAAGCTCGGCAACGAGGCGTTCCTGGCGAAGGCCCCCGACCACGTCGTCGACAAGATCCGCACCCGCCTGACCAAGGCGGAGGAGGACATCACCCGCATCCAGTCCCAGCTGGAGCGCCTGCCGCAGGCGTAAGGGCACGTACGGAGTGTGAGGCCCCCGGAGCCGTCAGGCCGGGGGCCTCACGCGTACCTCGGGGGCACGTACCTCAGGGGCGCGGGGAACTGCGCGACAAGCCCCCACAAACCCGCAGACAAGGCACGACACAAACCACCCCCGCCCCATGTCACCGCCCCTCCGTAGACTGGGCACCGTGAGCGAGCTCCCTCCAGACCACAACGCCGACGACCAGCCCGACCCCCTCGACAGCTTCGACGAGATCATCGCGGAGGAAACCACCCGCGACCCCGACCTCGCCGTCATCGAAGCCGGCAGCCGCACCCTGCGCACCCAGGGCGGCCCGCCCGACGCCGACATCCCGACGCGCCCCGCCGACCCCGAGGTCGACAAGGCCCTGCGCGAGGTCGAGACCGAGCTGGCCACCCGGTGGGGCGAGACCAAGCTGGAGCCCTCCGTCAGCCGTATCGCCGCGCTGATGGACGTCCTGGGGGAGCCGCAGCGGTCGTACCCGTCGATCCACATCACGGGGACGAACGGCAAGACCTCCACGGCCCGCATGATCGAGGCCCTGCTCGGCGCCTTCGAGCTGCGCACCGGCCGCTACACCTCGCCGCACGTGCAGTCGATCACCGAGCGCATCAGCCTCGACGGCGCCCCGATCTCCGCCGAGCGGTTCATCGAGACGTACCAGGACATCAAGCCGTACGTGGAGATGGTCGACGCCGCGCAGGAGTACCGGCTGTCGTTCTTCGAGGTGCTCACCGGCATGGCGTACGCGGCGTTCGCGGACGCCCCCGCGGACGTGGCCGTCGTCGAGGTCGGCATGGGCGGCTCCTGGGACGCCACGAACGTGATCGACGGCGACGTCGCCGTCGTCACGCCCATAGACCTCGACCACACCGACCGGCTCGGCACCACGCACGCCGAGATCGCCACGGAGAAGGCCGGCATCATCAAGCAGGGTGCGACGGTCATCATGGCGCAGCAGCCGGTCGACGCGGCGCAGGTGCTGCTGAAGAAGGCCGTCGAGGTGGACGCGACCGTGGCCCGGGAGGGCCTGGAGTTCGGCGTCGTCGAGCGGCAGGTGGCCGTCGGCGGGCAGCTGGTGACGCTGCGCGGCCTCGGCGGCGAGTACCCCGAGGTGTACCTGCCGCTGCACGGCGCGCACCAGGCGCACAACGCGGCCGTCGCGCTCGCCGCCGTCGAGGCGTTCTTCGGCGTCGGCGCGCAGCGGGCCGACGCGCTGGACCTGGACACCGTCCGCAAGGCCTTCGCCGCCGTGGCGTCGCCGGGCAGGCTGGAGGTCGTGCGCCGTTCGCCGACGGTCGTGCTGGACGCCGCCCACAACCCCGCGGGCGCCCGGGCGGCGGCCGAGGCGATCGGGGAGGCGTTCCAGTTCAGCCGCCTCATCGGCGTGGTCGGCGCGAGCGGCGACAAGAACGTGCGGGAGCTGCTGGAGGCCTTCGAGCCGGTGTTCGCCGAGGTCGTGGTCACGCAGAACTCCAGCCACCGTGCGATGGACGCCGACGAGCTCGCCGGTGTCGCCGTGGAGGTGTTCGGCGAGGAGCGCGTCCAGGTCGAGCCGCGGCTGCCGGATGCCCTGGAGGCCGCCATCACGCTGGCCGAGGAGGAGGGCGAGTTCTCCGGCGGCGGTGTGCTCGTCACCGGTTCCGTCATCACCGTCGGCGAGGCCCGACTGCTCCTGGGGAGGGGCTGAGTCCCGTGCGCACGCTCTGCTCTTCGACGCTGATCGGCGAGTTCTTCGTCATCGGGTTCGCCGGTCTGGTCGCCATGAAGGACCCCGACCTGTCCGTGGCGACCGTGTGGACGGTCAGCGGCGTCGCGATGTTCCTGTGCCTGGTGCTGTGCGGTCTGGTGACGCGCCCGGGCGGGGTCGCCCTCGGCTGGGCGCTGCAGATCGCGCTCATCGCGTCGGGGTTCGTGGTGCCGATCATGTACTTCCTGGGCGCGATCTTCGCGGCCCTGTGGTGGGCGTCCGTCCACTACGGGCGCAAGGTCGACGAGGCGAAGGCCAGATTCGCGGCCCAGGCGAACCCGTCCACGCCTGACGCTGCGTAACAGGCGCCCCGACACGCCGGGTAACCTCGTCCCACCGCAAGACCTTCACCACCAAGGAGCCCGTCGTGAGCCAGCGCACCCTCGTCCTCCTCAAGCCCGACGCCGTCCGTCGTGGCCTGACCGGCGAGATCATCAGCCGCATCGAGCGCAAGGCGGGCTGGCAGATCACCGCGCTGGAGCTGCGCACCCTGGATCAGGACACGCTGGAGCAGCACTACGGCGAGCACAAGGGCAAGCCCTTCTACGAGCCGTTGGTGGAGTTCATGGCGTCCGGTCCGGTCGTGGCGCTGATCGTCGAGGGCGAGCGGGTCATCGAGGGGCTGCGCGCGCTCGCCGGCCCGACCGACCCGATCGCCGCCGCCCCCGGCTCCATCCGTGGCGACTACGGTGTCATCGTCCGGGAGAACCTGATCCACGCCTCCGACTCCGAGGAGTCCGCGGAGCGCGAGGTGAAGATTTTCTTCCCCGGCCGGTCGTAGCGTCCGCACCTCACCAGCACATGCGGCAGAGTCTGGGGGCGGGGCCCCCGGGCTTTGCGGCATATGCGTGGCGATCGAGGGAACGATGGGCCCCGAACGCCCGTCTCCAGAAGCGAATGCGGTCGGCGTCTGCTGACAATGGCGGAGACCCTCCCGCAGTGTTCGCGAAGGCGCGTCTACGATGGAAGCCTTCACGTCACAGCACCCACCTTTGCCTACCTGAAAAGCCCTCAAAAGCTCCTGGGAAGGCCAGACGAATCCTGATGGGGAACTCAATGTCGTTCATCGGCCGTGACATGGCTGTCGACCTCGGGACCGCCAACACGCTGGTGTACGTCAGGGGTCGCGGGATCGTACTCAACGAGCCGTCCGTCGTCGCGATCAACACCAACACCGGTGGCATCCTCGCGGTCGGTGCCGAAGCGAAGAAGATGATCGGGCGCACGCCCGGCAACATCGTTGCCGTCCGCCCGCTGAAGGACGGCGTGATCGCCGACTTCGAGATCACCGAGCGGATGCTCCGCTACTTCATCCTGAAGATCCACAAGCGGCGGTATCTCGCTCGTCCGCGGGTCGTCGTCTGTGTGCCCTCGGGCATCACGGGCGTCGAGCGCCGCGCCGTCATCGAGGCGTCGTCCCAGGCCGGCGCCCGTCAGGTGCACATCATCGAGGAGCCCATGGCCGCGGCCATCGGTTCCGGCCTGCCGGTCCACGAGGCCACGGGCAACATGGTGGTCGACATCGGCGGCGGCACCACGGAGGTCGCGGTCATCTCCCTCGGCGGCATCGTGACCGCCCAGTCCATCCGTGTCGCGGGCGACGAACTGGACAACGCGATCATCCAGCACATCAAGAAGGAGTACTCCCTCCTGCTGGGTGAGCGCACGGCCGAGCAGATCAAGATCACGATCGGTTCGGCGTACGACCTGGATTCCGACGAGCACACCGAAATCCGCGGCCGGGACCTCGTCTCGGGGCTTCCGAAGACCGTGGTCATCTCCGCGGCCGAGGTCCGCAAGGCGATCGAGGAGCCGGTCAACGCGATCGTCGACGCCGTCAAGACGACCCTCGACAAGTGTCCGCCGGAGCTGTCCGGCGACATCATGGACCGGGGAATCGTGCTGACCGGTGGCGGAGCGCTGCTGCGTGGCCTCGACGAGCGGCTGCGCCGGGAGACCGGTATGCCGATCCACATCGCCGAGGACCCGCTCGACAGCGTGGCGCTCGGATCCGGGAAGTGCGTCGAGGAGTTCGAGGCGCTCCAGCAGGTGCTGGACGCCCAGCCGCGCAGATGACATAACTCTTCGATTCCGCCGTACGGGACGATCTCCTCTCGTACGGCGGATCGTTGATATTGATGCATAAGCTCCCACAAAGCAGCCCCTCGCGTTTCCCTGGGGCTTCCCGAATTCCTATGAGGAAGGGCACGGCCGCCGCACGTGAGGGACACACGAGAGAGCCGGCTGCTCCTGGTGCTGCTGATCGCCGTCGCGTTCGCGTTGATCACGGTGGACATCCGCGGTGGGGAGGACTCGCCCGTCGACGGTGCCCGGCAGGGTGCGGCGACGGTCTTCGGCCCGATCGAGAGCGGCGTCTCGGCCGCGGTCGATCCGGTCGGCAACGCGGTCTCCGCCATCCGCGAGTCCGGTGACCGGCACGACCGGCTCGCCGTGCTGGAAGAGGAGAACGCGGCCCTGAAGGCCCGGCTCGGCAGCGACGACCGCAGCCGCAGCCGCCTCAAGCAGCTCGACAAGATGCTGAAGATCGCCGGCAAGGGCCAGTACGGCATCAAGGGTGCCGAGGTCATCGCCATCGGGGCCGCGCAGGGCTTCTCCTGGACGATCACCATCGACGTGGGCACCAACGACGGCATCAAGCGCGACATGACCGTCCTCAACGGGGAGGGGCTCGTCGGCCGGGTCACCACCGTCGGCCCCAACACCGCGACGGTCCTGCTGGCCAGTGACCCCGACTTCACCGTCGGCACCCGCATGGAGTCCGGCGACGAACTCGGCTTCGCCTCCGGGCAGGGCGACCGCCCGCTGCGCGTCGAACTCCTCAACGGCAAGGCCGAGGTGAAGAAGGGCGACCGCCTGGTCACCTTCGGCTCGCAGGCCGACCGGCCGTTCGTGCCCGGTGTGCCCGTCGGCGTGGTGTCCCGTGTGGACCCCTCCGGCGGCGGTCTGACCCGCACGCTCTACGTCACGCCGTACGTCGGCTTCACCAAGCTCGACATCGTCGGTGTCGTCGTCGAGGCCCCGAAGAAGGACCCGCGTGACACGGTGCTCCCGCCCAAGCCCAAGCCGACCCCCAGGCCGACGGTGACGGTGACCGTGACGCCGTCCCCCGAGGCACCCGTCGACGGCCAGAACCAGCAAGAGCAGTAGGAGCTGTCACCCATGCGCGTCAACCGGATCCTGCTCTCCTCCGCCCTGGTCGTCGTCGCCCTGGTCGTCCAGGTGAGCGTCCTCGCCCGCCTCCACCTGCCGGGCGCCGTGCCCGACCTGCTGCTGCTCACCGTGCTCGGCCTCGCGCTGGTGTACGGCCATGTGGGGGGCGCCCTCATCGGCTTCGGCGCGGGTCTGCTCGCCGACCTGGCCCCGCCCGCCGACCACGCCGCCGGGCGCTACGCCCTCGTGCTGTGCGTCATCGGCTACCTCGCGGGCCTGGTGAAGCCCGAGACGGGCCGGCTGAAGTCCGCCACCGGCCCCATGCTCGTGGTGGTGGCCGCGGCGGTCGGCTCCACCCTGCTCTACGCCGGCGTCGGTGCCCTCGTCGGCGACACCGCGGCCCGTCACGTGGGCCTCGGCAGCCTGCTGTTCACCGCCGCCCTGTACGACCTGCTGCTCGCCCCGTTCGTCGTGCCGGGAATCATGGCCCTGGCCCGGCGCGCGGACAACGATCCGCTCGCCGAGTCCACCTCGGCCGCCGCCAAGGCCACGGACATCTCCTCCGGCTGGCTCTCCGGCGGCACCGGCCTGAAGATCGGCAGCCAGCGCAACGGGCTGCGCGTGAAGGCCGCCCGGGCACGGATGGCGCGCGCGGGGCGCATCAAGGGGGTCAAGCGGCTGTGAACGCGGCGAAGTTCACCCGAACGGGCCGGTCCCGTAGGAACGCCGGCTCGCGGGCCGGGCGTTCATCACTCGACACCGCACACACGTGCCCCGGCAGACCGTCGGCTCCGCACATCCGTACGCGCACCGAGAGGGGGAGGCAGCCGCAGTGACCAACATTCCCGAGACCGGCAGGAACTCGCGGGTCCAGATCCGGCTCGTCGTCATCCAGGTCCTCGTCCTCTCCCTCCTGCTCACCCTCGGCGGACGCCTGTGGTACCTCCAGATCCGTGAGGGCGCCGCCTACGCCAAGGAGGCGTCGGGCAACCACGTCCAGCAGGTCGTCCAGCCGGCCGTCCGCGGCTCGATCCTGGACGCGCGGGGCGTGGCGATCGCGGACAACGAGACGCGGCTGGTGGTCTCCGCCTCCCGCACCGACCTGCTGAAGATGAAGGACGACGGCAAGGAAGTCCTCACCAAGCTCGCCGGCGTCCTGGGCATGACGCCCGAGGACGTCCGGATGAAGGTCCGGCTGTGCGACGCCAAGACCCCGCAGCCCTGCTGGAACGGCTCGCCCTACCAGCCCATCCCCATCACCGACGAGGCCACCCCCAAACAGGCCCTGCAGATCCGCGAGCGCGCCGAGGACTTCCCCGGCATCACCGCCGAGCCGATGGCCGTGCGCCGCTACCCGAGCCCCGGCAAGGCCAACACGGCCCAGGTCCTCGGCTACCTCTCGCCGGTCACCGACGAGGAGATCAAGAAGGCGCAGAACACCAACTCGCCCTACCTGCGCTCCGACCAGGTCGGCCGCTCGGGCCTGGAGCGTCAGTACGACAAGGCACTGCGCGGCAAGGCCGGCGTCACCCGCTACGAGGTCGACAACCTCGGACGGGTCATCGGCCAGGCCGAGGCCGACCCGGCCCACCCCGGCGACAACCTCGTCACCAGCATCGACTCCCGGGTCCAGCGGATCGCCGAGTACCAGCTGAACGAGGCCATGAAGGAAGCCCGCAAGCAGCACGACCGCAACACGGGCACGAACTACAAGGCCGACTCCGGCGCCGTGGTCGTGATGGAGGCCAAGACCGGCCGCGTCGTCGCCATGGCCTCCAACCCCACCTACGACCCGAACGCCTGGGTGGGCGGCATCTCCGCCAAGGACTACGCGCGGCTCACCGGCAAGAGCTCCAACTACCCGCTGCTGAACCGCGCCATCCAGGGCCAGTCGGCGCCCGGCTCGATCTTCAAGGTCGTCCCCACGGCCGCGGCGGTCAACGCGGGCTACTCCTTCAACGGCCCGTACGAATGCTCCAGCTCCTACTCGATCGGCGGCCAGGTCTTCAAGAACTTCGAGTCCAAGGGGTACGGCCCGATCAGCCTCGGCCGCGCCCTGGAGGTCTCCTGCGACACGGTCTTCTACCGGCTCTCCCACCAGGAGTGGAAGCGCGACGGCGGCACCAAGCCGAAGAAGAACGCCAACGACTGGTTCTACAAGACGGCCCACCAGTTCGGCCTCGGCAAGGAGACCGGCATCGACCTGCCCAACGAGGTCACCGGCCGCGTCCCCGACCGCCAGTGGAAGCTCAGCTACTGGAAGGCCAACAAGGACGCCTGGTGCCGCACGGGCAAGCGCAACGGCAGCTACGCCGAGAAGATCGCCTACGAGAACTGCCTCGAAGGCAACCGCATGCGCGCCGGTGACTCCGTCAACTACTCCATCGGCCAGGGCGACACGCTCGTCACGCCCATCCAGATGGCCACCATCTACTCGGCCATCTCCAACGGCGGCACCCTCTACAACCCCTCCGTCGGCAAGGCCGTCATCAGTGCCGACGGCAAGACCATCACGCCGATCAAGCCCAAGTCGCACGGCAGGCTGCCGATGACGCAGAAGACGCGCGACGAGATAGACGAAGCCCTCGCGGGAGTCGCCACCCGCGGTACGGCCGCCTGGAGGTTCGGCGGCTGGCCGCAGGACAAGATCCCGATGCACGCCAAGACGGGTACGGCGGAGGTCTACGGCAA
Organism: Streptomyces sp. NPDC029041; assembly: GCF_040637515.1. NCBI lineage: Bacteria > Bacillati > Actinomycetota > Actinomycetes > Kitasatosporales > Streptomycetaceae > Streptomyces > Streptomyces sp. NPDC029041. The sequence goes on along the minus strand of NZ_JBEZWO010000002.1, from coordinate 324,227 downwards.
GCAGACGACCTCCTGGTTCGCCACGTACACCAAGGACTACTCGATCGTCATGACGATCTCCCAGGGTGGTACGGGCTCCGGCGCCTCGGGCCCCGCCGTCCGCAACATCTACAACGCGCTCTACGGCGTCTCCGAGGACGGCGACATCGACGCGAAGAAGGCGCTGCTGCCCACGCCGCAGAAGGCCCTGCCGAAGGTCAAGACGGACGGCACCATCGCCTCCCCGAAGATCTCCAAGGACCCGGCCAAGGACCCCCAGGGGAAGAAGAAGGACCCGAACGCCCCGGCGGACCCGCTCCAGCCGGTCACGTCGGCCCCGCCGTCCCCCGAGAACCGCAACACCCGAAGGCGACGTAGCCGCCGGGGAAACCGGAGGTGGCCGGCATGACCGGCGGTGTGAACAGCTTCCAGGTCTCCGGTTACGGGCCCGAGCGCTCCGGCTGGACGCGGCTGCTGGCCCGCGACTCGGTGGCGCGGCGCCTCGACTGGCCGATCCTGCTGTCGGCGATGGCCCTGTCGCTGCTCGGCACGCTCCTCGTCTACTCGGCGACCCGCAACCGCACCGAGCTCAACCAGGGCGACCCGTACTTCTTCCTCGTCCGGCACCTGCTCAACACCGGTATCGGCCTCGCCCTGATGGCCGCCACGATCTGGCTCGGCCACCGCGGCCTGCGCACGGCCGTGCCCGTCCTGTACGGCTTCTCCGTGCTGCTGATCCTGCTGGTGCTGACCCCGCTCGGCTCCACGATCAACGGCGCCCACTCCTGGATCAAGCTGCCCGGCGGCTTCTCGCTGCAGCCCTCGGAGTTCGTGAAGGTCACGATCATCCTGGGCATGGCGATGCTGCTGGCGGCCCGGGTCGACGCCGGCGACAAGCAGTACCCCGACCACCGCACGGTCGTGCAGGCCCTCGGCCTGGCCGCCGTGCCGATGCTGATCGTGATGCTGATGCCCGACCTCGGGTCGGTCATGGTGATGGTCATCATCGTGCTCGGCGTGCTGCTGGCCTCCGGGGCGTCCAACCGGTGGGTCTTCGGCCTGCTCGGCGCGGGCACGCTCGGCGCGGTCACCGTCTGGCAGATCGGGATCCTCGACGACTACCAGATCGCCCGCTTCGCCGCCTTCGCCAACCCCGAACTCGATCCGGCCGGTGTCGGCTACAACACCAACCAGGCCCGTATCGCCATCGGTTCGGGCGGACTGACCGGCTCCGGCCTCTTCCACGGCTCGCAGACCACCGGCCAGTTCGTGCCCGAACAGCAGACGGACTTCGTCTTCACGGTGGCGGGGGAGGAACTGGGCTTCCTCGGCGGCGGCCTGATCATCGTGCTGCTGGGCATCGTCCTGTGGCGGGCCTGCCGCATCGCCCGGGAAACTACGGACCTGTACGGCACGATCGTGGCCGCGGGCATCGTCGCCTGGTTCGCCTTCCAGACGTTCGAGAACATCGGCATGACGCTCGGCATCATGCCCGTCACGGGCCTGCCGCTGCCGTTCGTGTCGTACGGCGGATCGTCGATGTTCGCCGTGTGGATAGCGGTGGGGCTGCTGCAGTCGATCCGGGTGCAGCGGCCGATGTCGGCCTAGCCTCCCGGGAGGGGGAGCGGAATGTCCGGGGAGCACGTGGCCCGGTGCCCGGTGACCGGGGAACTGGTGGGTGTGATCCTCGCGCTGGCGGAGCTGGACCTGACCGACGCCGACCTCATCGAGGCGCGGATGCGGGAGGCCGGCTGGTCCGACTGGTCGCAGGCGGTGCAGGGCCCGGCGTACGAGGACACACCCGATGTCCCCGACGCCACCCACGTCACCCCGCAGGGACACTTCGTCACCTGTGACGGCGACGGCTCGCTCCACCTTCCCTTCGCCTACCTGTACTCGGTCGACGGCGGCCTGCTCGACGAGGACTGCTGGGGCGCCCTGCCCGGCTGGACCAGCGAGGAGGGCGCCTGGCGAGCGGCGTTCGACGCCCACGTCGCCGCCGTCGTGCAGCGCTTCACCGACCGGCTGGGGCTGCCGAACCACGACATCCGGCAGCCCCGGTACGACACCCGGTACGTCAGCTGGCGCCTGGAGCACAACGTGCTGATCGTCGGACAGGGCCCGGAGCCGTTGTCGTACCACCAGTTCGAGGACGCCCACGTGTACCTCGTCTCCCGGACCGCGAAGGACGCGCCGTTCCCGGACGGCGAGGAGATGCGGGCCCTGCTGACGACCTGAAGGGGACGGCCCGCCCGGAGTGCGTTCACCACTGCTGCCCCGGCCGGTCAGCCACTAGATTTGTCGCATGGCGGAGACGAAACGCGAGATCGAGCGCAAGTACGAATCCGACGAGAGCGGGCTTCCCGATCTGACCGGCATCTCCGGGGTCGCGGCCGTGACCGACCAGGGCGTCGCCCACCTCGACGCCACCTACCACGACACCGCGGACGAACGCCTCGCCGCGTCGTCCGTCACCCTGCGCCGCCGCACCGGCGGCTCCGACGCCGGCTGGCACCTCAAGTTCCCGATCGCTCCGGACGTCCGCGACGAGATCCGCGCCCCGCTCACCGACACCCTCCCCGACGACCTCGCCGCGCTGATCCGCTCCCGGGTGCGCGCCGGCGAACTGCTTCCCGTGGTCCGGCTGCGCTCCGAGCGCGACGTACGGCACCTGCTCGACGCCGACGGCCGGCTGCTCGCCGAGGTGAGCGTGGACACCGTCCACGCCGAGCGGCTCACGGGGCACGGCGGCGAAACGCAGTGGACCGAGATCGAGGTGGAGCTCGCCGACGGGGGAGACCCGGCCCTGCTCGACAAGGTGGAGAAGCGGCTGCGCAAGGCGGGCGTACGGCCGTCGGCGTCGTCGTCGAAGCTGGCCCGCGCCCTGGAGGAGACGGCACCGGGGAAGCGGCGCAGGCCGTCGTCCGCCCGGAAACCGGTGACCGCCGGGGACCATGTGCTCGCCTACGTGCGCACCCAGCGGGACGCGATCGTCGAGCTCGATCCCGCCGTCCGGCGGGACGCCGAGGACTCCGTGCACAGCATGCGGGTGGCCACCCGCCGACTGCGCAGCACCTTCAAGTCGTTCGGCGGGATCCTCGACCGGACCGTCACCTCGCCCGTCGCGGACGAGCTCAAGTGGCTCGCCGGCGAGCTGGGCCTGGACCGGGACCGCGAGGTGCTGACCGAGCGGCTGACGTCGGCCCTCGACGAGATGCCCGAGGCCCTGGTCCGCGGCCCGGTCGCGAAGCGCCTGCACACCTGGTCGAGTGCCGAGCACGGCAGCGCCCGCGGCCGCCTCCTCGGCGTCCTCGACTCCCACCGCTACCTGAACCTGCTCGACACCCTGGACGCACTGATCGCCGACCCGCCGCTGCTGAGGGCGGCCGGCAAGAAACCCCGCAAACCGATCGCCAAGGCCGTGCGGAAGGACTTCCGCAAGGTGGTGAAGCTGATCGACCGGGCGGCGGACCTGGAGCCCGGCACCGAACGGGACGTCGTGCTGCACGAGGCCCGCAAGAAGGCCAAGCGCACCCGCTACGCGGCCGAGGCGGCCGAACCCGTCCTCGGCAAGCCGGCCAAGGCCGTGGTCAAGTCCATGAAGGCGCTGCAGAACCTGCTCGGCGAGCACCAGGACAGCGTGATGGCCCGGCAGGCCCTGCGCGAGCTGTCGGCGGTCGCCCACGCCGCGGGCGAGAGCGCCTTCACCTACGGCCTCCTCCACCAGCGCGAGGAGCAACGAGCGCTGCGCGCGGAGGCGGAACTGCCCGGGTTCTGGGCCGGGATCAAGGACCGTGCGGCGGACCTGTGATCCTCCGGCGTACGGAGGTACCCCGCGACCGCGTTAGTCTGGATGGTCACCCCTGTCAGTTCAGTCCAGCTCACGAAGGTGCGCGACATGCCTGCCGAAGTCGCTGCGTCGGTCTTCCCGCAGCTCGAAGCTCTGCTCCCGCATGTGCAGAAGCCGATCCAGTACGTCGGCGGAGAGCTCAACTCCACTGTCAAGGACTGGGACTCCTGTGACGTCCGCTGGGCGCTCATGTACCCGGACGCCTACGAGGTCGGTCTGCCCAACCAGGGCGTCATGATCCTCTACGAGGTGCTCAATGAGCAGCAGGGCGTCCTCGCCGAGCGCACCTACAGCGTGTGGCCGGACCTGGAGGAGCTCATGCGGGAGCACCACGTCCCGCAGTTCACGGTCGACAGCCACCGGCCGGTGAAGGCCTTCGACGTGTTCGGCCTGTCCTTCTCCACGGAGCTGGGCTACACGAACATGCTGGCCGCCCTCGACCTGGCCGGCATTCCCCTGGAGTCCAGGGACCGCGGCCTGGACGACCCGATCGTCCTGGCCGGCGGCCACGCGGCGTTCAACCCCGAGCCGATCGCCGACTTCATCGACTGCGCCGTGATCGGCGACGGTGAGCAGGCGGTCCTGGAGATCACCGCGATCGTCCGGGCCTGGAAGGCCGAGGGCCGCCCCGGTGGCCGCGAGGAACTCCTCTTCCGCCTGGCGAAGACCGGCGGGGTGTACGTGCCCGGCTTCTACGACGTCGAGTACCTGCCGGACGGCCGGATTGCCCGTGTCGTACCGAAGCGCAGCGGCGTCCCGTGGCGGGTCTCCAAGCACACCGTCATGGACCTCGACGAGTGGCCCTACCCCAAGCAGCCGCTCGTCCCGCTGGCCGAGACGGTCCACGAGCGCATGTCGGTGGAGATCTTCCGCGGCTGCACCCGCGGCTGCCGCTTCTGCCAGGCCGGCATGATCACGCGCCCGGTGCGCGAGCGCTCCATCACGGGCATCGGCGACATGGTCGAGCAGGGCCTGAAGGCGACCGGCTTCGAGGAGGTCGGCCTGCTGTCGCTGTCCTCCGCCGACCACACGGAGATCGGCGACATCGCCAAGGGCCTCGCCGACCGCTACGAGGACGACAAGATCGGCCTGTCGCTCCCCTCCACCCGCGTGGACGCCTTCAACATCGACCTGGCGAACGAGCTGACCAGGAACGGCCGCCGCTCGGGCCTGACCTTCGCCCCCGAGGGCGGCTCGGAACGCATCCGCAAGGTCATCAACAAGATGGTCTCGGAAGAGGACCTGATCCGCACGGTCGCGACGGCGTACGGCAACGGCTGGCGCCAGGTGAAGCTGTACTTCATGTGCGGCCTGCCGACGGAGACCGACGACGACGTCCTGCAGATCGCCGACATGGCGACGAAGGTCATCGCCAAGGGCCGCGAGGTCTCCCGCTCCAACGACATCCGCTGCACGGTCTCGATCGGCGGCTTCGTCCCCAAGCCGCACACGCCGTTCCAGTGGGCTCCGCAGCTCTCCGCGGAGGAGACGGACGCCCGGCTGCAGAAGCTGCGGGACAAGATCCGCGGCGACAAGAAGTACGGCCGCTCGATCGGCTTCCGCTACCACGACGGCAAGCCCGGCATCGTCGAGGGCCTGCTGTCCCGGGGCGACCGCCGCATCGGCGCGGTCATCCGCGCGGTCTACGACGACGGCGGCCGTTTCGACGGCTGGCGCGAGCACTTCTCCTACGACCGCTGGATGAGCTGCGCCGACAAGGCACTGGTTCCCTTCGGCGTCGACGTCGACTGGTACACCACCCGCGAGCGCACCTACGAGGAGGTCCTCCCCTGGGACCACCTCGACTCCGGCCTGGACAAGGACTGGCTCTGGGAGGACTGGCAGGACGCCCTCGACGAGACCGAGGTCGACGACTGCCGCTGGACTCCGTGCTTCGACTGCGGGGTGTGTCCGCAGATGGACACCAGCATCCAGATCGGCCCGACGGGCAAGAAGCTGCTGCCCCTGACGGTCAAGAACGCGGCACCGGCTCCCGGCGGGCACACGCACTGAGGAGAGCCGTCCGGTCCTGCTGTCGGTCCTTCGTGAGCGACCGACAGCAGGCGGAGGGTGTGTCAGCGCAGAAGTTCGCGGATCTTGAACAGCAGCATCGTGACGGCGATGAACGTGCCGCCTGCCCATTTCGCCGCGTCGAGGACCGTCGCGTGGAGCAGAACGGCCAGCACGCCCGCCGCGAGGCCTGTGAAGAGGCCGATCAGCATGGCGATGACGATGAGCAGGGCTCCCTGCGACAGGCCTCCGGCAGGAGGAGGCGGGGCCTGGGTCATGAGGCCTCCCGGTTGAGTGCTTGCGAACGCTCTCCATCCGACATCGGCGGGCGGAGAAGTTTCGCCCGTGGGGCAGAAAACCGTGTCGGAGTCCGATTGGTTCCGCAGCGAGGGCGTCTTTACTGAATTCCCTGTCCCACCGCTGTGCTCCGGGCCGAGGAGGATGGGCGCTCCAGTCGGTGACGGACTGGGCGTAACAGTTCTCGATCTGCCCAAAAGGCTTCGAGATGGTTCTCTGCGCTCCATTGTGCATGGACGATCGCTTCATTGTTGCGGATAACGTGATCCGGTGCGCTGACGTGTCGCGGATGCCGCATCCGGCCCTCCCGCAACGGGCGGCTGCCCACCAGGTGTCGAGCGCGGCTTGGCCCGTCGGCGGTCGCAGCTCGATGTCCGACGGTTCGGCAGCACGCGCGCCCGGCGCAACGCACGCCGTACTCCTCGGTTCACGGGCAGGTGAGCCAGGCCTGGAAAATGACGCTTTCCCCGCGGCGCGATGTAATTTCGCGGCTTTCTCGGGCGACGCGCGAGCGAAGTCATTCCACCGCGTCGGTGACTTTCTTCGGCGGCCTCAGGAATTGTCGGTTCCGCCCCCTGGCTCAGCCGAAAGAGGGGGCGGGACGGCTGCGAAGATCACGTCGCACTTCAGGCGGGGCGGCATGGGAGGTGAGAGGGCCGTTTTGAGGGGGACCCGCAGAGGAGGTCGAGTTGGTGACGCTCCCCCGGGGGATCGACCCGGCCAGGTTCCCCCAGTTCAGAATGTGTGCTGGGGGAGCCGTCAGGTCAGGCGACCCTCCGCGCAGACCCGCCGGGCGACCTCGCGGAGCTTGACGTTCTTCTCCTGCGAGTAGCGGCGCAGTACGTCGAACGCCTGCTCCTCGGTGAGGCGGTGGCTGCCCATGAGGATGCCCATGGCCTCACCGATGGTGTGGCGTGTGGCCAGTGCCTGCTCCATCTGGGCGTGGCTGCGGGCGCTGGAGAAGGCCACCGCCGCGTGCGAGGCCAGCAGCCAGCCGGCGGTCTCGCTGTCGTCCGTGAAGGCCCCGGGCCGGTGCGAGTAGAGGTTGAGCGCGCCCAGGTCCTCGTCCTCGGTGTACAGCAGGAAGCCCATCATGCTGCCCACACCCAGTTCGCGGGCCCGGTCGGCGTAGGCGGGCCAGCGGTCCTGCTCGGCGGTGAAGTCGGCGATGCGGAAGACGCGCTCCCCGGTGCTGGTCCGGGCCGCGTCGAAGCAGGGGCCCTCCGCGAGGCGCTCCTGGAGCCGGTCGCTCTCGACGACCAGGTCGTCGGTGGGCGCCAGTGTCTCCACGCTCTTGCCGTGCAGAAGGAGGATGCCGGCCGCATCGCATCCCGACACGCGCTCGGTGGCGGCCCTGGTGATGCGCTCGAGCGTGGCGCCGACCGTCTCCTGGGCAAGCAGGTCGCGCGCCATGGAGGCCATCTCCCGTGCGAACACGCGCCAGTCCACTGTCGTCCTCCTCGGTCCGGTGCCGGGCATGCATACCTCCTGCCACGGTGACACGTGTCGCACACCCGGGCAGGGCGCCCGACGTGGCCGAGGCACGCAAGGGCCGCCCCTTGTGCCTCCTATCGAATCTCGATAGATTTCCATCGCAGGACGATCGAAGGGGTGGCAATGGGGAAGCTGGCCGTGGCGGCGTTGCGTGGGGTGCTCGTGGTGCTGCTCGCAGGGTCGCTGTTCGTACAAGTGGTGATGGTGCCGCTGCTGGCCGCGGACATGAACGGCCTCAGGGCCGAATACGCCTACCTGCGCACCCCGATCCTCGTGATCACGGTTCTGGGTATCGTGACGGCCCAGGTCGTCGTGGTCTGCGTGTGGCGGCTGGTGACGATGGTGCGCCGCGGGACGGTGTTCTCCACGGCCGCCTTCCGCTATGTGCACGTCGTGATCGGCGCGTTCGTGGCGGCCGCCCTGCTGGTCTTCGCGCTCGCGGTCGTGCTCGCGCCCGGAGAGGCCGTCGCTCCGGGGGTGGTCCTTCTGCTGTGCGGGGTCGTGGTGGCGGTGCTCGGCGTCGCGCTGGTCGTGCTCGTGCTGCGGATGCTGCTCGCACAGGCCGTCGCACGCGATAGGGAGGCGGCCCAGATGCAGGCAGAGCTGGAAGAGGTCATCTGATGCCGATCGCCGTCGACATCGACGTGATGCTGGCCAAACGCAAGATGTCGGTGGGGGAACTGGCGGAACGCGTGGGCATCACCCCCGCCAACCTGGCGGTCCTCAAGAACGGCCGTGCCAAGGCGGTCCGCTTCTCCACCCTCGCCGCACTGTGTGAGGCGCTGGAGTGCCAGCCGGGGGATCTGCTGCGCTGGGAGGCGGAAGAGGCGGAAGAGGCGGAAGAGGCGGAGGAGGCGGGCCAGGCCATGGCCTGACGGAAAGCGGCGCGTGCCCACGCCCGGAGTGCCGCGGCGAGCCTCCGGTGATCCGCGGTGCGCCCCGCTGCTCCAGGCGCGGGCCACCCGGGCCTGTTTCGTATGATCTTGCCGCCGAGTGGAGGAATCGCGGGAGAACGGGGCGGGACTGTGCGGTGCTGGATCCGGACGGGCCACTGAGAGCGTCTACGACGGTATGGATCTGGAGAAGCGTCCCCGCGAGGGTTCCGAGGCGCGGGTCGATCTGCACAAGCGGCCGGCCCGGCCGGCCGTACGGCGCGAGCCGCAGCCACCCGCCCAGCGCGAGCCGCAAGCCCCCGAGGGCTGCCTCGCCGTCGCCATCCGGATCCCGGTACGGATCATCGTGCTCGTCCTGGTCGTCCCCGTGCGAATGGTGTGGGACGCGCTCGTCGTCACCGGGCGGTTCCTGAACGACGCGCTGCTCCGGCCGCTGGGGCGAGCGCTGTTGTGGCTCGGGCGTGCGGTGTTCGTCTGGCCGTTCGTCGCACTGTGGCGCTACGTGGTCGTCCCGGTGGGCCAGGCCCTCGGCTGGCTCGGCAACGTCCTCGTCGTCGTGCCTCTGGTGTGGTTCTACCGCTCCGTGCTGACCCCGGTGGGGCACGCGATCGCCTGGGTCGCCCGGGGCTTCGGGGCCGCGCTCGGCTGGACCTACGCGTACCTCCTCACGCCCGTCGGACACGCGCTGCTGTGGGTCCTGAAGGGGTTCGGCGCCGTGCTCGCCGCGCTCGGCATCGGCGTCTGGACGGTCGTGTCCTGGCTCGCCAAGTACCTCGTCGTCGTACCGGCCGTCTGGTTGTACACCTGGGTGCTCGCGCCCGTCGGCCGCGCGGTCGCCTGGTGCGGCAAGGGGCTGGTGTGGCTGGTGAACGCGGCCGTCACCGGCGTCGGCATGGCCCTCTACTGGATCGCCCGCATCCTGCTCGTCCTGCCCGCGCTCGCCCTGTGGCGGTGGGCCCTCACACCGGTCGGACGCGTCCTCGCCGTCATCGGGCGGGAGGTGCGGGACGCCCTCGGTCACGCCTGGCGCATCGCCGGGCACATCTCGCTCACCGTCGGGCGGTTCCTCGGGAGACTCTTCCGGTGGATCTTCGTCGAGCCGGTGCGGTGGGTGTACCGCAGCGTGCTCACACCCGTCGGGCACGTCGTCCGGGACACCGTCCTGCGTCCCGCCGCCGACGCCGCCCGCGCTGTGCGGCGGGCCACCCGGCATGCAGTGGCCGCCGCCCGGGAATCCGTACGCCAGGCCCGTGCCGACTTCCGGCGGATGCTGTTCGGCGAGCCGCACCGGCCCCGGCTCGCCGACCGCGGGGAACCTTCGGGACGCGAGGCACGTACTCTTGGTAGCAGCACGACCGCTCTCACGAAGGACTGAACGACACTGGGCAAGCGACAGCCCGAAGGCCCGCCGCCCGCACCCGCGGTGCAGCGCATCCGACTGCGTTACACCAAGCGCGGCCGCCTCCGGTTCACCAGCCACCGTGACTTCCAGCGCGCCTTCGAGCGTGCGTTGCGCCGTGCCGAGGTGCCGATGGCCTACTCGGCGGGCTTCACACCGCACCCGAAGGTGTCGTACGCCAATGCCGCACCCACCGGCACGGGCAGTGAGGCGGAATACCTGGAGATCGCGCTCACCGCGCCCCGCGACCCGGAGCAGCTCAGGGCCCTTCTCGACGAGTCGCTGCCCACCGGGCTCGACATCACCGACGCGGTCGAGGCCCGCACCTCGGGACTCGCCGACCGGCTGACGGCTTCCGTGTGGGAGCTCAGGCTGGACGGGGTGCCGCCGGAGGAGGCCCGCCGGGCGGCGGACGCCTTCAACGCGGCCGAGAAGGTCGAGGTCCAGCGCCTCGCCAAGAACGGCGTCCGCACGTTCGACGCCCGCGCCGCCGTGGCGAGCCTCGAGGTCCGCGACCTCACGGAAACGCACAGTTCGCAGGCTGATAGGCCGACCGACCAGCCCTGTGCGATACTGCGGCTGGTTGTTCGGCACGTGACGCCTGCCGTACGACCCGACGACGTCCTGTCCGGTCTCCGCGCCGTGGCCGACCTGGCGCCGCCGGTCCCCGCAGCGGTGACCAGGCTGGCGCAGGGGCTGTTCGATGAAGAGACCGGCACGGTGACCGACCCGCTCGCGCCCGACCGCGAGGCAGTCGAGGCCCACCCAACGGCCGAACCGACTGCCACCGCGACGGCGTCGGCGTAAGGAAGGTCCCGCGTAGGGACGGACGTCGTAGCGCCGCCCTCGGACTCGGGAGCCACCTGGGTCGGGCAGCGCACCGACCAGAAGACTTTCGCCAGGCCGTACGCATTCGGCGTACGGAACCGGCGAGACAGGACACAGAGAGCTCCCGTGCGGCGCCCGCGCCCCGGACGGCGGCGAACGCGCACAGCGCGCGCCGCGGACGTCACCGGCTTTCGCCGGACCAGGCGCGGCGCCCGGGAGCCTGACGGGAGACAAGCCCGCATGCTCGAACCGACCGAACCCGCAGAGTCCTCCACGGGCTCCGACCAGAACACCCCCAGCGACACCCTGCCGCCCCGCCGGCGGCGCCGTGCCGCGTCCCGCCCGGCGGGCCCGCCCACCGGTGCCTCCTCGGACGCGCCGGCGGAGACCGTCGCTCCGGCCATACCGGCCGCCGAGGCCGAAGACCTCGCCGCTGAGGCCGTAGGGACCGACGAGGTCGAAGAGGCCGCTGCCGAGGCGGCCCAGGCCCCCGAGGCCGTCGAGAGTGACGAGGCCGCCGCGCCCGCCCCGCCCAAGCGGCGGCGCGCCGTGCGCCGTGCCTCGGCGCCCGCCGGCGCTCCGGAAGCCGCGGAGGCCGCCGAGACCGTGGTCCCGGTGACCGCCGCCCCCGCCGCCGAGCCGGCCGAGGCCGCCACCCCTGTCGCGCCCGCCGAGGTGTCCGAGGACGCCGCCCCCAAGCGCACCCGGCGCCGCGCCACCCGCACCGTGACCTCGCCCACCGCCGCCCCCGCGGAGACGGCAGAGACGGCCGAGACCGCCGAGAAGGCAGAGACCACCGTGGTGGCCCCGGAACCGGCCGCAGTCGAGGCCCCGCAGCCGGCCGTCGTGACCGACGGCGCCGCCGAAGGTGCCGAGACCACTGAAGAGGCTGCTCCGCGTCGGACACGCCGGCGTGCCTCGCGGCGGGCGTCCGCGCCCGCCGGGGCGCCTTCCGCCGCCGACGCGGCGAAGGCGAGCGCCGAGGAGGCGAAGCCGTCCGTGACCGAGAGCCCCGACGCGGAGCCCGTCCGCGCTGCCGAGGCCGCCGCGGGCGAGCCCGCTGCCGCCGAGCCCGCCCGCGCTGCCGAGGTCTCCGCCGAGACCCCTGCCGAAACGGCCGCCGAGCCGGCCGAGCCGGTCGAGGAGACCGGTCCGCGTCGCCGCCGCCGGGTCGTGCGCCGGGCCGCCGGCGGTTTCGCCGAGCCCGCGCAGCCCGCCAAGGGCGGGAGGGCCTCGAAGGCCGCCGCTCGGGTGTCCGCGGATGCGGCCGACGGCGAGAGCGAGTCGTCCTCGCGTCCGAAGCGGCCCGCCGTCGCGCTGTTCCAGGCGCCCGTCTTCACCGAGCCCCAGTTCCAGACGCCGGAGCGGGCCGCTGCCGCTGCCGCCGCCGAGGCGGCCGCGGAGGAGCCCCACCAGCCCCAGGAGGCCGAGGAGTCCGCGCCGGCCGAGGCCCAGCGCGAGGAGCAGAGCGGCGGCTCGCGTCGCCGCCGCCGTCGCCGCGGTGCCGCCGACGAGCCCGAGGCCCAGGCCCCGGAGACCGCCGCCGACACCACCGCCGAGGAGGCGGAGGAGGCCGACGACTCCGCCGAGGACCAGGTCGACGGCGACGAGCAGGACGAGTCCGAGGGCACCGGCTCGCGCCGCCGCCGTCGCCGGGGCGGTCGCCGCCGCCGGCGCGGCGAGTCCGCCGACTTCGACGGCGAGGGCGGCGAGGGCCCGGACGCCGAGTCCGAGCCGGCCGCCGCGCAGGAAGCAGAGGACGGCGCCGAGGAGGACGACGAGGACTCCGACGACGCCGCCGACCGCGACGAGTCCGGCGGGGGCGGCTCCAGCAGCAGCCGCCGGCGCCGTCGCCGCCGCCGCCGTGCCGGTGACTCCGGCACCGACTCCGAGCCCTCCGACGACGACCCGGAGCGCACGGTCGTCAAGGTCCGCGAGCCCCGCCCCAAGGCGGAGCCGTCCGACGAGGTGCAGTCCATCAAGGGCTCGACCCGTCTGGAGGCCAAGAAGCAGCGCCGCCGCGAAGGCCGTGAGCAGGGCCGCCGCCGGGTCCCGATCATCACCGAGGCCGAGTTCCTGGCCCGCCGCGAGGCCGTCGAGCGCGTGATGGTCGTCCGCCAGCACGGCGACCGCACGCAGATCGGCGTCCTCGAGGACAACGTGCTCGTCGAGCACTACGTCAACAAGGAGCAGTCGACCTCGTACGTCGGCAACGTCTACCTCGGCAAGGTGCAGAACGTGCTGCCGTCGATGGAGGCCGCCTTCATCGACATCGGCAAGGGCCGCAACGCCGTCCTGTACGCCGGTGAGGTCAACTTCGAGGCGCTGGGCATGGCCAACGGGCCGCGCCGCATCGAGTCCGCCCTGAAGTCCGGCCAGTCCGTGCTCGTCCAGGTGACGAAGGACCCGATCGGCCACAAGGGCGCCCGCCTCACCAGCCAGGTCTCCCTCCCCGGCCGCTACCTCGTGTACGTGCCCGAGGGCTCCATGACCGGCATCAGCCGCAAGCTGCCCGACACCGAGCGGTCGCGGCTGAAGACCATCCTCAAGAAGATCGTCCCCGAGGACGCGGGCGTCATCGTGCGCACCGCCGCCGAGGGCGCGAGCGAGGACGAGCTGCGCCGGGACGTCGAGCGGCTGCAGCAGCAGTGGGAGGACATCCAGAAGAAGGCCAAGAACGGCAACGCGCCGACGCTGCTGTACGGCGAGCCGGACATGACCGTCCGGGTCGTGCGCGACATCTTCAACGAGGACTTCTCCAAGGTCGTCGTCAGCGGTGACGAGGCGTGGTCGACCATCCACGGCTACGTCTCGCACGTCGCGCCGGACCTCGCCGAGCGGCTGTCGAAGTGGACCTCCGAGGTCGACGTCTTCGCCACGTACCGGATCGACGAGCAGCTCGCCAAGGCCCTGGACCGCAAGGTCTGGCTGCCCAGCGGCGGTTCGCTGGTCATCGACCGGACCGAGGCGATGGTCGTCGTCGACGTCAACACCGGCAAGTTCACCGGCCAGGGCGGCAATCTCGAGGAGACCGTCACCAGGAACAACCTGGAGGCGGCCGAGGAGATCGTGCGCCAGCTGCGGCTGCGCGACCTCGGCGGCATCATCGTCATCGACTTCATCGACATGGTGCTGGAGTCCAACCGGGACCTGGTGCTGCGGCGCCTGCTCGAATGCCTGGGCCGTGACCGTACGAAGCACCAGGTCGCGGAGGTGACCTCGCTGGGCCTCGTGCAGATGACCCGCAAGCGGGTCGGGCAGGGACTGCTGGAGTCCTTCTCCGAGACCTGCGTCCACTGCAACGGGCGCGGTGTCATCGTCCACATGGAGCAGCCGACGGCCCCCGGGGGCGGCGGCAAGCGCAAGAAGCGCGCCCGTGCCGGTGCCGCCGAGCAGCCGCACGTGCACGAGGCGGCCGTCGACACCGCCGAGACCGCCGAGCAGGAGGCGGAGACCGAGGCGGAGGTCGTCGCCGAGGCCGCCGAGCCGCTCGCGCTGCCCGAGCCGGCCTTCGAGCCCGACGAGGAGCTGTACAGCAGCGCCGCCGAGGCGGAGGCCGCGGCCGGCCGTGGACGGTCGCGGCGCCGGGCGAGCCGCCGGGCGTCGGCTCCGGCGGGTTCCCCGCGCGGTGAGGCCGCCGAGCCGAAGGCCGAACAGGGCAGGGAGAAGAGCCGGCGCGGCCGGGGCAGGGCCGAGCAGGCCGAGGCCGAGGTGCCGACGGCGCAGGACGTGACCGCCGAGCAGGAGGTCGCCCGTCCGGTGCAGCCGGAACCGGCCGCCGAGGCGCAGGCCGAGCCGATGGCCGTGGAGGACCCGGTGGTCGAGGCCGCGCAGGCCCCGTCGGCCCCTCAGGTCTCCCAGGAGGCTGAGGCCGCTCCGGTCGAGGAAGCCGCGCCCAAGGGCCGTACCCGGCGGCGGGCCACCCGCAAGGTGTCCGCTCCGGCCGGTTCCCCGGCGGGGGCCGAGGCGACCGTGGTGACCGTCGCTGAGACCGCCCCGGTGGCCGAGGCAGCCGAGGCGCCCGAGCAGGCCGCACCGTCCGAGGCCGCCGAGCCGGTCGCCGAGCCGGTCGCCGAGGTGCCCGCCGAGAGCGCCGCCCCGGCCCGTCCGCGGCGTCGTGCCGTGCGCAAGCCCACGGCGTCCACGGCGTCCGAGGAGACGGCCGTCGTGGTCGTCCCGTCGGCCGCGTCCGAGGAGGGCGCATCCGAGCCGGCCGCCGCGGCGCCCGCGTTCGACGGTGCCGTCACGGAGGAGGCCGCCGAGTCGGCCCCCGCCAAGAAGACGGCCCGCAAGACGGCCAAGAAGGCCACCGCGAAGAAGGCGGCCACCACCAAGAAGACGGCGGCGAAGAAGACCGCCGCCAAGAAGACGACGGCCAAGAAGGCGGCGAAGACCACCAAGACCGCCGCCAAGAAGACCACGTCGAAGAAGACGGTCGCGGCGGAGCAGTCCTCCGGGGCCTCCGTCTCGGCCTCCACCGACGAGGGCTGACCGGCCCCGACGTCCCCGGGGCGTACGCGAACCCCGCGTACGCCCCGGGGACGCGACCGGCGTGACCGGTCGCACAGGTGGCGGGTCCGGCTCGGTTTGACCCCTTCGGCCGCGGCCCCGTAACCTTGACCGTCGGCGTGTCGACTGACACGTCACATCCCCGTAAACCTTCATCCTCCGGGCGCCGGGCGCCAGGAGAGGCTGCTCGCTGAGTCGGGCGGCTGGCCTGCGGGGGTGCCGTTTCCCGAGCGAGAGAGTGAGTTCCGCGTGTACGCCATCGTGCGCAGCGGTGGTCGCCAGCACAAGGTTGCTGTCGGCGACATCGTTGAGGTTGACAAGATTTCCACTGCCAAGGTTGGCGACTCGGTCGAGCTCTCGACCCTGCTCGTTGTCGACGGCGACGCCGTGACCAGCGACCCGTGGGTGCTGGCCGGCATCAAGGTCCAGGCCGAGGTCGTGGACCACCACAAGGGCCAGAAGATCGACATTCTGCGCTACAAGAACAAGACCGGTTACCGCCGTCGCCAGGGCCACCGCCAGCAGTACACGGCGATCAAGGTCACTGAGATCCCCACGGCTGCGAAGTAAGGGACTGAGGAGAAATGGCACACAAGAAGGGCGCATCGTCCACCCGGAACGGTCGCGACTCCAATGCCCAGCGGCTCGGCGTGAAGCGCTTCGGCGGTCAGGTCGTCAACGCGGGTGAGATCCTGGTCCGTCAGCGTGGCACCCACTTCCACCCGGGCGCCGGCGTGGGCCGTGGCGGCGACGACACGCTGTTCGCCCTCGAGGCCGGTTCGGTGCAGTTCGGCACCCACCGTGGCCGCAAGGTCGTGAACATCGTTCCGGTCGCCTGATCGGACACTTTCGCGAGGCGGACCTCACTTCCCTCACGGGAAGCGGGTCCGCCTTTCGCGTGTTACGCAGAGAACAACCCCGTAGAACCCCGTACACATACGTACGCACCTGGAGGCACACACCATGACCACCTTCGTGGACCGCGTCGAGCTGCACGTCGCCGCGGGTAGCGGAGGCCACGGCTGTGCCTCCGTCCACCGTGAGAAGTTCAAGCCGCTGGGCGGGCCGGACGGCGGCAACGGCGGGCGCGGCGGGGACGTGATCCTCACCGTCGACCAGTCGATCACCACGCTGCTCGACTACCACCACTCCCCGCACCGCAAGGCCACCAACGGCAAGCCCGGCGAGGGCGGCAACCGCTTCGGCAAGGACGGCCAGGACCTCGTCCTGCCGGTGCCGGACGGCACGGTGGTACTCGACAAGGCGGGCAACGTCCTCGCCGACCTGGTCGGGCACGGCACGTCGTACGTCGCCGCGCAGGGCGGCCGGGGCGGGCTCGGCAACGCGGCGCTGGCCTCCGCGCGGCGCAAGGCGCCCGGGTTCGCGCTGCTCGGCGAGCCGGGGGACCTGCGGGACGTCGTCCTGGAGCTGAAGACCGTCGCCGACGTGGCCCTCGTCGGCTACCCGAGCGCGGGCAAGTCGTCGCTGATCTCGGTGCTGAGCGCCGCCAAGCCGAAGATCGCCGACTACCCCTTCACCACCCTCGTGCCCAACCTCGGTGTCGTCACGGCCGGTTCGACGGTCTACACGATCGCCGACGTGCCCGGGCTGATCCCCGGGGCCAGCCAGGGCAAGGGCCTGGGCCTGGAGTTCCTGCGGCACGTGGAGCGGTGCAGTGTGCTCGTGCACGTCCTGGACACCGCGACGCTGGAGTCCGAGCGCGACCCCGTCTCCGACCTCGACATCATCGAGGAGGAGCTGCGGCAGTACGGCGGGCTGGACAACCGGCCGCGGATCGTCGTACTGAACAAGATCGACGTACCGGACGGCAAGGACCTGGCCGAGATGGTGCGGCCCGACCTCGAGGCGCGCGGCTACCGGGTGTTCGAGGTGTCGGCCGTGGCGCACATGGGCCTGAAGGAGCTGTCGTACGCGCTCGCGGAGCTCGTGGCGAAGTCCCGGGCGGCGAAGCCGAAGGAAGAGGCCACCCGGATCGTGATCCGGCCCAAGGCCGTCGACGACACCGGCTTCACCGTGACGCGCGAGGCCGACGGCCTGTTCCGGGTGCGCGGCGAGAAGCCCGAACGCTGGGTGCGCCAGACCGACTTCAACAACGACGAGGCCGTCGGCTACCTCGCGGACCGGCTCAACCGGCTCGGTGTCGAACAGGAACTGGTCAAGGCCGGCGCCCGGGGCGGTGACGGCGTCGCCATCGGCCCCGAGGACAACGCGGTCGTCTTCGACTGGGAGCCGTCCATGACGGCCGGGGCGGAGATGCTCGGCCGACGGGGTGAGGACCACCGGTTCGAGGGCGAGCGTCCGGCCGCGCAGCGCCGCAAGGACCGACAGGCCGAGCGGGACGAAGCGCAGCAGGAGTTCGACGACTTCGAGCCGTTCTGAGTTAACAAAAAGCGAACGTGCAACGGACTTGGGTGCAACCAAGTCGTTCTCCGGTGAGTCGTACAGGGCGGTGCGGTGAGGATCTTGTTCCTCACCGCACACCAACTGCCCAGCAGATCAACGGAGTTGACGTGCCCCAGTCCATGAGCAAGCGCAGGGCCGGCCGAGCGGTCGCCGCGGCCGTCGCCGTCGTCGCGGCCGTGACCACCCCGGTGGCCGCGCACGCCGCCCCGGCCGCCCCGTCCGTCGCCAAGAAGCTCCAGGACGACTTCAACGGTGACGGCTTCCAGGACCTGGCCGTCGCCGCCTCGCGCGGCAAGGTCGACGGGCAGGCCCAGGCCGGATACGTGGCCGTCGTGTACGGCTCGGCCAAGGGCCTCGATCTCACCCGCAAGCAGGTCATCAGCCAGAACACCCCGGGCATACCCGGTACCGCGGAGACCAACGACGACTACGGCGACGGTCTCGCCGCCGGTGACCTCGACGGTGACGGCTGCGCCGACCTGGTCGTGGGCGCCCCGGGCGAGAGCGTCGGGGAGGTCACCCGCGCCGGTACGCTCGCCGTGCTGTGGGGCGGGAAGCGGGGCCTGTCCGGCGGTACCGCCGTCGCCACCGGAACCGAGGAGGACCGGGTCGACCCCGAGACCCCGGCGCTCGGTGACTTCGACGGCGACGGCCATCTGGACCTCGCCACCGGCAACCGCCTGTTGTCCGGCCCGTTCGACCGCACCACGGGCGCCGCGAAGAGCCGGACCCTGGCCATCGAGCCCGCGTACGTCACGGACGACGTGGCGGCCGGGGATGTCGACCACGACGGCATCACGGACCTGGTCGCGCTCATCCACGACGTCAGCGACGACGACATGCACGACCCCGACTACAGGCACCGGCGCGCGGTCTTCCTGCGGGGCACCCACGACGGCCTGAGCGCGCCCGCGCCGGTGAACAACCCCGACGGCACCCGCATGCGCGGCGGCGAGAGCCTCGGCGTCGGGGACGTGGACAAGGACGGGTACGCCGACCTCGTCATCGGCCGCCCGAACGACGGCTTCGGCGAGGTCGATCTCGACGACCCGCTGCTGAAGGGCGGTCAGATCGGCGTGGTGCACGGCTCGGCCGCCGGACCCGACACCTCGCGTACGACGATCATCACCCAGGAAACCCCGGGTGTGCCCGGAACTTCGGAGTGGTCCGACGGCTTCGGCGGGAGCATCTCCGTCGGCGACGTCAACGCCGACGGCTACGCGGACATCTCCACCGGCAGCGCGAGCGAGGACCTCGGGGAGGTGTACGCGGCCGGCCAGGTCACCGTCCTGCGCGGTGGCAGGAAGGGGCTCACCGGGGAGGGCGCCTACAGCATGAACCAGAACACCGAGAACGTCCCGGGCACGGCGGAGCGGAACGACTTCTTCGGCGGCGACACCAACCTGCTCGACGTCAACGGCGACGGCCGGGCCGAACTGTTCGCCGGCGCCACCGGCGAGAACCGGGACGGCGGCGTCTGGGCGTTCCCCAACCCGGTGAACACCCCCACCGCGACCGGCTCGGTCAGCTTCGGCGCGGGCACCCTCGGCACGGTCCCGAGCGGCTCCTCCCTCGGTAGGGGTTTCGCCCGCTGACCCGTCACTGATCACCTGTCAGACTCGCCCCGGCAACGGCTTGTTCCGATGCTGGCGGCGAGTCTCTCTTTGTCTGCTTAGTTGTCATGTACGCGAACCCCGTCGTTCAGCGGGCGGACCGCCCGCGAGCGTGAAGCTTCCCCGTGTCCATGTGGCCAGCGAGGTAAGGGAGTCAGCCGATGACCGGAGCAGTATCCCCCGACCGACGCCGCTTTCTGACCGCGGGCGCCGCCGTGCTCGGCGCGGCGGCCTCCGCCCAGCTGTGGCTCCCGGCTGCCGCCCGCGCCGCGGAGACGCCACTGCCGGACGGTGTGTTCAGCCTCGGCGTCTCCTCGGGCGACCCGCTCCCGGACGGCATCGTGCTGTGGACCAGGCTCGCCCCGGACCCGCTGAACGGCGGCGGGATGCCCGACCGGGTGGTGCCGGTGGAGTGGCAGCTCGCGGAGGACCCCCGGTTCAGAAAGCCCGTACGGCGCGGCACCGCCCAGGCCCTGCCCGAGTACGGGCACAGCGTTCACGTGGACGTACGCGGGCTGCGTGCGGGCCGTACGTACTGGTACCGCTTCCGCGCCGACGGTCAGATCTCGCCCGTGGGCCGCACCCGTACCGCGCCCCACCCCCACAGCTCCCGCGGCTCCCTGCGGATGGCCCTCGCCTCCTGCCAGAACTGGCAGCACGGCTACTTCACGCCCTACGCGGACATGCTGGACCAGGACCCGGACGTCGTGGTGTTCGTCGGCGACTACATCTACGAGTCCACGCCCTCGGCGACGGCCCTGCGGCGGCACGAGGGCACCGGTGAGCCCTTCAGCCTCGTCCAGTACCGCAACCGGTACGCCCAGTACCGCACCGACCCCGACCTCGCGGCGATGCACGCGAGCGCGCCCTTCGTGGTGACCTTCGACGACCACGAGGTGGACAACGACTTCGCCGGCGAGATCCCGCAGGACCCGGACAAGCAGCCGCACGACGCGTTCGTGGCCCGGCTGACGGCGGCGTACCAGGCGTTCTACGAGCACATGCCGGTCCGTGCCACCGCCGTCCCGGACGGACCGCACATCCGGATGTACCGCCGCCTGGAGTTCGGCCGGCTGGCCCGGCTCAACGTCCTGGACACCCGTCAGTACCGCAGCGACCAGGCCACCAGCCAGGAAGGCGCCCAGGACCCCTCGCTGACCATGCTCGGCGCGCGGCAGAAGCAGTGGCTGCTGAACGGGCTGCAGGACTCGCCCGCCCGCTGGAACCTCATCGCCTCCCAGATCATGATGGCCGAGACGGACCTCAAGGCCGGCGAGGGCAAGCTCTGGTTCTACGACGCCTGGGACGGCTACCAGGCCGAACGCAACGCGTTCCTGGAGGAGTTCCGGCAGGTCCGCAACCCCGTGGTGCTCTCCGGGGACCGGCACCTGACGATGATCAGCGACCTCAAGGAGGACTACGCCGACCCGGACTCGGAGGTCGTCGGCGCCGAGTTCGTCGGCACCTCCATCTCCAGCAACGGTGACCAGGACCAGGAGGCCTTCCGCAAGGAGTGGGACCCGAGGCGCCCGGACAACCCGCACTGGAAGCTGCTCGACGCCCACCGCGGCTACCACCTCTTCGACGTCCGCCGCGACGGCATCGACGCCCAGGTCAGGGTGGTCGACACGGTACGGCGGCCCACCGCGACGCCCAGCACGCTGGCCCGGCTGAGGGTCGAGGCGGGCCGGCCCGGCGTCGAGGTCGTCTGACCCGGACTGCGAGCGAGTGAGCCCGGTACTCCCCGTGAGTGCCGGGCTCCTCGCCGTACGGGGCGGGCCGGCCGGGTGAGAAGTCCGGCCCGGATTTGCGGTGTATTGCGCTCGCCGAGACCGAAATGCTGCGCGATCGCAACCAGGAATTCCCTGGCAATGGGCCGCCGGGGGAGCCGTATTCGCGGCCGGCCGTCATGAAGAACGCGTGCAGCCGTGTGCACCGGGAAGCGGAGATCCGCGCACCGGGACCCACGTGCCGGGTCCCGCGGGCGGCGGGCGCGGTACGCGGGGCGCCCCCAAAGGGCGTACCGTGCACTGGACATCGTCCGAGGAACCCGGGAAGGCCCCCGGTCACCGCTGTCCCGCGCGGCTCCGCGGCCCCTGAGCTTCTGTGCAGTTACTCACAGCGCAATTCACCGGGGCTCGCGCAACCGTCCGCAATCACCAGTGCCGTCAGGTGAATGAGAGGTGGCGCGCACATATGCGGTGGAGGGCGCTCACCTTGCATCGCGGTAACCACAAGTGGGACCATTTCCGAGTTCCCTGTCGCCCCAAGGTAGGTCACCTGTGTCCCAGCACATAGCCAAGCCCCGTACCACCGCAGTGATCCTGGCCGGTGGCACCGGTCAGCGCGTGGGTCTGTCGATCCCCAAGCAGCTGCTGAAGATCGCCGGCAAGGCAGTCATCGAGCACACGCTGACCACCTTCGAGAACACCGACTCGATCGACGACGTCATCGTGCTGATGGCGCCGGGTTACGTGCCCGACATCGAGAAGATTGTCGCGAAGGCCGGATTCAAGAAGGTCTCGAAGGTCATCGAGGGCGGCTCCACACGGAACGAGACCACCGAGCGCGCCATCGCCGCGCTGGGCGAGGGCCTGGCCGAGGGCGAGGACGCCAACGTCCTCTTCCACGACGCCGTGCGCCCCCTGCTCTCGCAGCGCGTCATCGACGACTGCGTCGTCGCGCTGGAGCGCTACCAGGCCGTCGACGTGGCCATCCCGTCCGCGGACACCATCATCGTCACGCGCACGCACGGCGAGGACGGCGAGTTCATCACCGAGATCCCGGACCGCTCCCGGCTGCGCCGCGGCCAGACGCCGCAGGCGTTCAAGCTGTCCACGATCAAGCGGGCCTACGAGGTCGCCGCCGGTGACCCCAACTTCCAGGCGACCGACGACTGCTCCGTCGTGCTCAAGTACCTGCCCGACGTGCCGATCCACGTCGTCGCGGGTGACGAGTACAACATGAAGGTCACCCAGCCCGTCGACGTCTTCATCGCCGACAAGCTCTTCCAGCTCGCCTCCACGGCCGCGCCCGAGCAGGTCTCCGAGGAGGCCTACCGCGAGCTGCTCACCGGCAAGACCGTCGTCGTCTTCGGCGGCAGCTACGGCATCGGCAAGGACATCGCCGAACTCGCCGAGTCCTACGGCGCCAAGGTCTACGCCCTCGGCCGCTCCACCACCGGCACCCACGTGGAGAACCCGGAGGAGGTCGACGACGCCCTGTCCAAGGCGTACGCCGAGACCGGCCGCATCGACTACGTGGTCAACACCGCCGGCGTGCTGCGCATAGGCAAGCTCGCCGAGACCGACAACGCCACCATCGAGGAGGCGCTGAAGGTCAACTACCTGGCCCCGGTGCAGATCGCCCGCTCGTCGTACAAGTACCTCTCCGAGACCAAGGGCCAGTTGCTGCTCTACACCTCCAGCAGCTACACCCGGGGCCGCGCCGAGTACAGCCTGTACTCCTCCACCAAGGCCGCCATGGTGAACCTCACCCAGGCCCTGTCCGACGAGTGGGCCGGCGACGGCGTCCGCGTCAACTGCATCAACCCCGAGCGCACCGCCACCCCCATGCGCACCAAGGCCTTCGGTCAGGAGCCCTCCGGGTCCCTGCTGTCCTCCGAGGCCGTCGCCCGCACCTCCCTCGACGTGCTGCTCTCCGAGCTCACCGGCCACGTCATCGACGTCCGCCAGCAGGACCCGACGGCCGGCGCGGCCCGGGCCTCCGGCTTCGAGCAGGCCCTGGCCACGGTGCTGGACCGGCAGGACGGCGTGTAATAATTGGCGCCAAATAGACTTCCGTAATTCAGGCCTCTGCGCCCTCCTGTGAACGGGTTTCCGTGTACAGGGGGTTTCGCAGGGGCCTGAATCCATACAGTCTCGCGAATATTCACAGACCAGCCGCATTCTCGAACCAAGACCGGCACACCCCTCCCAAGAGCAGGTTTCTCCGTGATATCCACCGCTATTCGCGTCGCCCGGGTGGGCAGCGCGGCCCAGCTGGCCGCGGCGGTCCTCATGGTGGCGGGCTTCCCCGCCCTCATGCTGGCCGCGCTCGTCCCGAGCGTTCCCGCCTTCGCGGCAGCGGCCGCCGTGACGTACCTGGCGGACCACTATCTGCACCGCAAGGGCAGCTACCTGATCAACCGCCTCGGCAAGGTGCGGGCCGGCCTGTCGATCCGCTTCCTGATCCGGCAGCTTCTGCTCGTCCTGCTCCTGGCCAGGCTGTCCCTCGCGGACAACCTGATCTACTACGGGGCGATCGCCTGCTTCATCGCCTTCTACGGCCTGCAGGCACCGCACGGCGCGCTGGTCCAGCTGATCCGCAACCGCCGCCGCATGCCGGTCGCCACCCGCAACGTCGACCTGGCCTCCCGCATCCGCATCCCGGACGCACCGCCGCGCAAGCTGCTGCACCGCTCCGCCGAGAAGATGCTCCACCTCGACCTCGCGGCCGTCGTCGGCATCCTGCTCGCCGCCCAGGTGAAGTCGTCCCTGATCGGCTTCATCGGCATCGGCATCACGGTGGCCCTGGCCACCCTGTACGTCCTGGCTCTGGTGCCGTTCGTGCGCGGCCGGAGGATTCCGCCGAAGGCCGAGATCGTCCTGGCCGCCGTCGACGACTGGCTGGCCGAGTACAAGCCGGAGACGGTGCTGTACTTCTCCGGTTCCAGGGACTCCGCCTACCAGGTGAACATGTGGCTCGACACCATGGAGAAGCTGGAGTCCAAGCCGCTGATCATCCTGCGTGAGCGGGCCATCCTGAACAACCTGGCGCCCACCACGGTCCCCGTCATCTGCGTGCCCGGAGGGGTGCACCTGATGAACATGGACCTGTCCACGGTGCGCGTCGCGCTCTACGCGGCCAACGTCGGCAAGAACATCCACATGCTGCGCGTGCCCACCATCAAGCACGTGTTCATCGGCCACGGCGACAGCGACAAGCTCGCCAGCGTCAACCCGTACAGCAAGGTCTACGACGAGGTGTGGACGGCCGGCCGCGCGGGCCGCGACCGCTACGCCATCGCCGACGTCGGGGTCCGCGACGACGACATCGTCGAGGTCGGCCGCCCGCAGCTCGCCCCGATCCAGACCTGGCAGGGCGTGCCCGAGGGCCGCATCCCCACGGTGCTGTACGCCCCCACCTGGGAGGGCTGGGACGGCAACCCGGGCAACACCTCGGTCGTGCTGGCCGGCGAGAACATCGTGAAGAAGCTGGTCGCGGCCGATCCGCCGGTCCGTGTCCTGTACAAGCCGCACCCGTTCACCGGCAACGTCAGCAAGGAGGCCGGCGCCGCGCACAAGCGGATCACCGCCCTGGTGCAGAAGGCCGCCGCCGAGCGCGCCATCAACAGCCGGTTCATCGCCGACACGGCCGCCCAGGCACAGGCCAAGGCCGAGCTGGACCGGATCCAGGCCCGGCTCGCCCAGCTGTCCGGCTCCGGCGGCGACCGCGGCGACGAGGCCGTGGCCACCCGTGACGGGCTGGTCGACGTCGCCCGGCACGAGGAGGTCGCCCGGCTGCGCGCCCAGTGGAACGACGCCTACTGGCGCTCCTTCCCGTCCTGGGAGCACCGGGTCATCACGGGCGCCGAACCGCGGCTGTACGACTGCTTCAACGTCTCCGACGCGATGGTCTCCGACATCTCCAGCGTGGTCTCCGACTTCATCGCGAGCGGCAAGCCGTACGCGGTCACGGACTCCGCCGGGGTGGGCGTCGAGGAGTTCAAGCGGAACAACACGGCGGTGCGTGCCGCGGTGATCCTCTCCAACAGCGCCGACGAGCTGGGCGAGCTGCTCGGCGCGGTCCGTGCCCCGGACGCCGACCCGCTGGCCGAGGACCGCAAGGAGCTCAAGCAGTACCTGCTGGGCCCGGACGAGCCGACCTCGCTGGAGCAGTTCAACACCGCCGTCGCGAACCTCGCCCTCAAGGCCGAGACGCGTAACGTCGGCCAGCAGTCACGGGACGCGGCCGCTCTCGCGGAGAGCGAGGCCGAGCTGGCCAACGCCGTGCCCGGGCAGCGGGTGTCCGCCCCCGGTGAGGCGGACGGTGTCGGCACGGCCTGAACTGCCGCCGCTGACTGAAGAGTTCGGCCCCGAGGAGAAGCTCCTCGGGGCCGAACTCTTTCTCTTTCCCGGACCTGTCGGACCACTGTGTGACGTGTCCCACTAACACCCGTGTGCGAGGCAACCGCTTGCCTCGATCACCCGTCTATCAAGTAGCGAATGAGGCGATACGGGGGGAATATCCCATTGACTAGGGGGAACGTGACCGTGACGCAGCCTGATGTGAGTGTGATCATCGGTGCGTACGAAGCGATGCCGTATCTGATCGAGTGCCTCTCGTCCGTCGAGGCACAGACCATCGATCCGACGCGCGTCGAGGTCATCGCGGTGGACGATGGCTCGACGGACGGAACGGGGGAGTACCTCGAGGAGTTCGCCGAGCGAGCGCCCATGCACGTGCTGGTGATCCGGCAGGAGAACTCCGGCGGCCCCAGCGGCCCCCGCAACGTGGGCCTGGGGAAGGCGAGCGGGCGTTACGTGTTCTTCCTCGACGCCGACGACCGGCTGGGCCCCGAGGCCCTGGAGCGGATGGTCGCCATGGCCGACCGTGCCGGCACGGACGTCGTGCTGGGCAAGGTCGAGGGCGTCAACCGCTCGGCGCCGAAGTCCATGTGGGGCAGGACGGTGGAGCGGACGGACGTCTTCTCCTCCAACATCAAGTTCACCCTCAGCGCGCAGAAGCTGTTCCGCCGCGCGCTGCTCGACCGGCACGGCATGCGCTTCGACGAGTCGCTGTTCACCGGCGAGGACGCGCTGTTCACCATGGAGGCTTATCTGCGGGCGGACGGCGTCTCCGTGGTCGCCGACCACACCTGCTACTACCTGGTGGGCCGTGACGACGGCAAGCACGTGACCAAGAGCGGCAGTTACACGCTGCGCTTCGACTCCGCGCGGGCCCTGATGGAGCTCATCGCCGAGCTCGTCCCCGCGGGCGGCCGGCGCGACCAGCTGATGGTCCGGCCCTTCCTCGTCACGCTGCTGCCGCAGTTCGGGCCCAAGTACCTGACGGACAGCGAGGAGATCCGCCGGCACAAGTTCGAGCTCGCCAAGCCGCTGATGGACACCTACTGGACCGAGGGCGTGGCCCAGCGCCTCAAGGTCCACGAGCGGTTGCGGCTGCACCTGGTCGCCGAGCAGCGTCCCGAACTGCTGCTGGACGTCGTGAAGTTCGTCAAGGGCAAGAAACAGGCGGCGGCCCTCCTCGAGAGGAAGGGCCGCCGTGTGTACCTGGCCTACCCGCATTTCCGGGACCGTGATGCCGGAGTCCCCGACTCGGTCTACCTCGCCGAGCCCCGGGAGGCCCGCGCCTTCCCGGGGTACCGCGAGGGCGGCGTCGACACGTTCGTGCGCCGGGCGGTGCGCAAGGCCCGCCGGGTGCTGACGTCCCGCGAGGTACGGCACGCGGCGTGACCGACGCGGGGGTGTCCGGTGCTCAGCGCTGTGCGGTCGGGACCTCGGCCCCGGTGCGCTGGCCGGGCACCGCGGCCAGCCGCTCCGTCACCCGTGCCCGGTGCTCCCGGGCCTCCGCGCTCAGCGCCCGGACGGCCTCGTTGAAGCGCTCCTGCGAGGTCGGCTCCGCCGGGCCCAGCAGACGCAGCTTCAACTCGGCTCGCGCCTCGGCCAGCTCGTCGTGCTCCGGGTGCCGGACCGTCTCCAGCAGGCCCGGCACCCCGGCGGCGTCCGGCGTCAGCACCGTCGCCGCCACCACCGTCGGGAAGGCCGTACGGAAGGCCTCCTCGGACAGCCCGCTGGTGTTGGCCACCGCGTACGGCTTCTCGCTCGCCAGGAAGTCGCTGATCACGCTCGACACATCGCTGATCAGCAGGTCGGACACGTTGAAGCAGGAGTACAGCGTCGGCCGGGCGTCCGTGACGATCTGGTGCTCACCCGCCGGCAGCGAGGCCCAGTACGCCTCCTCCCACGCGGCCGTCGCCCGCGCCACCGCCTGTGCGCGGCCCGGTTCCGGTGCCGTCTGCACCAGCATCCGTTCCACGGTGTCGGCTCCGGACCGGAAGACCGACGTGGTGAGCCGTTCCAGCTCGGCGGTGCGGCGGGCCAGTTCCGCGCTGCCGGAGGGGGGCGTTGCCGCGCGCTCCCGGTTGGCCGCCCGGATGAGCTCCCGGATCCGCAGGTCGGCCGCGCCCGCGCGCGGATCCACCGAGCCCGTCAGCGGATGCGGCTTGTACAGCAGCCGCACGCCCGGGTCGGCGAGCAGTGCCCGCACCAGGTTCTCCCCGGCCGCGATCACCGACGTGTTGCCGGGGTTGCCGTCCCAGCCCTCCCAGGTCGGCGCGTACAGCACGGTCGTCCAGGGACCGGCCGGCGGCCCCGCGTAGGGCAGTATGCCGTCCAGCTGCGGGCGGCCCGTCTCCACGACGTCCTTGTCCTCGACCCCGACCTCGGCCAGTGCGTACCGCTCGCGGGCGGCGGGCCCGGCCACCCACACCTCGTCGTACGCCTTCGCGTACGGGTTGCACGAGGACAGCTTGTCGCTCTCGCCGTGGTTGACGAAGGTGTGCCTGATGGTGGGGATGCGCAGCACCTGGGAGGTCTTGCCGGAGTTCGACGGGTGGATGAGGACCTGGAGCGTGGAGTGCTCCAGGCGCATCAGCGTCGACACCTTCGGCAGGCACACGATCGGGATGTCCGTCGCGGCGATCTTCTGCACCATGAACCGCTCGCGCAGGATGATGACCGGCCTGCCCTCGAGGCCGGCGAGCGGCTGCAGCCACATGTTCGCCTGGTAGGCCGAGGCGGCGCCGCCGGAGAAGTACAGGCCGACGGTCGGCCGGTACGCGGCCAGCCATGCGTCGAACCACTCGAGCACCTCCTGCTCGTCCGCCGGACGACGGCCCGGCAGCAGGCGGAGCAGCAGCGCTCCGAGGCCGGTCAGGCCGAGGGCGAGGGAGAGCGCGATGCCCGCCGCCGCGTACACCGGACGGTCGCCCGGCGTACTGGCCAGCAGCCCGGCCGTCGCCGGCAGGCCGAACACCAGCAGCCGGTGGCCGGGGCGGCGCAGCAGCACGGACGGGGCCGGGGACAGCCGCAGCGCCGAGGCGTCGATGTTGCGGGTCACCACCGGCAGGGTGCGGGTGCGGCGCACCAGCACGGAGACCGCCTGGATCGCGCAGTGCAGCACGTAGCAGAGGAGCAGCCCGGCCACCAGCGGCGCGTACACCGTCTCCTGGTCCTGCTCGCCCAGCCGCAGCAGGGCCACGACCAGCAGCAGGTCCCGTACGACCTGGCGCACGGTGATGTCCGCGTGCGACTTGGCGAACAGCGACAGCACCCCGCGCTGCCACCGGTACAGGACGCCTTCGGTGGCCAGGGAGACGACCGTCGCGGCGAGCAGCAGCGGGACGTCGGGCAGCAGCGCCGCGACCGCCTGGGCGGCGAACGCGGCGGCCAGGACGATGGTGACCAGCCCCTTGAGGAGGGTCTGCTGGCGGGGGAGAGGTACGGGCACTGCGGTCACTCCAGGAGCGTCGGGTCGGCGCAGGTCGGCCGTCCGGGTTAACGCGCGGCGGCCTCCCGACGACACGCGCGTGTCGCCGGGGCGTGGGGGCGGGGGCCGTGCGGCGTGTCGTCGGACCGTAGCGGAAGATCCGATTCCTGTCGTGGGGTGGGCCCGGAAGAGGCAGAAGGTCGGTTTCCGGCCAGAGACGGAGCCGGGTCGGGGGACGGTGAGGGGCGCCCTGGCGTGGAGGCCGAGGGGGATGCCTGATCGATTTTCAGCCGTGGGCGGCCGCGGGGTGGCAGCGAAGGGGATGGGCGTTGGGCTTTCGGTCGTGGGTGGCAGCGAGGGGGACAGATGATCGGCTCTTGGCCGTGGGTGGCAGCGAGGGGGACGGGTGAGCGGCTCTTGGCCGTGGGTGGCAGCGAGAGGGACGGGTGAGCGGCTCTCCGCTGTGGGTGGCAGCGAAGGGGATGGACGTTGGGCTTTCGGTCGTGGGCGGCAGCGAGGGGGACGGGTGATCGGCTCTCCGCCGTGGGTGGCAGCGAGGGGGACGGGTGAGCGGCTCTCCGTCGGGGGCGGCAGCGAGGGGGACGGGTGATCGGCTCTCCGCCGTGGGTGGCAGCGAGGGGGACGGGTGAGCGGCTCTCCGTCGGGGGCGGCAGCGAGGGGGACGGGTGATCGGCTCTCCGCCGTGGGTGGCAGCGAGGGGGACGGGTGAGCGGCTCTCCGTCGGGGGCGGCAGCGAGGGGGA